>NZ_JBVJRL010000003.1:558269-613857 GCF_055607665.1 Streptomyces sp. NPDC036984
CAGCGCGTGGGGGTGGACGTTCCCGAGGAAGTACTCGCGTTGGACGAGGGTGATCTGGAGCAGGGGGATGGCCTGGTCGAGGTCTCCTGCGTCCTGGTAGGCGAGGGCGAGGTTGTTGCGGCTGGTCAGCGCGTGGGGATGGGCGTTCCCGAGGATCTGTTCGCGTTGGGCGAGGGTGGACTGGAGCAGGGGGATGGCCTGGTCGAGGTCTCCTGCGTCCTGATAAGCGAGAGCAAGGTCGTTGCGGCTGGTCAGTGTGTGGGGGTGGGTGTCGCCGAGGGTCCTCTCGCGTTGGGCGAGGGTGGTCTCATACAGGGGGATGGCCTGGTCGAGGTCTCCTGCGTCCTGATAAGCGAGAGCAAGGTCGTTGCGGCTGGTCAGGGTGTGGGGGTGGGTGTCGCCGAGGGACTGCTCGCGTTGGGCAACGATGGTCAGCAGCAGAGGGATGGCGCGAGCGGTGTGGCCCTGCTGGTGGAGGCGGTGGGCAGCAGCGCTGTACGCGTTGGTGAGGGGAATGGTGGCGGGAAGCCCTGCCGGGGTGGTGGCGGCGAGGGCGATCAGGTGGGGCGTGAGGGAGTCCCACCTGATTTCGTCGGCTGGTTCCTGGCTTACCGACGAGGGAAGGGCCTGCAGGACGGCCCGCTCGGCTTGGGCGCGTCCTCGTGGGAGGCGGCGCCTCCATGCCCGGGACCACCAGTGGCGAGGGGCTGGTGTGCGCAGAAAGGTCTGGACCAAACGGTGAACGGTGATGGTGGTGCCGCTGTCAGCGACCATGCTGTAGGCGGCGAGGGTGCCGATTGCCTTGGCGATCTCGTGCGGGTCGCTGTCGTGCGGGCCGAGCAGGGTGTAGGGGATGTTCTCAGGCGCCAGCCACGCGGCCATTTGCAGCAGGCTCACCGCGAGCGGATCGGCCTTCCTCAGAGCGTGCAGCGTGACGAGCCAGACGCGGGCGACGGTGCGCTCGGCGTCGATGCCATCAGCGACCTCCCGCATGTTCGTCTGCAGTCGGCGGCGGTAGGCGTCGATGCTGATACCGCGGTTCTGGTGGAGGTAGGCCCCGGCTTGTTTCAATGCCAACGGCAAGAAACCCAACTCAGCAGCGAGCACAGCTGCATCGGCCCGCTCCCGCGCTGTCGCGCTCCGGCCCTTGAACGCGAGCTGGCACAACAGGTCGGTGGCGTCGTCGGCGCCGAGTATGCCCAGCGCCAGGGTAGGCGCATGGTCCGGCCACCCCGTGGTGCGGCGACTGGTCGCCAGATGATGCCCGCCCTGCAATGCACCTGTGTATGGGGACAAGTCCTGCGGGTTCTCGACGTTGTCGTACACCAGAAGCCAACCGGGATGCCAGGCAAGCCATTGCAACGCCCACGCCACCCGCGACGCGGGGTTTGCCTCAGCCGCCCAGCCCGGCACTAATCGGTCGGTCAGTGTGGCCAGGGACTGCTCGATGGCGGCTGGGGACATGGCGTCGATCCACCACACAAGTGGATAGTCGCCGAGGCGACGGTGGTGATGGGCGTAGTGCAGGGCGAGCGTGGTCTTACCGACCCCGCCAAGGCCGTGCACCGCCCCGCTCTGTGTGATCGCGCCCTCTCCTTGACTCGTCAGCATCCGCCGCAGCTCGGCCAGCTCTTCCGCGCGTCCCAGACATAACCCCCCTTCCGGAAGGTTGGACGTGCCAGGCGCAGCCTCCGCCTTCTTCGGCGCGTCCGGGGACTCTGTGAGCAACACGTCCCCGGTGATCGCGATACCGATGTGCTGGGCGGCGATCGACGCCTTTCCCTTTGCGTGAAACGAGCTTCCTTGCGAGGGCTGGCGCTCGTTTCCGCTCATGAGCGCGGCATGTGGCCGTCCCCGGTGATCGCGGTCCCGATGTACTGGGCGGCGATCGACCGTACACCGGACGCCGTGATGATCGCCGAGCCCGCCGCCGGAACCAGCAGCAGCGCCGCCAATTCCTCACGCAACTCGGGATCGTCCCGCAGCGCCCGCTTCAGCACTGTCCGCAGTGCGGCCTCTGTGTCCGGGCCCCCCGGATCGCTGGCGTGCTCCACCACGGCCTGTTCCGGCTCAGCCCGCCCTGCCTCGCCCCTCCGCCGCCACAAAGCCTGCACAATGCGCTGCCCCGATCCCGCCGTCGCATCCGCGGCTGCACCCTGCGCCCGCGTCGGCACCGCCGCTCCATACGCCTCTACCGCGGCCGACCCCGCTGGCCCCGCCTGAGCCATCCACTGCGTGATCCCCATCCCTGCTGTCCCCCATCACACACAGGCCATGTTCCGAGCAGGCCCTGAGCAGTAGTGCGCCCCTAGATTAGGGACACACCGCTCACCACGAGCCGGGTTTACGGCACTTCGGGGCGCTGAAGGGCACACGGCTGGTGCCGACCGCAAGATCCATGCCGGGCCCGCGGGCTGCTCGCGCAGCTCGCGGTAGGTCTCGGCGAGGGTGGCGGGGGAGGCGACCCGGACGCCGTCGCGGTAGAGCGCGGCCCGCACGAGTCCCGCCGGTTCGGCGGCCTGTGCCGCTCCGGGTGCGGGCGGCTCGCCGGCGGGGGGCTGAGGCGGGGCGGGGGCGCGGCGCCAGACGGACCGGCGTCCGCCGTTCCTGGCGTGGGATCGCTCGGACATCGGCCGCCTCTCCGCGGAGCCTGCGTACGGCGTGCTCACTCAGCGCGGATACGAGCAGAATATCCACGGTCCCTCAACGCCGGCGCCCACGGCGAGCGGGGCCGGCCACGACCGGGCCCCGGGTTCGGTGGACGTCGCGGACAGAAGGTGTCCGCAAGGGGAGTCAGCGTGCGGTCATGACCAAGAGCAGCGTGCAGCACAGCGGTGTCGGCGGGAGCACCGCGGCCGGCCCGGTCCTGGACACTCGCGCCCTGAACCGCGCCACCCTCGCCCGGCAGCTCCTGCTGCGTCGCTCGGCGCGGTCCGCCCGGGACGCGGTCGGCCACCTCCTCGGCCTCCAGGCGCAGAACGTCAAGCCCCCGTACTACGCCCTCGCCGCCCGCCTGCAGGATTTCGCGCCGGAGCAGCTGTCCGCGCTCATGGCACACCGTGAGGTGGCCCGGCTCGTCACCCTGCGCTCCACGATCCACACCCACACCGCCGACGACTGCCTCGCCCTGCGTCCCTTCGTCCAGCCGGCCCGCGACCGCGAACTGGGGAACTTCCGCACGGGGCTGGCCGGCGTCGACCTGGACCGGCTCGCCGCCGTCGCCCGCGAACTGGTCGAGGCCGGACCGCGCACCATGGCCCAGCTGCGCCAGGCCCTCGGTGCCCAGTGGCCGGACGCCGACCCGCGGGCCCTCGCCGTCGCCGCCCGCTGCACCCTCCCGTTGGTCCAGGTCACCCCGCGCGGACTGTGGGAGGAGAGCGGCCAGGTCGCCCTCACCACCGCCGAGCACTGGCTGGGCCGCCCCACCGAACCGGAACCCACGCCCGACTCCGTGGTCCTGCGCTACCTCGCCGCCTTCGGCCCCGCCTCGGTGCGGGACATGCAGACCTGGGCCGGGCTGACCCGCCTGCGGCCCGCCTTCGAACGGCTGCGCCCGCGGCTGCTGACCTTCCGTGACCCGAACGGCGTGGAACTCTTCGACCTCCCCGACGCCCCGCGCCCCGACCCGGCGACCCCGTCCCCGCCCCGCTTCCTGCCCGAGTTCGACAATCTGCTGCTCTCCCACGCCGACCGCACCCGTGTGGTCCCGCCCGCCCACCACGGCCGCACCTGGCAGGACAACCAGGCCCACCGCACCCTGCTGGTCGACGGTTTCCTGGCCGGCCTGTGGAGACTCGACCCCGACGCCCTGGTCATCGAGGTCTTCGGTGAGTTGACGAAGGCCCGGCGTTCGGAGGTGACCGCGGAGGGGGAGCGGATGCTGCGCGTGCTGCACCCGGGGACGGCGTACGACATCCGGTTCGGGGACGTCGTACGACGGTGAGGCCCGGGCGGCCGGGCGGGAACCTTCCAGGGGGGCCGTCGCGTTGCCCCTGGGCCCACCCGACTCGTAGTCCCTGGGAGCATCGTGCCCGACACCACGCCCGCAACCACCACCGTCCTGCCCGGACTCCCGGCCCCGAGCGCACAGGCCGAGCGCCTGATCGAGCTGGGGGTGCACGAGGTCGCCGGACTGTCCGCCACCGAGCTGCGCGCCTTCGCCGAGGCCACCGAGGCCACCGCGGCCGGCGAGGGCGTCCTGCTCGTCGTGCACCCGGACCGCGTCCCGGCCTCCGCCCTCGCGCCGCTGCTGCGCCGCGACGGCAAGCCCGGCTTCGTGGTCACCGACATGACCGACGTCGACCTCTTCGCCCCCCTCGACACCGTGCCGCTGCCCGACGCCCCGCTCTATGTGCTCACCGGCCTCGACCGCGGCGACCGGATGGCCGACTGGAGCCCCGACGAGGCGCTGCCCGCCCTCACCGCCGAGGACCGTACCCCGCTACTGCTCACCGAGGGCATCCACTGGGTGCTTCAGCAGCCCGCCGTCCTGGAGCGCAACCACTGCTTCATGACCATCGGCTCCCGGCTGCGCAAGGCGGGCGGCGCGCTGGACGCGCGTACGCCGGCGATCTGGATCAGCAACGGCACCGGACGGGACGGCCGCGAGCGCCGCAACGCGCCCAAGGTCGGCTGGTGCTGGGCCGGCAACCGGCACACCTGGCTGGGCTTCGCCTCCGCGACGGGCCGCCGGTCCGGCTGACCCGGCATTGGATAGGGGGCGTTGCGGGCCGCTCGTGGTGGCTCGCAACGCCCCCTGGCAATCACCCGAGGGGTGCTCGGGAAGTCTTCCGGGTCACGAGTTGACCTGTGCGGTCACCAGGTCCGAGAAGGTGGTCAGCCGGGTGTAGACCCCCGGGTAACCGGCCTCCGCGCACCCCTCGCCCCAGGAAGTGATCCCTGCCAGGGCGCCCCTGATGAGCAGGGGACCGCCGCTGTCGCCCTGGCAGGTGTCCACGCCGCCGGAGGAGTATCCGGCGCACACCATGTCGGACTGGACGAAGTCCGAACCGTAGGAGGAACGGCAGCTGGAGTCGGACACGATCGGGACGGTCGCGGTCCGCAGCTGGTTGGAGGAGCTGCCGTTCTCCGAGGTGGTCCCCCAGCCGAGGATGCGGGCCGTGGTGCTGGCCGCGTACACGCCCGTCTGGGAGGAGGAGACGTATGACGCCGGGGTGTACGGCATCGACGTCGAGAGGGTCAGTACGGCCACGTCGTCGCCGTTCGTGGCGTCCGTGTAGTCCGGGTCGACCCAGATCTTGCTGACCCGGCTCACCGTGCCGTTGGTGCCGTTCAGGTAGGTCCGGCCACCGATCACACGGACGCTGCCGGCGGTCTCGCCGACCATGCAGTGCGCGGCTGTCACCACCTTCGTCGGCGCCACCAGGGTGCCGCCGCAGAACTGGTTCTGCGACGCGTCCGTGATCTGCATCATGAACGGGTAAGCGGTCGTCGTGGTGGTCGTACCGCCGACGATGGGCTGGGGGGCGGCGCTCGCCGTGGGGGAGGCGAGCAGCGCGGTCGCCGCGGCGGCGGCGGTGGCCACCAGGGTCGCGGCGGTCTGTCTGGCACGTCTGGGCCCGAACATGAGTCTCCTCAGTGGGGGTTGCACCGGTGGGGGGTCGCGCGGGTGTTGCATGGGGGCGGGGGCCCCTGCTCGAGCACAGTCGAGAGCTCGAGGGAGGGACCGACCCCCATATGCCCGGGCGAGCGGCACGCCCTTTACGCTAGGACCCGGAACCCTCGGCTCCCAATGAGGGAACCCCCTAAGGGGTTGGGTGAGGGAAAACCCTCGGTCCGGTTCAGTTAACCGGCCGTGTTCTCACTTCGCGCGCCGACTTGCCGCCAATCGGACGATGTCCACCCGCGAGCGGATCCCCAGTTTGCGATAGACCCGGGTCAGCGTCGCCTCCACCGTCTTCACGCTGATGAACAGCCGGGCCGCGATCTCCCGGTTGGTGGCGCCCTCCATGACCAGCGCGGCGACCTGACGCTCCATCGCGGCCAGCACGTCCAGGGCGTCCAGCGCCTCCGGCGCGGCCGGCGCCGGTTCCGGCTCGGGAATGGCGAGGGCTTCGTCCACCTGGCGCAGCCACGGCAGCGCCCGGCACCGCCGGAACATCCGGGCGGCCTCGTCATAGGCCCCGGTTCCGGAGCGTCGGCCGTGCAGCCGGGCCAGCGCGAACGCGGCCCGCGCCTCCTCCAGGCCGTAGCCGAGCTTGCCCAACCGGTCCTGAGCGGACGTCAGCTGGGCGAGGGCGGCCTCCAGATCGCCCCGGGCGGCGCGCACCAGGGCCTCGGACCGGTCGAGCACGGCGAGGACGCTCTCCCGGCCGAGCCGCAGCGCGTGTTCGCGGCTGACGCAGATGACGTCCTGCGCCTCGGCGGGTTCACCGATCCGGACCAGTGCCTCGGCGAGGTCGCCCTGCCAGCGGCCGCGGGCCGGGTCGGTGATGCCGAGGCCCAGCTCCAGGCTGCGCACCCGGCGCAGCGAGCGGACGGTGCCCACCGGGTCCCCGGCCACCAGCTGGGCGTAGCCGAGAGCGCCCAGTGCCCGGGAGAGGTACATCTGGTCGCCGTCCTCCTCGGCGTGCTCCACCGCCTCCCTGGCGAGGGCCAGCGCGCGGTCCACATCGCCGCCGGAGGCCTCCGCGAGCGAGGTGAGCATCGCCGAGGCGGTCTCGCCGATGCCCGAGTCCCGGGCGAGCCGCAGGCTCTCGCGGGCCAGCTCCAGGGCGCGCCCGCAGTGCCCGGCGCGCAGTTCGGTCTCGGCGAGGCCGCGCAGGAAGTGCACCTCGCTCTCCACCGAGCCGCGCCGGCGCACCTCGCGCAGCAGGCCGGTGACCGTGGCCCGGGCCTCGGCCAGCTGGTCGCCCATGACCAGCCAGCGGAACCGGGCGCTGCCCGCACCGTTGTGATGGCAGGCCACCCGGGGGTCCTGGGGTTCTCTGAGGGCCCGTTTGATGGTGCGGGGCGCCTCCGGATGGCCCATCAGGGTCTCGGTCTGCGCCTGGAAGGCGAGGGCGAGCAGTTCGGTGCGCCGGTCCTTGCCGCGGGCGGCCAGCTCGGCGGCGTGCGCGGCGGCCTCCCGGGCCTCGGTGAAGTCGCCCTCCACGATGAGTGCCCGCCAGGCCAGCTGGTAGTGGACCAGGGCCAGCAGCCGGGGGTCGTCGCCGGCGTCGGCGAGGGCCTGCGGGAAGACCGCGTCGACCTCGGCCATGGTGTGGCCGGCGGTGTCGATGACGATGATCCAGGCCCGTACCCGGTCGGCGGGCACGGTCGCCCGGGTCAGCACCTCCCGGGCGATGTCCCGGGCCAGGTCGACCTCGCCGGCGGTGATCGCGTCCTCGGCGGCGGTGAGCCGGCGCTCCTCCTGGCTCGGCACGCCGTCGGCGGGGGTGTGCCGGGCGGCGAGCAGTCCCAGCTGGGCGGCGACCGACGGGGCTCCGCGGTCCCGGGCGAGGGCAGCGGCCTCGGCGAGCCGGGCGGCGACCTCCGGGTCGGTGCCGGTGGTGGCCAGGGCCAGGTGCCGGGCCCGTTCGATCGGGTCGGAGGCGGCGGTGGACAGCGCCGCGTGCGCGGCCCGCCGTTCGTGCACGGGCGCCTCCGCGTACAGCGCGGCGGAGATGAGCGGGTGCGCGAACCGCACGGCCGGGGCGTCCGGTTCGGTGGCCAGCAGCCCGAGTTCGGCGGCCTGGGCGCACTCGGCCTCGGCGTTCTCCCGGCCGGCCGCGTGCAGCAGTGCCGGGGTGGGCCGGGCGCCGGCGCTGGCCACCAGCAGGGTCCGGCGGGCCTCCACCGACAGCATGTCCAGCCGGCTGAGGACCAGGGCGCGCAGCGAGGTCGGCACCGGCAGCGGTTCGCCGGGCCGGGGCGGGGCCGGGCGCTCGGCGAGGGCGCGGCCGAGTTCCAGGGCGAACAGCGGGTTGCCGCCGCTGGTGCGGTGGATCTCGCGGACCGTGGAGCGGGGCAGGCCGCCGTGGCCGCGGTGGTCGAGCAGCTGGGCGACCTGGGTGTGGGAGAGCGCGCCGAGCCGGACCGCGAGGGTGCCCGGCGGGCAGGCGCGCAGGTGGCGGTCGTACTCCTGGCCGTCCCGGCCCTCCGTGCGGACCGCGCACAGCAGTTGCACCGGGGTTCCCTCCAGGCGGCGGGCGGCGAAGCCGAGGAGTTCGGCGCTGGCCGGGTCCAGCCACTGGAGGTCGTCGGCGACGACCAGGACGGGGCCGTGGGCGGCGAGCGCGCGCAGCGCGGAGAGCACCGCCAGGCGCAGCGCGAGGCCGTCGCGCTGGAGGCTGGACTCGCCGCGGCCGGTGAGCGCCGACTCCAGGGCGGTGCGCTGGGCGGCGGGCAGGCGCGGCGCGACGTCGTCGAGGGCCAGGCCGAGGAGGTCGGCGAGGGCGAGGAAGGGAAGGTGGGATTCGGACTCGGTCGCCGAGCAGCGCAACACGGTGCGCGCGGTGGCGCCGTATTCCTCGGCCAATGCCCGCAGGACGGTGGATTTCCCTATTCCGGCGGGGCCGTGGAGCAGCACACTGCCCCCCGAGGCGAGTTGCTCACGGGCGCCGGCGAACAGCTCCTCGCGGCCGATGACCAGGTCGGGGCGGCACCTGGCAGGCTCCTGGAAGTCCCGTCGCACGGTCACCGCTCCCCTCGTATGTCGTGTCCGGGCCAAATTCTAGGCAACGATCCTTGAAATTCGGACGGAAGCCGTGGTGAGGGAAATAACAAACGCCCAAGCATAAGTAAATTCAAAGTGGCGCCAGGTGAATGGGCAGGTTTCCTTACCGCCGTCGGGCTACGGCAGCAGCCCCGCCCTGCGCGCCGCGGTCACCGCCTCCCCTCGGGTGTGCGCGCTCAGCTTCCGCATCGCCGAGCGCAGATAGCCCTTGACCGTCTCCGGGCGCAGGCCCAGGCGTTCGGCCACCGCCGCGTTGGTGGCCCCTGCCGCCACCCAGGACAGCACGTCGAGCTCGCGTGGCGCCAGGGTCACGTCCCCGGCTCGCGGCGGCGCGGTCAGCAGCCCGCACGCGGCCAGCAGTTCGGCCCGCAGACCCGCATCGGTGATCCGGGGTGCCAGGGCGCGCAGCGCCGCATGCGCCTCGCGCACCTGTTCCCAGGCGGCGCCCTGGTCGGTGCCGGCCGGCGCCGGGCGGGCCGCCGCCACCAGCCCCCGCGCGGCGTCCCGCACCACCAGCGCCTGTTCCACGTCCCGGGCCACCGCCATCGCCGCGCCGAGCGTGCGGTCGCCGAGCGGCTGGGCCGAGCGCAGCGCGCCGTACAGCACCCCGCGTACCCGGCGCCGGACCACGACCGGCACGGCGAGCACCGCGCGGATGCCCTCGGCGGCCACCGGGACGTCGTACTCGTGGCTGATCTGCCGTGAGCTGGAGTAGTCCGTCACCGCGCACGGCCGGGCCAGCGCCACCGCCTTGCCGCCGAGCCCGCTGCCCGAGGTCACCGCCAGCGAGCGCAGCGCGGCCGTGGTCGTCCCGCTCAGCTCGCTGATCCGGATCTGCGGCCGGCCCGACTCCATCAGCCCGCCGAAGGCGACCGGGAGCCCCGTCGCACGCCGCAACCGGGCCAGCGCGCCACCGATCTCCACCGTCCCCACCGCGTCTGCCGTCACCCTGTTCGCCCTTTCGGCCGCCCACCCCCCCGTTCGGGGGTGGTGAGACCTGTATCACGGATTAGACGATGCCAGAGAGCCGCCCGGCAATGGTCGGGAACAGGGGAGTGAGCCGGAGAGGCCGAGGACGCCTCGGAGGTGAACGACCGACGAGGTGGAGGAGGACGGATGACGACGGCGACCGAGGGTTTCAGGAGCGCACGGGACTTCCTGCTGGAACACCGTGCGGACTACCGCACCGCCTACGAGGGTTTCCGCTGGCCGCGGCCCGACCACTTCAACTGGGCGCTCGACTGGTTCGACGAGATCGCCGACGGCAACGGCGCGACCGCGCTGCACATCGTCGAGGAGGACGGCCGGGAGACCCGGCTGTCCTTCGGCGAGCTGTCGGTCCGCTCCGCTCAGGCCGCCAACTGGCTGCGCGCCCGGGGCGTGGCCGCCGGGGACCGCATCCTGGTCATGCTGGGCAACCAGGCCGAGCTGTGGATCACCGCGCTGGCCGCGATGAAGCTGCGCGCCGTCGTCATCCCGGCCACCCCGCTGCTCGGCCCCGCCGATCTGTGCGACCGCGTCGACCGCGGACGCGTCAGGCACGTGATCGTGCGCTCCGCGGACACCGGCAAGTTCGCCGAGGTGCCCGGCGACTACACGCGCATCGCGGCGGGCGAGCCGGTCGAGGGCTGGCTGTCGCTGGACGACCTGTACGGCGCCGACGCGGCGTTCACGCCGGACGGTCCCACCCGCGCCGACGACCCGCTGATGCTCTACTTCACCTCGGGTACGACCGCCCGCCCCAAGCTGGTCGAGCACACCCACACCTCGTACCCGATCGGGCATCTGGCCACCATGTACTGGATCGGCCTCAAGCCCGGTGACGTCCACCTGAACATCTCCTCGCCCGGCTGGGCCAAGCACGCCTGGTCCAACCTGTTCGCGCCGTGGAACGCGGAAGCGACCGTCTTCGTCTACAACTACACCCGGTTCGACGCGGCCCGGCTGATGGCCGAGATGGACCGGGCCGGGGTGACCACCTTCTGCGCGCCGCCGACCGTGTGGCGGATGCTCATCCAGGCCGACCTGACCCAGCTGCGCGCCGTGCCCCGCGAGGCCGTCGCCGCGGGTGAGCCGCTCAACCCCGAGGTCATCGAGCAGGTGCGCCGGGCCTGGGGCGTCACCATTCGGGACGGCTTCGGACAGACCGAGACCGCCGTGCAGGTCTCCAACAGCCCCGGCCAGCCGCTGAAGACCGGCTCCATGGGCCGGCCCAGCCCCGGCTTCCGGGTGGAACTGCTCGACCCGGTCTCCGGCGCGCCCGGCGCCACCGAGGGCGAGATCGCGCTCGACCTCGCCGAGCGGCCGGTCGGTCTGATGACCGGCTACCACGGCGACCCCGACCGCACGGCGGAGGCCATGGCGGGCGGCTACTACCGCACGGGCGACATCGCCGCCAGGGACGAGGAGGGATACCTCACCTACATCGGGCGAAGCGACGACGTGTTCAAGGCGTCCGACTACAAGGTGAGCCCGTTCGAGCTGGAGAGCGCGCTGCTGGAGCACGAGGCGGTGGCCGAGGCGGCCGTCGTGCCCGCCCCCGACGCGCTGCGGCTCGCCGTACCCAAGGCGTACGTCGTGCTCGCCGAGGGCTGGGAGCCCGGCCCCGACGCCGCGAAGGCCGTCTTCGAGCACTCCCGCGAGGTGCTCGCCCCCTACAAGCGCATCCGCCGGCTGGAGTTCGGCGCGCTGCCCAAGACCGTCTCCGGCAAGATCCGCCGGATCGAGCTGCGCGAAGCCACGGCCGCGGGCTCGCAGAACGAGTACCGCGAGGAGGACTTCCGGTGACCGCGCAGCTGTCGTACACCCACGGGACGTCTCCGACCGTCCTGCTCGCAGACACCATCGGCGCCAACCTGGACCGGGCCGTGGCGGCGTGGCCGGACCGCGAGGCGCTGGTCGACGTGGGGTCGGGGCGGCGCTGGACGTACGCCGAGTTCGGCGCAGCCGTCGACGAGCTGGCCCGGGCTCTGGTCGCCGCCGGGGTCGCCAAGGGCGACCGGGTGGGGATCTGGGCGGTCAACTGCCCGGAGTGGGTCCTGGTCCAGTACGCCACCGCCCGCATCGGCGCGATCATGGTCAACATCAACCCGGCCTACCGCACCCACGAGGTCGAGTACGTCCTCGACCAGGCCGGCGTCTCCTTCCTCTTCGCCTCCCTCAGTCACAAGAGCAGCGACTACCGGGCCATGGTCGGGGAAGTGCGGGGCAGGTGCCCGCAGTTGCGGGAGACCGTCCACTTCGGCGACCCGAGCTGGGAGGCGCTGCTCGCGCGCGCGACCCCGGACGCCTCGTTCGAGGAGCTGTCCTGCGACGACCCCATCAACATCCAGTACACCTCGGGCACGACCGGCTTCCCGAAGGGCGCCACCCTCTCCCACCACAACATCCTCAACAACGGTTACTTCGTGGGTGAGTTGATCGCCTACACCGAGCAGGACCGGATCTGCATCCCGGTGCCCTTCTACCACTGCTTCGGCATGGTCATGGGGAACCTGGCGGCGACCTCGCACGGCGCCTGCATGGTCATCCCGGCCCCGTCCTTCGACCCGGCGGCCACCCTGGAAGCGGTGCAGCGGGAGCGTTGCACATCCCTGTACGGCGTCCCCACCATGTTCATCGCGGAGCTGAACCTCCCGGACTTCGCCTCCTACGACCTCTCCACCCTGCGCACCGGCATCATGGCGGGCTCGCCCTGCCCGGTGGAGGTGATGAAGCGGGTGGTCACGGAGATGCACATGGAGCAGGTCTCCATCTGCTACGGCATGACCGAGACGTCACCGGTGTCCTTGCAGACGCGCATCGAGGACGACCTGGAGCACCGCACCGCCACCGTCGGCCGCGTCCTGCCCCACCTGGAGGTCAAGGTCGTCGACCCGGCCACCGGCGTGACCCGACCGCGCGGCGCGGCGGGCGAGTTGTGCACCCGCGGTTACAGCGTGATGCTCGGCTACTGGAACGAGCCGGAGAAGACGGCCGAGGCGGTCGACGCGGGCCGCTGGATGCACACCGGGGACCTCGCGGTGATGCGCGAGGACGGGTACGTCGAGATCGTCGGCCGGATCAAGGACATGATCATCCGGGGCGGCGAGAACATCTACCCGCGCGAGGTCGAGGAGTTCCTCTACGCCCACCCGAAGATCCGGGACGTCCAGGTCGTCGGGGTGCCGCACGAGGAGTACGGCGAGGAGGTCCTCGCCTGTGTCGTCCCGAGCGACCCCGCGGACCCGCTCACCCTGGAGGACCTGCGGTCCTTCTGCACGGGCCGGCTCGCCCACTACAAGATCCCCAGCCGGCTCCAGGTGCTCGACTCCTTCCCGATGACGGTGTCCGGAAAGGTACGCAAAGTGGAACTGCGGGAGACGTACGGGGTGTGAAACGGGTGGAACGGAGCATCCGGTGACTGCTCCACGGTGGGTCCCGGGCAGGCGCGCTGTCGGCGGCGCACTGCGCCCGGGGCCCGTCGGGGTGTTCGGCCGCGAGCGGCGACCGGTCAGGCGCGCCCGTCCCGCGCCCGGGTGCCCGGTTCCGGCGCACCCGTGGCGTGCAGGGTGCCGGCGGGGTCGTTCACCGGCTGCGGGACGCCCGTGGGGCCCAGTACGAACAGCGGGATCCCGAGCGCGTCCGCGCCCGTGCGGGCGCTGCCGGTGAAGCCGGCGAGCGAGAAGTACACACAGTCCGCGGACTCCGTCATCGCGGTCAGCCACAGACACTCCACGTCCCGCGGCGCGGCCGGGCGCGCGGTCGGGTCGACCTGGGCGAGCAGCCGGCGGGCGGCCAGCCCTATGCCGTGCGGGGGCCGCTGGTCGGCCCGGCGGATGCCGCGGTAGCCGAGCCAGCGCAGATAGAGCGCGGCGGTGGTGACGGCGTCGCGCGCGGTGCGGATGGGCCGGGGCTGGAACGGGGACCGCCGCCCGGCCGCCCCCTCGGCTCCCGCCGGCTCATGAACGGCGGGCTGTGTCGTGCGGGCCTCCGGCGCGGCCGCCGGGTCCGGCGGCATTCCGGCCGATGTGCCCGCCGGGGCCGGACCGGCCACCGGAATGCGCAGCACCGTGCCGCACGGGCAGCCCAGCTCCGGGTGGGGCCACTGATTGCCGCGCCCGCAGGCGGTGCACGGCACGGCGAGCCACTCGTCGTCCCAGGCGCGGTGTGCCGCCACGGCCGGCTCCGCCGCCGGATCCAGGCGCGGGGTGGTCGGCGCCCCGCACACACAGGGATACGACGGCGCGGTGTAGACGTGCGCGCGCCGGCAGACCGGACAGCGCACCGGAACCCTCTCGGGCATGGCCCACTCCAAGGCGTCGCGTCGGGACGGCGCTCCCATGGTGCTCCTTCCCGGCCGCTCCTGTCCGGCGCTTTCCGGGGAACGGACCGCTCTTGACGACCTTCGCGCGCCCCCCTACATTGCTTCCAGATAGTAGAAGTTAATTTCCGCAATGCGGAAGCTTGGAATCCTGGAGACTGTGCTCACCGCGGGGCGCGACGGGAGTACGCATCCGACAGCCGAAGCAGGAGTACTCGATGGCTCGTATGACCGCTGCCCGCGCGGCAGTTGAGATCCTCAAGCGCGAGGGCGTCACCGACGCCTTCGGTGTGCCGGGCGCGGCGATCAACCCGTTCTACAAGGCGCTCAAGGAGGGTGGCGGCATCAACCACACCCTCGCCCGCCACGTCGAGGGCGCCTCGCACATGGCCGAGGGCTACACCCGCACCAAGCCGGGCAACATCGGCGTGTGCATCGGCACCTCGGGCCCGGCCGGCACCGACATGATCACCGGCCTGTACTCCGCCATCGGCGATTCGATCCCGATCCTGTGCATCACGGGCCAGGCGCCCACCCATGTGATCCACAAGGAGGACTTCCAGGCCGTCGACATCGCCTCCATCGCCAAGCCGGTCACCAAGATGGCGGTGACCGTCCTGGAGGCCGCGCAGGTCCCGGGCGTCTTCCAGCAGGCGTTCCACCTGATGCGCTCCGGCCGTCCCGGCCCGGTCCTGATCGACCTGCCGATCGACGTCCAGCTCACCGAGATCGAGTTCGACCCGGAGACCTACGAGCCGCTGCCGGTCTACAAGCCGACCGCGACCCGCGCCCAGATCGAGAAGGCAGTCTCCTTCCTGCTCGCCTCCGAGCGCCCGGTCATCGTCGCCGGCGGCGGCATCATCGGCGCCGACGCAGCCGACCTGCTCGTGGAGTTCGCCGAGCTGACCCAGACCCCCGTCATCCCGACCCTGATGGGCTGGGGCGCGCTGGCCGACGACCACGAGCTGAACGCCGGCATGGTCGGCGTCCAGACCTCGCACCGCTACGGCAACGCCACCTTCCTGGAGTCGGACTTCGTCCTCGGCATCGGCAACCGCTGGGCCAACCGCCACACCGGCTACAAGCTCGACGTCTACCGCGGCGACCGGAAGTTCGTCCACGTCGACATCGAGCCCACCCAGATCGGCAAGATCTTCCCGCCGGACTACGGTGTCGTCTCCGACGCCAAGGTCGCCCTGGAGCTGTTCATCGAGGTGGCGAAGGAGCTGAAGGCCGCCGGCAAGCTCCCCGACCGCACCGACTGGGTCGCCGCCACCCAGGAGCGCAAGGCCACCCTGCTGCGCCGTACGCACTTCGACAACGTGCCGATGAAGCCGCAGCGCGTGTACGAGGAGATGAACAAGGCCTTCGGCCCGGAGACCCGGTACGTCACCACCATCGGCCTCTCCCAGATCGCCGGTGCCCAGATGCTGCACGTCTACAAGCCGCGGCACTGGATCAACTGCGGCCAGGCCGGCCCGCTCGGCTGGACCATCCCGGCCGCGATCGGCGTCGCCAAGGCCGACCCGGACTCCCCGGTCGTCGCGCTCTCCGGTGACTACGACTTCCAGTTCCTGATCGAGGAGCTGGCGGTCGCCGCCCAGCACAAGATCCCCTACGTCCACGTCCTGGTGAACAACGCCTACCTGGGCCTGATCCGGCAGGCGCAGATCGGCCTGGACATCAACTTCCAGGTCAACCTGGAGTTCGAGAACATCAACGCGCCGGAGCTCGGCGTGTACGGCGTCGACCACGTCAAGGTCGCCGAGGGCCTCGGCTGCAAGGCGATCCGGGTCACCGAGCCGGACCAGCTGGGTGCCGCCTTCGAGCAGGCGAAGAAGCTGGCCGCCGAGTACCGGGTGCCGGTCGTCGTCGAGGCGATCCTCGAACGGATCACCAACATCTCGATGAGCCGCACCATGGACATCAGCGACATCTCCGAGTTCGAGGACCTGGCCACCGAGCCCGGCCACGCGCCGACGTCGATCAAGACGCTGAAGGTCTGACGGACCTGACGCAGCAGGGGCGGCCCGTCCAGGGGAGACGGGCCGCCCCTTCGCCGTGCCCGCGGTCCGTCAGCCGTACCCGCCGCCTCCGCACCCGCCGCCGTAGTCATGGCCGCCGTACGAGCCGCCGTGGTGATGGCCGCCGTGGTCGGGTCCGCCGTGGTCGGGTCCGCCGTGGTCGGGTCCGCCGTACGCGCCACCGCCGCCCTCGCGGTCGTGGTCACCGTCCCAGCCGGCCTCGCCCTCGTCACCGACGATGCCGCGCAGGCTGTTTCCCCGGCCGAACGGAAGGCGGCCCTCGTCCGCGAGCGCGCCCCGGCCGGTGAGCCCGGCTTCGCGGGCGAACCGCGGCAGGAGGGCGGTCAGGGCCCGCTCGCCGTGCAGCGCGACCGCGAGCAGCGTCTCCTCCTCCGGCAGGCCGTCGGGACCCTCGGGGAGCGGCCGGCGCTCGCGCAGTGCAGCGAGCTCACGGCGGGCGGCCCTCGTACGGCCGGGCGGCAGCGTGCGCAGGAGTCCGGCCGCCGCGAGTTCGGCGCGCATCCGGGCCAGCGCCCGCCGCACCACCGCGCGGCTCGGCAGCTCCCGTGGCCCAGCGGGCCGGTAGAGGCCGGTACGGACCGCCTTCTCCAGCGGATGCCGGAAGGGCCCCGCGCCGCCCGTCGCGGTCCTGCGCAGCGTGCCCGGCCGGCCCGCCTCCACCAGGCCGGCCAGATGCAGTCCGGCCACGGCGACGGTCACGGCGGCGCGGTCGCCCCCGCGCAGCAGCGCGACCGCGCACGGGTCCTGCGGAATCGACGTCGTACGGCCCATGAGGCACCCCCGTACGGGGCCCGCCGCCCCCGTGCCGGCGGACCCCGTGTGCCCTCAATGTGCCCGCGCACAGCGGCGGTTGAAGCGTCGTCGGCGCTGTTCAGAGGTTGATTTGAGGATTGCGTAGCCCGGCTACGACCCCTGACGTACGCGGCGCCGCTAGATCTCGTGTTCCGACAGTCCCGGCCAGTCGTCCGGGCCGCCGCCCTGCCATTCGATCAGGTCGCTCTCCTCCACTTCGATCCGGTCGAGGTCAGCCAGCCGGAGGATCTCCACGACGTCGTCCAGATGGGACGCGAGCCCCAGGGTCACGTCCCCCTCGGTGACCCGCCGGGAGCCGTCCAGGGCGGGCGCATGGACCACGATGTGCGGGTGGTGCGTCGGATTGCCCATGGGTTCAGCGTGCTGCGGAACCGGCCGGTGCGCACGCCGGAGCCGGAACAGCACGAAGCGCCCCCTGAGCAGGGAGCGCTTCGCTGTCGCCTGGTAGCCGTCCGACGGCGCGAGGCTGGGCGCGACAGGTCGTTCGCGCCGCCGGACGGGGCGGGTGGCCCCCGTGGCCGGGGGCTGGGTGGGACCGCGGTGGCTGCGACGGAGCCGGACGCCCTTCCCTCTGGTCGAGAAGGTGGTTCGGATCCTTCACCACCGCACTGGCTCGCATACCGCCGCGGTCCTCGCCCTGCCCGCGCCCTCCGCCCGGCGGCCACCCCTCATCCGGGCCGCTCCGGCGTACTGCGCGGGCCGCGTACGAAGACCCTGACCTCCCGTCAGGCTCCGTACGCTGCTCGGGGATCCCCTGGTGCTCAGTCCTCGCGCAGGGCGCGGACCGCCTCCTCCACGCGCTTGCCGTACTCGGGGTCGGCGGCGTGGAAGTGGGCCAGGTTCTTCTCGATCACGTCGTCGCGGGAGACCTGCGAGAGGCCGCCGGCGATGTTCGCGATCAGGCGGGACTTCTCCTCCTGCGACATCAGGCGGTACAGCTCGCCCGCCTGGAAGAAGTCGTCGTCCTTGGTGTGCAGCGGGGCCTCGTGGGTGCCCGTGTGGCCGCCGACCGCCAGTGGGGCCGAGAGCGGGCGGCCGGTCTCGGCCGGGCCGTCGTAGGAGTTCGGCTCGTAGTTCTTGGCGTTACGGCCCTGCGCGTTGAGCGCCATGAGGCCGTCGCGGCCGTAGTTCTGGGCGCCGCCCGGGACCGCCTTCGGGGCGTTCACGGGGAGCTGCGTGTGGTTGACGCCGAGGCGGTAGCGGTGGGCGTCCGCGTAGGCGAACAGGCGGCCCTGGAGCATCTTGTCCGGGGACGGGCCGATGCCGGGCACGAAGTTGTTCGGCGAGAAAGCGGCCTGCTCGACCTCGGCGAAGACGTTGTCCGGGTTGCGGTCGAGGACCAGGCGGCCCACGCGCTGGAGCGGGTAGTCCTTGTGCGGCCAGACCTTGGTCAGGTCGAACGGGTTGAAGCGGTAGTCCGCCGCCTCGGCCGCCGGCATGATCTGCACGTACAGCGTCCAGGACGGGTGCACGCCCCGCTCGATCGCCTGGAGCAGGTCGGTCTGGTGCGAGTTGGGGTCCTTGCCCGCGAGCTCCGCGGCCTGCTCGCTGCTCAGGCAGCGGATGCCCTGGTTCGTCTTGAAGTGGTACTTGACGAAGAAGCCCTCGCCCTCGGCGTTCGTCCACTGGTAGGTGTGCGAGCCGTACCCGTTCATGTGCCGGTACGACGCCGGGATGCCGCGGTCGCCCATGAGCCAGGTGATCTGGTGCGTGGCCTCGGGGGCGTGCGCCCAGAAGTCCCAGACGTTGTCCGGCTCCTGCTTGCCGGTGAACGGGTCCCGCTTCTGCGAGTGGATGAAGTCGGGGAACTTGATCGGGTCCTTGATGAAGAACACCGGGGTGTTGTTGCCGACGAGGTCGTAATTGCCCTCCTCGGTGTAGAACTTCACCGCGAAGCCGCGCGGGTCACGGACCGCGTCGGCACCGCCGAGGGAGTCGGCGACGGTCGAGAAGCGCAGGAACACCTCGGTGCGCTTGCCGATCTCGCTCAGGAAGTCGGCGTGGGTGTAGGCGGTGACGTCGTCGGTCACCTCGAAGTGGCCGTAGGCGCCGGAGCCACGGGCGTGCACCACACGCTCCGGGATCCGCTCGCGGTTGAAGCGCGCGAGCTTCTCCAGGAGGTGCTGGTCCTGGATCAGGAGCGGGCCGCCGACGCCGGCGGAGGCGGAATTCTGGTTGTCGGCGACCGGGGCGCCGGACTCTGTCGTGAGCACGCGCTTCGACATCTGGACCTTCCGTGCGAGAGGGCAGCGGGAATCTGCGGAACATTCGGAATCTTCGGAAACAGACTTCCGCTTTATGGAGCTTCCGCTGGCGTGAGCCTAGGTTGGGGCGAACGGGGCGTCAACAGTTTGTTGAAGTCGATTCCGGGCCGCGGCACCGCCTGGGCGCGACAGGACAGGTGTCGGCGGCACCGCGGCCCGGAAGTCTGGGGGCGTTCAGACCTGGGCGCCGGACAGGCGCTCCACGGCCCGCAGCAGGGCCGAGTGGTCCAGGCCGCCGTCACCCTGGGCGCGCAGCGACGCCACCAGCTGGGCCACCACGGCACCGACCGGCAGGGCTGCGCCGACGTTGCGGGCGGCGTCGGTGACGATGCCCATGTCCTTGTGGTGCAGGTCGATCCGGAAGCCGGGCTTGAAGTCGCGGTTCAGGAAGTTGTCCTTCTTCCGCGTCAGCACGGTGGAACCGGCCAGGCCGCCGTTGAGGACGTCCAGCGCGGCCGCCAGGTCCACGCCCGACTTCTCCAGGAAGACCACGGCCTCGGCGCACGCCTGGATGTTCACGGCGACGATCAGCTGGTTGGCCGCCTTCACGGTCTGACCGGAGCCGTGCGGGCCGCACAGCACGATGGTCTTGCCGAGGGCCTCGAAGATCGGCTTGGCCTGCTCGAAGTCGGCCCGCTCGCCGCCGACCATGATCGACAGTACGGCCTCGACGGCGCCGGCCTCACCGCCGGACACCGGGGCGTCCAGCACCCGGATGCCCTTGTCCTTGGCGGCCTTGGCGAGGTCCACGGAGGTCTGCGGGGTGATCGAGGACATGTCGATCAGCAGGGCGCCGGACTTCGCGTTCTCCAGGACGCCGTCCGGGCCGTAGGCGATGGCCTCGACCTGCGGAGAGGCGGGCACCATCGTGATCACGACGTCGGCGTTCCGTACGGCCTCGGCGATCGAGGAGGCGGCCGCACCGCCGGCGGCGGCCAGCCGGTCCAGCTTCTCCTGCTCCAGGGTGAAGCCGGTGACCTGGTAACCCGCCTTGATCAGGTTCTCGGACATGGGGGAGCCCATGATGCCGAGGCCGATCCAGGCGATCTTGGGAAGTGCGTTGCTCATGAGGGTGCCTCTCTGAAACTGCTGTGCAAAGTCAAGGGGTGCGGCGCGTTCAGCGCGCTTCGCGCGGGAGCCAGTCGAAGGCCTCGGCGCTCGGGCGGTCGCCCGGCTTGTACTCGAGGCCGACCCAGCCGTCGTAACCGGCCTTCCGCAGCTGGTCGAGCAGCTCCTCCAGCGGGAGCGAACCCGTGCCGGGGGCGCCGCGGCCGGGGTTGTCGGCGATCTGGACGTGGCCGGTCTTCGCCGCGTACCGCTCGATGACCGAGGGCAGGTCCTCGCCGTTCATGGACAGGTGGTACAGGTCCATGAGGAACTTGGCGTTCCCCAGCCCCGTCGCCGCGTTGACCTCGTCGACCACTCCGACCGCCGCCGGCGCCGACACCAGCGGGTACAGCGGCGACTCGGGCCGGTTGAGGGCCTCGATCAGCAGGACGGCGCCGATCCGGTCGGCCGCCCGGGCCGCGAGGGCCAGGTTCTCCAGGGCGAGCGCGTCCTGCTCGGCCGGGTCCACGCCCTCGACGCGGTTGCCGTAGAGCGCGTTGAGGGCCGTGCAGCCGAGGGAGGCCGCGAAGTCCGCGGCGACGTCGATGTTGGCGCGGAATCTCGCCGACTCCTCACCGGGGATCGAGAGGGCGCCGCGGTCCGGGCCGGGCAGCTGTCCGGCGTAGAAGTTCAGGCCCGTGAGCTGGACTCCGGCGTCCTCAATGGCCTTCCTGAGGGCGTCCAGCTCGGACTGGGCGGGGGTGGGCGAGTCGATCCAGGGCCACCACAGCTCGACCGCGGAGAAGCCCGCCGCGGCGGCGGCCGCGGGACGCTCCAGAAGCGGGAGTTCCGTGAAGAGGATCGACAGGTTGACGTTGAAGCGCTGGTCTGCAAATCCCACGGGGGCGGCGCTCCCTTCCCTGTAATTCCATATTGCGGAAGTTCGTTTCTGCTTAATGGAAGATTGCCTGTGAGGGGGGAGGACTGTCAAGAGAGCCCACGAAAAAGTGCCCCCGCGCGTACTGCGCGAGGGCACTCGTGGAGGACGGGTCAGAGGGCGTCGATGCCGCTCACCTTCCAGCCGTCGGAGGTGCGCGCAAGGGTCATCCGCACCCGGTTCAGGTCCAGGCGGGGTCCCGAGACCTGGGTGCTCTCGGTGACCTGGTTGACGAAGAGCAGGACGACGGCCTTGTCCGCTCCGGCCGACACGACCGAGACCGCCGGCGCGCCGCCGTCGGCGGGGGTGGCCACGGTCGCCGTCACCACGCCGTGGTACTTCTTCGCCGTCGGCGCGACCACCGTCTTCGTGGTCCTGCCGTACTGCTCGCGGAAGTGCCCGGTCAGCAGGGCGCGGCCCCGGGCGAAGTCACGGTCCAGGTGCCGGTAGTCGTACGACAGCACGACCGGCGCCGCCCTCCGCGCGGCCGCGAGGGCCTCGCCCCGGGCCTGCTCCGCCCGCTGCCCCTCCCGGTACCGCCACCCGAGTACGGCGGCCACGATCAGGCCGGCCACCACGACGGCGCACAGTGCGGCGGTGAGCAGCCTCCGTCCCGCCCGGCGCGGCGGCGTGCTCTCCTCGGGCCCTTCCCCGCCCGACTCGACCGGCGCGGGCTCCGGCGGGTCCTCCCAGCCCTTCGCCGGGGGCTCGATGAGCAGGGTGCGCCCGGACGAGGTCTCTCCTTCCCGGCGGGCACCGCGCTCAGGGCCCTCCAGCCGCCCGGCGCGCTTGGCCGCCGCGCGTGCGGCCGCGGTCATCGTGCGGCGGGCCGGGGAGCCGGTGCCGCGGGTGCGGGAGGTCGGGTTCGCCACGGTGTCTCTCCTTACTGGTGGGGCAGCACTGGTGGGGCAGCGCTGATGAGGGCAGGCCGCCGGGTCAGCCCACGAACGTGACGTCGGAGGTCAGCCAGCGGCTGTCCACCCGCACGAGATCGAGCTGGAGCCGGTAGGTGCGCGCCTGGCCCTCGGGTGCGGCGGTGTTGGTCACCAAGCTGTCGGCCACGACCAGGACCCGGGCCGAGCGCTCGTCGGACCGCACGATGCCCGCTTCCAGCACCTGCCCCTCGGACACCGACTTGTTCCGGGCGACGAGCTTCGTCAATTGCGCGGTCTGCGCGGCGAACTGCTTCTTGAAGTCGCCGGTGGCGCCCTTCAGCACGTTGCCGCTGTCCCGGCCGTAGTGCCGGTAGTCGAGCGAGGTGAAGTTCAGTGCCGACTGGCGGGCCGCCGCCAGGACGTCCTGACGGCGCTGCTCCACCTCTCGCCCGTCGGCCAGCCTCAGGCTCAGCCACACGGACAGCACGGTCGTCAGCGCGGTCGCGGTGACCAGCCCCACCGACAGCAGCCTCCTGCGCGCCCCTGTCATGCCATCGGTCCCACGAGCAGCCATTGCCACGACTCCTTTCCGAACACGGTCTGTTCGCCGCCCGTCGAGCCGATCTCGACGAGCGTTCCGTCCGGGCCGGTCGCGGTGCCGGTCTCCGGGTCGTACGGGGCCACGAACGCGGCCTGGTCGGCGCCGGCCGAACCGGCCCTCGCGCCGGGGGCGTTCTGCGCGCCGCGCACCGAGGTCTTGCTGCCGCGCGGTGCCGTGCAGCGCGCGCCGGTGTTCGCCGGGCGCCTGCCGGTGTCGGCGGGGTCGCGCCGCTGGGTGCCGTAGCCCTGGGTGCAGGCGGGCGGGTCGTCGGCGTTCACGGTCAGCCCGAAGTGGGTGGTGCCGTCGCCGGGGATGACCGTGTAGCTGCCCGCCACGTTGAGCGGGAGGGTGACCAGGGCCTGCTCGACGCCGGGCAGCCGGGCCACGGTGACCTGGCCGCCGCTGATGAGGTTGGCCAGCAGGACCGGCACGTGCGGTCGCGTGGACCTCAGCAGGGAGCCGACCTCCTGCGCGGCGGGCACCGTGTTGCCGATCAGCCGGCGCAGATCCCCGTCGCTCGACTTCAGCTGCGCGCTGAGCATGGCGAGATCGCGCGAGAACGACTCGATGGCCGAGCCCTGGTCGGCCTGCGTCTTGAGCACCTTCCGTGAGTCCTCGATCAGCGAGACCGTCTGCGGGAGCGCCTCGGACGCCGACTCCACCAGCGCGTTGCCGGAGTCCACCAGGCGGCTCAGATGCGGCCCGGTGCCGGAGAACGCCTTGCCCAGCTCGTCGACGGTGACGCGCAGATCGTCCCTGCCCACCGATGTGACCAGCCGGTCGAGGCTGAGGACCAGGTCGGTGACCGGCAGCGGGGTCCGGGTGCGGCTGCGCGGGATCGGACTGCCGTCGATGAGGTACGGCCCGCCCGACGTCCGCGGCTGGAGGTCGACATACTGCTCGCCCACCGCCGAACGGTTGGCGATCACCGCGAGGGTGTCGGCCGGGATCTTCGGGGCGCCGTCCTCGATGTCCAGGGCCACGGACACCCCGGATCCGGTCAGCTTCAGATCGCCCACGCGGCCCACCGGCACACCCCGGTAGGTGACCTCGGCGCCGGGGAAGACGCCCCCGGACTCGGCGAAGTCGGCGCGCACGGTGTAGCCGCGGGCGAGGAGGTCGTCCACCAGGCCGGTGTACCGCGCGCCGACGTACGACACCCCGAGGGCGGTGACGGTCGCGAAGGCGAGCAGCTGGGCCTTGACCGTACGTGTGATCACGGCAGTATCCCCTTCAGCATCAGCTCGGCGAGGCCGAGGTCGACCCCTGGCGGAAGGCGACGCGAGCCGTCCCCGGTGCCGTAGGCCGCGGTGCACACCGGCGGGCACAGGAGGGTGCCGCCGTCGGAGGGCGTCGAGGGCACGGCGGGTGCGGACGGGGTGTCCGGCAGGGACGGGGTGCCCGGGGCGGACGGCAGGGACGGGAGTGGGGTGGGCGTGGGGACGCCGGGAAGATCCGGGGTCCCGGGCGTCGGGGAGGGCTTGCCCTTGCCCGGCTTGTCGCTGACGTTGCCGTAGACGTCCGTCAGGTCGAGGTCGGCGGTGATCCTCAGGTTGACGTAGTCGCCCTTGATCGCGTCCGTGGCGTTGCGCGGGAACGGGTAGGTCGTCAGGATCTCGAGCGAGTTGGGCAGGTCGTCGCCCGCCTTGTTCAGTTCCTCCAGGATGGGCCGGAGTTTCTTGAGGTTGGCGACGGTGTCGTCCCGGGAGGCGTTCACCACCCTGGTGCCCGTCTTGCCCAGCTTGGACAGGGCGGTGAGCATCCTCGTCAGGTCCTTGCGCTGGTCGGCGAGGGCCTTCAGCGCGGGCGGCATGGTGTCGACGGCCCGGGCGATCGTCTTCTTCTCCTTCTTCAGCCGCCCGGCCAGCCGGTCGACGCCCTTGAGCGCACGCACGATCTCCGCCCGCTGGTCGTCGAGGCCGCCGAGGAACGTGTCGAGCTGCTTCAGCAGGGACCTCACCCGGTTCTCGCGGCCGCTGAGCGCCTTGTCCAGCTCGACGGTGATCGTCTTCAGCTGGGCCACCCCGCCGCCGTTGAGGAGCGCGGACAGGGCCGACAGGACCTCCTCGACCTCGGGGTTGCGGCCGCTGCGGGAGAGCGGGATGCGGTCGCCGTCGCGGAGCCGTCCGACGGGCCGAGTGCCGGCCGGCGCGGACAGGGCCACGTACTTCTCGCCGAGCATGCTGGTCTGCCTGAGGTCGGCGACCGCGTTGCCCGGCAGCTTCACCGAGTCGGCGATCCGCATCCGCACGCGCGCGTGCCAGCCGTTCAGCTCCACCTTCTCGACCGTGCCCACCGTGACGTTGTTGACCTTCACCGCCGACTGCGGGACCAGATCCAGTACGTCCCTGAACTCGACGGTGACGTGGTAGGCGTGGCCGTCCGAGGCGGCGGCGCCGGGAAGCGGGATGTCGTACCAGCCGTTGAACTCGCAGCCGGTCAGCAGCAGCGAGCCGACCGCCGTCCAGGCGGCCACCTGTCCCTTGCGCAGCGCGCTCATGCCCGCGCCCCCAGGATTCCGCCGAGGGTCCTGTCGACCGTGCCCGTCGCCGCCGGGGCCGACGGCACCTCGGGCAGGGAGTCGAGGAGTTTCTTCAGCCCGGCGCAGTTGTCGTGGTCGTCCCCGGTCGTCTTCAGGATCGAGCAGAGCAGGGCCGCCGGGTCCTGCGAGGTCTGCGCGTTGTTGCGGGTGTCGAGGGTGCCGGCGGCGGGGTTGTAGGCGTTCTGCAGGTTCGACAGGCCCGTGGGGGCGACGGTCAACAGCTCCTCCAGTGCGGCCCGTTGGGTGACGAGGACCTTGGTGACCTTGGACAGGCCCCGCACGTCCGAGGTCAGCGCCTTCTTGTTGCCCTTCACGAAGCCGGCCACGTCACCGAGCGCGGCGGCCAGGTACTTCAGCGCGGCCGCGAGATCCTTGCGCTCCCCGGCGAGCTGCTCGGCCACGTCGGCGAGATCGGTGTTGAACGCCCGCACGCTCGTGTCGTCCGCCGCCAGTGCGGCCGTGAACACCTGGAGGTTCCGCACGGTGCCGAACAGGTCGCCGCGCCCGTCGGACAGCGTGGTGACCGCCTGCGAGAGGTCCTCGACCGTCTGGTTGAGGTTCTCGCCCTGTCCCTGGAGGTTGTCCGCGCTCACCCCGAGCAGCCGGGACAGCGAGCCCTTCTTGTCGGCGCCGTCCGGGCCGAGCGCCTCGGCGGTGGTGTGCAGGCTGTCGAAGATCCGGTCCAGCTCGACGGGGACGGCCGTGCGGGACTCGGGGATGACGTCACCGTCGCGCAGCACCGGGCCCCTCCGGTACACCGGCAGCAGCTGCACGTAACGGTCGCTGACCACCGAGGAGTTGACGATGGCGGCCTGCGCGTCCGCGGGGACCTTGCGGCCCTGGTCGTACTCCAGCTCCACCCGTACCCGGCCGCCCTCCGGCGTGATCGTCCTGACCTCGCCGATGCGGACACCGAGGACGCGGACGTCGGAGCCGGGGTAGATGCCGACGGTGCGCGGGAAGTACGCCGTGACCCGGACGGGGTCGGGGTGCGGCCACAGGGCCACGGCGAGCGCCACGACGACGGCGAGCGCGGTGAACAGGGCCAGGAGTCTGCGGGTCATCGGGTGCCTCCCGCCCGTGGCGTGACCGGGGCGGCGACCATGTTCTGGACGTAGGAGTCGAACCAGCGGCCGTTGCCCAGGGTGTTGGTGAAGAGCCGGACGTACGGCGCGAGCAGCCGGACGCTGCGGTCGAGGCTCGACTGGTTGCGTTCCAGCATCTTCACGAAGACGTTGAGGTTCTTCAGGGCGGGTCCGATCTCCTTGCTGTTGTCGTCGACCAGGCCGGACAGCTCGATTCCCAGCAGCGCGGAGCTCTTGAGCAGCTTGTGGATGGCCGTGCGCCGCTTGCCGATCTCCTTGAACAGCTCGTCGCCGTCCTTCACCAGCGCGGAGAAGTCCTTCGTGTGGCCGGCCAGCACCTTGGTGACTCCGTTCGCGTGATCGAGGAGCCCGCGCAGCGCCTTGTCCCGCGAGGCGACCGTCCTGGAGATCCTCGACAGTCCCTTGATCGACGCGCGCACCTCCGCGGGCGAGTCCTGGAAGGTGACGGAGATCGTGTCCAGCGCCTTCGCGAGCCGGTCCGTGTCGACCTCCTCGGTGGTGGTCGTCAGGTCGCTGAAGGCCTGGACGACGTCGTACGCCGACACGGTCCGCCCGATCGGGATCTCGCTGCCCGGCCTCAGCCGGCCGTGCCCCTTCGGGTGCAGGGCCAGGTACTTCGCTCCGAGGATCGTCTTGACCCGGATCGACGCGCCGGTGTCGGTGCCGAGCGCCGGGTCGCCCTTCACCTTGAAGGTGACCTTGACGTGGTCGCCGTCGAGGTCGACGTCCTCGACCTTGCCGACCTTGACCCCGGCGATCCGCACCTCGTCGCCCGGCTTGAGCCCGCCCGCCTCCGAGAAGGCCGCGCTGTACGTGTCGCCGCCGCCGATCAGCGGCAGGCTGTCGGCGTTGAACGCGGCGACCGTGAGCAGCGCGAGGACGGTGAGGCCGACGGCGCCGACGACGACCGGGTTGCGCTCGCGGAAGGGCTTCAGCCGCGGGCGCTTCAGCCGGATCCCGGGCAGCTTCGGCGGCAGGACGCGCACCTTCACCAGGGGTTCGGGGCGGGCCTTGCGCCGGGGCAGCCGGGGGAGTTTCGGCAGCCGCGGTGGCAGCACCCGTACCTTCACCAACGGCTCGGGGCGACGCTGCCGTAGGACACGCAGTCTCATCCGCCACACCTCGCCCGTGCCACGTGCAGCTCCGGAGTGATCACCTGCTTGGTCCTCGGCAGCACGATCCGGCCGTCGAAGTCGCAGAGGTAGAAGTTGAACCACGAGCCGTAGGACGCCGTCCCGGTCAACTTGTCGAGCTTGTTCGGCAGCCGTTGCAGGACGCCCTCCACGGTCTTCTCGTTGTCGTTCAGCGTTCCGGTGAGCCGGCCCAGACCGGCGATGTCGTCCTTCAGCGGCGGACGCGCGTCCTTCAGCAGCCCCGATGTGACCTCCGTGAGGTCACCGATGCTCACCAGTGACTTCCCGATGGGCTTGCGGTCGGCGGACAGCCCCGAGATCACCCGGCGCAGCTGCTTGAGCAGCCCGGAGAAGCGGGAGCCGCGCTTGTCGAGCGTCTCCAGCACGGTGTTGAGGTTGTCGATCACCGAGCCGATCAGCTGGTCGCGGTCGGCGAGGGTGGTGGTGAGCGAGGCGGTGTGCGCGAGCAGGCTGTTCACCGTTCCGCCCTCGCCCTGGAGGGTCCTGATGATCTCGGTGGCGAGTTGGTTGACGTCGCTCGGGCTGAGCGCGGCGAACAGCGGCTTGAAGCCGTTCAGCAGCGCGTTGAGGTCCAGCGCAGGCTGGGTCCTGGACAGCGGGATCGTGCCGCCCGGCCGCAGCCGGGTGGTGCCGTCGCCGGTGCCCTCGGTCAGCGCGATGTACCGCTGCCCGACCAGGTTGCGGTAGCGGACGACCGCGTGGGTGCCCGCGAGCAGCGGCCGGTCCGCGGTGACGGTGAACGTGACCTCGGCCAGGGTCCGGTCCGTGATCCGGATGTCCTCGACCTCCCCGACCCGTACGCCGGCCACCCGGATGTCGTCGCCCGTCTCCAGTCCTGTGACGTCGCTGAAGACCGCGTGGTAGCTGTCCTTCGGGGTGAACGAGACGTTGGCGATGGTGGCGGCCAGCAGGGCCGTCGCCGCGATCGTCACCAGCGCGAAGAGACTGAACTTGATCAGTGGGGCGGCGGTCTGCCGGGCTCCTGCCCTGCTCATGCGACACTCACCGCCGTTCCGCGCGCGAGCGGCCCGAACAGCAAGGTCGCGACGGGCGGCACCTCGTCCGCGGGGACACCCATGACGGGGGCCACGAGTGAGCCGACGGCCCGCTGCTCGGCCTCGGTGGCGGACACGTTGACACCTCCGGGGCGCGCGCCGCCGGAACTCCGGGCGGACGTGCCGTCGTCGAGACGGGGTTTCGGGCCGGGCACCTGCGGATGCGGCAGGCCTCGGCAGTCGGGACCGGACCGCTCGCCGTAGACCGGCTCCTCACCGGGCCGGTACGCCCCCTGCGGCCGGACGACTTCAAGGGTGATCCGCATTTCCCCGCCCCGGAACGCGTCCTCCGACGCCTCCTCCTGCCGGACCAGGCCCTTCAAAAGGCAGGGATACTCGGGGGAGTAGCGGGCGAACAGCTCCAGCGTGGGGCGCGAGACACGGCCCAGGGTGATCAGCCGGTCGCCGTTCTCGGACAGGAAGTCGTTCGCGGTGCCCGCCATGGCAGCGGTCGAGCGGAGCCCTGCGGCCAGCTGGTCCCGCTTCTCCACGATCGTGCGGCTGGTGGTGACCGTGTTGCGCAGGATCCGCATCAGGTCGGGCGCGGCGTCGCCGTAGACCTCGGCGACGTCGGCGAACCGCGAGATGTCCTCCTTGATCGACGGCAGGTGGGGGTTGAGGTGGCGCAAGTAGCCCTCGACCCGGGTCAGGTTGTCGCCGATCCGGTCGCCGCGGCCCTCCAGTGCGGTGGCGAACGCCGACAGCGTGGCGTTGAGTTCACCCGGCCGGACGGTCCGCAGCAGCGGCAGCAGGTCGTTCATCAGCTGCTGCACCTCGATCCCGACCTTCGTACGGTCCTGGGTGATGACGTCTCCGGCGCGGATGGACCGAGCCGACGAGTGCGCAGAGCGGGCGGGCGCCACCAGGTCGACGTACTTCTCGCCGAACAGCGTCTTGGGCAGCAGACGGGCGTGCACGTCGGCGGGGATGTCCGTGACGTACTGGGGCTTGAGCGCGATGTCGAGCGTGGCCTTGGTGCCGTCGGCGTGCACCTCGCGCACCTCGCCGACCAGCAGCCCGCGCAGCTTGACGTCGGCGCGCGGATCGAGCTGGTTGCCGAGGGCGTCGGCCTGCAGGGTGACCCGTACGACGGACGTGAACGCCTGCTGGTAGACGGCGACCGCGAGCGACAGCAGCAGTGCGAGCACGGCGATGAACGCGATGCCGTACAACCTGAGTCTCAGCACTCTCACCCGCCTCACCCCGCGATCCGGACGGTCGTGTTGGCGCCCCAGATCGCGAGGCTCAGGAAGAAGTCCAGGACGTTGATGGCGACGATCGACGTCCGCACCGCCCGACCCACCGCGACGCCGACGCCCGCCGGGCCGCCGCTCGCGTAGTAGCCGTGGTAGCAGTGCACCAGGATGATCAGCACGGCGAAGACGATCACCTTGCCGAAGGACCAGAGCACGTCCACCGGTGGCAGGTACTGCTGGAAGTAGTGGTCGTAGGTGCCCGTGGACTGCCCGTAGTACCCCGTGGTGATGGTGCGGGCGGCCAGATAGGACGACAGCAGCCCGATCACGTACAGCGGGATCACGGCGACGAAGCCGGCGATCATCCTCGTCGTCACCAGGAACGGCAGCGAGGGGACGCCCATCACCTCCAGCGCGTCGGTCTCCTCGCTGATCCGCATCGCGCCGAGCTGCGCGGTGAAGCCGGCGCCGACCGTCGCGGACAGGGCGAGTCCGGCCACCAGCGGGGCGATCTCCCGGGTGTTGAAGTACGCCGACAGGAACGCCACGAAGTTGGAGGTGCCGAGCTGGTTGAGGGCCGCGTAGCCCTGGAGGCCGACCTCGGTGCCGGTGAAGAAGGAAAGGAAGGCGATCACGCCGACCGTTCCGCCCACGACGGCGAGCGCGCCACGCCCGAAGCTCACCTCGGCGAGCAGCCGCAGGACCTCCTTCTTGTAGCGGCGCAGGGTACGGCCCGTCCACGCCAACGAACGGCCGTAGAAGGACAGTTGGATGCCCAGCTCTTCGAGCGAGCGCAAGGGGCGGTCGAGAGGTCTCATCGGCTAACCCCTCTGCGGGACGACCTGGAAGTACACCGCGGTCATCACGAAGTTGGTCACGAACAGCAACATGAAGGTGATCACCACGGACTGGTTGACGGCATCGCCCACGCCCTTCGGACCACCCTTGGCGGTGAGCCCCTTGTACGAGGCGACGATCGCCGCGATCGCCCCGAACACCAGCGCCTTGATCTCGGCCGCCCACAGGTCGGACAGCTGGGCGAGCGTCGTGAAGGAGGCCAGGTAGGCGCCCGGCGTGCCGTTCTGGAGGATGACGTTGAAGAAATAGCCGCCTGCGACACCGACCACCGAGACCAGGCCGTTGAGCAGCACGGCCACGACCATCGAGGCCAGCACGCGGGGTACGACGAGCCGGTGGATCGGGTCGATGCCGAGCACCTGCATCGCGTCGATCTCGTCCCGGATCTTGCGCGCCCCGAGGTCCGCGCAGAGCGCGGTACCGCCCGCGCCCGCGATCAGCAGCGCCGTGACGATCGGCGAGGCCTCGCGCAGGACGGCGAGCACGGACGCGGCACCGGAGAAGGACTGCGCACCCAACTGCCGTGTCAGGCTGCCGATCTGGAGCGCGATGACGGCCCCGAAGGGGATCGACACCAGCGCCGTCGGAAGGATCGTGACGCTCGCCACGAACCACGCCTGCTGGATGAACTCCCTTGCCTGGAAGGGCCGTCGGGGCAGGGTCCGGACGACGTCCAGTGCCATCGCGAACAGGTCGCCCGAGTGCCGCAGCGCACTCGTCGGGGAGAGCCTCATGCGCTGCTCACCCCCGTCCCGTGCAGCTGGGCCTCACGTCTCGCGATCGCCTCCCAGCGGGGCGGGCGGGTGATGCCGGGGCTGGGCAGCAGGCGGGGTGGCGGCGCGTCGCCCGTGCCGCCGTCGTCGATCCCGGCCAGCTCCTGCTCGACCTGCGCCGCGTCCTTCTCCTCCGCCATGCCGATCGGCCCTTGCATCCGGCCGTTCAGGAACTGCCGTACGACGGGCTCGTCACTGGTCAGCAGTTCTTCGCGGGGCCCGAACATCACCAGCTCGCGCCGGAACAGCAGCCCGATGTTGTCGGGCACCTGGCGGGCCGAGGCGATGTCGTGGGTGACGATCAGGAAGGTGGCGTCGATCTGTGCGTTGAGATCGACGATGAGCTGGTTGAGATAGGCGACGCGCACCGGGTCCAGGCCCGAGTCCGGCTCGTCGAAGAGGATGATCTCCGGGTCGAGGACCAGGGCGCGGGCCAGCCCGGCCCGCTTGCGCATACCGCCGGAGATCTCGCCGGGCAGCTTTCCCTCGGCGCCGATCAGCCCGACCATGTCCATCTTCTCCAGCACGATCCGCCGGATCTCGCTCTCGGACTTGCGGGTGTGTTCGCGCAGCGGGAAGGCGATGTTGTCGTACAGGTTCATCGAGCCGAACAGCGCGCCGTCCTGGAACAGCACCCCGAACAGCTTCCGCACCTCGTACAGGTCGTGCTCACGGAGCTTCGTGATGTCCCGGCCCGCGACCTTCACCGAGCCGCGCTCCGGCTTCAGCAGCCCGACGAGCGTCTTGAGGAACACCGACTTGCCCGTCCCCGAGGGGCCGAGCATCACCGAGACCTCCCCGGCCGGCAGCGCCAGCGAGACGTCCTGCCAGATGACCTGGTGGCCGAAGGACTTGGTCAGCCCTTCCACACAGATCTCGACACCCATCCGGTTCCACCCTTCGCCCGTGGAGCAGCTCCGACATCTGCTCTACGGGGAGGGGCGGGGCGTCCGTCGCGGCGACCGTGAAATTTTTTTCCGGTCGGGTTCACGACCTGCTACGGCGGCTTGCGGCGGGTGCTGCTCGGGGTGCTAGGGCAGCTTCACGGACGGCAGGCTCGGGGTGGGCACGGGAAGCGAAACGGACGGGCGGGCCGGTGCCGAGGGGAGCGGCGGCACCGACGGTACGGACGGCACCGACGGCTCCACCGGCAGAGTGGGAAGGGCAGCCGAGGAGACCTCCGGCAGGGGCGGCACAGAGAGGGGTACGACGGGTTCAACGGCGGACGGCCGAGTCGCCGCCCGACTCGGAGCAGCCACCGACGGCCTGCGTGTCTCCGGTGCGCGGACCTGCCCGGTGGTGTCCGTCCGCAGCACCTGCGCTCCGCTGGACACCGCCGGCCGCCGCGGAGTGGGAGCGGCCCCGCCACCGTGCGCGTCGAGCGCGTACGGCAGCATGAAGCCCGCCACCGCCAGCGTCGCCGCCGTCGAGGTGACCGCCACGGCCTGCACCTTGCCGTCCCCGCGCGGCCGCCCGCGCCCGATCAGGAACAGGACGAGTCCCAGCGTCCCGGCCAGCGAGGCTCGCAGCGTCCGCCGGGCCCGGGCCAGCAGCGACTCGACGGTCCGGTAGCTCAGACCCATCCGCACGGCGACCTGGCCGACGTCCAGGTCCTCGGACTTCAGCCGCAGTGCCTCCGCCTGCCGGGCGGGCAGCTCCCCGCTGCGCACGGCGAGCCACTTCGCCTCGGCCCGGTCGCACACCGCCTCCTCGACGGGCACCGGGCCCGGCGCGACGAGCATGGGGCGGCTGCCGACCTCGGCCTCGCGGTTGACCTGCCGGTGCCGGTCGACGCACAGCCGCATCGTCACCGTCGTCAGCCAGGCGCCGAGCCGCTCGTCGTCGAGGTCGGGGCGCTCCGCGGCCCTGAGCATCGCCTCGTGCACGGCGTCCTCGGCGTCCTCCGGGCTCATCGAGCGGCGCCGGGCCACCTTGAGCAACTGCTCGCGGTGGCTCCACATGCGCTGCCAACGTTCGTCGGCGGCCTCTGTGTCCGCAGGCATGTCCGTCGCCATGAGGGCCCCTTCGCACTCACCCGCCGGTCCTGTGCTCCCGGCGGGTGGCGACATTACCGCCGGGTATCCGCGGTTGTGGAGGGGGAGACGCTCATCGTGTTCTAGCCGTTGCCCGTCGTCAGCGGCCCCGTGTCGGGCAGCACCCCGCCGCCGGGCAGCGTGAGGGCCGGCTCGGGGAGGGGCGCCACCGGCGTCTTCGACTCCTTCGGGACGTCGGCCGGACGGGACGGGGCGGGCGAGGGCGAGGGCGAGGCGGGCGGTTCCGGCGGCGTGGGCCTCGGGACCGGGCTCCGGTCGGGCGACGGCTCGGGCGTGGGCTTCGGGGGCCTGGTACGGGACGGCTTCGGCCGGTCCCGGGACTCGCCGGACGCGTCGGGCACCACGCGGTGCCCGGTGAGGTAGTACGCGTACCAGGCCTTGACCGTGCGCAGATAGGCCTCCGAGTGGTTGTAGCCGAGGATCGCCCGGTCCAGGTCGGCGGGGTCCCACAGGTCCCGGCCGCCCGCGCACAGGTAGCGGCCGGCGGCCAGCGCCGCGTCGTACACGTTGTCCGGGTCCGCCCGCCCGTCGCCGTTGCCGTCCGCGCCCCAGTGGGCCCAGGTCGACGGGATGAACTGCATGGGGCCGACCGCGCGGTCGTACTCCGTGTCCCGGTCGTAGGCGCCGCCGTCGGTGTCCGGTACGACGGCGAAGGCGCCCCCCGTCAGCCGGGGACCGAGGATCGGCGTCACCGTCGTACCGTCCGAGGTCACCCGGCCGCCCCGCGCCTGCCCCGACTCCACCTGCCCGATCGCGGCCAGCAGCTGCCAGCGCAGCCGGCAGCCGGGCGCGGTGTGTGCCAGCTCCGTCTCGGCCCGCCGGTACGCGTCGAACACGCTCGCGGGCAGTGCACCCCCCTTCACTCCCTGTGCCGAGGCCTCCTCACGGGTCCGCAGCGGGGGCAGGTCGGTGCGGAAGGGGGTGTCGCCGGACACGCTGGGGCCGTGTTCAGCGGGTGCCGCCTTCCGAGCGGACTCCGAGGCCTGCGCCGATACCGCCCCCGGCGCCTGGGACGCGGTCAGCACGGCCATCGCCGTCGCCGCGATCGCCGTCCCCCGGGCGCCTCTGAACACGCCTCTCCCGAATGTGCGCACCTCGCGGTCCCTTCCCTGTGCGGTCTCCGTCCTCTGCTCTACGCGGGCGGGCGGTCCGTCCGTCGCAGGAAGACCGCGGGAAGCCGGGATTCGCGCGAGGCCGGGTGGGTCCGGGCGTCCGTTAAGGTCTCCCCAAGCGGTCTGGGCGGTCGGACGCCGCCGCCGCGGACCTGGCGGAACGCGCGGGTCGGAGCAGATGCCATGGGGGCACAGTGCGACTGAAAGTGGAGTTCACGACCGAGCCCTTCGACCTGGACGAGGCACCCGCGCACGCGCTGGCGGCCCGCGAGGTGATCGAGGCGGCGGAGCTGGACGCGGTGGACGTCGGCCCGTTCGGCAACACGGCGGAGGGCGGCGCCGACGCGGTGCTGACCGCCGTGGACGCGCTGCTGCGCAAGACCCTGGAAGCCGGGGCCACCCGGATCTCGCTGCAGGTCAACGTGATCGGAGGGGGCGAGTGACCGGCAACGGGGACGAAACCTTCATCACGGCGGTGAAACCGCTGGTCGACGCCATGGGCGGGGAGCTGCTCCCGCCGGACGAGGCCGGTCCCGAGGACGTCGTCCTCGCCTGGCAGGGCGTCGACGTCGTCGCCGTACGCCTGCCCCAGCTGGCCGACTCCCTCGACCACATTCTCGCCGCCATGGAGCGCCGGGAGGGCCGACCGCTGGCCGACCTGGACCGCAAGGCGAAACAGGAGGTCGTACGGATACTGGAGGCGCGCGGCGCCTTCGCCGTGCGGCACGGCGTGGAGACCGTGGCGAGCGCGCTGGGCGTCAGCCGCTTCACGGTCTACAACTACCTCAACCGGGAGAAGGGGGCCTGAACGCGGCCGCGGGATCCGTCGGGGGACCACCGAATTTTCAACAAAGTGTTGACGTCGTGTTTCGGAGGGCGTTAGCTGTTCGCAGCCCGTTCAGCACGAAGGCCGAATCCGGCCACGGAGGCTCCCGTGACGTCGACTTCCACGCCCCCGGGCCTGGCCCGGTTCAACGATCTCGGGGAGCGCGCGGCCCTCGCCGCCCTCCACGAGGCGTGCGCCTCCACCGAGTGGGCCCGGCGGCTGCTCGCCGCCCGCCCGTACGCCACCGTGGAGGACCTCTACACCGCCAGCGACGCCGCCATGGCCGAGCTGACCACCGCGGACCTTCAGGAGGCGATGGCCGGGCACCCGCCGATCGGGCGCCCCAAGCCCGGCGACCCGACCTCCGCCCGCGAGCAGCGCGGCATGGCCGGCGCCTCCGACGCACTCAAGGCGGAGATGCTCGAACTCAACCTGGCCTACCAGGAGAAGTTCGGCCATGTCTTTCTCATCTGCGCCACCGGCCGGACCGGCGAGCAGATGCGGGACGCGGTCAAGGAGCGGATCGGGAACTCGCCGGAGCAGGAGCGGGAGATCGTCCGCACCGAGCTGGGCAAGATCAACCGCATCCGACTGGCCCGACTCGTCGAAGAGGACGCCTGACACCATGAGCACCAGCACCACCGCCTCCGTGTCCACGCACATCCTGGACACCTCGATCGGCCGCCCCGCCGAGGGCGTCGCCGTCCACCTCTCCGCCCGCGGCGGCAGATCCGCCCATTACGGGCAGGGAGGGGACTGGCAGGCGCTCGGCGGCTCCGCGACCGACCCCGACGGCCGGTGCAAGGACCTGCCGGCGCTGCCGGAGGGGACCACCCACGTACGGTTGGACTTCGCCGTCGAGCCGTACTTCGAAGGAAAAACTGCGAAGAAGCAAGCCGATGCGCAGCAGGACGCCCCCGCGAATCGGGACAGCGGTGCCGTGTTCTTCCCCGAGGTGGCGATCACCTTCGCCGTGAAGCCCGGGGAGCATTACCACGTACCGCTGCTGCTCAACCCGTTCGGCTACTCCGTTTACCGAGGGAGCTAGCTACATGACCGTCAATTCCCGCCCTGCCCGCCCGGTCATCCTGGGACAGAACCAGTACGGCAAGGCCGAGAACCGAGTCGTCAAGATCACGCGGGACGGCGCCACCCACCACATCAAGGACCTCAACGTATCGGTCGCGCTGAGCGGCGACATGGAGGAGGTCCACTACTCCGGCTCCAACGCCAACGTCCTGCCGACCGACACCACCAAGAACACGGTGTTCGCGTTCGCCAAGGAGCACGGCATCGAGTCCGCCGAGCAGTTCGGCATCCACCTCGCCCGGCACTTCGTCACCAGCCAGGAGCCGATCCACCGGGCGCGGATCCGCATCGAGGAGTACGCCTGGGAGCGGATCGAGACCTCCGACGCCAACTCCAAGTTCATCGGCGCGGACGAGGTCAAGCACTCCTTCGTCCGCAAGGGCCAGGAAACCCGCCTCACCCAGATCACCTACGACGGCGAGCAGTGGGAGATCGTCTCCGGCCTGAAGGACCTGGTCGTCATGAACTCGACCAACTCCGAGTTCTGGGGCTACGTCAAGGACAAGTACACCACCCTCCAGGAGGCGTACGACCGCATCCTGGCCACCCAGGTCTCCGCCCGCTGGCGGTTCAACTGGACCGACGACGAGCAGAAGATGCCCAACTGGGAGAAGTCCTACGAGCAGACCAGGAAGCACATGCTCCAGGCCTTCGCCGAGACGTACTCCCTGTCGCTCCAGCAGACGCTGTACCAGATGGGTGCGCGCATCATCAACAACCGCAGCGAGATCGACGAGGTCCGCTTCTCGCTGCCGAACAAGCACCACTTCCTGGTGGACCTGGAGCCGTTCGGTCTCAAGAACGACAACGAGGTCTACTTCGCCGCCGACCGCCCCTACGGCCTCATCGAGGCCACCGTCCTGCGGGACGGCTGTGAGGCCCGTATCCCGGTCGACATGACCAACCTCTGACGCGGGACGCGCGCCCCCGGCCCGGCCATCCGGGCCGGAGGCCCGCGACACCGGAGGGAACGAAATGGCACAGCCTGCGAAGGGGCCCGACACAGCCCCGTGTTCCACCCCACCGGTGCACACCGAGGACGCCGTCACGTCCGTGCACCCGGTGGACGAGAAGCTCCGCTTCCCGCGGCTCGTCCCCGCCGCGCTCCAGCACATCGCCGCGATGTACGCGGGCGTCGTCACTCCTCCGCTCATCGTCGGCCAGGCCTGCGGACTCGACACCGCGGCCCGCACCCGGCTCATCGCCGGCGTCGTCTCCCTCACCCGGGTGCGCACGGTGGCCCTCGGCGCCGGCATCATCCCGCTGGCCGCGCCGACCTTCTACGCCGGTTTCCCGGCCTGGGCGCAGACCGTGCTCGGCTCCGGCATCAGCGCGGGCGCGCTCGTCGCGGTCCTGCTCAACCTGTTCTTCCATCACCTCGGCACCCGGAGCCGGCAGCCGGCCCCGGCACTCAAATCCTCCTAGGGTCCTGCCGTGCCCTCCCCGTGGACACTCTCCCGTTCTCGGGCCGTCACTGAAAGACAAGGAAGCACGATGGCACCATCGGCAGCCCAGCGCATCATCATCGAGAACTGTGCGATCGCCACCGTGGACGCGGGCGACACGGAGTACGCCTCCGGGTACCTCGTCCTCGCCGGCAACCGGATCGAGTCGGTCGGCGCGGGCAAGGCCCCCGAGGGCCTGGAGAACGTGGTGCGCCGGATCGACGCGAGCGGCCATCTGGCCACGCCCGGTCTGGTCAACACCCACCACCACTTCTACCAGTGGATCACCCGGGGCCTGGCCACCGACCACAACCTGTTCAACTGGCTGGTCGCGCTCTACCCCACCTGGGCGCGCATCGACGAGCAGATGACGTACGCGGCCGCACAGGGGTCCCTCGCCATGATGGCCCGCGGCGGTGTCACCACCGCCATGGACCACCACTACGTCTTCCCGCACGGCTCCGGCGACCTGTCCGGGTCGATCATCCGGGCCGCCGCCGAGATGGGCGTCCGCTTCACGCTGGCCCGCGGCTCGATGGACCGCAGCGAGAAGGACGGCGGCCTGCCGCCGGACTTCGCCGTGGAGACGCTGGAGGGCGCGCTCGCCGCGACCGAGGAGACCGTACGGAAACACCACGACGCCTCCTTCGACGCGATGACCCAGGTGGCGGTCGCCCCCTGCTCGCCGTTCTCCGTCTCCACCGAGTTGCTGCGCCAGGGCGCCGAGCTGGCCCGCCGGCTCGGGGTGCGGATGCACACCCACGGCTCGGAGACGGTGGAGGAGGAGAAGTTCTGCCACGAGCTGTTCGGCATGGGCCCGACGGACTACTTCGAGTCCACCGGCTGGCTCGGCGAGGACGTGTGGATGGCGCACTGCGTTCACATGAACGACTCCGACATCGCCGCGTTCGGCCGTACCAAGACCGGTGTCGCCCACTGCCCGTCCTCCAACGCCCGGCTCGCGGCCGGCATCGCCCGCGTCCCCGACATGCTCAAGGCGGGCGTCCCGGTCGGCCTCGGCGTCGACGGCACCGCCTCGAACGAGTCCGGCGAACTCCACACCGAGCTGCGCAACGCCCTGCTGATCAACCGCCTCGGCGCCCACCGCGAGGCCGCGCTGAACGCCCGTCAGGCGCTGCGGCTCGGCACCTACGGCGGCGCCCAGGTCCTCGGCCGCGCCGAGCAGATCGGCTCGCTGGAGCCGGGCAAGCTGGCCGACCTGGTCCTGTGGAAGATGGACACGCTCGCCCACGCCTCCATCGCCGACCCGGTCACCGCGCTGGTCTTCGGCGCGGCGGCCCCGGTCACCGCGTCCTTCGTCAACGGCCGACAGATCGTCGAGAACGGCCGCCTGGTCGCCGTCGACGAGGACGCCATCGCCGTCTCCACCCGGGCGGAGGCCCAGCGCCTGGCCCGGATCGCCGCACAGGCCTGACACCGGGCCCCACAGACTCCGGCCGGGAGGGACGGCTCCCGGCCGGGACCGTGGATCCGAGCGGGATCCACGGCAAGCCGTCTCCAGGGTGCGCGCCGACGCGCGCGCCCTGGAGACGGTCACCCCCCACCGCTCACCCACCGCTCGATTCCATCCCCCCCGTCACGGTCCCGCACGACCCGCACCACCTCCTGAAACCCACGTCGACGGCGACGTGTTACCCGACCGGAGGAGCCGCCGTGGCCGCCCATCCCGTAGACGAGAAACTCCCCGCCCTGAAAATGGTGACCAGCGGCCTGCAGCACGTGGCCGCCATGTACGCAGGAGTCGTCGCCCCACCGCTCATCGTCGGCGCAGCCATCGGGCTGTCCGCCACCGACCTGACCTTTCTGACCGGCGCCTGCCTGTTCACCGCGGGCCTCGCCACCTTCCTCCAGACGCTCGGCATCTGGAAGATCGGCGCCCGCCTGCCCTTCGTCAACGGCGTCACCTTCGCCGGTGTCGCCCCCATGACCGCCATCGTCGCCTCGACCGAGGACAAGTCGGACGCCCTGCCGATCATCTTCGGCGCGGTCATCGTCGCCGGACTCCTCGGCTTCCTCGCCGCCCCCTTCTTCAGCAAGGCGATCCGCTTCTTCCCGCCGGTCGTCACCGGCTCCGTCATCACCCTGATCGGCGTCTCCCTCCTGCCGGTCGCCTTCGGCTGGGCCCAGGGCCCCGACCCCAGGGCCGACGACTACGGCTCCACGACCTACCTCACCCTCGCCGGCATCACCCTGCTGATGGTCCTGCTGCTGCGCCGCTTCACCCGCGGCTTCGTCAAGCAGATCGCCGTACTGCTCGGTCTGATCGCCGGCACCCTCGTCGCGATACCGTTCGGCGTGACGGACTTCAGCCCCGTCGCCCACGCCGACGTGGTCGGCTTCCCCACCCCGTTCCACTTCGGCGCGCCCCAGTTCCAGCTCGCCGCGATCCTCTCGCTCTGCGTCGTGATGGTGGTCTCCATGACCGAGTCGACCGCCGACATGCTGGCGCTCGGCGAGATCGTGGAACGCCCCGCGGACGAGAAGATCATCGCGGCCGGTCTGCGCGCCGACACCCTCGGCTCGGCGCTCAGCCCGCTGTTCAACGGCTTCATGTGCAGCGCCTTCGCCCAGAACATCGGGCTCGTCGCGATGACGCGCATCCGCAGCCGGTACGTCGTCGCCACCGGCGGAGGCTTCCTGGTCCTGATGGGCCTGTGCCCGATGGCCGCCTCGCTCATCGCGGTGGTGCCCCGCCCGGTGCTCGGCGGCGCCGGCGTCGTCCTGTTCGGCTCGGTCGCCGCGAGCGGCATCCAGACCCTGGTCCGGGCCGGCCTGGACAGGGACAACAACGTGCTGATCGTCGCCGTTTCCCTCGCGGTCGGCATCATCCCGATCACCGCGCCCGAGTTCTACCACGCGTTCCCAGAGACCGCGAAGATCGTCCTGGACTCGGGCATCTCCACGGGCTGCGTCACGGCCGTGGTGCTCAACCTCCTCTTCAACCACCTCGGCAAGGACCGCGAGGCCCAGGACGTCACCCATCCGATGGAGGCGGGGGAGGAGATCGCCGCTGTCCACTGACACCGACGCCCAGGACTTAGAAGGCCGGGGGACACGGGGACGGCGCCGTGACCCCCGGCCCAGTCATGAGGCCGGCGCACCGCCCGGTCTGCTCGGGATTCAGCCGTGGCCGCCCGGTCCGTCCCGACCGGCAGTGCCGCCACGCCGGAGTGCGAACTCACCCAGGTCGCAGACGAGTTGTACGACACCCTGCGACGGCTGACCGACTGGGCCGAGTGCAACCGGGTGTACGTCGCCGAGGCACGGGCGGCCTACGACGCCGAGCACCGGCCCGAGTCGCTCGACGCGTAGCCGCCCGGCGGGCTAGGTCCTGTCGTCAAACTCCCGACGTCCTGCCCCTGTGGCGGCAGTACGCCGCCGTGCTGCGTACCTGGGGGTTCTCGGTGTGGACCGGGATCCTCAACGCGGCGGACCACGGCGTCCCCCGGACCCGCCGTCGCGCGGTCCTCCTCCCCTCCCGAGTCCGTATCGCCGAGCCGCCACCACCCACGCACGCCCAGATCGCCGAGCCCACATCGTTGGGTCCCACCCACCAACCGCGCCGCTCGCCGATGGTTCGGCCTCCCGCCCCTCCCTCTGTCGTAAGAGTTGCCTGAGCAAGCCGTTGAGCTGGGTGAACACGCCTTCCTGCTGCCACTTGGCGAAGTAGCCGTAGACCGTGTTCCAGTGCGGGAAGTCGTGCGGGAGGTAGCGCCACTGCACGCCGGTGCGGTCCACATACAGGATCGCGTTCAAGATCTCGCGAAGGTCGTGCTCGGCGGCCGGCCGAAGTCCAGAGCCCTGCCGCGGCGCTCGAAGCGCCAGGCAGCAAGGGCCTTCCCCACCGAGCAGGCCGCCCTGCAGTGCGTCTACATGGCCATCATGTCGCTCAAGGGCCAGGCCCGCTGGACCATGCGCTGGAAGACCGCACTGAACGCTTTCGACATCACCTTCGACGGCCGACTCCCAGCGGCCCGTCAGTAACGCTCGCAGCGTCTGGGCCGCCACCGCTGGATCGTCGAACGGGCCGTGTCCCTTGCGGTCCTACCGACCGGCGGGAACCGTAAAGGTGCGACGCGGCTGCTGCCGCTGCGGCGAGGCATCGTGCCCGCAATCGCTCGCCGCGGAACGAAGCACGGCATCGGGCTGGGCACTACCGCTGGGTGATCGAGCGGGGCTTCGCCTGGTTGCAAGGCTTCCGACGCCTGCGGAGCCGTTGGGAACGGCGAGCCGATATCCACGAAGCGTTCCATGGACTCGCCTACTGCCTCATCACCCACCGACAGATCCATTCACTACACGCGCAACTCCGAACTTCTGTGGCAGGCACGGGATTTCGTGGATGAGCACGGCCTTGGTCACGCCCGCCTTGCATACTTGCTGCCATGGCGACCTATGACACGCTCGGTACGACGTATGCCCGGACCCGACAGCCTGATCCGCGGATCGCCGCGCAGATCTACGCTGCACTCGGGGACGCCACAGACGTGGTCAACGTCGGAGCGGGCAGTGGTTCGTACGAACCGCCACAGACGGTCCTCGCGGTTGAGCCCAGCCGGATCATGATCAACCAGCGTTCGCCGGGAGCGGCGCCAGCGGTGCAGGCCGTCGCAGAACACCTCCCGCTGCGCGACGACGCCGCCGATGCCGTCATGGCATTGCTGACCGTCCACCATTGGACCGACTTGACGGCCGGAATCAGAGAACTGCGCAGGGTTGCGCGCCGCCGAATTGTCATCCTGACATGGGACCAGCACATCTTCCGCGAGCGGTTTTGGCTCGTACGCGACTACCTCCCGGAGGCAGCAGCGTACGACGACACCCGCGCCATCCCTACTGACCAGTTGATCGATCTGCTCGGCGGAGGGCGACAGGAACCGGTCTGCATCCCCCACGACTGCGTCGACGGCTTCGGCGCCGCATACTGGCGCCGCCCACACGCCTACCTCGACTCGCACGTGCGCGCGGGGATCTCCATGCTGGCCCAGAGCGGCGACGACGCACTCGCGCCGGGGCTGACCCGGCTCGCGGACGACTTGAGGGTCGGCCGCTGGCACACCCGCTACGCCGAGTTGCTTACGCTCGAAGCCATTGACGTTGGCTACCGGCTACTCGTGACCGACCACTGAGTGCCTGAGAAGGACGGTCGCCCGGACCACCGACACCAGCTGCGGCGGGGAGTGCAGCCTCAGCTCGTCTGAGCTCCGTGATCATTGCGGCAGGCCGGACTCGGCCGCCCGGCGGAAGACGCCCCCGCACGCTCCTAACGAAATGATCTCCGAGGTGGTTGGATCACTCCGAGACCGATGATCCGGGAGTGCGGGGTGGCGCGGCCGAAGCCGCGGGAAGCCGACGACGAGTTGGGGACAGTTATCGAGCCGCTGCTGCTCAAGGTGGAACGACGGAATCCGGCAATCCAGGGCGCAGACGGCATCCGGACCGGCTGGTGTTCCACGGCTCCTGTTTCTTCTGCACACTGGGATCGCTTGGGAGCACTTGCCGCAGGAACTCGGCTTCGGCTCGGGCATGACCTGCTGGCGGCGCCTGGCTGAGTGGACCGAGGCCGGGCTGTGACCCCCGACTCCACGAGGTCCTGCTCGCCCACCCCGCAGCGCGAACGCCCTGGACTTCTCCAGGCAGCCGTCGACGGCTCCCACATCCGCGCGTTAGGGAGGGAGCCAAGACCGGACGAAGCCCCGTCGACCGGGGCAAGACGGGCAGCAAACACCGATGCCCCCGGCATCCCGCTCGCTACCACCCTGACCGCCGGCAACCGCAACGACGTCACCCAGCTGATCCCACTACTCCAAGCCGTGCCGTCCGTGCACGGCAAGCACGACGGGCCCGGGCGCCGCCCGGACGTGGTACTGGCCGATCGCGGCTACGACCACGACAACCACCGCCGCGTCTGGGGCCTCGGTGTGAAGCCACTGATCGCCCGACGCGGCACCGCGCACGGCTCCGGCCTGGGGGTCCCAACGCTGGGTCGCAGGGCGCACGTTCGCCCACCTGCACTGGTTCCGCCGCCTACGGATCCGCTGGGGAGATCCGCGACGACATCCACGAAGCCTTCCCCACCCTCGGATGCCCGCTCTTCTGCTGGCGCCGACTGGCAGTAGTTCAGCGGCGCCACTCGTAAGCTCCTGGCGAAGTCCGAAGGACTTCGCTTGGGCCACTCCCGCCGCACCTGTTCGAGCAGCCTCCGTTGATCGTTCGCAGACGCTCGGATGGATCCGGCCGCGGCTTCGCAGCTCGGAGGCGGCCGACCTGTGGACGTGGCTGGTGATCGCCGCCTACGCCCGGCTCCGGCTCGCACGTCCGCGGCGGCCCTGGAGAAGCCGGCCAAGCCGAACAGACTGACCCTGCCCGCGTCCGGCAGGGATTCAGGAACCCGCGCGCGAAGACCAGTTCGCAAGCCGGTGCACCGAAACCGTACCGCCCCGGGGCCGGCCGGCCGCCAGGCTCGAAGAATCGTCGGCTGGCCACCCGTCACGACGTTGGCAGAATCCTCATGACCGGCGAGGCATATGGCCGACCCGCCCACCACAAGCTCAGTACGAAACCCCCGCCGCGCTGGACAAACAACAAGCTAAGCCCCCGTCCCTTGCCCTCGGCCGTGCTTCACCGTGACTTGCGATGACGCGACCGCGTGCGGGCGCGCTTCACGGCTTGGTGGCGGGAAAGACAAAAAAGCCGTCGTCGGTGTGGAGCCAGCCGTAGTCGGTCTGGTCGAAGTGCGGGACGAGCTCTCCGGGCAGGTCTTTGATGAGCACCTTCTTGGTGCGGGCCTCCACCGCGATGACGGTCGCCTTGGCGTCGGCCGAATTCTCTTGCTGGGTGCCGTAGAGCACTCCTGTGGGCGAGAGCTCCTTGGCCTCCATGAGTGTCTCACCCTCCTGCTGGTCCCACAGCTTCTCGCCGGTCTTCAGGTCCCAGACCATGGCGCCGTTCTCCTCGGTGGTCGCCGCGAGTTGCTGCGTCTGGTCGAGAACGGGGGCCTCGTCGGAGTCGTAGACGGGACCGGCGGCGAGCGCCTTCGGCGAGGTGAGGTCGTACGTGGCGATCACGCTCTTGCCCAGTCCGCCGGACCCCCACCGGGTGAGGATCTTCCCGTCGGCGACGCGCAGCACCTCCAGGCCGGCGGCGCGTTCACCGTTATCGAGGACCTGGACACCCTTGGGCGGCTTGACGTCCTGGGTGCTCCACACCTTCTTGCCGGTCGCCAGCTCGTGCATCACCAGGTGTGTCTTCTCTCTGAAGTCGGTGCCGTACTTCGTCCCGCCGATGACGCTGAAGTAATAGTCACCGGTGATCAGCGGCGCTCCGGCGCCTTCCGCCTCGACCCCGAACGGCGCCGTACTGCCGAAGCAGTCCTCGTCCATCAGCTCGTTCTCACACTTGAACGATTTCACGGTGCCGGTGTCGATGGCGGTGGCCTTCACCTGCCTGGAGCCCGCGTCCGCCTCGATGAGGTAGCCGTCCTGGACATGCAGGCCCGAGCCGTCGCCTTCCCGTTGCACGCGGCCCAGCTTCTTCCCGGAGCCGTCGTAGACGGTGATGGTGACGGTGTGCTTCTCCGCACTGAGCCCGTCGGAGGGGGTGGTGGCCACGGACCTGACCTGGAGCGCGGGTACATCGCCGTGCCAGGTGGTGACTCCCACCTCCTCGTCGGAGAGCTTCAGCGTGCCGCGCACCTCACCGGTCTTGCGATCACGGAACTCAAGGGTCCCCGTTTCCGCTTCTCCCACCTCGGCTTTCTGGTCCCCGTACGCGGACTGGACGTCGACCATCCCGTCCTTGGAGAACACCAGGGTGTTTCCCATGCTGTAAGCCGCCTTCGGCACGTCTTTACCGGAAAGACCCCACACGGGCTGCTTCGCCAGCCCGGGGACAGCCGGCCCCTTGTACGCAGTGCCCTCGGGCGCGCTCTTCCCCCCCTTTGAACTGCTGGCCTTGGCCAGCGGGTTTCTGTCGTTCTTGTCGGCCCCCGAGCTGCACCCCACGACCAGCCCGAGCGACAGTGCGATTCCGGTAGCCGCCATGAGTCGATTCCGGTTCACGTCCCTACCTCCCTCGCCGCCGTCTCCAGCTCCTTGGCATGGACACACGCCATTGTTGATCAACCACCTTCCGATAAGAGTTGGGCCGGATTTCATGGTGTCCGCCCCCCCCACGGCCACTCGACTCAGGTGAGGACAAGACCGCCGCCAGGGGCCTCGCCATCACCCGCCCACGCCGGCCCTTGACCTGCGGGTCCTTCCACCCGATCATGGGCCGAGGCGAACCTCGCGCTCTTCGACTACATCGGCTTCTGCAACAGCCGGCGCATCCAGGAACGACTCGGCTTCCTCAACCGCATCGAGTTCGAGGAGAAGCACCACACCGCACGGGCGACAGCCGAACAAGCGAACCTGGCAGCACCCTCCTGGCCAGCTGATCAGCACCTCCCGCTCAACGGAGGAACCTCAGAAACCGGTCAGGTGGGCCGGGCCGGGACGGCCGCCCAGCTGGGTCGGGTGCTGGCCGGGCGCGCTGTCGTTGCGATCGTGCCCCGCAACCGAGTCGGCCCACTTATGGGGGCCGGTAGGGGCTCTTGGTTCTTCAGGCACGGCGTTGCAGGACGACCCCTTGCCACTGGCTCAGCAGCTCGACGATTTCCTTGTAGGACGCTGCTTTTCATCGCCGTCGCGGTGTAGGTCAGCACGTCACTCACGGTGTGTGTGATGCTTCGAATGCTCAGCTCCAGGCAGGTCTCTTCGGCGGGTACGCAGCAACCAGCGGGGCCCGGGTGCGGCACGCGGCTCGCCGCGTCACGTCGCGTGAGGCGGGTAGTTGGTCGCGACGCACCCCTCTTCGAGGCGGACGACGGTATAGCCGACCTGGGGCGGCTCGAAGCCCGGGACGCAGTACAGGTAGAGGAGACCGCCCTCCAGCAGCTCCTTCTCAAAAATCCGGTCGGTCTGCACACCGAAGTCCCGGCCGATCATCATGGACCTCGTTCCTCGCTCCTCGCCGGCCGCCGCGGCCCAGCTCCGGACGAACTGCCGCATGTCCGAGGCGTGGAAGAAGTCGGTGCCGTACTCCCCCTCCTCCGTGTCGCACGTCCCCGCTCCGTCGACGCCGGCCATCTTCTCCTGAAGCTTCTCGAGCCTCCAGGGACTGCGATAGGTCACCTTCGTGCAGGGCAGTTTCGTACGGAGTAGCGCACCCACCGCCCCCTGGTCGGCTGCCGCCGGCAGGCTGTCCCGGTCGTTCTCTCCACACGCTGTCGCCAGGGCGGGCAGGAGCAGGAGAGCTGCACATGTAGCCAGTGTGCGAGAGCGGGACCGCGGGCGGACGCAGCCAGAAGCAGCCATGAGGTTTCCTGAACGACTCGAGGGATAAGCCGCCGGAACGCTAGTAACTCCGCCCGGCACCACGCCAGGTCATTCGAACTTCCTCGAATCATCTGCCGGACACCTCGAGAAGGCGGATAGGCTCTGGCGGGTTGAGGCGGCCTCGGACGCGCGAGCACTGGCAGCCACGGTCGGGGCAATCGGGGCGAGGGCGCTCACGGAAGCGCGTGAACCGAACTGCTGTTCAGTGTCGTATGCATGGCGGCAGTCAAGCCTTCCGGTACGCGGGGGTGCACCCGGCTGTTTCGTTTGGACGGGACGCAAGTGGCAGGCGAGTGCCGCCGCCCTGAGGAACCTGTCAACACGCTCCTCGGCTGTCTCTGCCACTGCCTCCAAAGCCGCACGAAGCACGACGCCGGCCAAGCCTTCGCGAATCACCGGCACTCGCCGCATCAACCCTGAAGTTCACCTTCAGCGACCTGAGACGACTTGCACTTTCTGTGAAGATCTATAGGATCCGGACCCGTCGCCCCCTTGTTGCCCGCATATTCACCGAGCCGATCGCACGCCGCGGCCGGTTCAGGGCTCCGCGGGCGCCCGGCACGTAGCCGTCGATGCCCTCCCCTCCCTCGCGCGAGAGGTCGTCACTTGGGCCGGGACGCTGGCCCCGTGGGAAGCGAGCCGAGCAGTGCTGCGGTGCACTCTTCGGCGAGATCCTCGGCGTGCACAGGGAGGGGATCACTGGTCCGGAGGTGACGGCGGACCAGCGAGAGGGGCAGGTCGACTACGGCAAGCAGGACACGTTCGGTGGCCTGCGGGCTGGCAGCGCCCAGGTCGGCTGCGAGGGAAGCCAGAGCGGCGTGCACGCGCCGGTCGTCGCGGTCCGCGCGCAGGAGGTGTTCCTGGGACCAATCGGCGCGCCCGAAGTCCTCGGCGCCGTAGAGCAGGACGGTAGCCTCCTGTGGGTGTGCGCGGCTCCAGGCGACGACCTGGCGCGCCGCCGCGCACGCTGCCTCCCGCGCGTCGGCGCGTGCAGCGATGGCTTCGAAGTAGCCCCGCTGAAAGCTCTCTACCGTCCGTAGCCACACCTCGGCGAGCAACGTGCTTCGTCTGGGAAAGCGGTGGTATACCGACCCGCTCGGGGCGCCCACCTCCGCAGCGACCGCGGACATCGTCACCGCGGCCGGGCCGGCTGTCGCAGCCAGGCGCACGGCGGCGTCGAGAAGCTGATTCGTATCGAAGCGGGGTGGCCTGGCCATAAGTTGGAGAGTACTCTCTAGATATTAGAGACCATCATCTAGAACGAGCTCGGGGAGGACGTAATGGGCGTCTACAACGTGCACGAGCGCCTTCTGCCCGCCAACCGAAGGGAGGTGGGAGCGCTGATAGACACCCTGGCGAGCGGCACCGACAAGCTGTGGCCGAAGGGAGGATGGCCGACGATGCGGCTCGACCGCCCCTTGGAAGCCGGTGCGGCCGGAGGGCACGGGCCGGTCCGCTACACCGTCGCCGCCTACGTCCCATCGCAATGGGTGCGCTTCACTTTCAACGGGCCGCGCGGCTTCCATGGCTTTCACGAATACGCCACCTTCGCTGTCGATCAGGAGCACACACTGCTCCGCCACACCCTCGCCATGGACGCCCACGGCCCAGCCCGCCTCACATGGCCGCTCATCTTCCGCCCCTTCCATGACGCCTGCCTTGAAGACAGCCTCGACCGTGCCGAACTGGCCTGCACGGGCGCGGTGGCTCGCCCGGCGCACTGGAGCCGCTACGTGCGCCTATTGCGCAAACTTATGCGCTGAGACGGGCAGGCAGGCGCAGTACACACATCGACCGCATCAAAAGGCGGGGCGAGAACGGTAAGGGGGTAGGCGCTCTCCTGGACGGTTGTCCTGCTTAAACGGTACGCGTGCCGGACCGATGAAGCCGCCCTTCTGTCCGCAGGGGGCTCCCCCCGTAGCGAAGACCCCGTTTTCCTTGCAGGGTCTCTCTTTGCGGGGGCGCGTTGAAGCTACCCGCGGGGCGCTGCCCGCGCTGGTGTCGGCCGCTCCGCGCGAGCGGGTCACGCCGAGCCGGCGGCATACCTTCGCGAACTCCTTCGCCGCGCACTGGGTGGACAAAACCGGTGATCATAACACCTCGTAGTGGGAGGCGGAGTGATCGGGAAACGGCGAGCGCTTCGACATCGTTCGAATGATGATCATCCACTGTGCCAAGATGTGGGGCCATCAGAAACGATCAAGGCGGCGGCATTGCTACGGATCACTCTGGACGCTGATGCGTTGGCTGCTACGCGCTTCGCGGTCTCCCCCCTTATGCAGGCCGCTGTGGCGCTGCATCCCATGGCTGCATCGACCAAGTACGTCCGTGGAGGCCCCACGCCGCTTGACGTCGACCGATCCCTTGATCGGCGGCGTCTGTACATCATCCCAGCTCTACGTGCCCAGATCGGCCCATACACCCCGGACTTCTTGACACCGGGACCACTGGCCGAGCCGGCGCACGACGTTGACGCGGAGCTGCACCGAGTCGCCACCACGCCGGCTGACGTTGTCGGCCGCCAGATGCACCGGCTCTTCGACACGGCTGTTCAGCATCCAAACGGGAACGATGAAGCCCTCATGACGCTGCGACGGTTTCTCGACCGAGGCGAGCATGACTTCGCCGAGCGCGCCGCGCAGGAGATGGCTGACTTTTGGAGCTGCTGTCTCACCCATGTCTGGCCCCGGCTTCAAGCACATGCCAACGCCGATCTCGAACATCGGGCAATGGAGGCCGTCAGTGCGGGCCTGGGTGCGGCACTCAGCTCGTTGCACCCGGCTGTCACCTACCAGTCAGGAAGTCTCTACCTCGCGGACAGCAGAGCCCTCGATGTCACTACCGCCAGGCCACTCAGCCTGTTCCCCTCAAGCCTGGCCGCCAGCTGGCTGCTCAGCGTGGATCCGTGGGACGAGCGCGGACCCTATCTGATCTATCCGGCCCGCCCGCGCCGAAGCAAGGCAGTTCGCACCACAAGGCAGGCCGCCATCCACCCGCCTAACGCGCCCTTCGCCCAGGTCATCGGCCACTCCCGGCTCACTCTCCTCGATGATCTGCAGCTGCCCAGGACCACGACAGAGCTCGCCGATCGTCATTTCATGAGTGCTTCCACGGTCTCGTATCACCTCACCCGTCTGCACCGTGCTGGCCTGCTGACGAGAAGCCGATCAGCGCACCGCGTTTACTACCGGCGTACGCCGCAGGCAGACCTGATGTTCCATCCGTCAGAATCCCTCACTCGTGGAAGCACCGAGAGCACCCTCAGCGCGGTGGTCTCGGCCTGAGTAGCCAGACCGCAGGCCCATCAGGCGAGTTGGCGGACCCGAAGTCCTCGACGTAGAGGAGGAGGGCGGCCTCCTGTGGGTGTGCACGGCTCCAGACTATGACGTGGTGCGCCGCCGCACACCCCCCTCACGCGCTGTCGGCATGCTCCTCGATGGCCTCGAAGTAGCCCCGCTGAAGGCTTCGCTGCTGTACGCCACCACATCGCTCTGCGAGCAGCGATCTTCGTCTGGGGAAGCGGTGGTACACCGACCCGCCCGATGGTTCGAATCGAAGCACGGTGGTCTGGGCGCAATTTAGAGAGTACTCTCTATAATATTAGAGACCATCATCTAGAACGAGCTCGGGGAGGACGTAATGGGCGTCTACAACGTGCACGAGCGCCTTCTGCCCGCCAACCGAAGGGAGGTGGGAGCGCTGATAGACACTCTGGCGAGCGGCACCGACAAGCTGTGGCCGAAGGGAGGACGGCCGACGATGCGGCTCGACCGCCCCTTGGAAGCCGGTGCGGCCGGAGGGCACGGGCCGGTCCGCTACACCGTCGCCGCCTACGTCCCATCGCAATGGGTGCGCTTCACTCTCAACGGGCCGCGCGGCTTCCATGACTTTCACGAATACGCCACCTTCGCTGTCGATCAGGAGCACACACTGCTCCGCCACACCCTCGCCATGGACGCCCACGGCCCAGCCCGCCTCACGCTTGGAGAACACATATGAACGGCCTCGCCCGATGGGTGCCGCGATTGATAATCGCGACGGCTGTGCTCCACTTCGCCTGGGCCTTCGCCCAGCCGAACTCCTGGTCCGACATCCTCCATGACGGCTTCGTCGCCACCGCCGTCGACCCAGACACGGACGGATTCGACGCCCGCGAGGCGACCGTGTGGTTCATGACCGCCGGCCTGGCGTTCCTGGCCCTGGGCACCCTGGCCCAGCATGTGGTCCGGGCGACCGGATCTCTTCCCCCACAGGTCGGGTGGTACTTACTGGGGATCGGGATACCGCTGTGCGCCATCTACTTTCCTGCCACTGGCAGTTGGTCGATGCCCGTCGTCGGTGTGCTCGCGTTGATCGCGGCTCGAGAGCCGGGCCGGAAGTACCGGCGGACCGGTTGCTGGCGCCCGCGCGGCATGCGACGACCGGGCGCAGCGCCGTCCGTCCAGGCCGCCGCCCGTTCCGCGCCTATCCTCGCCCCGGAGCCCGAAGCAGGTCCCGACGATGTCGTCCCGTCATAGCCTGCAGACGGTTCTCCTGCTGCTCGCTCTGATCGTCGTCGGCACCGGCACGCTTGATGTCAGCCCCGGGCTGGCCGCGCTCTCGGGACACCCCGCGGTAAGCGCGACCGTAAACGGCAAGTACCGGTTCCTGGCGGGCCTGCGGATCGCTCTCGGCGTCGTCCTCGACCTCGTCGTATCCGTCCGCACGAGCCGGCACAGCGGACACCGAAGGGCCGTCCAGATCGACGACGGTGTCCTCGCGATGCCCATCGGCGACTCCACCACGCTGAGCGTCACTCTGCGCGAGCCCTATCCTGTCGCGCCCAAATCCGGGAAGCCGCTGCAGGAGGTACGGGAGATCCGGTTTGCCGCCGACAGCACCCGGGAGGCCGTTCGCGTCCTCACCGCCAACTGATCCCTGCAGCTCTGCTCCGCCCGTCAGGGCAGGCTGGCTTCCGTGCCGGCGGCGCCGTCTTCACCGCCGGCGCGTCGGCGGTCCGCGTTGCGTTGTGGATCTTCGGTTGGGCTGCTCTGACTGTTGCGCGATCTGTGATGAGGTCTCAGGGCAGGGTGACGTGGCCCCTTGCTCGTACCTGATGAGAATCCCCCTGACCGAGACGGTCTGGAACACAGCAGAGCCGTGCCGCGGCTGACGGGAGCGAGAGCGCGAGCCGGTTGCCGACGAGGTGGCGCGGGAAACCCGTGCAGTCCCGGCGCCTGATCGCTCCCAGAGTAACTACAGAGCAACGTCCGCGACGTTTGCCAATAAGCGCGCTGAGTTGCCAACTGCGATGCATCGTCACAGTCGTCATGCCTCCCACCGTACGGACGGCGGGCGCTCTGCTCTGTCCCCAAGTGATCCATGGTCCCTGGAGGTATGAGCGATCACGAGCAGCAGCCGCCGGCCCCGCGCCGGGGCAAGGTCCTGGGCGCCCCCGCTCGGGCGGAGCGGAAGATGTTTACCCGCCCTGCGACGAAATCCGCAAAGGCGCAGGTGAAATTCCTCCTCACGCGGGCGAAGGGGTCGACCAAGGCCCTGGCGGAGCGCCTGGGCGTCTCGCGCCGCACAGTGGAGCGCTACCGCGCCGGGAAGCTGACGACCCCGCAGAAGCGCCTGCAGGCCGCCCTGGTGGAGGAGACCGAATTCGAGTGGCAACCGCAGGTCAGAGCAGGGCGCGCGAGCAGGCAGCCACCTCCGGCGGCATGATGGTGGAGGTGACGGCCTACTTCGGATTCACCTGCACGGGCAGCTCGGACGACGGCCGCATCCGCACCATCACCACCCCGATCTCACCCACCTACGCGAAGCAAATCCTCGAACTGCAGGAGGCCGGAGCGACGGAGGAAGGCCTGCATCCAATCGTAGCGGGGGCCATCACCGAGTCGTATTTCACGGAATGGGGCACCCGGGCCGATGACCTGCGCGCGAATTTCACGCACGCCCAGTCCATAGATTTCCAGTTCAGACACGGACGAATTCCTGGCCTGCTATAAAAAGCGTTGAGCCGAAGCATGATAGCTGTCACATCGGCAGGGTTGTTGTCACCGACGCTGCTGTGTGACTGTGCGCTTCAGCTGACAACTGGGCGGTCGAGTTGGCGGTCAGCATGCTGACGTGCGGGTTTCGTCGGGCTGGCTTTCATGAATCGGGTCACCATCGTGCGCGCAGCACGCCGTCGCTGTCGGGTAGAACGGCTTGGAGCAGTGGACTGCGTTCGTCGGTGTAGAGGGGCAGGGCACGGGCCGCTCGCGCGTCGGCCACCAGGGCAGCGAGCTCCTGGTACTCGGTCTCATCGACGACCACGTCTCTGATCGTTCCATCCTTCGTCTCCCAGACGAACTCAATGTGCCATTCGGACGGCAGCGCGGTCAGGACCGCGCCGACGTCGGGTTGCAGGTCGGGCCAGACGGTCAGCAGAGCGCGCGGGCCGAGACCGGCGCGCACCGCGTTGAGGTTTTCCGTGGTGAGACGGTGCCAGCGTGTGGCGTTGACGATGGGGGTCTCCTCCAGGAGCAGGCCTTGTCGCGCCGCCAACTCGGTGCGCACCAACGCCCAGAAGCCTTCGTCGGCGGCCTCTGTCACCTCTGGTTCCGCGGCGTAGGGGGAAGCCTCTACCGGTTCCGCGAAGAGGCCGAGTTCCCGCGTACGGGCCACGGCGTCCGTGCAGGGCTGGTCGCTGCCCACGTACACGTACTGGTCCCATCCGACGTGCACGGCGAAAGCGTCTCCCGCCTCCAGCCGGCACCAGGCGCCCTGCTCACGGAGCATGACGCGGATCAGCTCCAGGGCCACCGCCAGGCAGACCTCGGCCCCGTCGTGGTAACCGGTGAGGTCAGCCGGGAAGAGCCCGCTGAGACCGTGCCCCTCGACCGCCGGCTGGGCACCGAGGTGGACGAGCCCGGCGACAGAGGGCTCACGGATCTCCAGCCGGTCAATGCCCGCAGCTTCCGCGAACGCGGAGATCGCCTCCAGATACGCGGCCTCGACCGGCCCGTGGTCGCTGACCGCCTCCTCCGCGCCCCGGTAGCTGCCGTGTTCGTCACGGTCGGCGGGGTCGTACTTCGTGATCCGGTGAACGAAGGCAGGCGGCACGCTACTCCTAGACAGGGTGGAAGGTAGCGCCAGCGTAGGTCCCGGGCCGAACTCGCAGTTCCTAATTCCGCTGCACAGCCCGACAGATTCAGTGCTCAGTCACAGTGTGCGATGCCGTTGGGCTGCACGGGTGATCGTCCGCTGCCACCAAATCATCAGCCCCGCGACCGGCAAGGTGGTGCCGGAGCACCCGGGCATCCGGGTGGGGGCGGACTACCCGGTACTGGAGATCATTACCTCGGCGAATCGCGTGCTGCTGCGCATCCCTGAGCGGTTCGACACCAGCACCGACCGGGACAGCCCCGGATTGTGGGACGCGGCCATGTGCACCGTCGTCAGCGAGCGGATGCCGAGTTGCTGGGTGGCCGTCTTGGAGGGCGGATCCCTGACGCTGGCGCCCCCGGAGTGGCAGCGTCCCGGCTTCTGGGAGGACTACTTCGATGCTGAGCCGGCCGCGGTCGCCCAGTATGACCGGAGACGAGCGGAAATCATCGCTCAGGCGTAGCGAAGGTAGCGGCCACCCTCGGCTAGGGGGCTTCGTTTGGATCAGCCCGGGTCCGCGACGCCCGGCACGGCACCTCGCCGCGTTGTCGGACCACCCGAGTACGCCCAGTACGCGGGTGATCCTCCGCCTTGCGATGCACCGCACCATGCGCCGCGGCCTGATCCGACCTGATCCAAACGAAACCCCCTAGTCAGCGCTCAGCTACCCGCCGGAGCCGTTGTCGATTGCCTTGGCCAGGTGCCTGGCGTGGTCTTCGAGCAGTGGCTTGAGGGCTCCGTAGTAGGGCTGGTGGTCAGCTTTGCGGAGCCAGTGGAGCACGTTGTGTCGCTCCCGGGTCCAGACAGCGCGTAGTGCTGGGTCGGGTGCGATGTGTGGTGGGCATGGGGCGAAGTCAGGCTCGCCTTCGGTGACCCGGGTCCAGATGTAGGAGCTGACGGCCAGGCGCCTGCGGTCGTCGCTGATGGATCTTCAGATGGCTTGTGAGAACCGAAAGCTGGGCGAGTATGCGCTGCCAGTTCTCGGGTTCCAGCGTCCAGGAGGCGAGGGCTTCGCGTCGGTGCTGGTAGTCGATGACGGGGCCCGCGAGGAGTTCGGCGGTGATGGCGTCGAGGGCTTGTTCGAAGTCGCGGGCCGTGCCGCGGGTGCGGAGGTGGTGGTTCAGCAGGATCTTGTGCTGGAGCGCGAGGCGGGATCAACCGGCTCAAGCGCCACCGGGCCGTCGCCACCCGATACGACTGTGAGGATGTTGGGGTGCCGCCTTGGGTGGTGGTCTGGCCCGCGATACGACTGGCCCTGGTGCCTTGCGTTTGATCTGCCGGCTGC
>NZ_JBVJRL010000004.1:0-27024 GCF_055607665.1 Streptomyces sp. NPDC036984
GCCCCCGCCCGCCCGGCCCGGCTCGCCCTCGCCGTACGCGACTCCGCCACGATGCTGCGCCGCAACCTGCTGCACGTCCGGCGCTACCCGTCCCTCACCCTGAGCCTGCTGCTCACCCCGGTCATGCTGTTGCTGCTCTTCGTCTACATCTTCGGCGACACCATGAGCGCCGGCATCGGCGGCGGTGGTCCGGACCGTTCCGAGTACACGGCCTATATCGTCCCGGGCCTCCTGCTGATGACCATCGGCAGCACCACGATCGGGACCGCGGTCTCCGTCTCCAACGACATGACCGAGGGCATCATCGCCCGTTTCCGCACGATGGCGATCCACCGCGGCTCCGTGCTCATCGGGCACGTCATCGGCAGCGTGCTCCAGTGCGTGACGAGCGTGGTCCTCGTCGGCGCCGTAGCCGTGGCCATCGGATTCCGCTCCACCGATGCCACCGTCGTGGAGTGGTTCGCGGCGTTCGGAATGCTCGTGCTCTTCGCCACGGCGCTCACCTGGATCGCAGTCGGCATGGGCCTGGTCAGCCCGAACGCCGAGGCCGCCGGCAACAACGCCATGCCCCTGATCCTCCTGCCCCTCCTGTCCAGCGCCTTCGTCCCCATCGACGCCATGCCCGGCTGGGTCCAGCCGATCGCGGAGTACCAGCCCTTCACGCCCGCCATCGAGACGCTGCGCGGCCTGCTGCTCGGCACCGAGATCGGCCACAACGGGTGGCTCGCCGTCGCCTGGTGCCTGGGCCTCGCGGTGCTCGGCTACTTCTGGTCGACCTCCAAGTTCAACGCCGACCCGAAGTAACCGCCATGACAACGCGGGCCACCTCCCGTACCGAGTCCCACCCAAGGGCGGCGTACCCCGGCATTGCGTCGGTGTGCGTCGCCCCGTTCGTGTACGTAGCCACGGCGCGACGGTAAGCCCGGCCCGGCGGCCACGGACTCACTCCCCGGCGAACAACTCCGTCGCGTCCGTTGCGTGTACGGCTCGCTGAGCTTCCAGGGTGCCGGAGCTGACCGCTGAAGAGCTGGAGTTGCGCGTGCTCCACCGCATGCGACGCCAGCAGTTCGACGTTCCTTATGTGTTGGTGATCCACCAGGCGGCCCTGCGTATCAGGGTGAGTGATCGCAATGCGTCCCGGGCTCAACTTGCCAGGCTCCTGGAGCTGTCCGGAGCCGACAACATCACCGTGCGCGTCATCCGGTTCGACCTGGATGGCTTCACCAGGGCCTCAAGCGCCATGACCTACGTGGGCGGCTCTCCATCGAAGCTGGACACGGTGGTGCGCGATGCGCCCCATGGCTCGGTGCTCATCGATTCCGAAGCACAGCTCAACACCTATCGAACGCGCTTCCTCAAGGTGGAAGCTGTTTCACTCGACCCCGATCGGTCGCGCGACTTCATCCACAAGCTGGCCAAGGAGCTGTGAGGCACCCATGACCGCCCTCGATAACTGGCAGAAGTCGTCCTGTTCGGGTGAAGGCGACGGAAACGCCTGCGTAGAGATCGCCACCTCCCCCACCCACACAGCCATCCGCGACTCCAAGACCCCCACCCGAGCCGTCCTCACCTTCCCCGCCCCCGCCTTCGCCACCTTCCTCGAGGCCCTCAAGAAGCACCCCCGCCCTTAGGCGGACGCCGGCCCGCAGGGCGGTCGGCCATGAACCCGGCTCCCGCGCCGGTTGTCACACCTCACCGGTACCGTCGGATCATGGCTCATCAGGCGGGGAACTCCACGGGCGAACGGCAGCTCGCCGTGCTCGAAGGCGTGCTGGAGCGGATCACGTACGCCAACGAGGAGAACGGCTACACGGTCGCCCGGGTCGACACCGGAAGAGGCGGCGGGGACCTCCTCACGGTCGTCGGCGCGCTGCTCGGTGCCCAGGTGGGGGAGTCCCTGCGCATGGAGGGCCGCTGGGGCTCGCATGCGCAGTACGGCAAACAGTTCCACGTCGAGAACTACACGACCGTGCTGCCGGCCACCGTCCAGGGCATCCGGCGTTATCTGGGGTCCGGTCTGGTCAAGGGCATCGGACCGGTGTTCGCCGACCGCATCACCCAGCACTTCGGGCTGGACACCCTCAAGATCATCGAGGAGGAGCCGAAGCGGCTGATCGAGGTCCCCGGCCTCGGTCCGAAACGCACCAAGAAGATCGCCGAAGCCTGGGACGAGCAGAAGGCGATCAAGGAGGTCATGCTCTTCCTCCAGACCGTCGAGGTGTCGACGTCGATCGCCGTGCGGATCTACAAGAAGTACGGCGACGCGTCGATCTCCGTCGTGAAGGAACAGCCGTACCGGCTCGCCGCCGACGTCTGGGGCATCGGCTTCCTCACCGCCGACAAGATCGCCCAGTCGGTGGGCATCCCGCACGACAGCCCCGAGCGGGTGAAGGCCGGCCTCCAGTACGCGCTGTCCCAGTCCGCCGACCAGGGGCACTGCTTCCTGCCCGAGGAGCGGCTGATCGCCGACGCCGTCAAGCTCCTCCAGGTCGACACCGGGCTGGTCATCGAGTGCCTCGCCGAGCTGTCCCAGGCCCCGGAGGAGGGGGCCGATCCCGGGGTCGTGCGGGAGAAGGTGCCCGGGCCCGACGGCGGCGGCGACGAGCCGGTCAGCGCTGTCTATCTCGTGCCCTTCCATCGCGCCGAACTCTCGCTGTCCGCCCAGCTGCTGCGGCTCCTGCGGACGGACCAGGACCGGATGCCGGGGTTCCGGGACGTGGACTGGGGCAAGGCCCTCGGCTGGCTGAGAGCGCGCACCGGCGCCGACCTCGCGCCCGAGCAGGAGGCGGCGGTCAAGCTCGCGCTCACCGAGAAGGTCGCCGTCCTCACCGGTGGACCCGGCTGCGGCAAGTCCTTCACCGTGCGCTCGATCGTGGAGCTGGCCCGCGCCCGTCGGGCCAAGGTGCTGCTCGCCGCCCCGACCGGCCGTGCCGCCAAGCGGCTGGCGGAGCTGACCGGCGCCGAGGCGTCCACCGTGCACCGGCTGCTGGAGCTGAAGCCGGGCGGGGATGCCGCCTACGACCGGGACCGGCCCCTGGACGCCGACCTGGTGGTCGTGGACGAGGCGTCCATGCTGGACCTGCTGCTCGCCAACAAGCTGGTCAAGGCCGTACCGCCGGGCGCGCACCTGTTGTTCGTGGGGGACGTGGACCAGCTGCCCAGCGTCGGTGCCGGGGAGGTCCTGCGCGATCTCCTCGCCGAGGGCAGCCCTATCCCGGCCGTCCGGCTCACCCGGGTCTTCCGGCAGGCCCAGCAGTCCGGTGTGGTCACCAACGCGCACCGGATCAACGCGGGGCAGCACCCGCTGACCGACGGGCTGAAGGACTTCTTCCTCTTCGTCGAGGACGACACGGAGGCCGCGGGCCGGCTCACCGTCGACGTGGCCGCGCGGCGGATTCCGGCCAAGTTCGGGCTGGACCCGCGCCGGGACGTACAGGTGCTCGCGCCCATGCACCGGGGGCCGGCCGGTGCGGGCGCGCTCAACGGACTGCTCCAGCAGGCCATCACGCCCGCGCGGCCGGATGTGCCGGAGAAGCGGTTCGGTGGTCGCGTTTTCCGCGTCGGCGACAAGGTCACCCAGATTCGTAACAATTACGAGAAAGGGAAGAACGGTGTCTTCAACGGCACCGTGGGCGTCGTCACCTCGCTCGATCCGGTCGAGCAGCGCCTGACGGTCCTGACGGACGAGGACGAGGAGGTTCCGTACGAATTCGACGAACTGGACGAACTGTCCCATGCGTACGCGGTGACCATCCACCGCTCGCAGGGGAGTGAATATCCCGCCGTGGTGATTCCGGTCACCACCGGAGCGTGGATGATGCTCCAGCGGAACCTGCTGTACACGGCGGTCACCCGGGCTCGGCAGCTGGTCGTCCTCGTCGGTTCACGCAAGGCGATCGGCCAGGCGGTGCGCACGGTGTCGGCCGGACGGCGCTGTACGGCCCTCGACTTCCGGCTCGGCGCAAAAAATGATCGATCAAATGAGTCGTGAAGGTCACAGAGCACTTCCAGATGCCCCTCCGAGGGGGCAGGATGAGCAGGTTGGCGGCACTGAGTGCCGCCAATAGGCCCAATGGTCGACCCCGAGTGCACTCTCCTGAGCCAAATGGGGGATGGTAGAGACAGTCAGGGCACCTCGAAGATGAGGCACTACGTCGGTGAGGGAAGACGTGAGCGACAACTCTGTAGTACTGCGGTACGGCGACGGCGAGTACACCTACCCGGTGGTCGACAGCACCGTCGGCGACAAGGGCTTCGACATCGGGAAGCTCCGCGCCCAGACCGGTCTGGTGACGCTGGACAGCGGTTACGGCAACACGGCCGCCTATAAATCCGCGGTCACCTACCTCGACGGCGAGGCGGGCATCCTCCGCTACCGCGGCTACCCCATCGAGCAGCTGGCCGAGCGCTCCACCTTCCTTGAGGTGGCGTACCTGCTGATCAACGGCGAACTGCCGACCGTCGACGAACTCTCCACGTTCAAGAACGACATCACGCGGCACACCCTGCTGCACGAGGACGTCAAGAACTTCTACAGGGGCTTCCCGCGCGACGCCCACCCGATGGCCATGCTGTCCTCGGTCGTCTCGGCGCTGTCCACCTTCTACCAGGACAGCCACAACCCGTTCGACGAGAAGCAGCGCGACCTCTCCACGATCCGGCTGCTCGCCAAGCTTCCGACGATCGCGGCGTACGCGTACAAGAAGTCGATCGGCCACCCGTTCGTCTACCCGCGCAACGACCTCGGCTACGTCGAGAACTTCCTGCGTATGACCTTCTCGGTCCCGGCGCAGGAGTTCGACCTGGACCCGGTCGTCGTGGCCGCGCTGGACAAGCTGCTGATCCTGCACGCCGACCACGAGCAGAACTGTTCGACCTCCACGGTCCGCCTGGTCGGCTCCTCGCAGGCCAACATGTTCGCGTCGATCTCGGCCGGCATCAGCGCCCTGTGGGGCCCGCTGCACGGCGGCGCCAACCAGTCCGTCCTGGAGATGCTCGAAGGCATCCGTGACTCCGGCTCCGACGTCGACACCTTCATCCGCAAGGTGAAGAACAAGGAGGACGGCGTCCGCCTGATGGGCTTCGGCCACCGGGTCTACAAGAACTTCGACCCCCGAGCCAAGATCATCAAGGCCGCCGCGCACGACGTCCTCTCCGCGCTGGGCAAGGAGGACGAGCTCCTCGACATCGCCCTGAAGCTGGAGGAGCACGCGCTGTCCGACGACTACTTCGTCGAGCGCAAGCTCTACCCGAACGTCGACTTCTACACCGGTCTGATCTACCGGGCCATGGGCTTCCCGACCGAGATGTTCACGGTCCTGTTCGCCCTCGGCCGGCTGCCGGGCTGGATCGCCCAGTGGACCGAGATGATCAAGGAGCCGGGCTCCCGCATCGGCCGCCCGCGCCAGATCTACACGGGTGTGGTGGAGCGCGACTTCGTTCCGGTCGAGGAGCGCTGAGCCCACTGAGCGGAAGGGCCTGTCCGTCCGGGCAGGCCCTGAACCAGTGATCAAGAAGCGAAAAGGAAGAAGGCGCCCTGATGCGCCGGTCCCCCCACGGGCCGACGACCAGGGCGCCTTCCCATGTCCCGGTGCGGATTCCCCCCACGGGATCCGGCCGGGCGCTCAGAAGACAGCGCCTGAATTCGCTGTCCGAGCACAACGAGCAAAACTCGCCGTGCTCCAGTGATGCGGTGCGATCTGCCGGGACAGCGCACGCTGGGAGGGCCGCTCAAAGCTTCCCGGTGTACGTGCCCCGGCAACGCTCCCCCAAGCTCTCAACGTCGTTCGAGCAGGGAGGTACCCCCATCTGGGGAAGTCCCCCAAGACATCCCCAGATGCCAGTCAGCGCCCCCCAAGACGCTGGTCTGACATCGCCAACTTAGACCTTCGAAGCCCTTCGATGGTTACGTTCGCATCACTGTGATCTGCGTCTCTTGCATATGTCCCTTAGGTGCGCAAGAGCCCCGATATAGCGATCGGGACCCAAGCGTAAGGATGATGCGCGAGCCTTGTGAAGAGCTTATGTGAGGCGCGCGCCGGACTCCAGGGGGGCTCCCGCATCGGTCCGTCCCGGCAATCGCCGCCGGGTCACCGGAAGGCCCGCAACCGCAGGCTGTTGGTCACCACGAACACCGAGGAGAAGGCCATCGCCGCCCCCGCGATCATCGGGTTGAGCAGGCCGGCCGCGGCCAGCGGCAGCGCGGCGACGTTGTAGCCGAAGGCCCACACCAGATTGCCCTTGATGGTGGCGAGGGTGCGCCGGGCGAGCCGGATCGCGTCCGCGGCCACCCGCAGGTCCCCGCGCACCAGCGTCAGATCGCCGGCCTCGATCGCCGCGTCCGTGCCGGTGCCCATGGCCAGGCCCAGGTCGGCGGTGGCGAGCGCGGCGGCGTCGTTCACCCCGTCGCCGACCATGGCCACGGACCGCCCCTCGCGCTGGAGCCGTCGTACGACATCCACCTTGTCCTCGGGCAGCACCTCGGCGAACACGTTCCCGGCGTCGATGCCGACGGTCTTCGCGACGGCCTCGGCGACCGTCCGGTTGTCCCCGGTGAGCAGCACCGGGGTGAGCCCCAGCGCGCGCAGGTCGCGGACCGCCTCGGCGCTCGTCTCCTTGACCGCGTCGGCGACGGCGAGGACCCCGCGGGCCCGCCCGTCCCAGCCGGCCAGGACGGCCGTACGGCCCTGCTGCTCGGCCTCGCGCGCCGCGCGGGCCAACTCCTGCGGCACCTCGTCGTACAGGCGCCCCACGGCCACCTCGCGGCCGTCCACGCGCCCGCGTACGCCACGCCCGGGCACGTTCTCGAAGTGTTCGGCCTCCGGCAGGGCCCACCCGTCACCCATCGCCGCCCTTGCCGGAGAGCGCTGCGCGCTCGCCCCGTTCAAGCGTTCCTCGGCGCCGGCGGCGATCGCGCGGGCCACGGGGTGCTCCGAGGCGTGCTCCAGGGCGCCCGCGAGCCGCAGCAGCTCCTTCTCGTCCTCGCCGTCGGCGACGTACACCTCCTGGAGGGTCATCCGGCCGGTGGTGACCGTGCCGGTCTTGTCCAGGACGACCGTGTCGACGCGCCGGGTGGACTCCAGCACCTCGGGGCCCTTGATCAGGATGCCGAGCTGGGCGCCGCGCCCGGTGCCGACCATCAGCGCGGTCGGGGTGGCGAGGCCCAGCGCGCAGGGGCAGGCGATGATCAGTACGGCGACGGCGGCCGTGAACGCGGCGACCGTGTCACCGGTCACGCCCAGCCAGACGCCGAACGTGCCGAGCGCGATCAGGATGACCACGGGGACGAAGACGGCGGAGACCCGGTCGGCGAGCCGCTGCACCTCGGCCTTGCCGTTCTGCGCGTCCTCCACCAGCTTCGCCATCCGGGCGAGCTGGGTGTCCGCGCCGACCCGGGTGGCCTCGACGACCAGCCGGCCGCCCGCGTTGACCGTGGCCCCGGTGACCCGGTCGCCCGGACCGACGTCCACCGGCACCGACTCGCCGGTCAGCATGGAGGCGTCCACCGCGGAGACGCCCTCCACGACCGTGCCGTCGGTGGCGATCTTCTCGCCCGGCCGTACGACGAACCGGTCGCCGACGGCCAGGTCCGCCACCGGTACCCGCACCTCGCGGCCGTCCCGCAGGACCGCCACGTCCTTGGCCCCCAGCTCCATGAGCGCCTTCAGGGCGGCCCCCGCGCGCCGCTTGGAGCGGGCCTCCAGATAGCGGCCGAGCAGGATCAGCGCGACGACTCCGGCGGCGACCTCCAGGTAGATCGTGGACGCGCCGTCCATCCGCGAGACGGTGAAGCGGAACTCGTCGTGCATGCCGGGCATGCCCGCGTCGCCGACGAACAGCGCCCACAGCGACCAGCCGAACGCGGCCAGCGTGCCGACCGAGACCAGGGTGTCCATGGTGGCGGCGCCGTGCCGGAGGTTGGTCCAGGCGGCCCGGTGGAAGGGGGCGCCGCCCCAGACGACGACGGGCGCGGCGAGGGTGAGCGAGAGCCACTGCCAGTTGTCGAACTGGAGGGCGGGGATCATCGCGAGCAGGACCACGGGGGCGGCGAGCAGCGCGGAGGCGAGCAGGCGGTGGCGCAGGGCGCCGAGTTCGCTGTCCCGCTCGGCGGTCTCCGGCGCCGCCTCGGGCGCGGGCTCCGGCGGCGGGGGTTCCTCGGCGGTGTAGCCCGTCTTCTCCACGGTGGCGATCAGGTCGGCGACCCGGACGCCGTCCGCGTAGGTGACCTTGGCCTTCTCGGTGGCGAAGTTGACGGTGGCGCTCACGCCGTCCATCCGGTTGAGCTTCTTCTCCACCCGGGCGGCGCAGGAGGCGCAGGTCATCCCGCCGATGAGCAGCTCGACCTCGGCGCTGCCCGCTATCGCGGTACCTGTCTCTGCGGTGGTGCTGGTCATGTCCGGACTCCAGACATCGGACCGGGCCGTACGGATCCAGTATCAGCTGGTCGGTACGGCCCGGTCGGGGAAAGGGAGGTCTTTCTCAGGCCTTGCCGGCCAGCTCGAAGCCGGCCTCGTCCACGGCGGCGCGTACGGCCTCGTCGTCCAGCGGGGCCTCGGAGACGACGGTCACCTCGCCGGTCGACGCGACGGCCTTCACCGAGCCGACGCCGGCGATCCGGGAGATCTCGCCGGACACGGAGCCCTCGCAGTGGCCACAGCTCATGCCCGTCACCTTGTAGACGGTGGTGACGGAGCCCGGGGTGTCGGTCTGGGCGGTCATGTCGTTACTCCTCGTCGAGGCGTAGGGGGCCAGTGGGGTCCGCGGAAGAACCCCACGTTCGAAGACTATACCCCCAGGGGGTATTTTCCAACGCGGTGCCGTCGTTTCCGATGTTCAGTGTCAGGCGCGGCCCGGCCGGTCGCCCGCCAGTGGCTCCAGGTAGCGGACCAGGACGTCCTTGGTCTCCTGGATGTAGTCCGTGCGCGCGGCGCCCTCGTGGGTGAGGACGAGTTCCAGGCCGGCCTTGTAGATGCCGAGGCAGACATGGGCGGTGCGGGTGACGTCGGCCGGGGCGGCGCCGGGCATGAGCGAGGCGAGCAGTGTCTCGATGCGGCCGATCACCGTCGTGTGCAGCTGGTCGTGCGCCTCGGCCATCCGGCCCGGGACGTCGGGGCCGTGCATGAGGGCGAAGAAGACCGGGTGGTCGGTGTTGAAGGCCATGAACCGGTCGACGGCTGCGCCGATCGCCTCCTCCAGCGGGGTGGCGGGATCGACGGGCGCGAGCGCCTCGCCGTACGCCTCCCGCATCTCGTGCATCAGCCGGTCGCCCAGCTCGATCGCGATCGCTTCCTTGTTCGGGAAGAACTGGTAGAGCGTGCCGGGTGAGACCCCGGCCTCGCGGGCGATGGCGTTGGTGCTGGCGGCCGTGTAGCCGGTAGTGCAGAAGACCTGGGCGGCGGCTTCGAGCAGCTGAGCGATACGTCGTTCGCCGCGGGCCTGCCGCCGGCGCGGCTGCTGCTCCTTCTCCCTGGTGTCGGACACGCGTTTTCCCCAGCTCTCCGAACGCGATTGACAAACGCGAGTGGTCGCTCGCATTCTGGTGAAACGCGAGCGATCTCTCGTGTTTGCCAAGTCTATGGCAATGGCTCATCCATGCTGCCGTGTCCGCACACGGCCTCGCTGGTCAGGGTGAAGGGGACACCGCACGATGACCGACGTCGACACGCCACCGCGCTCCGGGGACACCGCACCGCCTCCCGGCCGCTGGACCCGGTTCGTGACCGCCCGTCCACGGCTGTCGCTCCTGGTCGCCCTGGTCCTCACGGCGCTCGCCGTCCTGGCCGGCAGCGGGGTCGCCGACCGCCTCGGCAGCGGTGGCTGGGAGGACCCGGCCGCCGAGTCGACGTACGCGACCAAGGCACTGGAGCGCGAGTTCCCCGGCTCCCAGCCGAATCTGCTGCTCCTGGTCGACGCGGGCCGCGCCTCGGTCGACGACCCGGCGGTGGCCGCCGAGGCCCGGACCCTGGCCGCGCGGCTGGCGGGGGAGCGGGGCGTGACCGGAGTCGGCTCCTACTGGCAGGCCGACCCGTCGGCGGCCCCGGCCCTGCGCGCCGAGGACGGGCACGAGGCGCTGATCGCCGCCCGCATCACCGGCGACGAGAGCGCGATGGGCCGGACCCTGGACCGCATCGCCCCGCACTACCGGGGCGCGCACGGCCCGGTCCGGGTGGAGCTGGGCGGCATCGTCGCGGTGCGGCACGAGATGCAGACGGTCATCAAGGAGGACCTCACCCGCGCCGAGCTGATCGCCCTGCCGATCACGCTCGTGCTGCTGGTCATGGTCTTCGGCAGCGCGGTCGCGGCCCTGCTCCCGCTGGGCATCGGCATCGTCGCCATCGTCGGGACGAACGCGCTACTGCGCGCCCTGACGAGCTTCACCGACGTCTCGGTCTTCGCGCTGAACCTCACGACGGCCCTCGGCCTGGGCCTCGCCATCGACTACGCCCTGTTCATCGTCCGCCGCTACCGCGAGGAACTGTCCACCGGCGCCGCCCCCTCGACCGCCGTGGGCACGACCCTGCGCACGGCCGGCCGCACTGTGCTCTTCTCCGCTCTGACCGTCGCCGTCTCCCTGGCCGCCATGCTGGTCTTCCCGCAGTACTTCCTGCGGTCCTTCGCCTACGCCGGCATCGCCGTGGTCCTCCTCGCCGCGGCGGCCGCCCTGGTCCTGCTTCCGGCCACGCTGGTCCTGCTCGGCCACCGGGTCAACTCCCTGGACCTGCGCCGCCTCTTCCGCCGGGGCCGCACCCCGAAGCCGGCCGAGGGCACCGCCTGGGCGCGTACGGCCGCGCTGGTGATGCGCCGCGCCCCGCTCTTCGCCCTCGGCACCACCGCCCTGCTGGTGCTGCTCGGTCTGCCGTTCGTGGGGGTGAAGTTCGGTACCGCCGACGACCGGCAGCTGCCCGCGTCGGCCGAGTCCCACGTGGTGCAGCAGCACCTCCGCGAGAGCTTCCCCGGCAGCCCCGGCGGCGGCCTGGAAGTCCTCGCCGAGGGCCGGGCCACCGAGGCCCAGTACGCCGCCTACAAGCAGCGGATGGCCGCCCTGCCCGACGTGGTCCGGGTCGACGGCCCCCTGGTCGAGGGCGACACCGCCTACTTCACGGTCCAGCCGGAGGGCGAGGCCGTGGACGACCCCGCCCAGCGCCTGGTCGGCGACCTGCGCTCACTGTCCGCCCCCTTCGACACCAAGGTGACCGGCACGGCCGCGGTCCTCGTGGACACCAAGCACGCGATAGCCGAACGCCTGCCGTGGGCGGCCGTGTTCATAGCCGTCGTCACACTTGTGCTGGTCTTCCTGCTCACCGGCAGCGTGCTGATACCCCTCCAGGCCGTGGTGCTCAACGCGCTCAGCCTGACGGCGATGTTCGGCGCGGTCGTCTGGGTCTTCCAGGACGGCCACCTGTCCGGCCCGCTCGGCTTCACCAGCCCCGGCTCCATCGAGACCACCCTGCCCGTCCTGATGTTCTGCGTGGCCTTCGGCCTCTCCATGGACTACGGCGTGTTCCTGCTCTCCCGCATCAAGGAGGAGTACGACCGCACGGGCGACCACGACACGGCCGTGCGCCACGGACTCCAGCGCACCGGCGGGCTGATCACCGCGGCGGCGGTCATCCTCGCCGTGGTGATGGTCGCCATCGGCACCTCCCGGGTGACCAACACCAAGATGCTGGGTCTCGGCATCGCCCTCGCGGTGCTGATGGACGCGATGGTGGTCCGCAGCCTCCTGGTCCCGGCCGTCATGCGCCTCACCGGCCGCGCCACCTGGTGGGCCCCGGCTCCCCTGCGGCGCTTCCACCAACGGTTCGGTATGAGCGAGGGCGAGCAGGACGCGCCCCGAAGCGATGCGGGGGACGGCGCGATGAGCCACAAGGAACCGGCACTGGCCACCCACCCCGGCGGCCCCCGGAGCGTCTAGCCTGCGTGCAGGTTTCCGGAAGGAGCGCGCATGCGAGCCGTGGTCTTCGAGCGATACGGCGAACCCGCCGAGATACGCGAGGTGCCCGACCCCCACCCGGCCCCTCACGGAGTGATCGTCCGCGTGGAGGCGACCGGCCTGTGCCGGAGCGACTGGCACGGCTGGATGGGCCACGACCCGGACATCTCGCTGCCGCACGTCCCCGGTCATGAACTCGCCGGGGTGGTGGAGGCGGTGGGCGCCCGGGTCACCGGATGGCGGCCCGGCGACCGGGTCACCGTGCCGTTCGTCTGCGCCTGCGGCAGCTGCGCGTCCTGTGCGGCGGGCGACCAGCAGGTGTGCGAACGGCAGACCCAGCCCGGCTTCCACCACTGGGGATCCTTCGCCGAGTTCGTGGCGCTCGACCACGCCGACGTCAACCTCGTCGCCCTCCCGGACGACATGACGTACACCACCGCCGCAGCCCTCGGCTGCCGGTTCGCCACCGCCTTCCGCGCGGTGGTGCAGCAGGGCCGGGTGGCGGCCGGGGAGTGGGTCGCGGTGCACGGCTGCGGCGGGGTCGGCCTGTCGGCGGTGATGATCGCGGCGGCTGCGGGGGCCCGGGTGGCCGCCGTCGACGTGTCGCCGCGAGCCCTGGAGCTGGCACGGACGTTCGGCGCCGCCGCATGCCTGGACGCCACCGGCGTACCCGACCCGGCCGCCGCCGTCCGGGAGCTGACCGGCGGCGGCGCCCACCTCTCGCTCGACGCCCTCGGCTCGGCCGCCACCTGCGCGGCCTCGGTCGGCTCCCTGCGCCGCCGTGGCCGGCACGTCCAGGTCGGCCTGCTGCCCTCGGCCGACGGCACCACCCCGGTACCGCTGGCCCGCGCGATCGCCCTGGAGCTGGAACTCCTCGGCAGCCACGGCATGGCCGCCCACGCCTACCCCGCCATGCTCGACCTGGTCACCGCCGGGGCCCTGCGCCCCGACCTGCTGGTGACCCGCACGATCACGCTCGACGCGGCCCCGGCGGCGCTCGCGGCGATGGACACGGCGCCGGGCGCGGGCGTCACGGTCATCGAACCCCGGAGCTGACGCCCGCCACCCCCGGATCGCCCGGCCGCCGCTCCCGGGGCAGGCGTCAGCCGTCTCTGCGGCCGCGGTTGCCGGGCCGGGAGGCGACCCAGGCGCGGACGGTGTCGGCGTACCAGTAGGGCTTGCCGCCCTCCACATGATCGGGCGGGGGCAGCAGCCCGTGCTTGCGGTAGGACCGTACGGTGTCCGGCTGCACCCGGATGTGTGCCGCGATCTCCTTGTAGGACCAGAGCCGCCGGTCGGTCATGAGCCGCACCTCCCTACGCGCACCGCGGCGGCGACCGGAACGGCCGCCGGGGGGACCGGGCGCTGCGCTGACGCTCACCAAGCCTGTGCCCCCTGAACGACGCAGAGTGACCAACGGTGGGTGCCTGTGGACTGGATGTGACCGAGAGTCCGCGTATGTGCAACATGTGTGACAAGAAGGGGGTATTTGTGACACGACGGCCGCATGGGGCACCGCCCCGCCCCATCAGCGGAGTCGACTGGTCCGAATGTCCGGACAAAACATTGACAGGGCTCGGCGTCCGGGACTAGAAAGCCGGGGAGAGCCATGACGAAGGGAAGCCGATGGCCTACGACCTGATCACCATGGGGCGGATCGGAGTGGACCTCTACCCGCTGCAGACCGGTGTCCCGCTCGCCCAGGTGTCGTCCTTCGGCAAGTTCCTCGGCGGGTCCGCGGCCAACGTCGCGGTCGCCGCGGCCCGGCTCGGCCGGCACACCGCCGTGATCACCCGCACCGGCGACGACCCGTTCGGCACCTATCTGCACGAGGCGCTGCGCGGCTTCGGCGTCGACGACCGCTGGGTCACCCCCGTCCCCGGACTGCCGACCCCGGTCACTTTCTGCGAGGTCTTCCCGCCGGACGACTTCCCGCTCTACTTCTACCGCCGGCCCAAGGCCCCCGACCTGGAGATCGACGCCCACGAACTGGACCTGGACGCCGTCCGCGATGCCCGGATCTTCTGGGTCACCGGCACCGGCCTGAGCGAGGAGCCGAGCCGTACGGCGACCCTCGCGGCCCTCGCCCACCGGGCCAAGACGCGCACGACGGTCTTCGACCTCGACTGGCGCCCCATGTTCTGGACGGACCCGGGTGCCGCCCGCCCCTTCTACGCCGAGGCTCTGCGCCACGTCACCGTCGCCGTCGGCAACCTGGACGAGGTGGAGGTCGCCACCGGGGCGCGCGAGCCGTACGCCGCCGCCCGCGTCCTGCTGGACGCCGGGGTGGAGCTGGCGGTCGTCAAGCAGGGACCCAAGGGAGTCCTCGCCGTCAACCGGGAGGGTGAAACGGCCGAGGTCCCGCCCCTCCCCGTCACCGTCCTCAACGGACTCGGCGCCGGAGACGCCTTCGGCGGCTCCCTCTGCCACGGCCTGCTGGCCGGCTGGGACCTGGAGCAGATCATGCGACACGCCAACGCGGCCGGCGCCATCGTCGCCTCCCGTCTGGAATGCTCCTCCGCGATGCCGACCGTCGACGAGGTGGCCGCCGCGCTCGACGCCGGAGCGGTGCTGTGAGGGCCGGCCGTGTCGCCGGGACGCACCGGCAGGGCGGTGACGGTGTGCGCCGGCCCCGCGTCGACGTCGCCGAGCTGGTCCGTATCCGCACCCGCCACCCCGAGGCGATCGCCGAGGCCGCCGTCCGCCGGGCCCGCAGGCCGCTGCTGAACGAGAACGGCCGGCTGATGATCGTCGCCGCCGACCACCCGGCCCGCGGCGCCCTCGGTGTCGGCGACCGCAAGCTCGCCATGGCCAACCGCGCCGACCTGCTCGAACGCCTCTGCCTCGCGCTGTCCCGGCCCGGCGTCGACGGCGTCCTCGCCACCGCCGACATCCTGGACGACCTGCTCCTGCTCGGCGTCCTGGACCACAAGGTGGTCATGGGCTCGATGAACCGCGGCGGACTCCAGGGCGCGCGCTTCGAGCTCGACGACCGGTTCACCGGCCACCGCCCCGAAGACATCGAGCGCCTGGGCTTCGACGCGGGCAAGCTGCTGCTGCGCGTCGACTACGACGACCCCGGCTCCCTGACCACGCTGGAGTCCACCGCCCGCGCCATCGACGCCATGGCCGCGCGTCGGCTGCCGGTGTTCGTGGAGCCGTTCATCAGCCGCCGTACCGCCGACGGCACGCTGCGCAACGACCTGTCCGCCGAGGCGGTCACCCGCTCCATCGCCATCGCCTCCGGCCTCGGCGGCTCCTCGGCCTACACCTGGCTGAAGGTGCCGGTCACCGAGAACCCCGACGACATGGCCCGGGTCATGGAGACCTCCACGCTGCCCGCCGTGCTGCTCGGCGGGGACATCGGCGACTCGCCCGAGGACCAGGTGGCCGCCTACGAGAAGTGGCGCGGCGCGCTGCAACTGCCCACCGTGCGCGGCCTGGTGGTCGGCCGCTCGCTGCTGTACCCGGCGGACGGCGATGTGGCCGCCGCCGTGGACACCGCCGTAGGACTGCTGTGAGGGCCGCATGACCAGCACCGACCTGCATCTGCCCCGGGGCGCCACCGCGAACGCCCAGTACGCCGTCGACATCGATCCCAAGTTGGCCGGCTGGACACACAGCAGCCTGCGTGTCGTCGAGTCGGCGCCCGGCGGCAGCCATACGTTCACCACCGGGGACAGTGAATGGATCGTGCTTCCGCTGGAAGGCGGATGTACCGTACAAATTGAGGGAAACGAGTTTCAACTCCTGGGCCGGGAAAGCGTGTTCACCGGAGTCTCCGACTTCGTGTACGCGCCCCGGGACACCCGGGTCATGATCACCTCCGGCGCGGGAGGCCGCTTCGCCCTGGCAGGAGCGAAGTGCGAGCGACGACTCCCCGCCCGCTACGGCCCCGCGCCGGAGGTCCCCGTCGAGGAGCGCGGCAGCGGCAGCTGCGCCCGCCGGGTGCGCAACTTCGCCTCCGCCGACTCCTTCGACTGCGACAAGCTGATCGCCGTCGAGGTGATCACCCCTGGCGGCAACTGGTCCTCGTACCCGCCGCACAAGCACGACGAGCACCGGCCGGGCGAGGAGTCCGAGCTGGAGGAGATCTACTACTTCGAGATCGACGGCCCGAAGGGGCTCGGCTACCAGCGGGTGTTCCCCTCTCGCGCGGGTGGTGCCGACGTCCTCGCCGAGGTCCGCTCCGGCGATGCCGTCCTCGTCCCCGACGGCTGGCACGGCCCGTCCATCGCCCAGCCCGGCCATGACATGTACTACCTGAACGTCATGGCGGGCCCGGGCGAGACCCGGGAGTGGCGGATCTGCTTCCACCCCGACCACACCGAGACCACAGGGGGGTACCGATGACGATCCGGTTGACCGTCGCCCAGGCGCTCGTCCGCTTCCTCGCCGCCCAGTACACCGAGCGGGACGGCGAGCGGCAGCGGCTGATCGGCGCCACCTGGGGCATCTTCGGCCACGGCAACGTCGCCGGGATCGGCCAGGCGCTGATCGAGTACGGCGACGCCATGCCGTACCACCAGGGCCGTAACGAGCAGTCGATGGTGCACGCGGCGGTCGGCTATGCGAGGCAGTCCAACCGCCTGTCCACGCACGCCGTCACGACCTCCATCGGCCCGGGCGCGACCAACCTGGTCACCGGCGCCGCCCTCGCGACCATCAACCACCTCCCGGTCCTGCTCCTGCCGGGCGACGTCTTCGCGACCCGCCCGGCCGACCCGGTCCTCCAGCAGCTGGAGGTGCCGTACGCGGGCGATGTGTCGGTCAACGACACCCTGCGCCCGGTGTCGAAGTACTTCGACCGCATCACCCGGCCGGAGGCCCTGATTCCGTCAGCGCTCCAGGCCATGCGGGTCCTCACCGACCCGGTGGAGACCGGCGCGGTCACCCTCGCCCTGCCGCAGGACGTGCAGGCCGAGGCGTACGACTGGCCGGAGGAGTTCTTCGCCGAGCGGGTGTGGGTCGTACGCCGGCCGGGTGCGGACCCGGCCGAGCTGGCCGAGGCGGTCCAGGCGATCCGCGCGGCGCGCAGGCCGCTGGTCATCGCGGGCGGCGGAGTCCACCACAGCCGCGCGGAGGAGGCGCTCGCCGAGTTCGCCTCGGCGACCCGGATCCCGGTCGCCTCGACCCAGGCCGGCAAGGGTTCCCTCCGCCACGACCACCCGCAGGACGTCGGCGGGGTCGGCCACACCGGCACCGCGACCGCCGACGAGCTGGCCCGCACCGCGGACCTGGTGATCGGCGTCGGCACCCGCTACACCGACTTCACCACCGCCTCCGGCACCCTGTTCGAGAACCCGGAGGTCCGCTTCCTCAACCTCAACATCGCGGCCTTCGACGGTCACAAGCTGGCCGGGTCCCCGCTGATCGCCGACGCCCGCAGCGGTCTCGGCGAGCTGACCGAGGCGCTGGTCCTGCGCGAGCACACCGTCGCCGACTCCTATGTCGGCGAGTACACCGAGGACAAGGAGCGCTGGGAGCAGCGCGTCGACGCCTGCTTCGAGGCCGAGGAGCCCGAGGCGCGGCCGACCCAGCCGCAGGTCCTCGGCGCCCTGGACGCGCTGGTGGACGAGTCGGACATCATCATCAACGCGGCCGGCTCCCTCCCCGGCGACCTGCACAAGCTGTGGCGGGCGCGGTCCCGCGACCAGTACCACCTGGAGTACGGCTACTCCTGCATGGGCTACGAGATCCCGGCCGCCCTCGGCGTGAAGCTCGCCGCGCCCGAGCGGAACGTATGGGCGCTGGTCGGCGACGGCACGTATCTGATGATGCCGACGGAGATCGTGACCGCCGTGCAGGAGGGCATCGCGATCAAGATCCTGCTGGTGCAGAACCACGGGTACGCCTCGATCGGCGGCCTGTCGGAGTCCGTCGGTGGCGAGCGGTTCGGCACCGCCTACCGCTACACCGCCGGGGACGGCACCTTCACCGGCGCCCCGCTGCCCGTCGACCTCGCCGCCAACGCGGCCAGCCTCGGGATGCGGGTGCTGCGCGCGAAGACCGTACGGGACCTGCGCGCCGCGCTCGCCGAGGCGCGGGCCGCCGACACTCCCACATGTGTCTACGTGGAGACCGAAACGTCCGACACTGTGTCGGGCGCGCCTCCGGCGCAGGCCTGGTGGGATGTTCCTGTGGCCGAGACCGCGACCCGACCGTCGGCGGTCAAGGCACGTGAGCTGTACGAACGGCACGTCTCGACCCGACGCCGCCATCTGTAAGAAGGAGTCTCTGGGCATGACGAAGATCGTCAACCACTGGATCGGCGGGAAGACCGTCGAAGGCGCGTCGGGTACGTACGGGCCGGTCACGGACCCGGCGACCGGCGCGGTCACCACGAAGGTCGCGTTCGCGTCGGTGGAGGAGGTGGACGCGGCGGTCGCGGCGGCCAAGGACGCCTATCTGACCTGGGGCCAGTCCTCGCTGGCGCAGCGGACGACCGTCCTCTTCGCTTTCCGCGCGCTGCTGGACGCCCACCGCGACGAGATCGCCGAGCTGATCACCGCCGAGCACGGCAAGGTGCACTCGGACGCCCTCGGTGAGGTCGCGCGCGGCCTGGAGATCGTCGATCTCGCGTGCGGGATCAACGTCCAGCTGAAGGGCGAGCTGTCCACGCAGGTCGCGAGCCGGGTCGACGTGGCGGCGATCCGCCAGCCGCTCGGTGTCGTCGCCGGCATCACGCCGTTCAATTTCCCGGCGATGGTCCCGATGTGGATGTTCCCGATCGCCATCGCGTGCGGCAACACCTTCGTGCTGAAGCCGAGCGAGAAGGACCCGTCGGCGTCGATGAAGATCGCCGAGCTGCTCTCGGAGGCCGGCCTGCCCGACGGCGTCTTCAACGTCGTCCACGGTGACAAGGTCGCCGTGGACCGGCTGCTGGAGCACCCGGACGTCAAGGCGGTCTCCTTCGTCGGCTCCACCCCGATCGCCCGCTACATCCACACCACCGCCTCCGCGGCCGGCAAGCGCGTCCAGGCTCTCGGCGGTGCCAAGAACCACATGCTGGTCCTGCCGGACGCCGACCTGGACGCGGCGGCCGACGCGGCGGTGAGCGCGGCCTACGGCTCCGCCGGCGAGCGCTGCATGGCCATCTCCGCGGTCGTGGCCGTGGGCGCCATCGGCGACACGCTGGTGGAGAAGATCCGCGAGCGCGCCGAGAAGATCAAGATCGGTCCGGGCAACGACCCGGCCTCCGAGATGGGCCCGCTGATCACCGCCGCCCACCGTGACAAGGTGGCCTCCTACGTGGAGGGCGCCGCCGCCGAGGGTGCCGAGGTGGTGCTCGACGGCACCGGTCACACCGTCGAGGGCTTCGAGGACGGCCACTGGATCGGCATCTCGCTGCTGGACAAGGTGCCGACCACCGCGAAGGCGTACCAGGACGAGATCTTCGGCCCGGTGCTGTGCGTGCTGCGCGTCGACACCTACGAGGAGGGCGTGGCGCTCATCAACGCCTCGCCGTTCGGCAACGGCACCGCGATCTTCACCCGGGACGGCGGCGCGGCCCGCCGCTTCCAGCTGGAGATCGAGGCCGGCATGGTCGGCGTGAACGTGCCGATCCCGGTGCCGGTGGGCTACCACTCCTTCGGCGGCTGGAAGGACTCGCTCTTCGGCGACCACCACATCTACGGCAACGACGGCACGCACTTCTACACCCGCGGCAAGGTCGTCACGACCCGCTGGCCCGACCCGGCCGACGCGCCGGCCGGCGTGGACCTGGGCTTCCCGCGCAACCACTGAGCCGGACAGCACGGTGCCCCGCCCTCCGCGTCGGAGGGCGGGGCACCGGTGTGTTCTCAGCCCTGCTGCTGCTTCTTGAGCAGGTCGGTGAGGTCGGCGGTGCGCGCGGCGGGCGGGGCCTTGACAGTGACCGCCTTGCCGAACTTCTCGAAGTCCATGCTGATGGTCATGACGCCCAGCTTCTCCTTCAGCCGCACCGGCAGGTCGTCGGAGCCCACCCACACGTCCATGGTGATCGACTTCGTTCCGGTCGCCGTGCCCATGGGGCTGCCCTCGCCGTAGGCGTCCTTGAACTTGCCCATGCGCGCCGGGTCGATCACGGCGCGGTAGTGCGTGGTGCGCTGTCCGTTCACGGTCTGCGTGCCGAGGTTCTCGACGTCCTTGGCGTACTTGAGGCTCTTCATGGAGGCGGAGGGGCTGCCGTTGTCCCCGGAGAAAGCCTTGGCACCCTTCTCGCCGAACACGGCCGAACCGTCGACCTTGATCCAGTCCTTGCCCTTGTACGGGCCGGAGGGGAAGGCGTCGACGTCGTAGTAGTAGACGCCGTCGACGAACAGGACGTGTGTCTTGGGGGAGTGGTTCACGGCCTGCATGTTCGCGGCCTCGGTGTCCATCTCGACGTCGAAGACGTAGCCGTCGCCCCAGGAGTACGTGCCCTCCATGGCGATCGGGCCGCTGGTGCCGGTGTCGGTCGTCATACGGACCTCGGCCGAGCCGAGCGCCTCCGTCCGGTCCGTCGCCCGGGTCAGGGCCGCCATCAGCGTGTCGGCCTTGTCGACCGCCTTGACCGCCGTCTTCGCGCGCTCCGTGCCGCAGCCGGAGGCCGCCACGAGCGCCGCCGTGGTGAATCCCACCCAGGCGACGGTGTGCCGCATCTTCATGTCCCCACCCCAAGAGCCGTGTCTGCCGTGCGGGCGCACTCTAGCCGTTGGGACTGACATGAGCGCGACCGGTTATGGCGTCCGAATACCGGACGGCTGACATTTTTTTGAAACGTTGGCTGCGGTTCTCGTTCTGGCCGGACGAAACGGGTGGCGAAGGGGCTGCCTGAAGATTGCCTTTGAAAGCAAGGTCGCATTCGGTCTGGGCTTGATGGATGCACCTATAGCGCGTCACAGCCTGGGAAAGTGATGCTCCGCACGCTCATCCGGAACTACGGATTCCGAAGGTAAACGGCCATTGACGTGACGGTTTTCGTCGGGGTTCTCTATGCAGCGCCGGGAGCGGACGAGACGAACGTATGACGATCCGCCGGAGGCGATAGCGCTCCCGACCCCCACCCTCAGTCGCACGAGTCGATCGGAAACCGCCGTATGACCGACATGCTTCAGAAGTCCGTGTCCGACCCCGTGTCCGACCCCGTGGCAGCACCCGCACCGGGTCTGAAGCGATCCATCGGGGTCGTCGGCGGCACCTTGCTGACGCTGTCGTGCGTCACGCCCGCCTCCACGCTCTTCGTGGTCGTCCCCGATCTGTTCGGCTCCCTCGGCACCGCCACCGCCCTGACGATCGCCATCGGCTCCCTCCTCTGTATCGCCGTGGCGTTCTGCTACTCGGAGCTGGGCACCCTCATCCCCAGCGCCGGCGGCGAGTACGCCATGGTGTCGACGATGGCCGGACGGCTGGCGGGCTGGCTGGTCTTCGTGCTGTCCCTGCTGGTCGTGATGATCGTGCCGCCGGTGATCGCGATGGGCACCGCCGACTACCTGGCCCCGATCGTCCATCTCGACCCGTCCATGACCGGCGCCGGCGTGATGCTGCTCGCCACCCTCGCCGGCCTGCTCGACCTGCGCGCCAACGCCTGGATCACCGGCATCTTCCTGGTCCTGGAGGTCATCGCCGCCGGGATCGTCGCCCTGCTGGGCTTCTCGCACAGCCACCGCGGGATGGGCAGCCTGGTCTCCATGCAGGTGGCCGGCGCCGACGGCCACACGGACACCGTGACGGCCATGCTGGTGATCTCCGGGCTCGCCATCGCGCTCTTCGTCACCCAGGGCTTCTCGACCGCCGTCTACCTCTCCGAGGAACTGGAGAACCCGCGCCGCAACGTCGCCCGCACGGTCCTCGCCACCCTCGCCATCTCCACCGTGGTCATCCTGGTGCCGGTCGCCGCCATCACCCTGGGCGCCGGCGACCTCGAAGAGCTGACCGGCGGCGACATCAGCTCCATGGTCACCGCCTGGTCCAACTCCGCGGTCGGCACCTTCGTCAGCCTCTGCGTGGCCCTGGCGATCATCAACGCGGGCATAGTCATGGTCATCCAGAACTCCCGCGTCCTGTTCGCCTCCGCCCGCGACAAGGCCTGGCCCGGCCCGGTCAACACCGTCTTCTCCAAGCTCGGCCGCTTCGGCTCCCCCTGGGTCGCCACCCTCGCGGTCGGCGTCCCCGGCGCGGTGCTCTGCTTCGTCAACCTGGACACCCTCTACGGCATCACCGGCGTCTCGGTGACCGGCATGTACCTGCTGGTCGCGGTCGCCGCCCTGCTCGCCCGCCGCGGCTCCCACCAGCACACGCCGGCCTGGCGGATGCCGCTGTGGCCCGCGATGCCGGTCCTGCTCATCGCGGTCCTGGCGTACATCCTGAGCCAGCAGGAGACGAGCTACCTGCTGTGGACCGGCGGCATCACCGCCGCCGCCACCCTCTACTGGGCCCTGTACCTGCGCCCGCGCCCGGACACCCGCTGGCTGGTGTCGATCCCGGAGGACGCGCGGGTTCCGGAGGGCACGCCGGCCGCGGGCATCCCCGCCCAGCGCGCCCAGGCGCCCGCTCCGGTCGCCGGCGAGGCCCGGGACTGAGCCGCGGCCGGGGGGGGAACTCCCCCGTCACCCCCGGCCCGCAGGCCGCCGCCCCCGTCACCCACTGCCAGGTGGGGTGCCGGGGGCGGCGGCACGCCGCGGAGGCCGCGCAGGCCCAGGCCTCGGCGACGGAGGCGGCCCGGCGGATCTGCATGGCCCTTCGTACCACGGCCGAAGTACGCCGCGGCCGGCCCGTACGCCCCAGGGAGGGCGCGCGGCTCCGCCCCACGGCAGCAGCGGTCGTCGGTGGCGGCCCGTACCGTTGACGCATGGATCTTCGAGTGCCCGCGCTGCGAGGGCTGCTGAGGGGGCCACGCCGGCTGATGGCCGCCGCGGCCGCCGTCGTGGTGCTCGCCGGCGCCGGGACATGGACGGCGGCCGGCGCCTCCGACGACACGCGGACCGTGCGCCGCAGCGACCAGGTCATGGCGGTCGACGGGGTGCGCCTGGACACCTCGTACTTCACCCCGGCCGACGCCGGCCGCCACCCCGCGGTGCTGCTCGGGCACGGCTTCGGCGGCAGCAAGGACGACATGCGCCGCCAGGCCGAGGACCTCGCCCGGGACGGGTACGCGGTCCTGACCTGGTCCGCGCGCGGCTTCGGCCGGTCCACCGGGAAGATCGGGCTCAACGACCCGAAGGGCGAGGTCGCCGACGTCTCCCGGCTCATCGACTGGCTGGCCGGGCAGCCCCAGGTGCGGCTCGACAAGGCGGGCGACCCGCGCGTGGGCGTGGCCGGCGGCTCCTACGGCGGCGCGATCTCCCTGCTCGCCGCCGGATACGACCGGCGGGTCGACGCCATCGCCCCGGCGATCACCTACTGGAACCTCGCCGACGCCCTGTTCCCGAACGGCGTGTTCAAGAAGCTGTGGGCCGGAATGTTCTTCAACACCGGCGGCGGCTGCGCCCGCTTCGAGCCGGCGCTGTGCCGGATGTACGACCGGGTCGCCGAGTCCGGCACCCCGGACCCGGCCGCCCGCAAGCTGCTGGAGGAGCGCTCGCCGTCCGCGGTCGGCGACCGCGTCAAGGTCCCCACGCTGCTGGTGCAGGGGCAGACCGACTCGCTGTTCACCCTGGACCAGGCCGACGCGGCCGAGCGGGCGATCCGCGCGAACGGCGCCCCCGTCGCCGTCGACTGGATCGCCGGCGGACACGACGGCGGCGACATGGAGACGGACCGCGTCGAGGCACGCGTGCGCGCCTGGTTCGACCGGTACCTGAAGGGCGACACGAGCACCGCCACCGGCCCGTCCTTCCGGATCACCCGCACCGGAGGCATCGACTCCACCGACGGCACCGCCCAGCTGCGCGGCGCGAGCGCCGGCGCCTACCCGGGCCTGCACGACCACCGGCGCAGCATCGCCCTCACCGGCGGCGAGCAGCACGTCACCAACCCGGCCGGCGCCAGCCCGCCCGGAGTCTCCGCGCTGCCCGGCCTCGGCGACTCCGGCGGCCTCGCCCAGCTGTCCGCGCTCGGCGTCGGCGTCTCCCTGGACTTCCCCGGCCAGTACGCGAAGTTCGACTCCGCACCGCTCACCCGCGACCTGCGGATCACCGGCGCCCCGACCGCCACCGTCCACATCACCTCCACCGCCGCCGACGCCGTCCTGTTCGGCAAGGTCTACGACGTCGGTCCCGACGGCACCCGGCAGGTCCTGCCCTCCCAGCTCGTCGCCCCCTTCCGGGTGACCGGCGCCAAGGCCGGCAAGGACGTCACCCTCACCCTCCCGGCGATCGACCACGAGGTGCAGAAGGGCCACCGGCTCCGCCTGGTCCTCGCCTCCACCGACCTCGGCTACGCCTCACCGCTTGCCCCGGCCGGCTACACCGTCTCCCTGAAGGGAGACCTGAGCGTGCCGACGGCCGCCGCGGTCACCACCGCGGCCGCCCCGCTGCCCGCCTGGGTCTGGTGGCTGCCCGCGGCCGGCGCGGTCGCCGCCCTCGCCCTGCTGCTCACCGCCCGCCGCCGCACGGCCGCCCCGGCCCCGGACCCGGCGCTGGCGGACGTCCCGCTCGTGATCGAGGGCCTGAGCAAGCGGTACGCCAAGTCCACCGACCGGTACGCGGTGCGCGAGCTGTCCTTCCGCGTCGAGAAGGGCCAGGTCCTCGGCCTGCTCGGGCCGAACGGCGCGGGCAAGACCACCACCCTGCGCATGCTCATGGGCCTGATCCGGCCGGACGACGGCGAGATCCGCGTCTTCGGCCATGCGATCCGGCCCGGCGCGCCGGTGCTGTCCCGGGTAGGCGCGTTCGTGGAGGGCGCGGGCTTCCTGCCCCACCTGTCCGGCCGGGAGAACCTGGAGCTGTACTGGCGGGCCACCGGCCGCCCGCCCGGGGACGCCCACCTGGACGAGGCGCTGGAGATCGCCGGCCTCGGCGACGCCCTCGCCCGCGCGGTGCGCACGTACTCCCAGGGCATGCGCCAGCGCCTGGCCATCGCCCAGGCCATGCTCGGCCTGCCCGACCTGCTCATCCTGGACGAGCCCACCAACGGCCTGGACCCGCCCCAGATCCGCGAGATGCGCGAGGTGATGATCCGCTACGCGGCCGGCGGCCGCACGGTGATCGTCTCCAGCCATCTCCTCGCCGAGGTCGAGCAGTCCTGCACCCACCTGGTGGTGATGGACCGCGGCCGGCTCGTGCAGGCAGGACCGGTCAGGGAGATCGTCGGCTCCGGCGACACCCTGCTGGTCGGCACCGCCGCACCCGTGGAGGAGCCGGTCGTGGAGAAGGTGGGCGCGCTGCCCGGAGTGGCCTCCGCCGTGCGCACCGACGACGGGCTGCTGATCCGGCTCGAAGCCGGCGGCACCGCCGAGCGGCTGGTCGTGGAGCTGGTGCGGCTGGAGGTGCCGGTCGCCTCGGTCGGCCCGCACCGCCGCCTGGAAGACGCCTTCCTCACCCTGATCGGAGGTTCCGCATGAGCACGCTCACCGAAGTCGCCTCCGGCTACCAGGCGGGCCGCACCCTGCCGCTGCGGGTGGAGCTGGTCCGCCAGCTCAAGCGGCGCCGCACGCTGGTCATGGGCCTGATCCTGGGCGTGCTGCCGTTCGTCCTGCTGATCGCCTTCGCGATCGGCGGCGACCCGGGAAGCCGGAACAACCAGGTCACGCTGATGGACACGGCCACCGCGTCCGGCGCCAACTTCGCCGCCGTGAACCTCTTCGTCTCGGCGGGCTTCCTGCTGGTGATCCCGGTCGCCCTGTTCTGCGGGGACACGGTCGCCTCCGAGGCGAGCTGGTCGTCGCTGCGCTATCTGCTCGCCGCGCCCGTGCCCCGGGCCCGGCTGTTGTGGTCCAAGCTCGTAGTGGCGCTCGGGCTGAGCCTCGCCGCGATGGTGCTGCTGCCCCTCGTGGCCCTCGCCGCGGGCACGGCCGCCTACGGCTGGGGCCCGCTGCAGATACCGACCGGCGGCGCCCTGGACACCGGCACGGCGGCGCAGCGGCTCCTGGTGGCCGTGGCGTACATCTTCGTGTCCCAACTGGTCACCGCCGGGCTCGCGTTCTGGCTGTCGACCAAGACCGACGCGCCGCTCGGCGCGGTCGGCGGCGCGGTCGGCCTGACCATCGCCGGCAACGTCCTGGACGCGGTCACCGCCCTCGGCGACTGGCGCGACTTCCTGCCCGCGCACTGGCAGTTCGCCTGGGCCGACGCCGTCCAGCCGACCCCGGAGTGGTCCGGCATGGTCCAGGGCACCGCGATCTCCATGACGTACGCCCTGGTGCTGTTCGCCCTGGCGTTCCGCGGTTTCGCCCGGAAGGACGTGGTGTCGTAGCCGGTCGGGCGGCGACTCGCGCGGCGCCGTCGGGGTCGGCGACGTAATCCCCTGCCTTTCCGGATCTGCCGCCGAGCGGGTGAATCCCCGCAACCAATTCTCCGTCGCCGGGTTGATGAAGCAGTGGGCATGCGACGCCACGAGAAAGGAACGCGCAGTGCTCAAGAGCTTGTGCACTCGGTATGCCGGTGACTGCCGCTCCCATGGCACTTGCCACCGGTAGCGATAACGGACCGACCATCGCGGATGGCAAGGAACGCTGAGCCGACTCCTCCGCCCGGGCCTTCCCGGGAAAGGCTGCGGTACGCGCCCGTGCCCGAGGTATCGGAACGTCATCCATGTCCCGTGCCCATTCCGATCAACCTGTTCGGCGGATCGGTCAAACTGCCCCGGCTGTGTCATGGCCGGCCTTGGACGTCGATCTTCGTTCCAAGGCCGGCTTTCCCAATTCTTCAAGCAGGAAGACAACCACATTGCGACAGACCCTGAGCAGGGGAGTGCTCGCGGCGGCCGCCGCCTCGGGCATTCTCTCCCTGTCCTGCAGCTCCGCCCTCGCCGACTCGCACGCGGTGGGAGGCGCCCAGGATTCGCCCGGTGTGCTGGCCGGGAACAACGTGCAGGTGCCGGTCGAGGTGCCGGTGAACGTGTGCGGCAACACCGTCAACGGGGTCGCCCTGCTCAACTCCGCGACCGGCAACGCCTGCACCAACGCCGCGTCCCCCACGCCAGGTGCGAGTGTGCCGCCTTCGGCCGGCGGCAGCAGCACGGGCTCGCAGGCG
>NZ_JBVJRL010000004.1:27123-562406 GCF_055607665.1 Streptomyces sp. NPDC036984
GGTGGGAAGCACCCAGGATTCGCCCGGTGTGCTGGCCGGGAACAACGTGCAGGTGCCGGTCGAGGTGCCGGTGAACGTGTGCGGCAACTCCGTCGGCGGGGTCGCCCTGTTCAACTCCGCGACCGGCAATGCCTGCACCAACGCCGCGTCCCCCACGCCAGGTGCGAGTGTGCCGCCTTCGGCCGGCGGCAGCAGCACGGGCTCGCAGGCGGTGGGAAGCACCCAGGATTCGCCCGGTGTGCTGGCCGGGAACAACGTGCAGGTGCCGGTCGAGGTGCCGGTGAACGTGTGCGGCAACTCCGTCGACGTGGTCGCCCTGCTCAACTTCCCGACCGACAACGGCTGCACCAACGCCGCGTCCCCCACGCCAAGTGCGAGTGTGCCGCCTTCGCCCAGCACTCCCACCCCACCGCGCGTCACTGAGACGCCGCGTCCGACACCTTCTCCCACGCGGAGCCGGACGCTCCCTCCGGCCGGCGAGGAGCAGCCCGGCGGACCTGCCCAACTGGCCGAGACCGGCAGCAAGACCCTGCTGGCGACCTCCGCCGTCAGCGCCGCACTGCTCACCGGCGGGGCGATGCTGTACCGCCGTGGTCGCACCGCGTCCCAGCGGTAGCCGTTCCGGGGTGCCGGACGCGACCCGCCCGGTACCCGTGCCCCCTCGGGCCGCTGGGCCGCTGACGACCGGATGTCCGTCAGCGGCCCAGCGGTGCCTGTGCAGGGTGCCCCGTCAGCGGCGCACCGGTGACGGTGACCAGCCTCGGCTGCTGCCTCCCGGTACGGGGATCGTCCCGCCCCTCGGGGTCTTCCCGAGCCGGCGGCGTACCCCTCGGACGAGCGCCGCCGCCGTGAAGGTCGCGCCCTGGACGAAGCGCATGGCCGGCCCGAAGCCGGAGGCGGTCACCAGGCCCGCGAGGAACAGGCCGGGCTGGGAGGACTCGAAGTCACGCCTGACCGCGGGAGACCCGTCGGGCAGGGTCGTCAGCGTCCCGCGAAGATCACCGGAGAGCAGTCCCAGCCGGTCGCAGCGCGCCCGGAAGCCCGTGGCGGCGATGACGTGTTCGGTCTCCAGGGTCCGCAGGACGCCCTTGCGGCTCATCGTGTCCAGCCGCACACCGCCCGGCACCGCGGCGGCCGAGATGACCTCGTGGCCCGGCAGCAACTCCACCGTGCCCTCCACCCGGTCCCGGACCCACCATGCCCCCGCCGGCCCCAGTGCCGTGGCCGCGACGCGTTGCCGGGTCTGCTCCGGCAGGTGCCGGAAAAGGCCGGGGCGCTCGCTGTAGAACCAGTTCCGCCAGCCGGGGCCGAGGCCGCTGTGCGGGGAACGGATGTTCTGCCACAGGGGGCGCTCCAGGGGCGGCGGCACATCGTTCCACCGCAGCCCGTCCGCCCGCGCCAGTACTCGTACCCGGGTGCCCTGCTCGGCGAGCAGCGCCGCGGTCTCCAGGGCCGCCTGGCCGCCGCCGATCACTGTGACGTCGCTGTCGCGGAAGCGGTCGAGGTCGCTGTGGTGGCTGCTGTGCGTCACCAGCGCGGGGTGCAGTCCGCGCAGTGCCGCCGGTACCTCGACGAACGGCATCACACCGACCGCCAGCGCCACCGTCCGCGCGTGCAGCACCTCCCCGTCCTCGGTGACCGCCGTGAAACCGTGGGGCCCGGGTGCCACCCGGGTCACCATGCGCTCGTCCAGCTCCGGCACGGCATGGCGCGCGAACCACAGGCCGTACGCCGCGAACGCCTCCACCGGGATCGGCTCCGCATGGCGTGCCGTCAGGCCGTGCTCCGCGCAGTACACGTCGAGACGCCAGCGCCCGCCCGGATCGGAGAGGTTGGACGCCCACGGCTCCGACTTCAGGAACATGCCGCGGGGCATGTGGTCCCGCCAGGACGCCATGGGCCGGCCGAACACGCGCAGGTTCAGCCCGGCGGCCGCCGCGTGGGAGGCGATTGACAGGCCGTACGGGCCTGCACCCACCACCACAAGGTCATACTGCATCAACTGCTCGCTTTCTCGTCGCTGGTCAGGGCGGGTGTGGCTGCCCGGGGGATCAGGGGTGGTGCCGGTGCCGCAGGCGTCGCGCCCAGCCGCTCCCGCAGCCGGCGGGACACATGGCGGCACCACAGGCCCCACATCGCCCATCCGGGAACGCGGTCGTCCCGGGCGTACCAGGCCAGTTCGCGCCCACCCGGCGCCGGACGCAGCGCGGCGAACGGCGCGTAGTTCTCCACCACGAACGCCCGGCCGGTCATCGGGTCCCCGGCCGGCAGGGGACGGCCCGTCAGGTCCAGGTGCAGGGCGCGGACGACGTCGAGCCCCGCGCTGTCCGCAAAGAGCCGGAACTGGGCGCCGGGGCGCGGGTTGAAGTCGAGGAGGTGGTAGCGGCCCGTCGTGCCGCAGCGGCGGAAGTCGAGGTCGAAGACGCCGCGGTAGCCCAGCTCGCCGGTGAGATGCTCCGCCAGCGCCCGCAGCTGCGGGTTGGGCGTCCAGCAGCCGACCGCCGTCACCCCCGCGCCGCGCGGCCAGGCCCGCTGCTTGCGGCCCGGCCCGCCCGCGCGCACGGTGCCCGTGTGGTCGGCGTAGCCGTGGAAGAACCAGTCCCGGTCCGGTCCCGGCGGCAGATACGCCTGCAGCAGCAGCCTGCTGCCCGCCTCCTCGGTGCGCAGGTACAGCTCCCGGGCGTGCTGCGCGGAGTGCACCAGCACCGTGCTGCGCAGCCCCCGGCCGGCGGGCAGCAGCCAGGGCCGACTCCACTTCGCCACCATCGGCAGCCCGAGCCGCCGCGCGGCGTCGGCGATCCCCGCCGGGCTGTCCGGGACCAGCGTCACCGGGTACGGGACGTCCGCGGACGCGCAGACGGCGGTCAGTTCCGCCTTGTCGGCGACGCGTTCGGCCAGCGTGCAGGGCATCGCCGGCAGGAGGTAGGAGGGCGCCAGTTCGTCCCGCGTCCGTGCCGCGGCGATCGCGGTCGCGTCATCCAGCGGGATCAGGACGGCGGGACGCGCGATCCGGTCGGCGACACGGCGCAGCACGGTGAGGATGTCGTCCGGGGACGCTCCCGGGAGCGGCGGGGGATGCATCCGGCGCACGTAACGCGACCTGCGGACGGGACTGCCCGTCGCATCGGCGACGACATGCACCTCCACTCCCGCCCTGCCGAGCGAACGCACGGCCCCCAGGGTTCCGTGGTGGAAGGGATTCCGGTCGATCCGCAGCAGTACGGCGGGGACCCGGGTGTCGAGTAGCGACACGGCTTCCTCTCTTCTTCCGGATCGGCTCACCCGCACGGGTGAGCGCAGGCCTCGAAAGCCGCAGTGGCGTTGGCGCTCGCGGCTTTCTCATGCCTGACTGAATATGACAACGCGTCAATATGGGGAACGAGAGCTGAATACGGACGAGAGTGAAGAAAGGTGCAGGCATGGCGCCGCAGCGCAAGCGGGCCCGGGTCCGCCGGCTGGCCGTGGGGGCGGCGGCGGTCGTCCTGTCCGCGGGCCTGGCCGCCGGTACCGCGGCGGAGGTGGAGGTGCTGGGCCCCGCTCCTCCTCCCGTTCCGGTGCTGCCCCCGGCGAGACCCGTGGCGGTCGTTCCGGCCGTTCCCGCACCCCCGGTCACTCCACCGGCGCTCACCCCTCCGGCTGTCCTGGTGCTGCCGAAACCACCCGCGGTGACCCCTCCGGTACCCGCCGAGCGCTGGCCGGCCTTCGGAGCCTTCCTCGGCTCCGACGCCGACGGCGTGGCCCGCATCCCGCTGCTCAGCCGCTGGCTGGGCGGTTCCGAGCTCCGCGTCGGCCACACCTATCTGCCCGGCAACCACTGGAGCGACATCGAGGGTGACCTCGGCTTCCTCCCCGCGTGGGCGCACTGGCGCAACGAGAAGGCCGACCGGATGCTCGTCCTGAACGTCCCCCTGCAGGAGCGCAACGAGGAGAGCGTCTCCGACGCCGACGTCCAGCAGCTCGTGCGGCGAGGCGCGGCGGGAGAGTTCGACCATCACTTCCGCGCCCTGGCCGAGCGACTGGTCCGGCTGCAGGTGCCGGACACGGTTCTCGTGCTCGGCTGGGAGATGAACGGCGTCACCTACACCCATCGCTGCGGGCCCGACCCCGGGGCCTGGAAGACGTACTGGAAAAGGATCGTCACCACCATGCGTTCGGTGCCCGGGCAGAGGTTCCGGTTCGATTTCGCACCGAGCCGCGGCCGGGACGCCGTTCCCTGGACGCAGTGTTACCCCGGGGACGACTCGGTGGACATCATCGGCATGGATTCCTACGACCAGCCGGCCGGGATGTCGTTCGACCAGCAGGTGAATGAGCCCTACGGACTTCAGGCACACGTGGAATTCGCCAAGGCCCACGGCAAACCCGTCTCCTACCCGGAATGGGGGCTCTCCCGCAACGGCGACAATGCCGCGTACATGGGGCGGATGCTCGCGTGGATGGACGAGCACAAGCCGCTCTACAACACGCTGACCGACTACTGCCCGCACGGCGTGTGGCAGTGCAGGAGCAATCCGGGCTCGTCCCTCGTCTACCGGTCCTTCCTCTTCGGCCGCACCGACGAGGCGCGCGCCACCCCCGTCCCGACGCCCACCGCGCCCACCGCACCGCCGACCCCGGCGGGCTGCGCGCGGCTGGGCCTGGTCACATGGGTAGGCGCATGGGTAGAGCACTGGCTCGGCGGGAGGCCCTGCCTCAGCTTCGACTGGTGGCCCGGCGACTAGCGTGACGAGGCGGGCCGGGTACACCGTGGTCACCGTTGGCCGTGCACATCGGCGGCGGCGGCCGGGCCGGGCACCGAGGCGGCGGGGGCGGGGTCGTCGTCCCGGCGGGTCCGTCTCGGCCGCGCGAGCAGCGCCAGGCCGCACAGCAGCCCGCCCGCGCCCGCGCCCACCAGAGTGGTCACCTTCGACGACGCGGAGGACGGCTCGGTCGGCTTGGCCGCCTTCGAGAACTGCACGAGCTGGACATGGGTGCTCCCCTTGGCGGCGTTCGCCTGCCGGGTCAGCGCCTGGGAGACGGCGTTGGCCATGGCCGAGGCGACACCCGGGCGCGAGGAGGTGGCCGACACGGCGACCATCGGAGCGTCCGGTGAGGTCACCGCCTGCACGCTCCGCTGCAACGTGCGCACCGGCACGCCCGCCCGCGCCCGCGCGTCCGCCAGCACCGTGAGCTGCGTGGCGACCCGGCCGTACGCCTGCGCGAAACCGAGGGCCGAGTTCACCTCGGTCTTCCCCGTCGGTACCACGACGACGTAGCTGGTGGCCGTGTACGTCGGAGGGGTCAGCATGCCGTACCCGCCGCCGAGCAGGCCGCCGACAAGGGTGCCGGCCGCGAGTACGGACCAGGCCGGCAGCCTTCTGACAGGGGCCAGGGACAGGCGCCACGTACGAGTCGGTGTGTCGGTCATGACGGGCTTGCTCCCGAAGGTGAGAGGGACGAGGAGCCGGAGACCGCTGCTGCATACACGTCCAGGAGACGGTCTGCGCTGCGGGTGATGCTGTAGCGGCGCGCGGTCTCGGGGGCCGTGCGCGGCCGGGGGCCTGCCGCCCGCACGGCGGCGATGGCGCGGGCGTACGCCTCGGGGCCGCCGGACACCCGCCGGGTGCCGGTGGCGGCCGGTGGCGGCAGATCCTCGATCGCCGGGCAGGAGGTGTAGAGCACCGGCAGGCCGGAGGCCAGCGCCTCCACGGCCGCCAGACCGAAGGACTCCTCCGCGGACGGGGACGCGAGCAGGTCCATCGCACAGGTGAGCGAGGGCAGGTCGGGGCCGGGGGAGCCGTCCGGGACGTAGGGGCGCTCGCCGGTGAACAGGACGCGCCCGGCCACGCCGGCCTCGTGCGCCATACGGCGCAGGACGTGCTCCTCGGGGCCGCCACCCACCAGCAGCAGCCAGTTGTCGTCCGGGAGCCGGGCCAGCGCGTGGACGAGGACGTCGAACCGCTTCCCCCGGGTGAGCCGGCCGACACCGCCGACGACCCACGCGGCCTCCGGCAGGCCGAGGCGTCGGCGGGTGCGCTCGCGCCGCTCCTGGTCGAAGCGGAAGCAGTCCAGGTCGATGCCGTTCGGGACGACCTGGATGCGGGGTGCGGGCACCCCCCAGCGCTTCAGGCGGTCGGCCACTCTGGGGGAGACGGCGACCGTCACCGAGCCGAGTCGCTCGCTGGCGAGGTACAGCGCGCGCACCCCCGCCGTCAGCCTGCGGCCCTCCATCTGCGAGTCGCCCAGGGAGTGTTCGGTGGCGACGACCGCACGCACCCCGGCGATGCGTGCGGCGAGCCGGCCATAGACGCAGGCCCGGTACAGGTGCGTGTGGACCAGGTCGTAGCCGCCTGCCTGGATCATCCGGACCAGGCGCGGGAGCGCGGTCAGGTCGCGGTTGCCGCCCATGCCGAGATGCACGACACCGACGCCGTCGGTGGTGAGGCCCTCGGCGACCGCACCGGGGTGGGTGAGCGTCACGACGTCGCAGTCGACGGGCAGGTGGCGCAGCAGCAGGCGCAGCTGCTGCTCGGCCCCGCCGATGCCGAGGCCGGTGATGATGTGCAGGGCCTTCATCACAGGCCCCTTACCGTGCGCCGGCGCAGCCGGTGCAGCCGGTGCTTGAGGTAGAGGCGCCAGGCCGTGTCGTTCTGGCCGACGTGCACACGTGGCAGGGCGTACGGGCCGGTCAGCGGGCCGGGATCGATGGCGCAGGCGTAGGCGTATCCCGCTTCCCGTACGGCTTCGACGGCGCGGGCGTCGACCGTGCCGTACGGGTAGCAGAAGCCGTCGATCCGGACGCCGGCCAACTCCTCGAGCAGCGCGCGGCTCTCGGTGACCTCGTTCTTGACGGTGAGGTCGTCCGCCCGGGTGAGGTCGACGTGCGTCAGCCCGTGCGAGCCGATCTCCACGCCCTCGGCGGCAGCGTGCCGGATGCCGTCCGCGGTCAGCAGCGGCTTGCGCGGGCCGAGCGGGTCCCAGGCGTTGTCGCCGCCGAGCCGCCCGGGCAGGACGAAGAGGGTGGCTCCGCAGTTCCAGCGGCGCAGCAGCGGCAGGGCGTCGGTGACGAAGTCGGCGTACCCGTCGTCGAAGGTGAGCCCGGCCAGCCCCTGCCCCTCGCCCCGGGCGCGGGCGGCGAGCAGCTCGGCCACGGACACACCGCGCAGCCCCCGCCGGCGCAGCCAGGCCAGCTGCCGGTCGAGCCGCTCAGGCGTGACCGTGATGCGGTACGGGTCGTCCGAGCAGTCCCCCACCGAGTGGTACATGGCCACCCATGGGACCGGACCCGGGCGGGGGGCCGGGAGCCTGCCGGTGTCGACGGGATCAACGGAAGTGGCCATGGGAGAGCCTTCGGGTGACGGTGCGTACGGAGCGCAGTGCGGATGCGAAGGCCTGGGCGCCCGGGGCCCAGGCGAGGGGGACGAAGACGGCGGCCACGGTCAGGCAGCCGGTCATGAGGCCCACCACCGGGGACTGCAGCCGGCCGGCGACGAACGCCCCGGCGACGGTGGCGACGACCGCCGCGTGGACTGGCCTGCTCAGCTCGGCCAGTACCGGGCGGATGCGGATCGAGAGGCTGTGGGGGCCGTTCCGGGGCGTCCGCAGGCCGACGAGCAGCAGGGCGGCCGTGACGGTGATGCCGAGGGCGTTGGCCGCGGCGATGCCCGACACACCCCAGGTGCCCACGGTCACGGCGCCGATCCCGGACGTCACGGCGATGCCCGCGGCCATCGCGCCGAGGGGGTACCAGCTGGGCCGGCCCGTGGAGAAGTACGACCGGGTCAGGGCGCCGACCAGGGTCTGGCCCAGCAGCCCGAGGGCGTACACGCGCATGACGTCGGCCGTGGCCGCGGTGTCGCTCGCGGTGAAAGCGCCCCGCTGGAAGAGAAGTTCGACCATCTGAGGGGCACAGGCGACCACCGCGGACATGCCCAGCAGCACCCCACGGGAGGCCACCGCCAGATCCCGCTGCACGCGGCTGCGGGCCCGTTCGGTGTCGCCGTCCGCGAGCGCCCGCGCCACCACCGGGAAGGTGACGGTGCACACCATGAGCGACAGCGTCATCGGGATCTGGGCGACCTTCTGCGCGTAGTTCAGGTGCGAGATGGCCCCGGCGGGCAGGTGCGAGGCGAGGAAGCGCTCGACGAGGACCTGTGACTGGCGGCACAGGGCGAACAGGAGCACGGAGGCGACCAGGGCGAGTTGCACCGGCCGGCCCTCGACGTCGGCGCCGGTCCCGCGCGGCGACCGCGTGGGTGATGTCAGCTGCCGCCAGAGGGAGGGAAGTTGTACTGCCACCATCAGACAGCCGCCCGCCGCGACCCCGGCCGCTGCGGAACGCACGCCCCAGCGTGCGCCGAGCAGGAACATCACAGCGATGATGCCCGCGTTGTAGGCGACGTAGATCGCCGCGGGCGCGAGGAAGCGGCGGTGTGCCCGCAGGGCGGCGCTGCAGTACCCGGCGAGCCCGAAGGCCAGCACGCAGATCGCCGTGAGCCGGGTGCAGTCGGCGGCGAGCCGCGGCTCGGGCAGGCCGGGCGCCAGGGCCCGGACCAGGTAGGGAGCCGTGCCCGCGACCACCGCCGCCACCGCGGCGAAGGCAAGGCCCAGGCGGGGCAGGGTGGCGGCGACCAGGGCGCGGACCGGGTCGCCCGGGGCGCCCCGGGCACGGCGGGCCAGCGCCATGCTGAACGCCGGGATCAGGATCAGCGCCAGCCCGTCCTCGATGAGCAGCGTGGCGGCGAACTCGGGCACGGTCCACGCGACCAGGAAGGCGTCCGTGTCGCTCCCGGCACCGAACAGCCGCGCCAGGGCCTGGTCGCGCACCAGGCCGAGCACGGAACCGGCGATGGACAGGGACGCCGTGACGAGCGTGGCCCTGGCGAGGAACTTCCGGGAGGCCGAGGTGGCCTGGGTGCCGTCCCCGGTCAGGGGGGCGGCACGCGCCGAGGGTACGGTTGCCGCACCGCCGGTTCCCGATCCGGGGGTGTGCGAAGGTCTCACCGTCATCGCGCCACCGCCTCCTCGGCGCGCTCGCGCATCCCGCCCTTCGGCAGAACGTCCCCCCGCTCCTCGCCGGCCAGCGCCCACCACGCCACCAGCCCCAGGCCCATGGCGGTCAGCACGGTCGAGGGGCCGCCGATGTCCCCGTACACGAAGTCGGTCAGCAGCCAGACCAGCAGCCCGCAGGCGACGAGCGCGCAGTCGGGTCCAGGGCCGCGGTCCCGGTCGTGCAGCAACCTCCGCAGTCCGCACACCAGCAGCGCCAGCCAGCTCCCGGCCAGCCCCAGCAGCCCGACCAGGCCCTGCTCGCTCAGCACCAGCAGGTACATGTTGTGCGGCGACAGCAGCGGCTGCCTGCGGTACGCCGCTCCCGCGCCCGCGATCTCGGCGCCCGACGACAGCGCCAGGGTGGCGTGCCCGTCCCGGTACTGCGGAAAGCCCTTCAGGCCGACACCGGTCAGCGGATGCTGACGCCATATGCCGGTGGCGGACGCCCACAAGGTGTACCGGTCGACGACGGACTGGTCGGGGGCGTGGGTGACCTGCGCGATGCTGTTGACCCGCTGCTGCAACAGCGCCGTGCCGACCCCGAAGCCGCCCATCAGGATCACGCCCGCGGTGGCCGCGACCGCGGCCACCTTCAGGGCGCGCCGCAGCCCGGCCGTCACCAACTGCACGGTGCACGTCAGCGCCGTCGCGATCCACGCGCCCCGGCTGAAGGAGACCGCGAGCGGAGCCAGCAGTGCCAGAGCGCACCCGGCGGCGATGGCCCGCTGCCGTGCGGACGTCCGGCCCAGAGCGATCCCGACCGCGCACACCAGGCCGAGGGAGACCGCTGTCGCCATGCCCATCACGTCCTGCGGCCCGAACGTGCCGACCGCCCGGATGTCCTCGCCCTGGTAGGAGGCGCCGGTCCGGGTGAGGTACTGGTGCACGCCGACGGCGCCCTGGCACAGCGCCAGCCCCACGAACGACCAGGCCAGTACCCGGAAGTGGGTCCGGTCGCGGACCAGCAGCAGCACGGCCGCCGGGACGAGCACGAAGATCTGCAGATAGCGGCCGAGGCCGGCGAGCCCGGCCTGCGGCGAGGACGTCCCCATGGCGGCGAGGGCGAGTCCCACGACGGGCAGGCCCAGCACCATGGCCGCCGTGCGCGACAGCGGGCGCCGCCGTTCGCGCAGGAGACGGATCACGCAGTACACCACCATCAGCCCGGACACCACGTCGGCGGGCCCCGCGCCGCCCGGCGTCAGCGGCAGGGCCAGCAGGGCGAGCACGGCCACCGCGGGCAGGACCGGTGCCGACGCGGCGGCGCGGCGCGGGAACGGGGTCAGGGGGTGGCTCACGTCTCAGCTCCCCGTCGGACGTACCAGCGAGACCGCGGTGCGCAGCAGAATGCAGACGTCCTGCCACAGCGACCAGTTGTCGATGTAGGCGTTGTCGAACCGGCTGCGGTCCTCGATCGAGGTGTCGCCGCGCAACCCGTGGATCTGGGCGAGGCCGGTGATGCCGGTCCGCATGCGGTGGCGCGCCGCGTAACCCGGGTAGGTCTGACTGAACTGCGCGACGAAGTAAGGGCGTTCGGGGCGGGGGCCGACCAGGCTCATGTCGCCCCGGAGCACGTTCCACAGCTGGAGCAGCTCGTCGAGCGAGGTGCGCCGCAGCATGCGGCAGAACCAGCGCATCTCGTTCTCGTTCGCCACGCTCCACCGGGTCGCCGACTCATGCTCGTCCACCGGACGATGCGTACGGAACTTCAGCAGGGTGAACGGCCTCCCGTTCTTGCCGATGCGCTCCTGCCGGAACACCACGCCCGGCCCGTCGCTGATCCGCAGCGCCACCGCGCACGTCAGCAGCAGAGGACTGACCAGCAGCAGCAACGTCCCCGACACGAGGACGTCGAGCATCCGCTTGCCCACGCTGTCGCGGCGTGCCGGGGACATGTCCAGACGTCGGCAGGAGAACCCGGCGAGCCGCTCCCTCGCCGTGTACGCCGGGGAGTCGGCGTCGACCTCCCACACCACGCAACCCGACTCGGCCAGTTCCCCCAGCAGCCCTCCCTGTTCGGTGCGTACGGAGGGGTGAACGGCCAGCACCGCCCGCACCCCGTTCTGGATGACCGCCCGTTTGACCTCCTCGCCGGTCGTCAGCACCGGCAGGCTCTCGGTGCCGTCCGCCTTCTCGGCGACGATGCCCACCGGCCGTACGCCGCACCGAGGGTGCCGCAGCACGGCGGCGGCCACACGCTGTGCGGTCGCCACCGGGCCGACCAGGAGCGTGGTGTGCGGGTGGCGCAGCAGTGCGGCGCGCCGCCGCCCGTGCACGGCGCCGCGCAGCGTACAGCCCGCCGCCGCCTGCAGGGCGAGACCCGTCAGCATGGTGCCGGCGGACAGGGCCCGCTCCGGCCGGTACGCCGCCACCAGCGCCGCGAACGCCAGCCACACCACCGCGACGCGGCCCCACAGGGCGGGCAGCTCCTCCAGCAGCGCCGGCACCGGCGGCCGGCCGCCGCGGGGGCGCAGCAGCAACGAGGTGACGATCAGCAGGGCCACGAGCAGCGGGTGTCGCTGATCTTCGGTGAGTGCCAGGCTGCCCAGCAGGGCGGCGACGCCGTCCGCGACGAGCAGCGGCACCGGGGAGTCCGGCCGCGCCGGAGGCCGCGGGGCGGGGAACCGGGAAGCGGTGGCCGTGCCGCGCTGCGGCAGGACCGAGACCGGCGAGGACGGATGGTCCAGCGGCTGTACGCCGGGGGAGGGGGCGGTACGTTCGGCGGTCACGATGGGTTCGGCTCCCTGTGCTCGGTGGACGCGACGCGCTGTGTGGTCTGGTTCGTCTCGGCGCACTCGACCGCTCGGGACCGGCGCGCCCTCCCGGTAGCGGGCCATGTGCCGAGCAGGTCGCGGTAGCAGCGCGCGACGGCCTCGGCGGTGTGCCGCACGTCGTGGGCCGACAGCACGTGCCGACGGGCTTGCGTGCCGAGCGCCTCGCGCAGCGGCGGGTCGAGCAGCAACTGGGTGACGGCTCCGGCCAGCACCACCGGGTCGTCCGGGGGGACCAGGCACCGGGCGGCGAAGGAGGACGGCAGGCTCTCGCGGGCTCCGTCGACGTCCGTGACCACCACGGGCCGACCGCAGGCCATCGCCTCCAGCGGGGCCAGCGCCATGCCCTCCCAGCGGGATGGCAGGACCACGAGATCGGCGGCCTGGTACCAGGGGAAGGTGTCGGCCACGGCTCCCGTGAACAGCACGGATGCCGGCGCGCTTGCGCGAAGCCGGTCGTGGTCCGGCCCGTCGCCCACGAGGACGAGGCGGGCGTCGGGCACCTCGCGCACGACGGCGTCCCACGCTTGCAGGAGTACGTCCTGCCCTTTCTGCCGGCACAGCCGCCCCACGCACACTGCCAGCGGCGCCGCCGCGGGGAGACCGGCGAGCTGCGCGAGCCCGGCCCGTACGGCGCCGGCGGCGGCCGGGTGGAAGCGTCCGGGATCGATGCCGTTGGGGACGACGACCCACCGGCCGGCGATCCCGGCGCGTACGCCGGTGGCGCGTTCCGCCTCGCTTACGCACAACACCCGTGCGGCCCAACGCGCCCCCCATCGCTCCCATCGGAGCGCGAGGCTCCCGGTGGCCCCGCCGACCGCCTCGAACGACCAGGCGTGCGGCTGGAAGACCGTCGGAATCCGCCCGCGGACCGCAAGCCGTCCGGCGAGCCCGGCCTTCGAGCTGTGCGCGTGCACCAGGTCGGGGCGTACCTCGTCGATCAGCAGCGCGAGATGCCGCACCTCCCGCACGAGTGACGGACCCGGCGACCGTGCCGCGTGCCACTGCCGTACGTGCGCGCCGAGCGCCCGCAGCTTCGCGGAGAACGCGCTGTCGGGGCAGGCGACGGTGACGTGCAGGCCGTCCGCCAGCTGTGCTCGGACCAGGTCCGTCACCACGCGCGCGACCCCGCCGTCCACCGGCTGGGTGAGATGCAGGACCCGCGGCCGGGGGCCGGGGGACGACGGCGGCATGTGCACGGTTCCTCACTCACGATGGCCTCGGGATGGGCGGCGCTGCGTTCACCGCCGGGCGTCCACGGCGGCGAAGAGGACACCGGCCCACGCCGCGTTCCGCTGGGACCTCAGCCGGAAGGTCAGCTGATCTCCGGCGTGCTTGAGGCCTCTGCCGAGATCGAACACGTCGGAGTCGTAGCCCAGGGTGTTGGCGTATGCCGGCACACGCGCCGGGGCCGTCCCCTTCGGCTCGCTGATGGTGGAGTTCAGGAAGTCGTCGCGGGGATTGGCCGGGTTGGTGAGGCCGATGGGGGCGGAACCGGGCCGGCCGGTCGCCAGGGTGAGCGAGTCGCCGGTGACAGCGCGGTCGCCGTTGTACGCCACCACCCCCGCGCGGCCTCCCGCGCCCGCCGCGAAGTTCAGGTTGCGCAGCCGGATCTTCTGTCCCGGGCTGGACCTCAGCGATGCGAAACCGTCCCAGAGCGCGATGTCCCGCAGCGGCTCCGCCGGGTTCTCGTACGCCACCACCAGCGTCCAGCCGCCCCAGGCCCCGGCCCTCGACCTGCCGCTCGCCACGTTGACCTGGGCCACCGTGTACAGGCCCGGCGCGCTGTCCCGTACCAGCCGCGTCACGTTCGCCGAGGCCTGGAAGGCGTCCATGCCGTCTGCCTTGCGGTGCCCGATCACCGTGTCCGCGAGGACTTCCTTGTACCTCCCGCCGGGCTCGGCGATCAGCACCCGCCCGTTGTCCTTGGACGGCTTCTGCTCGCCCACGCGCAGATTGCCGCCCCAGTACAGGCGCGCGTACGTCACTCGGGAGCCGGGTGGCAGGCGAACCTCCGCGCGGGAGGAGTTGTAGGTGTTCGGGTCGTGGTCCACGTCGATGTAGAACATGTCGAAGTCGCCGTTCACCCCGCGTCCGCCCGCCCGCGCGCCCGCGCACCTCCTGGTTGTGCGGCAGGTGATGGAGGCGTTGGCCGCGCGAATGACGCCGCCGTGCTGGTGCGCGCGGTACCGCTGGGTGAACGCGAGGCTGCGCGCCTGCGGCGCCGCCGGCGCCGTCGGCGCCACCGGCGTGGCCGGCGCGGCAGCCGTGGAGCCGTCGGGCGCCCAGAAGGCGGCAACGGAGAGAACGCCCACTGTCGCGCTGCGAAGCAGCGGACTCAGGGAATGGCGCATGACCGTCGTTGCCCCTTCGGAACAGGTGGCGGTGGCGGCAACAGCACGGATGCGATGTGGCCACCGGAAAGAGATATGTCGGAAGACTCGCGACTTTAGTCATCAAGCGTGCAAATCCGGTGTAATCCTGAGATATCCGGCGAGTGTGTCGGAAGCGTGAAGCCGGTCTTCCGTCCTGAGACCACCCTGTTGGCGCAACAACCCGGCACAGTGCCGCGCATTGCTTTCCGGACCGCCGCCTTGCCCGGAGCTCCACTGTGGAGGGCGGCGGATGTCGCTTCCCGCCCGGCGGGGCAGGGGGCAGCCGGCCTGACTACCGCCTCAACCAGGCGGGACGGGGCAGGAGGAGGAAGGCGGGATCCGACACTGGGACACATCGCGCGCACACCAGCAACTCGGCGCATCCAGAGGTGAGTTCACCCCGGTAACCGACCTGCTGAACGCCGTGCCCGAGGCGCACAACGGCCGGCACCGGTTGCAAGACCGACGTGTCGGCCTCAGCGCTGTCCGGCAGCGGCCCGTCGGCTCCGACGCTCCCCGGCACGTCGCCCTCGGCGCCGGTTGTTCCCGTGCGGGGCGTCACGCTCCCCGGTCGTATCGCTTTGCGGAATCCGTCTGCATAGATCTCATATGAGGACTCGTCATCTTCCGGGACTCCAGTTTCCGCCCCGGTCAGAGCTCGTTAGGCACGGTGACAGACTCTCCCGCCGGCAGCCTGCGTTGCCGAAGAAAGGAAACACGATGAAGTCCATGAAGGTCGCTGCCGCCCTTGCCGGGTCCTTGATCGCCGTCGGCGTCGCCGCGCCCGCGTTCGCCGCAGGCGCCGCCGACTCGGTGCCCGCCACTCTCAGCGGCACCCTCGACACCGCGGTCCCCCACGAGGTGGCGCACCTGCAGTCCGGGCGGGACTTGCTCGCCACCGACGGCAAGGACTCGCTGCTTCACACGGTGAAGGAGGCGGCGACCGCGGTGAACCACGCCGAGCCGGTGCACGGCAAGGTGTCGCTGTAGGGCTGGGACCACGCCGTACGAAGTCGGCCCTCGACAGTGTTCGAGGGCCGATTCTCCATGTGTACGGCCAGGACGCCGCCCTCCCGGCCCGGCCCGCCGGACCGCTGGATACACGTCCCTCGGTGACGGCTTCGACCGCGTCGGCGACGCGCCCGCCCCGACCGCCGGTGATCACTTACCTGGCCGCGTGGCGGTGACCGCGCCGGGAGTTCGGCAGTTACGGCTCCGGACAACCGGACCGGACGAGGAGTGAGCCATGGTCGTCAGCGTCGGTGGAGAACCGGCGGGTACCGAGGACGGAGCACCGGGCCCGGTGCGGTCTGAACCGGCGGGCAGAACACGGCGGAATGCGGCGCGCCGTCTGCTCGCCTGCGCGCTCGCCGCCGTCCTGGCCCCCATGGCCGAGGCATGCCTGCCTTCGCGCCCGGGATCCGCACCCGGGGACAAGTCGGGCGACACCGCCTTCGACCAGACCCATCACGGCAGCCGCATCCGAGGTGTGTGGACCCCCGCCCGCGGCGCAGGCGTAGCCGGCCAGTGGCACGTCACCGTGGACGGCCGCCCTCTGCACCTGATGCGCCGCGCCGACGACACCTGGCTGAGCATGGTCGACCACTACCGGTCGTACCGGACACCGCTCGAGGCCGCCCGCGCCGTCGTCGAGGAACTCGGCCCGGGACGGCGGCTGCGCGACCTTGCTCAGGACGCGGACGGCGCGGGACACCCGCACACGGGGGGCCGGCATGGCGTACGTGCGTAAGGACGTCGGCACGCTCACGAGGGACGAGATGCGCCGGTTCGTCAACGCGCTGCTGGAGGTCAAGCGGCAAGGCCAGTACGACGAGTTCGTGCGAACGCACATCCAGTATTTCGCCTCTGACGGCGAGCAGGGACTGCGCACCGCGCACATGGCGCCCTCCTTCCTGCCCTGGCATCGCCGGTTCCTGCTCGATCTGGAGGAGGCGTTGCGCCGTGTGGACTCCTCGGTGACCGTTCCGTACTGGGACTGGACGCGCGACCGCACGACCACATCCCTCCCCTGGACGGAGGACCTCCTCGGCGGGGACGGGCGCCGCTCCGACCGCCAGGTGATGACCGGCCCGTTCGCCTATCGGGAGGGCAACTGGACCATCAAGGTGGGCGTGACCGACGAGGTGTTCCTCACCCGGGACCTCGGCCACTCGCGCGATCCGATCGACCTGCCCACGAAGAGCGACCTGGCGTGGGCGCTGGAGGATCCCGCCTACGACGCCGCGCCCTGGGATTCGACGGTCACGCGAGGTTTCCGCAACAAACTGGAGGGCTGGGGCACCGGGCGGGGTGGCGCCTCCTGGCGCAACCACAACCGGGTGCACCGCTGGGTCGGCGGGGTGATGCTCGGCGCCGCCTCCGTCAACGATCCCGTCTTCTGGCTGCACCACGCCTTCATCGACCTGCAGTGGTACCGCTGGCAGCGCCGGCACGGCGGGGCCCGCTATCTTCCCGAGACACCGCCGGGACCCGGTGAGGAGCAGCACGACCGGATCGTGGCACGGCACCAGAAGCTGCCGCCGTGGGACGCGACTCCGGGCGAACTGGAGGATGTCGGCCGGATCTACCGGTACGCATGAGCTGACGCGGGTGACATTGCATCAGGCTCATTCGGCGGGTTCCTCACATTGTGCGCCGACGGCCGCCGAGCGTGCAGCAGATCAGTCACGGATCGGCAATGCGCATGGAGCTGATAAATGAGACTTGTCTTTTCCGTTGCTCCATCTGTGGCAACTCCTGGCCATACGGGTGAAGGCGCGAATCTTCTTGCTGGATGGGGCCGTTGTTCCGGGTGTTCAATCCTGCTCACGGAGATTCCGCAACGGCGGGACTCCATCGCAGAAAACCGAAGGGAAGAAATTCCGTGTCGAAGATCAGCTTTGAAGAGCTCGACGGCCTGACGGGCGAGATGCTGCCGGAGCGCGCGGTGCTGTCCGCCTTCTACGGTGGTGGCGGCGGCAACGACGGCAGCAACATCGTCAGCACCCCGGTCTGCTCGGTCCAGTCGACCCAGCCGGCCGGCGTCCTCGCCCTCGTCACTGGGTTCCAGAACACGCAGCAGGTCTGCAGCGCCTCCGTGGCCAGCAGCACCTTCTAGTCTTGACGGCAGCGGCCGGGGCACCCTTTCCCCGGCCGCTGTTCTTATGTCGGACCACCTGAAGACGATCGCGGCAACTTATAACAGAAGACACCACTGGCACAGGGCGCCGACAGGGCACGTGGCCGCCGCGCCGCTTCTGGCGCCCAAAACCCACCTTCATCAGGGCGCCGCAGGGCACGTCCGCAGGCTTGCTGGGAAAGGTGAGGCGGCGGCCGTCGTCCCTCTCCCTTCCTCCATCTGTGGCAACTTTTGGCTATACGGGTGAAGGCGCGGATCCTCTTGCTGGAGGGGTCGTTGTTCTGGGTGTTCAATCCTGCTTACGGGGATTCCGCAACGGCGGGACTCCATCGCAGAAAACCGAAGGGAAGAAATTCCGTGTCGAAGATCAGCTTTGAAGAGCTCGACGGCCTGACGGGCGAGATGCTGCCGGAGCGCGCGGTGCTGTCCGCCTTCTACGGTGGTGGCGGCGACGACGGCGGCTACGGTGATGGCGGCGACAACGGCGGCCACGGTGGTGGTGGCGGCAACGACGGCAGCAACATCGTCAGCACCCCGGTCTGCTCGGTCCAGTCGACCCAGCCGGCCGGCGTCCTCGGCCTCGTCGCTGGGTTCCAGAACACGCAGCAGGTCTGCAGCCCCTCCGTGGCCAGCAGCACCTTCTAGTCTTGACGGCAGCGGCCGGGGCACCCTGTCCCCGGCCGCTGTCCACATGTCGGACCATGTTCATGACGGTGTGTGCTTTCGGTGCCCGAAGAGGCGTCGGGTGTCTCGCCGGGTGCCACGGCCCCGCCTTGTGGCATGGGAGCCCCGGAAAGAACATGGGTCCTCTTCGTACTTTCCGACAACAGCACACATCACCTCCAGCTTCTCGCAGGCGGTGACGTACGCGGTAGCGGTGGCGGAGCCCCGGTCGCCCATGCCCGCCGGGCCGGTGTGTCGCATGTCGACGGCACGCTGGGGTTGCTCGGCGCTGGGCCTCGGCCCGAAACAGCGGCACGACGAGCGGGTCGGCTGCGATCACCGCCACCTGCGGCGCACGGCTCCCCGCGCCTGCCGCAGTCACCGTGACGCAGGTAGCGGTGCACCGGAAAGGCCCTGCGGCCGGGACTGCGGTGGGCGGCTCTGGAACGCGTCCAGCGCAGGCGGAGGAGCACGAACGGGGCCGGCCGCCGCGAGGCCCCGGCGGGAGAACTATCCCCTTTGGGAGATCGCCATCAGTACGCAAGCACCCACACCGGTTCAGTCGGAGCCGCCTGCCCCCGTCGGGGCAGTGCCCATGCTCACCGAGGGAACCGAGTTGGTAGGCGAGTTCGCCGGTTCCGGATACCGCCATCCACCCCACCTGGTGCACCGCTTCGACGGGCAGGTCATCCAGCTGCCCGACGTGCTCTACAAGACCGCAAGGAGTCTGGAGCGACACCAGGCCGAGGCGGCGAGATCGGGCGACGGGCGTCAGCTCCTCGACCGTGTGGCGCAGGAACTCACCCGGACCACCGGTCGTACGTTCGGCGCCGACCATGTGGCCTTCGTGCTCGACAACAAGCTCGCACCGCTGGGGATCACCACGCGAAGCGACGGCACCCTCGCCGACTTCGCCAAGACCGAGCACGCGTTCCTCGGTCTGCGCCACCGCACCGCAGTGGTGTCCGAAAACGGCGCCTGGATCGTCGCGGGGATCTTTTCCTGGCTGTTCCAGCCCCTCCTCGTGCTGCTGGTCGTATCGACGTTCCTGGCGGCCGAGATCTACCTGTTCGGCACTCAGGATCCCGGTCTCGCCATGATCGGGGTGATGTCCGACCCCGGCGGCACTCTCATCATGATCGGACTGGCGCTGGCGTCTGCCGCCTTCCACGAGATCGGCCACGCCGCGGCTTGCCGTTACGGGAACGTACGCCCCGGGGTCATGGGGTGCGGGCTCTACCTGGTGTGGCCGGCCTTCTACACGGACGTCACCAACTCCTATCGGCTCGACCGCGTCGGGCGACTGCGCACCGACCTGGGCGGCGTCTACTTCAACAGCCTGTTCATCCTCGGTCTGATCGTGCTGCAGCTGCGCAGTCCGTCCCCGGTACTGCTGGCGGCGATCCTGCTCGTCAACCTCGAAATGGTCCAGCAGCTTCTGCCGACCCTGCGTTTCGACGGCTACTACATCATCTCGGACCTGGTCGGCATCCCTGACCTGTTCAAGTACATCGGCCCCATCCTGCGCCGCACTCTCCTGCGACGCCCACCGGAAGAGCGGCTCCAGGCCCTCAAGCGGTGGCCCCAGGTCGTCGTCACGATCTGGGTCCTCACCGTACTGCCCGCCCTCGGAACACAACTCGGCCTCGTCGTCTTCCGGCTGCCCGAGATGACGACCACGGCATGGGCTGCCGCCGTCGCGCTCGTCAGCAAGGCCACCACCAGCACCACACCCGTGCTGAGCACCGCGGCGGCCTGCGTGCAGATCCTCTTCCTTGTGCTGCCGCTGCTCGGCGCCGCGCTCATTCTCTGGAACCTGGGGAACACGGCGGTCCAGCTGCTGCGCCGGCGCTTCGGCAGACACACGCCCCGCACCGAGGGCCACCGGCACGGAACCCTGTCACTGCTGCTGTGGGGGGCCGTGGGCACCGCCGCCGCCCTCGGCCTGGCCTACCTGCTGTGGATCCTGATCCGCCCGGTGGTGTCCAAGGACCATGCGGCTCCCACCCGTGCCATCCGATCACAGCCGACGGTCACTCCAGAAGCACCCTCGGCCGCAGTGTGGCGCCCAGCGGACTTCGCGCTGCCCGCCGACCGCACCGGCGTCGGCCACGGTCGCGTCATGCTGTGAAACCCGATGGGCTGTCATGTGATCCGGACGACCGATGGGCGGGTCCGGGGGAATTGCGCGGGCGTGGGGACCGCGGTGGGTGCGGGTGCGAGAGCGTCCCACAGCGGGACACCGGCCAGGACCGGCGGGGACGTCCCGGGTGGACCCCGGGACGTCGAAGGCCGGACTGAACCCGGGAACACCTTCGCGTCACCGCGTCGTCCTGAGACTCGGGGACACCATGGCCGCCGTGCGCACACGGCTGCTCCGGGGCGCCGGGGAGGCAGGGCGGTCCTGGGCCTTCGGGGTCTCCGGAGGGCGGTGCGCGGCCGGTGCAGCTCTGGGCCTCCCCCGTCGCCGCCCGGTGTCCACGGCGAACGGCGCTCCCCGAAGCGGCCGCTTCGGGCGAGACGTACCGCGGCCACCGGATCCGCGGTTTGCGGTCTGCCGGTACCGGCCCCGGTCTCCTGTCTCTGACCCACGGTGCAAAGTAGCCGCCGCTCCCTTCTGCTCTCCCGTTGCTTCGTGTCTGGCCGGTTCGTCAGGCCAAACGAGTAGTCGGTGGAGGGGTGGGAGCGTTCATGCGCCGGGAGTGGTCGCCAGAGGACGTGGTGGCCTGCTGGACGCCGGTGGGCAGCGACTGGCACTTGGTCGCGAACAAGTCCGGCCCGACCAGGTTCGGATTCGTGCTGATGCTGAAGTTCTTCGAGCTGGGGGGCCGGGTTCCCTCAGTTTGTGGAGGAGTTTCCGCCGGCCGCGGTCGACTACGTGGCCGACGTGGTCAAGGTGCCGACCGAGGACTTGGCGAAGTACGACCTGTCGTTCCGCTCCGCAAAGGGCCACCGTACGCAGATCCGCGAGGCCCTCGGGTTCCGCCCGGCGACCCGAGCCGACGAGGAACGGCTGACCGGCTGGCTCGCCGATGAGGTCTGCCCGGTGGAACTGGTGGAGGACCGGCCGAGCGAGGCCCTGCTCGTGCAGTGCCGCAGAGACCGCATCGAGCCCTCGGGCCGAGCCCCCGACGACGGCCGGGCCGCGAAGGCGAGTTTCTGTGGCCGCCGCTACCTTGCACCCTGGGTCAGGGACAGGAGACCGGGGCCGTACCGTGCGGAAGGGACGCCGGGCCGCAGGGCCATGCGGAAGGACCTGCCGGAGTGGTGACCACATCGGGGAGGAACCGTCACGACGCACGAGCGCATGAACGTCGGTGCGCCGACGCGCCGGTGCAGCAGGGGTTCGGGCAGAGGTGCGGGGCCTGGCAGCAGGGCATGGCCCCTGTTGTGGCTCGACCACCCGGTCGTGGAGCACCGGTGAACGCGTGCTGTGTGGCGGTGGTGTCCACAGGGCCGCGGCGCGCACCGAGGGTGGGTGATGGCGCGGCACGTGACGGCGCCTCCAAGGAGGGTGGTGCCGGATCAGGTGGAGGGCATGGGCGTCTGCCGCTACCCGAGAGAGGTACACCTACGGCTGAGCCCGGCGGTCGGACTCCGCCAAGGGCTCAGCCGTGTTTGCTGTGTGTGGGGCGTGGGCTGTGATCAGAGGCCGTAGTGGTCCTCGTCCTCCTACTGACCGTCGGCGTTGCCGCAGGCGTTGCCGTAGGACGGGTTCATCAGACTGAAGAGCGCGCTCACGGTGTTCCCGCACAGGTTCGCCGGCACGTGGACGGGTGCCTGGAGCTCGTTCCCCGAAACCACTCCGGGCGAGTTGACGGCTCCGCCGTTGGCATCCGCGGCGGCCGAGGCCAGACCGGCCCCGCTGAGGACCAGGGCGGACGTGCCCAGACCGAGGGTCGCCACCTTCGCGATGCGAGACATCACGGTTCTCCTTTGAGTCGACAGTCGATAAACGCGCCCGCACCGACGCGGCCGCACGTTTCCTCAACGCTCCCCGCGCACCGCAGGTAACGGTTTTCGCCCGGGTATCTCCCTTTCACGGGGCCCTGGCCTACCCCCGGGCATGTCCTGCCGAGGCAGCCCGCGCGGTGGCCCACTGGTGACATTCGGTTCGGTCCATGGGGTCCGAGCCGGGGAGGGCCAGGAAGCCATCCGGCAGACATGCCTTGACGGCCCGGCCAGGATCACGTCGTCGAGGCGAAGCAGACGGAAGACGGACCGCGTCACCGGGCAGCTGTGTGGGCCCGGGGTACGCGTATCTCGGCGAGCATCGAAGGCGGCATGCGGTGCAACTGGCGCTGGCGGACTCGACAGCGATCGGCAGGTCCGCCGGCTGTCCGTTGTCCGCTGGGAAGGCATCCCGGCGGCCAAAGGCGATGGGAGAGTGGCGCTTCGGCAGTTGAGCACTGATCCGCCATGGGCAAGGATGAGCCCATGAGTCACGGCTTACGTCGTATCAGTGGACTGGTGGTTGTGATCGCAGGCATCGCGTTGGGCGCTTGGGTGGTCTTCGGGTCCCCGCACTACTGGGAGGGCACCGCAGTGCTCGGGCGTGTGGCACTCGGCCTGGGCTCTCTGATGATGATCAGTAGTTCGCCACGGCTCATCTTCACCGACGCTTCTCAGTACGGGCCCCGCAGCCGAAACGACGGAGCGTGAAGCGACACCCGCTTCACGAGTTCGATCTCTCTGCAACTCGGCGTGCCGAGAAGCGGTTCGGTGCTCGCTCGTCGATCCGGCTGTGGCCGCATCGGTGCGTCACCGTCTGCAGCTCCTTGCCCTCGGTCTTGCCGGGAATCTTCGGGAGCTGGGTTTTACTGGTCGGGGTGTTGTCAGTGCGCCGCTGCGGGGCCGTCATCGGCCGTTGCCGGCTGCTGTCGAGCGACCTCGCACGGCCCGGCGTTCTGCGCCGACACATCGCCGGGCAACAGCTCCAGCCGGGTGATCTGCTCTGCCAAGGGGAGTCGGGTGGCATCGTCGCCGGCTCCGTCATCCGAGGGGCGTGGCGCAGCGCGCGTAAGGCCGTACTGCCCCCGCACGTCTTCGAGTCGCCCAGCGGGCGGCGCGTGTGCGACAACCGGAACATGCCGGGCGTTGGCTGATCTTCCCCGGGTCGAGAACTTCCACACGCATTCGGCACGGCCACCCGCCACAACTCGGTGACAACCGGACAGCCCCGGAGTCTGCCCTTGATCATCAAGAGGGCGTCCGAGGCTTCGTGGTGGTCAGTGCTACCCGCCTGACCAGCAAAAAGCCCTCCCAAGCGGGAGGGCGGAGACTGGCGCCCCCGGCAGGACTCGAACCTGCGGCCAAGCGCTTAGAAGGCGCCTGCTCTATCCACTGAGCTACGGGGGCCGGATGGGTGGCCTCGTGCCTGGTGCCCTGGTGTGGGCTCATCCGTGACGTTGCCGGGGACAAGGATAGGGCTCCCGGTTCCTTGACCCTGTCGCTTCGCCTCCGTGGCTCGATGTGGAGGTTCGGTGAAGCGATCCTGATAATCGCAGGCAGGTACGAATCGTGCACCGCTTTTGGTGCCTGGCGCACCGGGTGTTGTGCACTCGTTATGCCTGGCCTGTGCCCGTGTCCTAGTCCTCCCTTCTGCCCGTTCTGTTCCGTCGGCGCGCAGACATGTCCATATGCTTCAGAATTCCCCTAAAATTGGGCATTCTTCACATGTGGTGACCTTGGACGTACGGCCTCAGCTGCTCGACACACTTTCCGCTCTGCGCGACCGTGTCGCCGCCGCACGCTTTCCGCTGCCCCTCGCGGGGGCCCCACGCGCGCGTGCCAACCGCGACGAACTCCTGGCGCAGCTCGACGACTATCTCGTACCCCGCCTGCGGCAGCCGGAGGCCCCGCTGCTGGCCGTCGTCGGCGGCTCCACCGGCGCGGGCAAGTCGACGCTGGTCAACTCCCTCGTCGGCCGACGGGTGAGCGAGGCCGGCGTACTGCGCCCGACCACCCGGACACCGGTGCTCGTCTGCCATCCGGAGGATCATCACTGGTTCAGCGGCATGCGCGTGCTCCCCGACCTGACCCGCGTGTGGGCACCGAACCGGGACGTCGGCGACGAGTTCCTGCTCGCCGAGGAGGATCCCGGGCGCGTGCTGCGCATCGAGACCGCCGACACGCTCCCGCGCGGGCTCGCCCTCCTCGACGCCCCCGACGTCGACTCCCTCATCGCCGACAACCGCGTCCTCGCCGCCGAGCTGATCTGCGCCGCCGACGTCTGGATCATGGTCACCACGGCCGCCCGCTACGCCGACGCCGTCCCCTGGCACCTGCTGCGTACCGCCAAGGAGTACGACGCGACGCTCGTCACCGTCCTGGACCGGGTGCCCCACCAGGTCGTCTCCGAGGTCTCCCGGCAGTACGGCGCCCTCCTCACCAAGGCCGGCCTCGGCGACGTACCCCGCTTCACCGTCCCCGAGCTGCCCGAGTCCGCCTGGGGCGCCGGGCTGCTGCCCGCGACCGCCGTCGCGCCCCTGAAGAGCTGGCTCGTCCACCACGCCCAGGACCCCTCCGCCCGGCAGCAGGTCGTGGCCCGCACCGCCCACGGCGTCCTCGCCTCGCTCAAGTCCCGGATGCCCGAGCTGGCCGGCGCGGCCGCCGCCCAGTACGCGGCGGCCCTCCGGCTCACCTCCGCCGTGGAAACCGCCTACGACAAAGAGCACGCGCGCGTACGGGGCCGCCTCCAGGCCGGTGCGGTCCTCGCCGGGGACGCCCTCAAGCGCTGGCGTGCCTTCCCCCTGGACTGCACCGCCGGGGAACTCCTCGACGCCCTTGTGGAGAGCCTCGCCGCGCTGCTGCTGTGCTCCGTCACCGCCGCCGACGAGCGCGTCGACGACGCCTGGCGGCGCGAGCCCGCCGCCGACGCCCCGGAGCTCACCGGCCGCGACACCTCCCTGGAGCGCGCCGAGCACCGCATCGGCCTCGCGGCCCGGCGCTGGCGGCGCGAGCTGGAGGAGTACGCCGAGGACGAGGTACGGCACCTGGAACGCACCGGCGCGCCCGACCCGGAGGTGGTCGCCGCCCTCGTCGCCACGGCGGTGCTGGGCGGTCGCCGGGCGCGCAACGCGGGCGAGGGGATCGCCGAGCGGCTCGGCGCCCACGGCGCGCTGCGGCTGCGCGACCGGGCCGGGCGGCTGCTCCTCGAGCACGTGGACCGCGTCATGCACGCCGAACGCGAGCGGCGCCTCGCCCCGCTCGACGCCCTGGACGTCCGGGCCGAGCCGCAGGCCGACCTCATCGCCGCGCTGTCCGTACTGCTGAAGGAGAGGTGACCGGTGACCGCCGTCACTGACCACGACCACATGGATCACACCGACCACATGACGCGCACCGAGCACGGGAGCGACAGCGGCGACACCGGATCCATCGAGGGCGCACGGGACAACGTCGAACGAGTCGACGCCCTCACGAAAGCCGGCCTCAACCTCGTGAAAGATGCCCGCGGCGACGACGGCCCCGGCACCGGTCGCCCCGCGGACGCCCGCCCCGCCGCCACCGGCGGCTGCGACGACAAGGACAGGGGCACGGACGGGAACGGTGCCAGGGGCGAGGTCAGGGACGCGAGCGGCGGCGGGCACCCACAGGGGGACGGGGACGGGGGCGACGGCCGGACGGAGGGCGGCGGCACGGGCAAGGACGCCGTCCACGCTCCTCACGCGCGCGTGCCAGACGCCGGCCCGACTCCGGACCGCCCTGCGTCTGTGAAGGACGAGGCGGAGGGGCGGGATCGCTCTGCGCGTGTGAACGATGAGGCGGATCGCTCTGCGCGTGTGAACGATGAGGCGGAGGGGCGGGATCGCCCCGCGCGTGTGAAGGACGAGACCGACGGCCGGGATCGCCCCGCCCGCCCGAAAGACGCCCACGCCGACGTAGCCGTCTCCGTCCCCCGCCCGCACGCTCCCGCGCCGCACACGCCCCCCTCGCCGAAACCCCGCCCCGCAGCGGACGCCACGCCGTCCCCCAAGGCCGCCGCCGACGGCGGGAACGACGCCGAATCCCAGGAAACCTGGGACGACGGTCTCATCGCGCGGCGCGTCACCGAGGCGAACGCCGCCGCCCTCGCCGCCGACCGCGCCTCCGCGGGAGAGCCGGCACACCGCGGCCCGGGCAGCCACACCCCGGCCCCGCTGGCGTACGACGGCCCGCTGCGCTCCCGCCTGGACGCCCTGCGCGAGCTCGTCGGCCTCTCCCGCACGCGTCTGGACACCCGGACCCTCGCCGAGGCGGGCCGTGTGCTGGACGAGGCCGCCGCCCGCCGCAAGCTGTCCGGCCGGCACACCGTCGTCGCCCTCGCCGGCGCGACCGGCAGCGGCAAGTCGCAGCTGTTCAACGCGCTCGCCGGTGTCGCCATCTCGGAGACCGGGGTACGACGTCCGACCACGGCCGCACCCATCGCGTGCAGCTGGAGCGACGGCGCGGCGAGCCTCATCGACCGGCTGGGCATCCCGGGCCGGCTGCGCCGCCGTCCGCTGCACAACGCGGACGCCGAGGGGCAGTTGCGCGGGCTGGTCCTGGTCGACCTGCCCGACCACGACTCCGCCGCCGTACAGCACCGCGAACAGGTCGACCGGATCCTGAAGCTGGTCGACGCGGTCATCTGGGTGGTCGACCCCGAGAAGTACGCCGACGCCATCCTGCACGAGCGCTACCTGCGGCCGATGGCGGGCCACGCGGAGATCATGTTCATCGTCCTCAACCAGGTGGACCGGCTGCCCGGGGACGCCGCCGACCAGGTCCTGGACGACCTGCGGCGGCTGCTGGACGAGGACGGCATCGCGCTCGGCGAGCACGGCGAACCGGGCGCCACCGTGCTCGCACTGTCCGCGCTGACCGGCGAGGGCGTCGGCGACCTGCGCGAGGCGCTCGGCCAGTTCGTGGCGGAGCGCGGCGCGGCGGCCCGCCGGGTGGCGGCCGACGTGGACGCCGCCGCGGCCGAGCTGCGGCCCGTGTACGCCACCGGGCGGCGGGTCGGCCTGAGTGAGGAGGCGCGCGAGGAGTTCGCCGCGCGGCTCGCCGACGCGGTGGGTGCCACGGCGGCGGGCGAGGCCGCCGAACGCGCCTGGCTGCGCAACGCCAACCGCGCCTGCGGCACCCCCTGGCTGCGGCTGTGGCGCTGGTACCAGGGCCGGGGCGACTCCACGACGGGCCGGCTCCCGGTGCGCACCCAGGCGGACGAGGAGGCCACGGCCCGCCAGCGGGTCGAGCAGGCGGTCCGTACGGTCTGCGACCGGGCGTCGGCCGGGTTGCCCACGCCCTGGGCGCAGGCGGTGCGCGAAGCGGCCGTACGCGGCTCCCAGGGGCTGTCCGAGGCGCTGGACGACCTGGCGGCGCGGGCCGGGCTCCCGCCGGGCCGCCCGCCGCGACCGGGCTGGTGGCCGGTGGCCGTGCTGGTGCAGGCGGCGATGACCCTGCTCCAGATCGTGGGCGGTGCCTGGCTGGCCGGGCAGATCGCCGGGGTGATGGCGCCCAACCTGGGCGTCCCGGTGCTGCTGATGGTGTGCGGGATCGTCGGCGGGCCGTTCGTGGAGTGGGGTTGCCGGATGGCGGCCCGGGGGCCCGCCCGGCGCTACGGCCAGGAGGCGGAACGGCGGCTGCGGGAGGCGGCGGCGAGCTGCGGCCGGGCCCGCGTGCTCGATCCGGTGGCGTCGGAGCTGCTGCGCTACCGCGAGGTGCGGGAGCAGTACGGCAGGGTCGTGCGGTCCGATGCCGGGGCGGGTGCCGGGGTGGGCTGAGGGCGGGGCGGTCGGGGTGGCCCAGCAGCTGATCCAGGCCACCAGCGGCCCTGGCGACGAGGTGATGTACGCCGGCGCGCAGCTGGTGACAGCGGTGGCTGTGGAGATGGATGAGGCGCGCCGGGGCGCGGTGTCACTCGCGCGGGTGGCGGAGTTGTCCACAGGCGGTTGGCCGTCCACAGCACTCGGCGGGCCCGGCCCGGCGGAGGCAGTCTGAGGTCACGGCGATCGCCCGGCGGGTCCGGCCGGAGACACGGCGGGTGGTGCGGGCGGTCGGCGTGAGGTGCGGGCGGTTACGGCAGGCGTGCGTGCCCCCGCACGGCAGACGCAGCCGTACGGGACGGGCCCGTACGCGTGTCCGCCCGGCCGGAGGAGGCCGGGCGGGGGAGGGGAGCGAGACCGTGAACGAGACCATCGTGTGCGTGGTGGGGAACGTGGCGACCCAGCCGGTGTACCGCGAGTCGGCGGCGGGGCCGTCGGCCCGGTTCCGGGTGGCGGTGACCGCGCGTTACTGGGACCGGGAGAAGAGCGCTTGGACGGACGGGCACACCAACTTCTTCACGGTGTGGGCCAACCGCCAGCTGGCGGTCAACGTGGCGGCCAGCGTGGAGGTGGGCCAGCCGGTCGTCGTCCAGGGCCGGCTGAAGGTGCGCACGGAAGTGCGGGACGGACAGCAGCAGTGGGCTTCCGCCGACATCGACGCCGTGACGATCGGTCACGACCTGTCGCGTGGTACGGCGGTCTTCCACCGCGCGGCCAAACCGGAGGCGCCACCGACGGCGGCCCGGCCGGAGCCTAGCTGGGAGACGCCGAGGCCGCCGGACGGGCGGGACGCCGATGCGGCCCAACAGTCCCGTGAGGCCGTCGCGGTGACATGACGTCAGCCGCGCGCCGCACCGCGGCCCGCGGGTGATCCGCCCCGGTCGAGCTGTCCGTACCGTCCGAACACCCTGTGCAAAACGGTGGATTTGTCGATACGGCCAGCTCACGGACGGTCCCGGCGATAACGATTGCGGATCGGATCGGCCATCGGATGATCCGACCGGCGGGTGAGGCTCCGACTGATCCATAGGATGCCGGGCGTGCCCCTAGGGGCTGCCGATTCTGCTGGTGGGACCGTCCCCCACGTCCAACGGGTCCTGCTCGAAGGGGAATTCTGTGCTTGCTGCGCTCTCTGGGTTCTGCCGGTCCAACGGAACGGCCCGCCTGGCCGCCGCCACCACGGTGTCCGGCCTCGTGACAGCCGGCGTGCTGTCCGGCGCCGGTACGGCCGTGGCCGAGGAGACCCCGCAGACGCAGGGCGGCGCCACGGCGACGATCAACGGCCTGAAGACCTACGGCGAGGCAGTGATCCACGAGGACGGCGGCGACCAGCGGGTGGCCGCGGGCCTGTTCGAGATGTCCGTGGACGGCGGCGGCACCCTCCAGACGTACTGCGTCGACCTCCACAACCCGACCCAGCGGGACGCCAGATACCAGGAGACGCCCTGGAGCGGCACCTCGCTGGGCACCAACAAGGACGCGGGCCGGATCCGCTGGATCCTCCAGAACTCCTACCCCCAGGTCAACGACCTCGCCGCGCTCGCACGGCAGGCGGGCACGAGCGGGCTGACCGAGCAGGACGCGGCGGCCGGCACCCAGGTGGCCATCTGGCGCTACTCCGACGGCGCGAAGGTCGACGCCGTCGACCCGCAGGCCGAGAAGCTCGCCGACTATCTGGAGAAGAGCGCCCGGAGCGTCGCCGAACCACAGGCCTCGCTCACCCTGGACCCGCCCGCGGTCTCCGGCCGGCCGGGCGACCTGCTCGGACCGGTGACCGTGCACACGAACGCGGGCGCGGTCACGGTGAGCCCGCCGGCGGGCGTGGCGGCCGGCGGGGTGCGGATCATCGACAAGACCGGCAAGGTGATCACCTCGGCGAAGGACGGCACCCGGCTGTTCCTCGACATCCCCGAGGACGCGGCGGACGGGGCTGCACAGCTGGCCGTGCAGGCGTCGACGACCGTGCCGGTGGGCCGGGCCTTCGCCTCCGAGAGCCGCAGCCAGACCCAGATCCTGGCCGGCTCCAGCGAGTCCACGGTCTCCGCGACGGCGACGGCCGGCTGGGCGGCCGAAGGGGCCATACCGGCGGTGTCGGCCCGCAAGAACTGCGCCAAGGGCGGCCTGGACATCACCGCGGCCAACAAGGGCGACAAGCCGTTCACCTTCCGGCTGCTGGGCGCCGAGCACACCATCCCCGCGGGTGCCTCCCGTACGGTGACCGTCCCGCTCCAGGAGGACCAGGCCTACGACGTCACGATCACCGGCCCGCACGGCTTCAGCCACCGCTTCACCGGCGTCCTGGACTGCAAGACACAGGGGGCGATCACGACGGAGACGGCTCAGCTCCGCACCGAGCCCAGCCCCGCCACGGTGGGCGGCAGCACGGCCCCCGACACCAACCTGGCCGCGACCGGCGGCTCCGCCATCACCCCCATGATCGCGGGCGTGGCCATCGGCCTGGTGGTGATCGGCGGCGCGGTCCTGATCGTGCTGCGCCGCAAGGAGACGCCTCCCGGCGCGTAGGCCGGCGGCCACTCCCCGACGGGCTCGGTCACCGTTCCCTTCGTGAGGGTGGTCACCGCCCGGCCCGCCGGGGGAGCGACCGGTCAGCAGGCCGGGCCACCGTCGCCGCCCGAGAAGCCCCAGGTTGAAGCCCAGGTCAGAGCCGCCCGGTCAGACGGGTTACCACCCAAGCCTGGCAGTCAGGCAAGATGGGGTGTATCTGCCCACTGCCAGATTTCAAGTTGCCGGACGGTTTCTCTTGGCTGAGTACATCTACACCATGCGCAAGGCGCGCAAAGCGCACGGCGACAAGGTGATCCTCGACGACGTCACCCTGAGCTTCCTGCCGGGCGCGAAGATCGGCGTCGTCGGGCCGAACGGTGCCGGTAAGTCGACCGTCCTGCAGATCATGGCCGGACTGCAGCAGCCGTCGAACGGTGACGCCTTCCTGTCGCCGGGCTACAGCGTGGGCATCCTGCTCCAGGAGCCGCCGCTGAACGAGGAGAAGACCGTCCTGGAGAACGTCCAGGAGGGTGTCGCCGAGATCAAGGGCAAGCTCGACCGGTTCAACGAGATCGCCGAGCTCATGGCCACCGACTACTCGGACGCGCTGCTCGACGAGATGGGCAAGCTCCAGGAGGAGCTGGACCACGCCAACGCCTGGGACCTCGACGCCCAGCTGGAGCAGGCCATGGACGCCCTCGGCTGCCCGCCCGGCGACTGGCCCGTCACCAACCTCTCCGGTGGTGAGAAGCGCCGCGTCGCGCTCTGCAAGCTGCTGCTGGAGCAGCCCGACCTGCTGCTCCTCGACGAGCCCACCAACCACCTCGACGCCGAGTCGGTGAACTGGCTGGAGCAGCACCTGGCCAAGTACCCGGGCACCGTCGTGGCCATCACCCACGACCGGTACTTCCTGGACAACGTCGCCCAGTGGATCCTCGAACTGGACCGCGGGCGCGCCTACCCGTACGAGGGCAACTACTCCACGTACCTGGAGACCAAGGCCACGCGTCTCAAGGTCGAGGGCCAGAAGGACGCCAAGCGGCAGAAGCGCCTCAAGGAAGAGCTGGAGTGGGTCCGCTCCAACGCCAAGGGGCGGCAGGCCAAGTCCAAGGCCCGTCTCGCGCGGTACGAGGAGATGGCCGCCGAGGCCGAGAAGATGCGGAAGCTGGACTTCGAGGAGATCCAGATCCCGCCGGGGCCGCGGCTCGGCAGCGTCGTCGTCGAGGTCGACAAGCTCAACAAGGCCTTCGGGGACAAGGTCCTGGTCGACGGGCTCAGCTTCACGCTGCCGCGCAACGGCATCGTCGGCGTCATCGGCCCGAACGGCGCCGGCAAGACCACGCTGTTCAAGATGATCCAGGGCCTGGAGACCCCGGACTCCGGCGACATCAAGGTCGGCGAGACCGTCAAGATCTCCTACGTCGACCAGAGCCGCGAGAACATCGACCCGAAGAAGACGCTGTGGGAGGTCGTGTCCGACGGGCTCGACTACATCAACGTCGGCCAGGTCGAGATGCCGTCGCGCGCGTACGTCTCCGCCTTCGGCTTCAAGGGGCCGGACCAGCAGAAGCCGGCCGGCGTGCTCTCCGGTGGTGAGCGCAACCGGCTCAACCTGGCGCTGACCCTGAAGCAGGGCGGCAACCTGCTGCTCCTCGACGAGCCCACCAACGACCTCGACGTCGAGACGCTCTCCAGCCTGGAGAACGCCCTGCTGGACTTCCCCGGCTGCGCCGTCGTCGTCTCCCACGACCGGTGGTTCCTCGACCGTGTCGCCACGCACATCCTCGCCTACGAGGGTGAGTCGAAGTGGTTCTGGTTCGAGGGCAACTTCGAGTCGTACGAGAAGAACAAGATCGAGCGGCTCGGCCCGGACGCCGCGCGTCCGCACCGCGCCACCTACAAGAAGCTGACCCGGGGCTGATCGAACCTTGCGGCACATCTACCGCTGCCCGCTGCGCTGGGCGGACATGGACGCGTACGGCCACGTCAACAACGTGGTCTTCCTCCGGTACCTGGAGGAAGCCCGTATCGACTTCCTGTTCCGCCCGGACAAGGAGTTCAAGCAGGGGTCCGTGGTGGCGCGTCATGAGATCGACTACAAGCGGCAGCTCGTCCACCGGCACCACCCCGTGGACATCGAGCTGTGGATCACCGAGATCCGGGCCGCGTCCTTCACCATCGCCTACGAGGTGAAGGACGACGACCTGGTCTACGTACGGGCCTCGACGGTGATCGTGCCGTTCGACTTCGAAACCCAGCGGCCACGCCGGATCACCGAGGAGGAGCGGGAGTTCCTCCAGGAGTACCGGGACGATGCCGAACAGGAGGCCGTCGCCGCATGACGGTGCTCCACCTGGCCGACGAGACGGAGGCGGCGGACCTCGCCGCCTTCCTCTCCCGGCTGCTCCACTACGACCGTGGAGCCGCGGTGCGGTTGCAGGCGGCCCGCACCGCCCTCGCCGTCTTCGGGCGGCCGCCGTCCTTCGAGGTGCTGGCGGTCCGCGCGGTGCGGCTGGCCAAGCCGTACGAGGACGGCCTCGACGTCACCCTCGATGTGACCGTCTCCGCCGGCGAGCTCCTGGAGTCCGTGGACGAGCGGGCGGCCACCGCGGCCGTCCCCGCACCGGTCACCGGACCGCCGTGGGCCGGTGTGCTGCCGCCGCGCGCCGGCTGGCAGTCCGAGCCCGGGCTGCCCGCCCCGGACGTGCTGCGCGCCACGGTCGCCGCCGCGGTGGCCGAGTTCCGCTCGCGTACCGAGGAGCTGGGGCCCGAGGGGCGTACCCGCGCGGAGCTGGACCGGATCGGGCGGGACATCTGGTCCCGGCAGATCAAGGGGACCCGGCTGCCGGTGCGGGCCGTGCATGCGGCCCAGTCGCTGGGCTTCCTGCGGCCGGGGACCGAGCCCGGCGACACCGGGCTGTACTCCTCGGGGACCTGGCTGCGGCTGCGGACGCCGTACGGGTCGGTCGCCGTACGGCAGGCCGGGCTCGGGTCCTTCGGGCTCAGCGTGCGCTGAGCCGCGCACCTCTCCGGCCCGGCACGGCTCACCGCGTGTCGTCCGGCCACACCCCGATGTGGTCCGTCTCCAGTTCCAGGGCCACACGGTCGCGCATGTCCAGGGCGCGGAGGTAGTCGGCGGGCAGCTGGAGGCGGCCCGCGCGGTCGAGCATGGCGTACTCGCGGGCGACGACCGTCTCATGGCCGGTCGCCGCGTCGATCTCGCTGCGGCGCAACACCTCGGTGGAGGTACGGCCGTCACGGATCGCCACGGTACGGCGGACCTCGCCCGCCACCGCCTGGTCGTGGGTGACGATGACGATCGTCGTGCCGAGGGTCTCGTTGGCCGTGCGGAACGCGTCGAAGATCTGCGCGGCCGTATGGGAGTCGAGTTCGCCGGTGGGTTCGTCGGCGAGCAGCACCGCCGGGCCGTTCGCCAGGGCCACGGCGATCGCGACGCGCTGCTGCTGGCCGCCGGACATCTGGTGCGGACGGCGGTCCCGGCAGTCGGCCACCTGAAGCAACTCCATCAGTTCCAGGGCGCGTTCGGTGCGGGCACGGCGGCCCTTGCGGGTGCCGGAGAGCTGGAGGGGGAGGGCGACGTTCTGGGCCGCGGTGAGGTAGGGGAGAAGGTTGCGGGCGGTCTGCTGCCAGACGAAGCCGACGACCTCGCGGCGGTAGGCGAGGCGGTCGGCGGCCGTCATGGTGAGCAGGTCGCGGCCGGCGACGCGGGCCGCGCCGGCGGTGGGGGTGTCCAGGCCGGCGAGGATGTTCATGAGGGTGGACTTGCCGCTGCCGGATGCGCCCACCAGGGCCATGAGCTCGCCCTCGCGGACGAGGAGGTCCAGGCCCTGGAGAGCTTGGACCTCTACGCCGTCCGTGGTGAAGATGCGGACCAGGCGGTCGCAGGTGATGAGGGCGTCGTGGCCGTAGGCCGGGGCGTCCTTGGCCCGGGTGACGCGGTTGGCCAGGTCGGTCAGGCTCGGCTCCGTCATGGGGTCTCCTGCGGGGTTGCCCGGTGTGGGGGCTGGGTGGGGTGGGTTCCGCTTGCCCGGGCCGGCGGGGTGCCTCCCCCGAGCTCTTCGGGCAGGGGGTACCCCCAGCGCCCACCCGTGCCGCCCCGAGCGGCACGACTGCCCGCAGCCGAGCGGGTACGGCCGGCCGCAGCTGGTGGGTTCATCGGCCGTCCCCCGCCCGGAGTTCCCTCACCGACCCCCGTCTCCCCGTCCACCACGCCTGAAGAGCCGCGACGGTCAGGGAGACCAGGAGGACCACGAGTGCCGGGACCGTCAATGACCAGGCGTCCGGGTGCAAGCGGGCCTCGGTCAGAGGAGTCTGCGCCGACGGCAGTGCGATCGTCGTCAGGTCGATGCCGGGGGCCAGGAGGTGGATCGCGGACCAGCCGGTCAGGGTGGAGCCGGCGGCGGCGAGGACGGACTGGGGGAGGGACTCGAGGATCAGCAGGCGGCGGCCCTCCGCACGGGGGAGGCCCATCGTGCGGAGGCGGGCCAGGAGCGCGGCCCGCTCGGGCGCCGCTCGCAGCAGGGACAGCAGCAGGGCGAGGACGGCGAAGCCGGCGCCCGCGGCGACCGCCGCCGTGTACACGTGCTCGGCACCGGACTGGAGGGGCGAGCCGGCGTACCGGGCGCGTTCCTCGGCCCGGATCCGGACGCCGGCCGCGCCGCCGACGGCGTGGCGCAGCGCGCCCGCGTCGAGGTGCCGGCCGGTCACCAGAAGGGCCGTGGGACGGCCGGCCGGGTCGGCGAGGCCCGCCCGGTTCACCACGAGGAAGTCGGCGGCGGAGACGGCCGGGGTGTGGTCGCGGACCAGGACGATGCGGACGGTGACCGCGCTGCCGTCCTCCAGCCGGACCAGGAAGGGCCGCCGGGTGCCGTACGCGGAGGCCACCGAGGGGGAGGCGACGGCGGGGAGGGGGCCGGCCCGGTCTCCGGGCGCCAGGCGGCCGGCCGGGAAGGTGCCCAGGGCGGTGCGGGCCGTCAGCTCGGCGTAGCCGCGCGGGTCCACGCCCACCAGCGGTACCGAGTCCTGGCCGTCCTCCGGTCTGGCCTGGTAGGTGACGCTGACGGGAGTCACCGCGCGCACCCCGGGAACCGCCCGGACCCGGCCGGGGACGTCCGCCGGCAGCGGGGTGCTCGCGTCCGCGCGGGCGTCGGCGCCGACGGTGAGCAGGGCCGCCCGGTCCCGGGCCTCGGCCACGCCCGCCAGCACGGAGCCGCCGAACGCCGCGGTGGTCAGCGCGGTCAGCAGGGCGAGCAGCGGGAGCACCGCGGCGCCCTGGGTGCGGCCCGCGCGGGCCAGGGAGAGGTGTCCCACCGCGCCGCGCAGGCGCCCGGCGGGGCCGGAGAGCCGGCGCAGCAGCAGCGGATGGAGGCGGAGCAGCAGCAGCGCGGCGATGACGCCGATCAGCACCGGGGCCACCGCCACCAGCTGGTCGCCGGTCGTGCCGCGTCGGCGCAGCGTGACCACCGCACCGGCGGCCAGCACCAGCAGCGTCAGCTCGGCGACCGTACGGCGCCGGGAGGGGCGTACGAAGGTGACGTCCTCGCGCGGGGCCGTCAGCCGTACCGTGCGGTGGGCGAGCGCGGCGCGCAGCGGGAGGGCGGCGCACGCGGTGAGGGTGGTGGCCAGGGCCGCGGCGACGGCGGGGGCGGGCCGGCCCGCGGGGACCGCGAGCAGGGCCCCGGCGAGGCCGAGCGCGCCCGCCGGCACGGCGATCACGGCCGTCTCGGCCAGGAGCCGCCCGGCGAGTCCGGCCAGGGAGGCGCCGCGGGCGCGCAGCAGGGCGAGTTCGGCCCGGCGCCGGTCGGCGGCCAGGCCGCCGGCCATGAGCAGGACGACGGCGACGACCGTGGCGGTGCCCGCGGCGGCGACGGCGACCAGCGGGGAGACGCCGGAGCGCAGCCGGGAGAAGGCGGTGAGGGCGTCGTCCAGGTCGGTGTCGATGTCGGCGCCCTCGTCGGTGAGGGCGCGGACGCGCTGCAGCGCCGGCCCGGCCTCCAGGGCGGCGACGGCCGGCTTCAGCCGGCCCAGGTCGTGGGCGTGCAGGCCGCGCAGGTCGGGCGGGAGGTGCCAGTAGCGGGCCGGGTTGGTGCTGGTGCCCAGCAGGGCGGGGGCCGCCTCCGGGGCGAGCAGCAGCGCGCCGAGCCAGTACCTGTCCGGGTCCGGGCCGGGGGTTGGCAGGGTCACCAGCTCCGGGGTGCGCAGCAGCGGGACGGTGGACCAGTAGGCGCCGTCGGGATCGCGCGGGGTGAGGATGCCGGTGATCCGGACGGCGAGCGGCGGCCGGCCGGGCGCCGGTACGTGGATGACCGAACCGACCCTGATGCGCAGGCTCTCGGCGGTGGCGGCGGACACGGCGGCCTCCACCTCGCGGGTCGTCTCGTCCACCGGGTGCGCGGCCCGCGGCAGCCGCCCGGCGCGCACGCGCGCGTGGTCGGCGAGACCGCTCTGTGCGGTCGGCCGGACATGGGCGGGCAGCCCGCTCGGCCGGGGCAGCCACGGGTCGGGCACCGCCGGGCTGACGGTGCCGGCGACACCGTACGCGGACTGGGTACGGTCCACGGTCAGCGGGCTGCCGACCGCGCCGAGCACCTTCTCGTACTGCCGTTTCAGCGCGGCGGGGCGCAGCGCCTCGGCGCGCCGCCCGGGGGACAGGCCGAGGTCGGGCTGGGGCGCCGACACCCGGACGGTGGTGTGGTCCGGGCGGGTCTGCCTGAGCGCCCGCTGCAGGCCCGCGTCCTCGTACCGGTCGACCGTGCGCGGGAAGGCGCCCGCCAGGCACGCGGTCAGCGCGACCAGCAACGCCAGCGCGGCTGCGGCACCCGGCGCGGCCCGCAGCCGGGTCCGCACCCAGGGCGCGACCGTGTGCGGCGCCGGACGGCCCATCTCACTCACCTCCCGGTGCGCGCAGCGCCCGCGCCGGATCCGCCCGGCGCACGGCCGGCACCGCCGCGACCGCCAGCGGCACCGCGGCGACGGCGGCGAGCAGCAACGCCACCCGGCCCGGCGGCAGGTGGACCAGCAGGCCGGGCACCGGCCGTGTCGCCTCGCCGGTCAGGACGATCAACGGCAGGACGGCACGGGCCAGTACGGTGCCGAGGCCCAGGCCGACCGCGAGTGCCAGGCCCACGAGGACGGCCTGTTCGGCGGCGACCGTCCGGGCCAGCCGGCGGCGGGGCACACCGAGGGCGCGCAGCACGGCGAACTCGGCGCCGCGGGCCCGCTGCGCGCCGGCCGCGCCGACGGCGAAGCCGACCGCGGCGAGCGCGGCCGCCACCACGGCCGCCGCCGTGAACGCGGCCTCGGGACCGGCGCCGAAGGGGTCGTCGCGCAGCTCGGCGGCGATCTCGTCGCGCACCACCACCTGCCCGGGGCCGACGTCCGGCAACGCCCGCAGGGCGGCGGCCACCTGGGCGGCGTCGCCGGGTGCGGTGGCGAGCCACCACTCGGTGGGGGTGGCGCTCTCGCCGTACCGGCTCTGGAGCACCTGGTTCACGGCGCGCAGGTCGAGCAGGACGGCTCCGCCGTCACGGGCACCGGAGTTCGCCGGATCGGTGGTGGCGGGCAGGGCCCGTACCGCCCGGGCGATCCGTACCGGCACGGTCCGGTCGCCGAAAGTGAGGTCGACCCGCTGCCCGGTGCGGGCACCGGCCGCGGCCAGGTAGCGGTCGGTCACGACGGCCGGCACCTCGGCGGGCGCGGCCTGGGTCACCTGGAGCCGGAGCGTGACGGAGGCGACGGTCCAGATGCCGGCGTCCGGGAGATAGCCGGTGCTGTACGCGAAGGTCAGCGGACGGGTGCCGGTGACCTCGGGGCGGGTGGGGCTGGTGGCGGCGCTCGGCACGGCGGCCCCGCCGGCCTCCGCGGTGGTGGTCCACCGGGCGGGCGGCTCCAGCGGGTGTTCCGCGCCGTCACTGCCGTGGGCGGTCAGCTTCTCCACCGTGAGCCGGTGCCGCTCGGCGCGCTCGCCGGGCTGGGCGAGGTCGAGGCGGAGACCGGTGAGGGTCGCCGGCCCGGAGCCGGCCCCGAGGCCGAGGGTCAGGGTGTGCGGGCGCCCGTCGGCGGGGAGCTGCCCGAACGGCAGCTGGTACGGCACCCCGTACCGGTCCGCGAGGGTCACCGTCACCGAGGTCGTGGTGCCCGGCCCGGTGGAGCTGTGCAGGCGTGCCGTCAGCCGCAGCCGGGCGGTGCCCGCGGGCACCCGGGTCCCGGCCGGGGCGCTCTTCGGGGCGAGCCGGGCCAGCAGCGGCCGTACCGGTTCGTCCGCGAGGTCGGGGCGCATCAGCACCGCGTCCGCCGCGTGCGCGGTGTCCAGGGCCAGCACGGTCGCCGTACGGTCGCCGGACAGCGGCTGGGCACCGCGCACGGCCGGGGCTGCCGCGCGCACGTGCGGCAGCTCCGCGTACACGTCCGTACGGCCGAGCCCGTCCTCCCCGGCGGCCAGCACCCGCACCGGCACCCCGGCCCGGAAGTCGGCCTGGTCGTCCTGCGAGCGGTCCCAGGAGGCGGCCTGCCCGATGGCGAGCATGCCGAGCGCGACGGCGAGGACGAGCAGCAGCACCGGGCCCGCGTCGCGCGCGGTGCGCCGGCTGAACTGCCAGCCGGCCAGCGCCACCGGCAGCCCCCGACCGCGGGCCGCCCACCGCTCGGCGAACCGTGCCACCGGCGGCAGCAGCCGCAGTGTGAGCACGGTCCCGGCGAGCAGGGCCAGCGCGGGCGCGGCCACCAGCAGCGGATCGATGCCGAGAGTGCCCGTGGGGGTTCCCCCTGCTCGGGCGGAGCCGGGAGCTTGGGGGAGGTCGGTGGTCACACCGCCGGATCCCTGCCGGCCCAGCTGCCAGTAGGCCACCGCGGCGATCGCGAGCAGGCCGAGGTCGGCGCCGGTCCGCAGCGGGGCCGGCACGGCGGTGCGGGCCGGCTTCCGGCGGAGCTTCAAGGGCAGCGACCAGCCGCGGCGGGGGCCGGGCGTGCGCACCCGCTCCCGCACCTCGGTGCCGGTCATCGCCGGTACGGTCACCGCGAGCGCGCACCCGAGGGCCACCGCGGCCGCCACCAGCCAGACCACGGGCCGGCCGGCGGGCGGGAGGTCCAGGCGCAGGCCGAGCCGGGCCAGCGGGCCGTGGCCGGCCAGCAGGGCGGTGAGCGGGCCCGCGAGCAGGGGCGCGCAGCCGGCCGCGGGCAGCGCGAGCAGCAGGGCCTCGGCGGCGGCGAGGCCGGCGATCCGGGCGCGGGAGGCGCCGCGGGCGCGCAGCAGCCGGGTCTCGTCCGCGCGTTCGGTGCTGAGCAGCCGGGCCACCAGGAGCAGCGCGTAGCCGGCGAGCAGCACGAGCTGGAGCGCGACGATCAGCAGGGTGGAGCGGGCCACGAGCAGCGAACGGTCCACCCGGTCCAGCACGTCCGGCAGCGCGGTCTGGGACACCGTCGTACCGCTCAGCGCGCTGGGCTTGCGCAGGGCCGTGCTGCCCTCCCGGGCCGCCTGGCGCAGCTCCCCGATCCGTGCCGTCGACATCGAGCCGAAGTCCGCCGAGGCCAGCCAGGCCGTCGGCCCGGCGCTGACCCGGCCGCCGGTGAGGACGGCGGGGTCGGCGAGCAGCGGGCCGTACGTCGTGAAGCCGGACGTCTTCACTCCGCGGCCGAGCAGGTCGTCCAGCCGCCAGTACGGCTCCGTCACCGAGGCGGGGCGGTACACGCCGACGACGCGGACCCGGACCGCGGGGCCCTTCAGCCGGTTCGCGAGGGTGAGCCGGGCGCCCGGCTTCAGCCGCAGCGTTCGGGCGGCGGCCTGCGGGAGCGCCACCTCGACCGGGCCCGCGGCGGGGCGCGGCAGGCGCCCGGCGGCCAGCCGCAGCCGGCTGCGGTCCAGTGCCGCGAGGTAGGTGAGGTCCGGGTCGCCCGACCTGCTCGCGGGGGACTGGAGCGAGCGGGGCAGCGCGTACGGGCCCGAGCGGCGCAGGGTCCGCACGGTCACCGGTAAGCCCGCGAAGGTCCGCCGGGCGCCGGCGCGTACGGCGGTGTCGGCGGCGGCCCGCCCGGCCTGCGGTACGTCCGCCTTGACGATCAGCGCGGTGTCGGTCGCGGTGCGCGGATCGGCGAGCACGTGGCGCAGCGCCGCGTCACCGATGGCACCCGCGTACGCGGTGAGCGTCGCGAGGACGGCGGTGGTCAGCACCACCGTCAGCAACGCGGCGCCCAGCAGCAGGCGGTGCGCACGCGCGCGTGAGAAGACGAACCCCGTCACCCGGCCCCCGTGTGTCCGGACTTCCTGGTCTTCGGGCGATGCTCGCAGAGGGTCCGGGTACGGGGTAAGCGGTTGTCGGCCGGTCTATACCGGATTGTGATCGGAATACGGCGACGCGTGACCGGAATCCGACCTTCAGTGACGACCTGTCAGTCCGGCGTGTTCACCATCGACGCGGCGGCGTACGTCAGGTAGTTCCACAGCGTCCGCTCGTGCTCCTCGGACAGGCCCAGCTCGTCGACGGCCGTCCGCATGTGCCGCAGCCAGGCGTCGTGCGCCGCCCGGTCCACGGTGAACGGGGCGTGCCGCATGCGCAGCCGGGGGTGGCCGCGGTTCTCGCTGTACGTGGTGGGGCCGCCCCAGTACTGCATCAGGAACAGGGCCAGCCGCTCCTCGGCGGGACCCAGCTCCTCCTCCGGGTACATCGGCCGCAGGATCGGGTCCTCGGCGACTCCCTCGTAGAAACGGTGGACGAGCCGGCGGAAGGTCTCCTCCCCGCCGACCTGCTCGTAGAAGGTCTGCTCCTGAAGCGTGCCGCGCCGAATCTCATTCACCAGTCCATCGTCTCAGACCCGGTGACCCAGGACTCAAGGCTTAGGACCAGGCCCGCCCGCCCCTACTGTGGACATATGGGCGCCTACGACACCGAGACCGAGGAGCTCGCCGCCGCGGCGCGGGCCGCGCTGGTGCGGGAGATCGACGCCGACGGGGCCTGGGACGAGGACCCGGTGTGGCGGGAGGCGTTCGCCACGGTGCCCCGGCACCTCTTCGTGCCGTACTACTACGTCGCCGGGCCCCGCGGCTACGAACGCCGCTGGGGCGAGAGCCCCGAGCCGGCGGCCCGGGAGCGCTGGGTGCGCGGCGCCTACGCGGACGTACCGCTGGCCACCCGGCTGCGCGACGGCCGGCTGCTCTCCTCCAGCAGCCAGCCCTCCCTGATGGCCCGGATGCTGGTCGCCCTGCGCGTCGAGGACGGCAACCGGGTCCTGGAGGTGGGCGCCGGCACCGGCTACAACGCGGCCCTGCTCGCCCGCCGGCTCGGCGCCGACGACCTCGTCACCACCATCGACCTGGAGCCGGAGATCACCGAATCGGCCCGTCGGCACCTCGCGGCGGCCGGTCACCGCCCCGTCGTCGTCACCGGCGACGGGGCCCGCGGAGTACCCGAACGCGCCCCCTTCGACCGGATCATCGCCACCTGCGAACTGCCGACCGTCCCGCACGCCTGGCTCGCCCAGTGCCGCCCCGGCGCACGCGTCCTCACCCCGCTCGCCACCGGGCTGCTCGCCCTGACCGTGCGGGACGCCGAACACGCGGAGGGCCGTTTCCTGCCCACGGCCGCCTTCTTCGTGCCCCTGCGCGGCGAGGGCAGGGGAGAGCCGGAGTGCGTCTCGCCGGCCGGGCTGCCCAGCCGGGCCCGCGAGCAGGAGCCGTTCCGCTTCCTCCTCGCGCTGACCCGGAGCACCCTCGGTCCGCAGGAGGCGTACGCGTTGTGGGAGCGCGAGGGCGAACCGGACCGCGGCCGGTACGGCGTCACGGTCGGCGGCGGACACACCTGGGCGTGGCTGGACGACCCGGAGGGGCCGTACTCCTGGCCCCTCCCGTAGCCGTCCGCTCGTCCTCGCTCAGCCCCGGCGGACGGTGATCGTCGTCCAGGCGCCCACGTGCACCCGGTCGCCGTCCTGGAGCGGCACCGGCACGAACGGCTGGATCGGCTCCTCCGACATGTTGACCGTGGTGCCGTTCGTCGAGTTCTGGTCGACGACCGCCCAGCCGCCGTCCGGCTGCTGCACCAGCACCGCGTGCTGGTGCGAGACGCCCGGGTCCTCCGGCGGCACCGACAGGTCGATGTCGGGGGTGTCGCCGGTGGAGTGCCGGCGGCGGCCGATGGTGACCTGGTTGCCGGTGAGCCTGCGCTGCTGCTCCGGGGAGTACGCGGGCAGGTTCAGGCCCGCGGCCTCGGGGCCGGAGCGCTGCATCATCACCATGAAGTACTCGCGGTCCGGGCCGATGGTCGCGGTCCACGTGGTCGGCTGTGGCGTCTGCGGAGCCTGCGGGAAGCCGCCCGGTCCGGGCGGGGCCTGGGTGGCGCCGGGCTGCGGGTAGCCGTACCCGCCGCCCTGACCGCCGGGGCCCTGGCCCTGACCCGGTCCCTGCCCCGGTCCGCCCGGGCCGGGGCCCGAGGGCGGGGAGATCACCCAGTCGTCGTCCCCGCCGCCGAAGGAGGGGCCGCCGGAGGACGGACCGCCGGCCGGGGGCCGGCCGTTGTCCCGCGGGTACGCCGGCGGCGCCGACGTCCCGGACTGCTGGAACGCCTGCGAGGCACCGCCGGGACCGGCGTGCGGCGTCGGCCCGGGCGGTGGCGGCATGGGACGGGAGGGGTCACCGCCGAAGCCGGCGGGACCGGGCGGAGTGGGCGCACCAGGACCGGAGGGCTCCCGCCCGAAGGGCGCCGGACCGGAGGGATTGCCGGGACCCTGTCCCGGGCCGCCGCCGAAGCCGGAGGGACCACCGGTGCCGGGACCTTGCCCCGGGCCGCCGCCGAAGCCGGAGGGACCACCGGTGCCGGGACCTTGCCCCGGGCCGCCGCCGAAGCCGGAGGGACCACCGGTGCCGGGACCCTGTCCGGGACCGCCGCCGAAGCCGGAGGGGCCGGACGGACCACCGGAACGCTGACCGGGGCCCTGACCCTGACCGTGACCTGGGCCTTGGCCCGGACCGTGACCGTGCCCCGGTCCGTGACCCTGACCCGGGCCCTGACCGTGCCCCGGTCCCTGACTCTGACCCGGACCAGGCCCCTGGCCGAAGCTCGGCGGTGGGCCCGGCGGGCGCTGGCTGCCTGCTCCGAAGGGAGGCGCGCCCGCGGGGCCGGGGGAGGTCGGCGGGCCGGACGGGCGGCGCTCGCCGCCGAACGGCGTCGGACCCGACGGCTCGCTGCCGAAGGACGGGATCGGCTCGGCGGGCCGGTTCACCTGCGAGGGCCGGGAGCCCTGGTACTCGTACCCGTCACCGCTGCCGTACGTCGCGCTCGGCGGCTGGAACCGCGGCTGCGGCGAGCGCGGGGCGGCCGGGGTGTAGGAGGTCGCCGTGTTGGTCAGGAAGTTCCACCGGCACTCCTCGCAGAAGGGCGCGCCGCCCTCGCGAGGCGTACGGCACTGCGGGCACAGCTCCGGCTCCGGGGCGGGCCCGGCGGCCGGGTGCGGCCGTCCCCCGCCCGTCTGTCCACCGGGACCGCTCGGGCCGGCGGGCGGCGGGAAGCCGTAGCCGCCGGCGGCCGGGGGCGGCGGCGGAGGGGGCGGAGGTACGGCACCGGCCATGCGGTGACCGCAGACCTCGCACCAGTCGTCGGAACCCGACTGGTGTCCGTTCGGGCAGGTCGGCATGTCGGTGCTTCCCCTTCTCCTGAGGGTCCGTCTCGATGTCCGCTGGCTTGTGGCAGCGTCACTTCTTTACACGAACAGTCTTTGTGGACCGGGTCTCCAGAGTCATCTCATCCGCCTCCGCGACCCTCGTCTTCAACCGCACAGTACCTGTCGCGGCGTCGACCACGTCCACCACCTTCGCAAGCAGTTTCGCAGTATCCGCGTTCCCCGAGGCGCTCGCGAGCTGAACTGCGCGCCCCAGTTTGGCGGTTGCTCCATCGAAATCGCCCGCTTTGCGAAGGTCGAGACCTTGCTGGATGGCTTGGGACAGTTCGGCCTGCCCGGTGTAGTGGGCGACTTGCGGGCTGATCGAGGTGGAGGCGGTCATGTCGTCGGTCCACACGGCTCGTACGAGCCCCTGTGCGCCGAGGGTTTGTGCCGTTCCGTCCGCTTGTGGCATGACCAGGGAGACACGCGCGGCGAGCATCTCCTGGCCGAGTCCGGCCGGCGGGACGGACACGCACAGGTGGTAGTCGCGGGACTCGTCACCCCAGGACCCGGTCGGGTAGTCCCCGGCACGCGGCCCGGCTTCGGTGCGGCGGGCGGTCAAGTCCTCCATGCTCGGGGCGACTTGCTTGACGAACCGGATGGTCGTGCCGACCGGCGTCCACACCCGCAGGGCGACGTCGGCGACCTCCTTGCCCATCGCCGTCTCCATCATCCGCGTGAAGTCGGCGGCGAGGCCCGCCGGGTCGGCGACGATGTCGGCGGTGCCGAGCAGCGCGGAGGCGATCCCTGTGACTTCTTTCACTTCCCAGTCGGTACCCACGCCCCGCGCGTCACAGGTGAACCGCCCGGCGCACTCGTTCAGCGCGGCCCGCAGATCCTCCGGTGACTCGTGTTCGTTGCGGCCGTCGGTGAGCAGGATGCCGTGCCGGATGGTGACGTCCGCCGCGGACAGCAGCCGGTCGGCGAGCCGCAGCCAGGTGCCGATGGCGGTACCGCCGCCCGCGCTCAGCCGGCGCAGCGCCTGCTTGGCCTGCTCGCGGGTGGTGGCGTCGGCGACCGCGAGCCGTCCGCCGCCCGGATACACCTCCTTGGCCACATGGGTGCCGCCGATCACCGCGAAGTGGGTGCCGTCGCGCAGGGTGTCGATCGCGGCCGCCGTGGCGTCCCGGGCGCCCCGCATCTTGGCCGGCGGATAGTCCATGGAGCCCGAGCAGTCGACCATGATCGCCACGGCGGCGGCCGGCTGCCGTCCCGGCGGGTACACGGGCGCGGAGACCGCGCTGCCGATGGTGCCGCCGCCGGTCGCGGTCACCGTGACGATGGCGTTGACCTCGCTGCCGCCCTCGGGCAGGTACTCGTTCTGGTAGACGTCCACCGAGAACCGCGGCACGTTCGACTTCGCGAAATTGGCCATGCTTGATCGCATCCCCCTCGGACCCCTCGCTGACGCGAGGCGATGACTGTGAGCGGACCGGTCCCCTCCGGTCCGCCCCGGCTTCCCCGTGCCGTATCCCCGTGCTGTACGGCCCTCAGGCCGATACTGCCCCCTGCGGCGGCGCCGGGAACGGCAGGACCGCCACTGTTACGTTGTCGTGGCCCCCGCCGTCCAGGGCGTGCCCGACCAGGACCCGCGCGCTGTGCAGCGGACGGACCGCCGCGTCCGGCGGGACCACCTCCGACATCTCCTCGGCCGACTCGGCGTAGTTCCACAGTCCGTCGGTGCAGACCACCACGGCACCGGGCCGGTCCGGCTTGAAGGAGGCGGTGTGCGGCTCCAGTTCGTAGGCGTCCGCGCCGAGCCAGCCGGTGATCGCGTGGGCCCGCTCGTCGGCGTACGCCTCGGCCTCGCTCATCAGGCCGGCGGCGACCATCTGCGCGGCCCAGGAGTCGTCCTCGGTCAGCCGGGCGGGCGGTGCGCCGCGGTCGGTGGGCACCCAGTAGGCGCGGCTGTCGCCGACCCAGCCGACGACCAGCAGCCCGGAGGTGACCACCGCCCCGACGATCGTGCACGCCGGCGCGTTCTGGTGCGGGGCGTGCTCGCGGGCCGTGGCGGGCTCCTCGGCGAGCGCGTTGACGGCCTGCGCGGCGGCGACGATCGCCTCGTGCATCGCCTGCTGCGGATGGGTGCCGCGGGGCAGGGCGGCCAGCAGGCTGTCACCGGCGACCTGGGAGGCGGCCAGCGAGGCGTCGTCGGGGCGGGTCGCGGAGGACACGCCGTCGCAGACGATCGCCACCGCCGCCGGAGTGCCGTCGGGCAGCGTGGTGTGGCCGACGGCGAAGGCGTCCTCGTTGCGGTGGTGGCGCAGCCCGCGGTCGCTGACGGCGGCCACCGGGCCCGACTCCCGCTCGACGTGGTCGCGTTCGCGCGGCTGGGCGTGCCCGCAGTTCTCGCAGTAGCCGTCGCTGTCCACCCGGCCCGCCCGGCAGGCCACACAGAGCTGCGCGGGCTCGGCCGGGGCGGCGGCACCGGCGGCCAGCCGTGGATCCGGTGCCTGCAGCGGGTACTCCTCGGGCTCCGCCGGCCGGTCGAACCGCACCCCGGAACCGGTGGACCGCTCGGGGTCCGGCTCGTGACCCGGCAGCGGCGTGTCACCGGAGTCGGTGCCGGGCAGGTCCGTCGGCAGATGCGCCGCGGACGGGGCGCCGGAGCCGGCCGGGTCGGGGTCGGGCCAGGCGACGCCGTCCCCCGGCGCGGCGGAGCCCGTCATGGTGAGCGTCGGATGGTCCTGCGGTGGTTCGGGCACCACCGAGAGGTCCTGTCCGCACGCTCCGCAGAACAGGTCACCCGACTCCACGGGTTCCGCGCAGCTCGGGCACTTCGGCAGTGCGGCCTGCCGGGGCATCTGCGACATCGACTACACCCACGTCCGGGGGCGGTAACGGTTGGCCCGTTCCACCAGCTCGATCCTCTCTTCACCGCCGGGCGCCAGCCGGGCCAGCGTGCGGTACGCGCGCTCCAGTCCGAAGCGCAGGCCCCGCTCGTCCAGACCGCTGCCCAGCAGCACCCGGGCTCCGGCGGCGGGGCCGGTGCCCTGGCCTCCGGAGAGTATCCAGTCCAGCGCACAGCCGAGCACTTCCGTCGCCAGCCGCTCGCGCCGGGCCGGGTCCAGGCCGTACGCCTGGAGCGCCTCGACCTGCCCGGCGGCGGCCGTCAGGTCGTCCAGGAACGGTACGTCACCGGCGCTCGCCGTGCGCTGTCTGAGCCGCGCCCGGACGGCGGCGACCCGGGCGGCCGTGTAGTGGATGGAGGACTCCGGCACCGACTCCAGGGTCCGTACGGCACCCTGCCGGTCCCCGGCCGCGAGCCGCACCCGGGCCAGGCCGAACGCGGCGCTCACAAAGCTCGGGTCGCTCGTCCACACCAGGCGGTAGTACTCGGCCGCGTTGTCCAACTGGCCCAGCACCTCCGCACACAGGCCGAGCGCCAGCTTGGGCGCGGCCTCACCGGGGAAGGCGTCGTAGATCGCGTCGAAGGCGAGCGCGGCTCCCTCGAAGTCACCGGTGACCAGGGCGGCCACCCCCCGACACCACACCACCCGCCAGTCGTCGGGCTGCACGTAGACATCGTCCAGCCTCTGGGGCACCTCAGCCGGTGTCGAGGAGTCCAACGTGGCAAGGCTCATCAGCGCGCCCTGGTGGTCGCCGCTCTCCAGCCGGGCGCGGATCTGCCGCAGCCGGGTCTCCACCGTCTGGGCGGGGGCCGCGGCCAGCGCGCCGATCAGTTCGGCCGGCGCGGAGGTCATCAGGCCCGCCAGGAAACCGGCGTTGGGATCGGTCGGGTCGACCAGCGGCACCGGCAGGGCGAGCGCCGCGGCCGGCGTGTCGACCGGCTTGACGAGTGCCGCCGGGCCGAGCGCGGGAGCGGCGGTCCCGGCCTTCCGCACCGGCCGCCCGCCGAGCCGGGACACGTCCCCGTCCAGGTGCGGGAACAACTCCGTGTCGGTGACCTTCACTTCGGGTGCGAACAGCGTCGACAGCGCGGGCCGCGGCTGCCCGCTCTGGAGTGCGACGACCTCCCGCAGCACGCCCGTCAGCTGCTCGGCCATCTCCTGCGCGGAGGCGAACCGGCGGGCCGGGTCGGGGTCGGTGGCGCGCACCAGGAGCCGGTAGAACGACTCGTAACGGCGGAAGACCTCGATGGTGTCGGGGTCGGGCAGGGAGTCGATGTAGACGTTCGTGTAGCCCTGGAAGTCGAAGGTGAGGACGGCGAGCGTACGGCCCACCGTGTACAGGTCACTCGCCACCGACGGGCCGACCTCGGCCACCTCCGGCGCCTGGTAGCCGACCGTGCCGTAGATGGCCGACTCCTCGTCGTCCATCCTGCGGACCGCGCCCATGTCGATCAGCTTGAGCTGGTCCTCGGTCTGGATGGCGTTGTCGACCTTGAAGTCGCAGTACAGCAGGTTCCGGCTGTGCAGATGGCCGAGTGCCTCCAGGGCCTCGATGCCGTACGCGCACGCCTGCTCCACCGGCAGCGGATCGCGCCGGCCGTCGGGTCCCCGGCGGCCGTTGGCGATCTCCTTCAGCGACTTGCCGCCGACGTACTCCATGACGATGTAGCCGTCGAGGGAGCCGGTGCGCTGGTCCAGGTGCTCCACGAAGTTGTAGATCCGCACGATGTTGGCGTGCTCGATCTCCGCGAGGAACCGCCGCTCGGAGATCGCCGCCGCCATCGCGTCCTGGTCACCGGTGTCCAGCAGGCCCTTGAGCACCACCCAGCGGTCGGAGACGGCCCGGTCCACCGCGAGGTAGATCCAGCCGAGCCCGCCGTGCGCGAGGCAGCCCGCGACCTCGTACTGGCCGTGCACGATGTCCCCGGCGCGCAGCTTGGGCACGAAGGAGTACGGGTGCCCGCACTTGGTGCAGAAACCTTCCGTGCGGCCCGGCCGGTCGCCCCGGGCCCGGCCCACCGGCGCCCCGCAGTCCGACCGCGAGCAGAACCGCTTGCGCTCGGGCACCTCCGGGTTCTCCAGCACCATCGAGCGCGGGTCGGGCCGCGGCACCTGCGGCACGGAGACCAGCCCGGCGCCCAGCCGCCCGCGCGTGGACGTGCCGGACGAGGAACCCGAGCTGCGCACCGACACCGAGCGGCCGGTGGACTTCCCCGACAGCGACCGGGAGAGCCGGCCGGAGACCGAGCGGCGCGACTTCGAGGACTGCGAGGACGTGCGGGAACTGCGGGAGCTGCCGCTGTCGGCCGAGCCCCTGGTGATCCCGGTGGGCGGCGAGCCCACCATGCCGGTCGCCGACACGACCGGTGCGAGACCGCACGTGTCGCAGTACAGCTCGCCGCCGCCGACGTCCTCGTACGTCCCGCCGCAGTCCGGCCGCTGGCAGGTCTGCCCCGGCTGACTCATGACTGGTCCCCCCTAGCATCCTGAGGCCCGCTCCCGCTGCCGAGCAGTTCGGCCGCCGCCTGCTGATAGCGCAGCACGGCCTGTTCGGCCACGCGCAGGTCGCAGGGCGCGCTCCACAGCATGCGGCGGGCCGCGTCGTACCGCTCGACCAGCAGCGGGTCCTCCGCGAGACCGTGCCGGGCGATCTTCGCCTTGTAGGCGTCGAGCCGGCCGCGCAGCTCGGCGCGGACCGCGAGCGGCGCGGTGACCGCGGTCAACGACTCGCGGGCGCGCAGCAGTTCGTCCTCGGCCTTGCTTTCCAGGGACTCCAGCAGCGGGGAGAGCCGGTGCCACTGGGCCTGCCTGCGGTACTCCGCGGCGGCCGCCAGCTGCTCCTGCAGCGCGGTCGGCGGCCCGCTCACCACCGGCACCTCGGTCGCGGCGATCTTCGCCAGCACCTCGCCGCGCGCGGCACGGGCCTCGGCGAGGGTGCGGTCCGCGCGCGAGAGCACGTCCCGCAGCCGGATCAGCCGCGCCTCCGCGTCCTGGCGCACGGTCAGCACGGCGTCGATCTCCCGCCGCACGTCCTCCAGGGCGCGCGCCTCACGGTCGTACACCGTGGTGTCCGGGCGGCCGCCGCCGGGCGCCGAACTGCCCTCGGCCGGCACCCAGAAGGCGAGCGGGTCGGTGACGACGTTCTCGCGCAACCTGGTCAGCGTGCGGGTGATCCGCTCCAGGTCGTCGCCGGCCGGGTGTTCGCCGGGGCGTACCCCCACGGAGTGCGCGAGAGAGCGGGTGCGCTGGAGTTCCGCGGCGAGTAGATCGATCCGCGCGGGCAGCGCCGACCAGACCGCGTCGGCGGCGACGATCATGTCCAGGCTCGTCGCGTACAGCTCGTTCATCCGGCCCACCAGGGCGGACAGCGAGAACGTCTCGCTGAGCCTGCCGTTCCCGCCGCCGGGGACGGTCACCGACGGGCCGCGCAGCAGCTCGGTCAGCTGCGCCAGGTCCTCCCGGCTGGCCCAGCGGCGCCGGGCGCGGATCTCACGCGCGCCGCGCAGCGTGGCCGTGTAGGCGTCGAAGTACGTCCACAGCAGGGTGATCTGTGCCTCCGTGGCCTGCCAGCGCTCCTTGGTGACGCCGGTCAGTTCGGCACCCTCGAGGAGTCTGCGGCCCGCGTGGTCCTGGAGGGCCAGCAGCGAGGTCTCGATCGCCTCGTGTTCCTGGCCGAGCCGCGCCAGCGCACGGTCCACCTCGTCCCGGTCCATCACCGGCCCGGCGGGGTCCGTGACGCCCATCGATCACCTCTCGCTCGCTGTCTGTTCCGGTCGGATGCTGCTCAACTCGTGCGCAGGTACTGCGGCGCGGGCGGCTTCGACGCGGCCGAGTCCTTGCCCAGTGTCGCCGACAGCCAGTCGTCGTACGACGTCTGCCAGCCGTGCGCGCGATAGTCCACCAGAACGCGATTGACCCGGCGTACCAGATCGGTGGCGTCCTTCTTCATCGCCACGCCGTAGTACTCGGTCGTGAACGCCTCGCCCTTCAGCTCGACGGTCGGGTCCTGGGCGGCCTGGCTCGCGGCGAGCGCGCCGTCGGTCACCACGGCGTCCACCTCGCCGAGCTGGAGCCGGACCAGGCAGTCGAGCTGGTTCGGGACGGTGGTGGAGATGTCGGTGGAGGCGGGCAGCCGGCCGGCCTTCTTGTCGGCGTCCAGCTTGGCGTACCCGGTCGAACCGGCCGCCGTGCACACCTTCTTGTCCGCAAGCGAGTCGTTGTAGCCGGTCACCGGGGACGACTTGGGCGCGAGGACCTGCTGCCCGGTCTTGAAGTAGGGGGCGGAGAAGGCGGCCTGGCGCAGCCGGTCACAGGTGATCGTCATGGTGCGTACGACCATGTCGACGCGCCCGTCCTGGATCGCCGGGATGCGCTGGCTGGTCGGGATCGCCTTGAACTGCACCGCGTCCGGGTCGCCGAGGATGTCCTCGGCGATCCGGTGGACGAGGTCGATGTCGAAGCCCTCCAGCCCGGCGCCCTCGGTGTTCGGATTGCGGTAGCCCCAGCGGTAGCTGTTCTGGTCGACGCCGACGACCAGCTTGCGCTTGGCGCCCGTACGGGCCTTGATGGCGTCGATCGTCGGACCGTCCGCGCCGGACGGGGCCGGCGTCCGCTGGTGCGCGGTGGCGTCCTCGCAGCCGTCGGCGCGGACCTGGCTGCCGGTGGCGATCTTCTGCCCGGCCCGCTCCGGGGCGGCCGGCGCCTGCTGGGTGTGCGGCAGCAGCAGGACGAACGCCAGCGCCAGCGCGCACAGCACCGCCATGGCGGCGACCCCGCCCCAGCCTCGCAGGGAGGCCCGTGCACGGCTCACGTCCATCGCCTTGTCCCTTGTCACCGGTACTCCGAAAGTCTGCGCCCGATGCCGGCGACGGCGGCGGCCGCACCCAGCACCGCGAGGACGGCGGCGCCCACCGGCAGCCCGGTCATGGCGTCCCGGGCGTCACCGGCCGCCTGTTGGAACTCGGCCTGCTCGTGGTCGATGGCCCGGGCGAGGTTGCGGTCGACGCTGTCGAAGCACTCGCCGGTCGCGCCCTTCGCGCCGATCACCTTGTCCAGCGCCTGCTGGTAGTTGCCGTTCTCGTCCTCGGTCCGGGCGGCGGTGTGGCGCTGCTTCCACACCGTCATGTTGCCCTCGGCCGCCTTGACCGGTGTGCCGCCCCCCTGGTCGTCGGCGAGTTTCGCCGCCTCGGTCAGCCCCTTGCCGAGCACGGCCATGTCCTTGTCGAAGTCGTGGTAGTAGGCGTCGTACGTCCGGCCGCCGACCGTGACGGTCTCCGCGCCGCGCGCCACCAGGCTCAGGTTCTCGTTCCCGCGCGCCTTCAGGGAGGCGATCCGGGCGTCGTGCAGCACGTTGAGCGACCGGATCCCGTGGTCGTACGAGTCGTCGAGTCCCGAGCGGGCGACCGCGTGGCCCACGACCAGCCACAGCAGGCCGACCGTGGTCGCGGCGGTGGCGGCGACCAGGCCGTGGTTGAGGACGCGGTTGGTGCGCCGGTACATGCGGTGCTGGGCCCAGCCGAGCACGGCCAGGGCGAGCAGCCCGAGCCCGATCGCCACCCACGGGTACGGCGTCGCGTCCCCGTAGTCGGCGTCCAGCCGCCGGTTCTCCGTGGTGTAGAGGTCCTCCGCCGCCGGGAGCATCTCCTTCTGCATCTTCTCGTTGGCGTACCGCAGATAGGCGCCGCCCACCGGGTAGCCCTGCCGGTTGTACGTCCGGGCGCGCTCGATGAGGCCCTTGTACTCGGGCAGCAGCCGGTTCAGCCGGGCGATGGTCGCCTCGGAGGCCGAGCCGGGCTCGGCGTTGGCGGCGGCGGTGACGAGCCCGGCGGCGGCCGTCCGGATGTCCTTCTCGTACCGGTCCCTGGAGGGGGCGTTCTCCTGCCCGCCCGCCAGGAATCCGCTGGAGGCGGCGGTGTTGGCGTCGGCCAGCGACCGGTAGATGCCGGCCGCGCCGGAGCTGAGCGGCTGACTGCGGTGCAGCACGTCGTCGGCGGCGGCCGAGCGCGCGCTGGTCTGCCAGGCGGTGACCGTCCCGAACGCGACGACCAGCAGCGCCAGCACGGCACCGATGATCCGCAGCCGCCCCGGCTCGGTCGTCGCGGCGGCCCGCAGCCGCTCGACGCCCTCGGCGAAGGCGGTCCGCCGGGCGGGCGGCACCGGCGGGACGGCGGCGGGCGGTCCGGGCTGGGCGGGGATGCCGGGGGCACCGGCGGGTCCGGCGGAACCGGCCGACAGTGGCGCCGCACTGCTCATCGGCGGGTGTGTCACTCGACCTCCCCCATGGTCATCCGTTCGCCGCCCAGTATCACCGCCTGCACTGACATCCGCACCGGCCTTCACTCGATCTTGATCGGATCGCAGTGTGTGCCCGGGGGCGCGCACCGACGGACGCACCACCCCCTGTGCACCAACACGCTGGTGCCAAGGGATCGGTTCCGTCCGGCGGTCAGCCGGTCGCGCTCTCCCAGTGGGCCCGCGCCTGCTCCCGTGCCTCCGCACCGGCCGCCAGATGGTCCAGGCCCAGCAGGGCGGCGCCCAGGACCGGGCTCGCCGTCACCACGCGGACGCCGGCCATGGGGGCGCGGGCCGCCAGCAGGTCGCGGATGGTGTCGTTCAGCAGGGGGTGGCCGGCGGTGAGGACACTGCCGCCGAGGAGGACCGGCGTCTCCTGCGTGAGCAGGTCCAGGCGGGTCAGGGCGACCGTGGCCATCACCGTGACCTCCTCCGCGAGCCGGGTGACGAGGGTACGGGCCACCGGGTCGCCGTCCGCCGCCGTGGCGAACAGGACCGGGGTCAGCTCCTGCCGCCGCCTCTTGCCGACGAGCTCCAGGTGCAGGGCCTCGATGAGGGCGTACATGGTCGGCAGGCCGAAGTGCGCGGGGAGGGTGCGGGACAGGGCCGTCGGCTCGCCCCGCCCGTCCTCCGCGCGCGCCGCGTGCCACAGCGCCTCCTCCGCCAGGCCCCAGCCGCCGCCCCAGTCACCGGAGATACGGCCGATGGCCGGGAAGCGGGCGGTACGGCCGTCGGGGCGCATGCCCACGCAGTTGATGCCGGCGCCGCACACCACCGCCACACCGCGGGGCTCGTCGACGCCCGCGCGCAGGATCGCGAAGGTGTCGTTGCGGACCGTCGACGACGTGCCCCACGCGCGCGCGTGCAGCGCGGCCGTCAGCTGCTCCTCCTCCACCGGGAGGTCGGCGTTGGCCAGGCAGGCCGAGACGTGGGTGACGCCGGTGACGCCGGCGTCCGCGAACGCCCGGGCCACCGGATCCGCCAGCGCCTCCAGTGCCGCCGCCATGCCCACCGCCGGGGGGCGGAAGCCGCCGCCGCGGGCCGTGGCCAGCACCTCGCCGGCGGCGGTGACCACGGCGACGTCGGTCTTGCTGTTGCCCGCGTCGATGGCGAGGACCGTCAGGGGGTCAGGTGCGGTCAGGCCCACGCGAGATGCTCCCGGTTGTGTGCGACGAGGCGGTCGGTGAGGGTGTCGGCGTACGCGTACTGGCCGATCAGCGGATGGGCGAGCAGCGCGCGGAAGACGCGGTCCCGGCCGCCGCGCAGGGCCGCCTCCAGGGCCAGCTCCTCGTACGCCGTGACGTTCGCGATCAGGCCCGCGTACAGGGGGTCCGGCGCGGGCACCGGCAGGGGCACCGGGCCCGCCGGGCCGACCGCCGCCTGCACCTCGACCACCGCGTCGTCGGGCAGGAAGGGCAGCGTGCCGTTGTTGAGCGTGTTCACGACCTGGTGGGGGCTGCCGGTGTCGCCCAGCAGGGCCGCCGCCAGGTCCACGGCCGCCTCCGAGTAGAAAGCACCGCCGCGCTTGGCGAGCAGGGCCGGCTTCTCGTCCAGGGCCGGGTCGCCGTACATCGTCAGCAGCTCGCGCTCCATGGCGGCCACCTCGGAGGCGCGGGAGGGCCTGGTGCGCAGGTCCCGTACGACCTCGTCGTGCGCGTAGTAGTAGCGCAGGTAGTAGGAGGGGACGACGCCGAGGCGGTCCAGCAGGGGGCGAGGCAGGCGCAGGTCGTCGGCGATCGCCTCGCCGTGCTCGGCCAGCAGTTTCGGCAGGACGTTCGCACCGGCCGGGCCGCCCAGGCGCACACCCGTTTCCCAGGTGAGGTGGTTGAGGCCCACATGGTCCAGATGCACATCCGCCGGTGTCACCCCGAGCAGGCCCGCGAACTTCCGCTGGAGGCCGATCGCCACGTTGCACAGCCCGACCGCCCGGTGTCCGGCCTGGAGCAGGGCGCGGGTGACGATGCCGACCGGGTTGGTGAAGTCGATGATCCAGGCGCCGGGGTTCGTGCGGCGGACCCGCTCGGCGATGTCCAGCACGACCGGGACCGTGCGCAGGGCCTTCGCCAGGCCGCCCGCGCCGGTGGTCTCCTGCCCGATGCAGCCGCACTCCAGCGGCCAGGTCTCGTCCTGTTCCCGGGCCGCCTGACCGCCGACGCGCAGCTGCACGAGCACGGCGTCGGCGCCGTCGACCGCCGCGTCCAGGTCGGACGTGGTGACGATCCGGCCGGCGTGGCCCTGTTTGGCGAAGATCCGGCGGGCCAGGCCGCCGACCAGCTCCAGACGGTCCACGGCCGGGTCCATGAGGACCAGTTCCTGAACGGGCAGGGTGTCGCGCAGGCGGGCGAAGCCGTCGACGAGTTCCGGGGTGTACGTCGAGCCGCCGCCGATCACGGTGAGTTTCATAACCAGATCAACCCTTTACTCCGGTGAGGGTGACGCCCTCGACGAACGCCTTCTGGGCGAAGAAGAAGACGAGGATCACGGGGGCCATGACCAGCACCGTCGCGGCCATGGTGAGGTTCCAGTCGGTGTGGTGGGCGCCCTTGAAGGACTCCAGGCCGTAGGACAGGGTCCAGGCGCCGGGGCTCTCGGACGCGTAGATCTGCGGACCGAAGTAGTCGTTCCAGGCGTAGAAGAACTGGAAGAGGGCTACGGCGGCGATGCCCGGCCGGGCCATGGGCAGCACGATGCGCAGCAGGGTCCCGAGGTCGCCGCAGCCGTCGACCTTGGCCGCGTCCAGGTACTCGTCCGGGATCGTCAGCAGGAACTGGCGCAGCAGGAAGATGGAGAACGCGTCGCCGAACGCCATCGGGACGATCAGCGGCCACAGCGTGCCGGACAGGTCCAGCTGCTTCGCCCAGAACAGGTACATCGGGATGACGATCACCTGCGGCGGCAGCATCATCATCGAGATCACCAGCATGAGCGACAGACTGCGGCCCCGGAAGCGGAACTTGGCGAGCGCGTACGCCACCGGGACCGAGGACATCACGGTCAGGGCGGTGCCCAGGCCGGCGTAGAGCAGGGTGTTCTTCCACCAGGTCAGGAAGCCTGGCGTGGTGAAGACCTTCTGGTAGTTGCCCCACTCCCAGGTGTGCGGGACCAGGTCCCGGCTGAGGGCCTGGCTGTCGCTCATCAGCGAGGTGAGGAAGACGAACACGAACGGCAGCGTGAAGAACAGGGCGGCGGCGACGCCGAGCGAGTGGACCGCGATCCACTCCAGCACCGCCTTGCGGTGGGCGGTGCGTCCGGCCGGGGAGACGACCGGTGCCGGGGTCACCGGCTGGTCCAGTACCTGGGTCATGGTCGGTCACCTGCCTGGATCAGGCCGCCCCGGCGCCGCATCAGCAGCGCGGCGAACGCCATCGACAGGGCGAACAGCACCAGCGCCACCACGCAGGCCGATCCGTAGTCGAAGCGCTGGAAGCCCAGGTTGTAGACGAGCTGGGGGAGGGTGAGCGTGGACTTGTCCGGGTAGCCGGGCTCGAACTGGGTGCCCGCGCCCTGGATCACGCCGGAGGCCACCTTCCCGGCGATCAGCGGCTGCGTGTAGTACTGCATGGCCTGGATCACGCCGGTGACGACCGCGAACATCACGATCGGGGAGATGTTCGGCAGGGTGACGTACCGGAAGCGCTGCCAGGCCGAGGCGCCGTCCAGCTGGGCCGCCTCGTACTGCTCCGTCGGCACGTCGAGCAGCGCGGCCATGAAGACGACCATCAGGTCGCCCACGCCCCACAGGGCGAGCAGGGTCAGCGCCGGCTTGGACCAGGCGGGGTCGTTGAACCAGCCCGGCGCCGGCAGACCGGCCCGCTCCAGCAGGGAGTCGACCGGCCCCGTACCCGGGTTGAGCAGGAACGCGAAGGCCATGGTCGCTGCGACCGGCGGGGCCAGGTAGGGCAGGTAGAACAGGGTGCGGAAGACCCCCGTACCGGTCTTGATCTTTGTGATGAGCAGCCCGGTGCCGAGGCCGAAGACCACCCGGAGGGTCACCGTCACCACGACCAGCCAGAGCGTGTTGCGCAGGGCGGGCCAGAACAGCGGGTAGTGCTCGAAGACGTACGCCCAGTTCTGCCCGCCGCTCCACGTCGGCGGCCGGAAGCCGTCGTAGTGCATGAAGGAGAAATAGACCGTGGAGAGGAGCGGATAGGCGAAGAAGACCGCGAAGCCGATCAGCCACGGCGACATGAAGGCGAGTGTGCGCAGGGCCGAGCGCCGGCGTTTCGACGCGAGGGTGACGGCGCTCATCACCGGGCCTGCGCGATGTCCGTGTCGATCTGCGCTGCCGTCCTGCGCAGCCCGGCCCGCAGATCGGTGACCTTGCCGCTCTCGTAGTCGTAGCCGAACTGCTGGATCGTCACCAGGTACACACCGCCGTTGACCGAGGCGGGGGAGGTGGTGGAGTGCGGGTCGGCGGCGATGTCCAGGAAGGTCTTGAACCGCGGGTCGTACCTCAGCTTCGGGGACTTCAGCGCGTCGAGCGTCGAGGGCACGTTGTGGAGGGCGTTGGCGAAGCCGACCACCGCGTCCGTGTCCGTGGCGATGTACTTGACGAACTCCCAGGCCGCGTTCTGCTTGTGGCTGGTGGCGGCGATGCCGGCGATGGTGCCGGTGAGGTAGCCCTTGCCGTACTGGTCGGCCTGGTCGTCGGGGACGGGCAGCGGGGCCACCCCGATCTCGAAGTCCGTCCCCGCATCCTCGGCCATGCCGAGCCGCCACTCGCCGTCGAGCTGCATGGCGACCTGGCCGGTGTGGAAGGGGTGCTTGGGGCCCCACTCGTCGCCGAGGGTGGCCCGGAACCTCTCCAGCCGCCGGAATCCGCCGAGTTCGTCCACCAGCTTCTTCTGGAGCGTGAAGCCCTTTTCGAAAGCGGGGTCCCCGGCGAGGTTCGACTTGCCGTCCTCGGTGAAGTAGGCCGGTGAGAACTGGCCGAAGTAGTGCTCGGTGGTGGATTCCCAGCCGTGGTAGTTCGGCATGAACCCGAGCTGTCGGTAGCCGTCCCCCCGGCGGACGGTCAGCTTCTTGGCGTCGGCCTCGAATGCGGACCAGGTCTTCGGCGGGCTGTCGATGCCGGCCTTCTCGAACGCCGTCTTGTTGTAGTAGAGCCCGTACGCGTCGCCGAGCAGCGGAACCGAGCAGCGGTTGCCGTCGAACTGCGTGTACTCGTTCATCGGCTTCGGGAACGTCTTCCCCGGGTCGATCCCGGACTTCTCGAAGAACGGGTTCAGATCCACCAGCGCCCCCGAGGAGCAGAACTTGCCCACGTTGTTGGTGGTGAAGGAGGAGATCACGTCCGGGGCCTTGGTGCCGCCGGAGCGCAGCGCCTGGTTGATCTTGTCGTCGGTCATGTTGCCGACGACGTTCACATGGATGTGGGGGTGCGCCTTCTCGAAGCCGGCGACCAGCGACCTGACCGCCTTCACCTCGTTCGGCGCGCTCCAGGCGTGCCAGAAGGTGAGGGTCGTGTCCTTCGTCGGGTCGTCGGTGGCGCCCGAGCCGGACCGGCCGGTACACGCGGCGGTCAGGAGCACGGCGGAAGCAGTCAGGGCAAAAGCCGCTTTTCGGGCGACTTCGGGTATGGCTGTGGGCATGGCGAGGTCTCCCAGGGACGGGTGGACAGAAGGAGGAGGGCTGCGGGGGATCAGCGCGAGGTGTCGAAGACCTCGTCGCGGGTGGCGGCGAGCGCCGACTCCAGGGCGCCGCGCAGGACGGGGTGTTCGCGGACGTCGCCGACGACCAGCCGGGGCCGGGCCGCGGCCAGGTCTTCCAGTTCCTCCTGGACGAGGGCGCGCAGCACCTCGCCGCCGGCCGTCAGGGCGGAGCCGCTGAGGACGACCAGCTCGGGGTCGAGGACGGAGACGAGCGAGGCCAGGCCGGTGGCCAGCCGGGTGGCGTAGAGGCGGAGCAGCTCCCGGTGGGGGCCGCTCGAATGGTCGGCGGCACGGGCGACGAGTGCGGCGGCGGCCTCGGCGTGCGGCCCCGACGGTAGGTCCGTGATGCCGAGTTCTCGGGCCAGCTGCGGTACGGCCTGGGAGCCGGCCAGCTCCTGGTAGCCGCCGCTGTTGGCCTTGGTGACCTGGCGGACCAGTGGTGCGCCCGGCACCGGCAGGAAGCCGACCTCGCCGGCGCCGCCGGTCCAGCCGCGGTGCAGCCGGCCGCCGAGGACCAGGGCGGCGCCGAGGCCCTCCTCGTTCCACAGCAGCACGAAGTCCCGGTGGCCGCGGGCCGCCCCGAGCCGCTGTTCGGCGATGGCGGCGAGGTTGACGTCGTTCTCGTACTCGACCGGCATCGGCAGCGCCGCGGCGAGGTCGTCGAGCAGCGTCGGGGAGTGCCAGCCGGGCAGGTGGGAGGCGTAGCGCAGTCGCCCGGTGTTGGGGTCGAAGGCGCCCGGGGTGCCGATGACCAGCCGGTGCACCTCGGAGGGGGCGAGCCCGGCGGCCTTGACGGCGCCGTCGAGCGCGTCGGTGACCTGCCGGACGACCGGATGGGCCGGCCGCCGGCCGGGGGTGGGCAGCTCGTACTCGCCGACCGTGCGGCCGGTGATGTCGGCGACCGCGGCCCGGATGCGGACCGGGGTGACGTCGAGACCGGCGGCGTAGGCGGCGGCGGGGTTGACCGCGTACAGCTGGGCGTTGGGGCCCGGCCGGCCCTCGCTGGTGCCGGTGAGCCGGACCAGTCCGGCCGCCTCCAGGCGGGCCAGCAGCTGGGAGGCGGTGGGCTTGGAGAGGCCGGTGAGCTTGCCGATCCGGGTGCGCGACAGCGGCCCGTGCTCCAGTAGCAGGTCCAGGGCGGCGCGGTCGTTCATGGCGCGCAGGACGCGCGGGGTGCCCGGCGTACCGGCGGTTCCTGCCATGGGGTCGACACCTGCCTTTCCAGCCGCCCAGCTTCCCAGTGACCTGGGTATGACGTCCAGTCTTGATCATCGGGGCCGCCCCGAGATCACTGTTAGGAAAGTTTCCTGTTCGGTGGGAGGAACGTAAGCCCAGGAGGAAGCGGGCGTCAATACACAACGCCCCCGAGGCGACGGAGTCGTTACCTCGGGGGCGCGGTGGTACGGAGGTGGTGGTGCTACTTCACCGTCACGTGGTCACCGGCGGACGTCTTCGCGGCCGTGGTGGCCGTACCGGCGAAGACGAAGCGGTAGCTGCCGCTCTTGGCCGCCTTCACCGTGGTGGACAGGGCGCCACCGGTGCCGGAGGTGATCGTCTTGACGTCGGCGTAGGAGCCGCCGTCCGCCTTGAACTGCAGAACGGCCTTCTGCCCCTGGTAGCCGGTGTACGTGCCGGACGCCCAGGTGGCGCGGGTCAGCTTGCCCTTGACGGTCAGCGTCCTGCCCTTCTTCACGGGCTCCGGGGTGGCGTCCGTGGTCAGCCGGGCGGCGCGCAGCACCTTCACCGAGGCGAGGTTGCCCCACATGGTGATGTCGTTCTCGCTGTGCAGGTAGTCGTCCGAGACGGTGCCGTCGCTGTGGGCGTACACGCCCGCGGCCTTCCAGGTGCCGGCGTCGGCTGCCTCGTACAGCGTCTCGCCCGGAGCGGCGGTGATCGTCTCGGTGCAGCTCTCGGTGACGGTCGTGTCCGTCGTGGCGGTGGTCGTGCAGACGGGCGCCTTCTCCGGGCCCAGCTCGTTGTCGACCGACTTCAGCGTGCCGCGGTAGAGGATCACCGCCTGCATCGTCGTCTTCTGGTCGATGACCAGGTCCTTCGGCCGGGTCAGGGTGTACGACACCGGCACGGTCACGGCCTTGACGGCGCCGACCACGACCGGCTTGCCCTTGTTCACGGTCACGCCGGAGAACGTCAGGTCCGGCGTACCGGCCGCCGACGCGGCGGGCGCGGCCAGGCCGGCCAGGGCCAGGGCGCCGGACAGAGCGGTGCCTATGGCGAGCTTGCGCATGTATCCCCACATTCGAGACTGACCCCGGGCGACGTCGCGCTCCAGAGCAAGGTCCGCTGTGCACGTGACCCTAAAGGATCACCGGGTGCGGAGGGAACGCGGGGTTTCTGTGAAGGTGATCTGCATGCGGGGGCGCGTCACGAGTGCGCCACGGATGTGGTTTCCGCTGGTCACAGGGCCTACATTCGCAGTCTGTCGACGAGTGGACGGTGGGGGATGCCCGATCGAGGACTGCTGTGGAAGCTGTGGCTGGCCCTGATGTCCGGCTCGGCGCCCTTGCTGGTGGGAGTGGGCGCACGCGGCCTCGTGGAGGACGGCATGTCCTGGTCGCTCGTCCGCGACCTCGCCTTCGTACCACTGATCTGGGGCTTCGTCAGCCTGCTCCTCGCCCTGTACGTGTCCGTCGCCCTGGTCCGCCGGGCACGCGGGACCGGCATCCCGGTGACCGCGAACGCCCTCGCGGCCACGCAGAAGCGCACGTTCCCGGCATGGGCGGCGAAGCGGCTGCGGGCGAGGCTCGCCGACTCCGACCGGGCCTTCGACGTGGAACAGGGCGAGGAGTCGCTCGACTTCCGCTGGCGCCCGTTCCGCAGCCGGCACGCCGTCACCGGTTCCCTGACCGCCGTCGGGACCTCGGGCGAGGCCCGGGTCCGGCTCGACGCGGACGAGGGACTGCTGCACCTGCTGGGCCAGCGCAGGGCGAGCGCGTTCATCGCGCTGTGCCAGATGACGCGACTGGCGGAGGGGAAGTGAGGAGGCGTCGGGCCGCCGCGCTGCTGGGGGCACTGCGCTCGAAGTGCGTGCCGAACCGCTTCGCTACTTCACCGGAGGCGCCGGGCGCTGGGCGGCGATCGGGGCGGCCGCCGCCGACTGCGGGGAGTCCGCGTTGGAGTACACCGACGGGGCCGCGACCGTCGCCGTCGGGTCGGGGGTGTCCGCCTGGTCCTCGACCGCCGTCGCACCGCCCACGATGCGGATGCTCGCCGCGTCGAACGCCCGCTTGATCCGCCAGCGCAGCTCGCGCTCCACCGTCACCGACTTGCCCGGCATCGTCTTGGCCGAGACCCGGACGACCATGGAGTCGATCAGGACCGAGTCCAGGCCGAGGACCTGCACCGGGCCCCACAGCAGCTCGTTCCAGGGCTCTTCCTTGCTCATCTTCTCCGCGACCTCCTCCAGCGTGGCCTTGACCCGGTCCAGGTCCTCGCTCGCCTTCACGGTCACGTCGACCCCGGCCGTCGCCCAGCCCTGCGAGAGGTTGCCGATCCGCTTCACCTCGCCGTTGCGGACGTACCAGATCTCACCGCTGTCGCCGCGCAGCTTCGTCACGCGCAGCCCGACCTCGATCACCTCGCCGGACGCCACGCCCGCGTCGATCGTGTCCCCGACGCCGTACTGGTCCTCCAGGATCATGAACACGCCGGACAGGAAGTCCGTGACCAGGTTCCGGGCGCCGAAACCGATCGCCACACCCGCGACACCGGCGGACGCCAGCAGCGGCGCCAGGTTGATCTTGAAGGTGGACAGCACCATCAGCGCGGCCGTACCGAGGATCACGAAGCTCGCCACCGAGCGCAGCACCGAGCCGATCGCCGCCGCCCGCTGCCGCCGCCGCTCGGCGTTGACCAGCAGCCCGCCCAGCGCGGTGCCGTCCACCGCCTGCGCGGTGCGGTTCATCCGGTCTATCAGCTTGGTGATCGCCCGCCGCACCGCCGCTCTGAGCGCGACCGCCACCGCCACGATCAGCAGGATCTGCAGACCCATCGCGAGCCACGTCTGCCAGTTCTGCTCGACCCAGCTCGCCGCGTTCGTCGCGCTCTCCTGGGCGTCCTGGAGCGTCGGCACGGCCGGGGCCGACCCCGAGGGTGACGGCGACGGGGACGGCGATGCACCGGCGGCCATCACGGCGGCGGGCAAGGACGACACGGCAGGTACCTCCAAGGTGCTGCGCGGTCCGTACCGGCGGGCGGTCAAGGTCACGAAAAGGTCACCGGACGGACAGGACCACCACACTAACGGGGCATTGTGGGTGCCTCGTGCCGATCCGCACAGGAGGCGCGCAGGAGAGACAGGGCTCACGCGGGCTTGAACAGGCCATGATCCGGGGGATGAGTCGGATGTGGTCGAAAACACTCCCAGCCCGTTACCGGGACATGGTGGCGCTTCCACCAGGCATGAGGGGAGACTGGCCACAGTTCGTCCCGGCGCGAGCCACGCGCCGCCGACGCCCAAGGAGGCACCCGTGCCGCATGTCCTGGTCCTCAACGCGTCGTACGAGCCGCTCGGCGTCGTACCGCTCCGCCGCGCGCTCGTCCTCGTCCTGGAGAACAAGGCCGTCTCCCTCGAGGAATCCGGCGCCTATATGCACAGCGCGACCGTCACCCTCCCCGCACCCAGCGTGGTCCGGCTCAAGCGATTCGTCCGGGTTCCCTATCGGGGGCCCGTTCCTCTCACCAGGCGGGCGCTCTTCGCGCGCGACGGGGGCCGATGCATGTACTGCGGTGGCGTCGCAACCAGCGTCGACCACGTCATCCCGCGCAGTCGCGGGGGCAAACACGTCTGGGACAACGTGGTGGCCTCCTGCCGCCGCTGCAACCACGTCAAGGCCGACCGCCACCTCGTCGAGCTGGGCTGGCGGCTGCGGCACAAACCGGCTCCGCCGACCGGGCTGGCCTGGCGGATCATCGGCACGGGGCATCGCGACCCGCGCTGGTTGCCGTACCTGCAGCCCTACGGCGCGGATGATGCCCTGGCCCGGATCGACGGCGTGTCCGCCTAGACCCGGGCCTGTGTGTGTGCGCCTGTGAGAGGGGGCGGGGACTAGCCGTCGGCCCCCTCGGGGCGCGCACCCCGTACCGCATACACGGCCGTGCCCAGGACGAACGCCGTCACCGCCGCCGCCCACGCGCCCGGCTGTGCGCCCGGCTGCATCGGCCACGCCCACACCGCGGCCGCTCGGCCGTGGGCGGTGCCGGAGCCCAGATACACGGCGCTCACGTAGGCGAAGGCGGGGAGCCAGCTGAGACGGGCGCCCAGGAGCACGGCCGCTGCCGCGGTGACACCCGTGCAGCCCAGGGTGTTGCGGAGCACGGCGGGCGGGCCGAAGGTCTGCATATGGCCGAGCACGGCCGGCGTCACCAGCACGGCGGCCAGCGCGGTCAGCCCGACCAGCTGCACCAGCCGACGCGGCCACCACGGCCGTACGGCCGTGCGGTCCAGCTCGTCCGAGGCGCTGTACAGGCTCGTCCCGATCGCCGCGGACGCCAGCAGCGGTGCCAGCGCGACGATCGGCACCCGACGGTCCGGATCGAGGTAGGCGTCCAGCCGGCCGGCCGCCCACACCGCGAAGGCGGCCGTACCGGCGAGCGCGGCCAACGTGAGCGGAAGCGCCCGGGAACGGGCGTACAGCACAAGGCCATTGGTCGTCGTCACAGTGCGGGGACCCTTTCCGGGTGGCAGCCCGCGCGGGCCGCGAAGTACGCCGACAGCCACTCCCGGCGCTCGTGCTCGGCCATGCCGGCCAGCCGGGCGCGCGTCCGGCGCAGCTTGCCGCGCTCGGGGTCGAAGCGGTCGATGTCGTCCTGGACCGGGCTCGGCGCCAGGTAGCTCTCCACCGCGTCGTCCGCCGTGAGTACCCGGGCGGACACCGTCCGCTCGGGGCAGTCACCGCGTTCCGAGAGCGCGGCGACGGCCTCCCACGCGAACTGCTTCGGATCGGTCAGCCGCCCCCGCGCGGCCGACCAGCCGAGCGGGGTGACGCCCGGCAACCCGGCCTCGTCGGCGCGCAGGGCGCCGCCATGGTCCGCCCAGCGCACCGGCAGGTTCCGCACGCCCCGCAGCTTGCCCCTGATCCCCGACAGAGCATCGCTGACCTGCGGGAGCATCCCGGCGTACCGAGCGTTGACGCACACCGCCGGAGTCGTGGAGGTGTCGCACACCTGGCGGCGGGCCAGCGGGTCGGTGTGCCACAGGCCGTCCCCGGTCTGCGCGAGCAGCGCCCCCGCGGCCAGCGCCGCCGCCAGCGGCAGCAGCGCCGTCACCCGCCGCCGGGCCGCGTACCCCAGCCCGGCGGCACAGGCCAGCCCGCCGGTCCACACCGCCATCGCCCACGGCTGCCACCACACCGGCAGCCCGCCGACCGGGACCGGGGCGGCGGGACTCAGCGGGCGGGCGAAGTCCGAGCCGCCGACCGACATCAGGCCGAACCCGACGTACCCGGCCATCGCCAGCAGCGGCGCCGCCAGCCGCGTGGGCACCACCCGGCCCACCACATGCCCGGCCAGCGCACCCGCCGCCATGGCGACCGCGTCCCCCGGCAGCAGGGCCGGGTGCGGCCGGTCGCCCTGGGCGTAGGGCCAGGTGGCGAGCAGCGCCGCGGCCACCGCGACCAGATAGCCGGCGGCCACCCACAGCGCGACCGGCAGCGCCGCCACCAGCAGGCGGGCCAGGGGCGGCCGTACGGTCGTCGCCCACAGCTCCTCGGTACGGCGCCGCCGCTCCCGGCCGCCCTGCCAGCAGCCCGCCGCCGCGGCCAGCGGCAGGGTGATCAGCAGGGCACCGTGCACCTCGGTGGCGGTCTCCGCCCACCAGCCCTGCCAGCGGTCCGCCGTCGCGCCCAGCAGCGCGCCGCACGTCAGCAGCACCGCGGCCCCGGCCCAGGGCGCGAAGCCCCGGACGGCCTCGGCCCGCAGCGGGTGCGGCGCACGCCCGGGCGCCTTCGGCCCGGTGCCGATCGTCCTCACACCGCCTCCCGCACACCCGACGCACGGTGCGCCCGCAGCGCCGCCGTGTACCCGCGCTCGATCGGATGGTCGCCCGGCCCGCCGGACGCCTCCCCGAGCAGGCTGAGCGCCTCGGGCGTGCCCCGGTACGCGACGCGCCCCCCGTCCAGCAGGGTGACCTCGGTACAGGCGGCCGCCACGTCCTCCACCAGGTGGGTGGAGACCACCACGGTCGCCGTGGCACCCAGCTCCCGCAGCAGCTCCCGGAACTCCACCCGCTGCTCCGGATCCAGACCGGCGGTCGGCTCGTCCAGCAGCAGCAAGGCCGGATCGTTGACGATGGCCTGCGCGATGCCCACCCGGCGGACCATGCCGCCCGACAGCGTCCGCACCTTCGCGTCGATACGGTCCGCGAGGCCGGCCCGGGCCACCGCCCGCTCCACGGCCGCCGGCACCCGCGCCGCCGGCACCTCCTTCAGCCAGGCCACGTACGCCACGAACTCCCGCACGGTGAACCCCGGGTAGTAGCCGAACTCCTGCGGCAGATAGCCCAGCCGGCGCCGCACCCCGGCCAGGCCGCGGTGGCCGGCCGTGTCCTCGCCGAGCAGCTCCACCCGGCCGGCGTCCGGCCGCGCCACCGTGGCCAGCACCCGGATCAGCGAGGTCTTCCCGGCCCCGTTCGGCCCGAGCAGCCCATGCACACCGGTGCCGAGCGCCAGGTCGAGCGAGTCGAGGGCGACGGTCTTGCGATGCCGGACCCGCAGGCCGGACACACGTAGGGAACTCACGTCTCTCCAGGACAGGGCGCGGGGCCACGACGGTCGGTCGGGTCCCGGGAATCGGTCAGGGGCGGCTCGGAAGGCCGCGGACAAGCGGTGAACGCCGTTACGGGCGCAGCGGGCGGTCGTACGCGAGGCGGCGGCCGGCCAGCAGGGCGGCGCTCAGCACGGCCGCCGCCGCCCACCCGCTCTGCGCGGCGGCACCGTCCAGGCAGCGGGACAACTGCTCGGCCAGCCGCGCGGTCACCGCACCGCCCGGCGCGACGGCCACCGGTGCTGCCACCGCGCACAACCAGCCGCCCCCCGTCAGCCCGGCCGCCGCCCGGCACCCCACGAAGGAGGCCAGCGCCAGCGAGGCCAGCGCCAGCGCCAGCCCCGGCAGCAGCCAGGCCGCCGCGGCCGGGGCCCCCGAGGCGGGCAGCAGCAGTCCGGTGAGGGTCAGCAGAGGCAGGCTCACCGCGAGGACGGCGACCGTGCGGATGAGCGCCAGCCGCAGCCCGCCGCCCGGCGTGGCCGCGGTCACCTCGTGCAGCGGATCGGCGTGCGGGCCGTACGACAGGGCGACCCCGGCGACCGGCACGGCCGGAGCGAGCGCCAGCAGCAGCGCCCGCGCCCCCGGGAACCCGGCACCGTACGACAGGGCCACCGCGCCCACGGCCACGCCCAGCACGGCCGGCAGCCACGCCCCGCGCACCGCGGGCCCGGCCGCCCACACAAGCCGGGTGAACCGGGACAGCGCGGCCGGCCGCCCGGGAGCCCCACCGGGCAGCGGCCCCGCCGGTACGGCACCCCACGGCACCCGAACCGACTCCACCCCCGCCGGTACGGCGGCTTCCGGTGCCGGAACCGACTCCGGTCGCGCCGGTACGGCACCCTCCGGTACCGGAACCGACTCCAGCACCGCCGCCCGCACCTGTGCGAGCACCGCCCCCGCCGCCGTGCCGCGCACCGCGGCAGACACCCGGGACGCGCAGCCCGCGCAGCCCTCCACGTGCTTCTCCAGGGACCACGCGTCCGGCTCCGGCAGGACGCCCTCGGCATAGCGGGCGACCAGGTCGTCGGAGGCGTGCCAGTGCCGCCTGTCGGGGTTCGTCATGCCGTGCCTCCCACCGGGGACGGGTTCAGCTGGGCGAGGGCCTCGCGCAGCTCGACGCGGGCGCGGCGGGCCCGGGACTTGACCGTGCCCTCCGGTATGCCGAGCAGCCGGGCCGCCTCACGGGTGCTCAGCCCGTCGACGACCGTCGCCCGCAGCACCTCCCGCAGCTCGGCGGAGATCCGGTCGAGCGCCGTACCGACATCGCCGTACTCCAGCCCGGCCAGCACCCGGTCCTCGGCGGACGGCGCGGCCGCGGGCTCGTACCGAACCGCGGCCCCGGGCTCCGGCAGCGGCCCGGCGACCCGTACGACCCGCTCCTGCGCCCGGCGCGCGTCCACCAGCCGGCGCGCCGCGATCGTCCACAGCCAGCCCCCGGCCTCCTGCCCGCGGTGCCCGGCCGCCGACCGCCACACCGTGACGAACGTGTCCTGGAGCACTTCCCGCACCAGCTCGGGATCGGCGCACCGCCGCGTCAGCCGCGCGTGCAGCCACCCGGCGTGCCGGTCGTACAGAGCGGCCATCGCCCCCGCGTCGCCCCGCGCGACGGCCCGCAACAGGGCGGCGTCCCCGCCGCTCCCGTCGTCCTTCTCCCGCTGGCCCCCCATGGGGCGGAACAGTCTCACACCCCCTCTATCGATCACCGGACCGGTGCCGGATCACCCTGCGCGCCTGTTTTTGCCGCGCGTGGCGGCGGCGTCTCTGGGTAGGCCTGCCGTAACCCGTCCGAAGCCGCAGCATCCGGCACACCGACAAGGAGGCCCTCCGTGGGCGCACCCGCTCGACTCACGCTCCCGGCCCCGTCCAAACCCGTGGCGGACCCGTCCGCCGAGACCCACGAGACACCCCTGTGCGTCTTCAGCGCGGAGAGCGCGTGCACGCAGGCGCCGCTCACCAGCGAACCCCCGCTGCCCGACGCCGAGCCCCTGACCAGTGAGCCCCCGCTCGCCGAGGCCGCCCCGCTGACCAGCGAGTCCGACCCGATCCCCGCCTCCTTCGCGCCGGGACTGTAAATGGCCGCGGCGCACGACGAGCACCTCGCGGAGGACCTCGCCCGGCTCGCCGAGCTGCACGGGGTCGCCACCTCCTACCGCCCCGCCCCGGACCGCACCGTCCAGGTCCCCGCCGCCGCCGTGACCGCCGCCCTCGCCGCCCTCGGCGTCGACGCGACCGGACCTGACGCCGTCCGCACCGCCCTCGCCGCCCGGGACCGCGAACTGCGCGAGCGCCTGCTGCCGCCCACGGTGGTCCACTGGGCCGGCGCGGAACCGCCCGCCGCCCTCACCGCCCTGCCCCCCGGCACCCGGCTGCACGTCGAGACGGAGCAGACGGAGCAGACGGGGGAGACGGACGGAGAGGGCGCGGCGGGGTCCGCGGGCCCTTCCCGCGCGGCCCGTCGAGTGACCGCGGAGCTTCCCGGCCAGGCGCACGCGGTGATCGCGCACCTCCCGCTCGGTGTCCACCGGCTGACCGCCACCGCCCCCGACGGGCGCACCGGTGAGGCGTACCTCGTCGTCGCCCCCGACCGGCTGCCCGCCCCGCCCGACCGCTCCCACGGCCTCCTCGTCCAGCTCTACTCCCTGCTCTCCCACCGCTCCTGGGGCATGGGCGACCTCGCCGACCTCGCCGAACTGGCCGGCTGGGCCGGACGCACCGCCGGCACCGGCTTCGTCCAGGTCAACCCGTTGCACGCCGCCGTACCCGGCGCCCCCACCGACCCCTCCCCCTACCGCCCCTCCTCCCGCCGCTTCCCCGACCCCGTCCACCTGCGCGTCGAGGACATCCCCGAGTTCGCCTACGTCGAGGACCGGGAGCGGCTGAGCGGCCTGCTGCACAGGGCCGAGCGGCTGCGCGCCGCCGTCCTCGACAAGGGCGCCCTCATCGACCGCGACGCCGTGTGGGACCTGAAACGGCAGGCGCTGGAGCTGGTCCTCGCGGTCCCGCTCGGCCCCGGGCGCCAGGCCGCCTACGACGCCTTCCGCGCCGCCCACGGCCAAGCCCTCGACGACCACGCCACCTGGTACGCCCTCGCCGAGATCCACGGCTCCGACTGGCACCGGTGGCCGGCCGGGCTGCGCGACCCCCGCTCGGCCGCAACCGCCCGCGCCCGCACCGAACTCGCCGGCCGCGTCGCCTTCCACACCCGCCTCGCCTGGCTCACCGACGGCCAGCTCAGGGCCGCCCAGCGCGCCGCCCGCGAGGCCGGCATGCCCGTCGGGATCGTGCACGACCTCGCTGTCGGCGTGCACCCGGCCGGCGCCGACGCCTGGGCCCAGCAGGACGTGTTCGCCGCCGGCATGTCCGTCGGCGCCCCACCCGACGCCTTCAACGCCCGCGGCCAGGACTGGGGCCTGCCGCCCTGGCGCCCCGACCGGCTCGCCGCCTGCGGCCACGCCCCCTACCGCGAGCTCCTGCGCGCCCTCTTCCGCTACGCCGGCGCCCTGCGCATCGACCACGTCATGGGCCTGTTCCGGCTCTGGTGGGTCCCCCAGGGCAGCCCGCCCACCGACGGCACCTACGTCCACTACGACGCCGACGCCATGCTCGCCATCCTCGCCCTGGAGGCCACCCGCGCCGGAGCCGTCGTGATCGGCGAGGACCTCGGCACCGTCGAACCCGGCGTACGCGAGGCACTCCAGCGGCGCGGGGTGCTCGGCACCTCCGTCCTCTGGTTCGAACGGGACTGGGACGGCGACGGCCGCCCGCTGCCGCCCGAGCGCTGGCGCCCCGACTGCCTGGCCACCGCCACCACGCACGACCTGCCGCCCACCGCCGCCCGCCTCACCGGCGACCACGTCGACCTGCGCGACCGACTCGGCCTGCTCACCCGTTCGGCGGCCGAGGAACGCGCCGAGGCCACCGCCGACACCGCGGAATGGCTCGCGCTGCTCGGCAGCCTCGGCCTGCTGGACAGCCCGGCGGCCGGACCGCCCGGCTCCGACGAGGAGGAGGAGATCCGCGCCGTCCACCGCTTCCTGCTGCGCACCCCGGCCCGCCTCATCGGGGTCTGGCTCCCGGACGGCATCGGCGACCGCCGCCCGCAGAACCTGCCGGGCACCTGGGACCAATATCCCAACTGGCGGCTGCCGATCGCGGACCGGGAGGGCAGGCCGGTGCCGCTGGAGGAACTGGTGGCTTCCGGGCGCCTCAGGGCACTGCTGGAGGTGCTGCGGAACGGCACCGCCCCGCGCCGGTAAGGCACCCCGAGCGCGCGGCCCCGACGGCGGTTCGCTAACTTGATTTCCGTGGACAAGAAGAACGCCCTGCGCGCCGGCGCCCTGGCCGCCGGTACGACGCTGATGATGCTGCTCATGTCGTCCCCCGCGCTCGCGCTGACCCGCGACGACGGCGACGACCCCGGCAAGGGCCTGAGCGTCATCGAGACGCTGGGCCTGTACGTCATTGCCCCTGTGGTGCTGTTCCTGGTCATCGCCGGCCTGGTCATGGCTCTCGACAGGTCCCAGGCCAAGAAGGACACCACCTCGTCCAACATCAACGTCAAGCCCGAGGCCCGGGCCAAGGCCTGAGCCGAACCATCGGTTCGTTCGCCGGGGGCGCCGTCCTCCCGTCGGTACGTGCGCATGCCGTACCCGGGATGAGACCGGCGCCCCCGGCGTTTTTCCGTGCCCGGCCGGTCAGGGACTCGGCGCGGTCAGATACCGCTGCACCGTCGGCCCCAGCCAGGCCACCAGCTCCGCGCGGGTGAGCGCCCGGGCCGGCGGCAGCCGCAGCACATAACGGGTGAGGGCCACCCCGAGCAGCTGCGCGGCACACAGCGCGGCCCGCGCCGGGGCCTGCTCGGGGTCGGGGCACGCCTGCCGGGCCACCGGCAGCAGCTGCTCGCGGAAGATGCCCTGCATCCGCTCGGCCCCGGCCTCGTTGGTGACCCCGACCCGGAGCACGGCCGTGAGCTCCTCGTTCTCCTCCCACAGGCCGAGAAAATGGCCCACCAGCGCGCGACCCACCTCGTCCCGCGGCACCCGCGCCAGGTCGGGCAGCCGGAGGTCGAGCGCGACGGCCGCCGCGAACAGTCCCTCCTTGCTGCCGAAGTACCGCATCACCATCGACGGGTCGATGCGGGCGTCCTTGGCGATGGCCCGGATGGTGGCCCGCTCGTAGCCGTCGGAGGCGAAGCGCTCGCGGGCGGCGGCGAGGATGGCGGTACGGGTGGCGTCCGAGCGGCGGGGTTGGGGCTGGGGTTGGGCCTGGGGTTGGGCGGCCTGAGGGGGCTGCGGGGTCTGAGGGGGGTGAGAGGGCTGTGGGTGCTGCGGGGGCTGGTGGGGTGGCTGGGACTCCTGGGGCCTGCTGGCTGTCATGTCAACGAGCGTAGGCCAACACACGTAGGCCAACAAGTGTTGACCTCCTTCCGGGAGGCGGCATACGCTGCCAACAGGCGTTGACCAACAGGCGTTGACCAACAAGTGTTGGCCAACGAACGTAGACCTATGACGTAGACCAACGGCACGTAGACCTACGAGCGTTGACCAACAGACGTTGGCACCCAGGAGGCCACCATGAACGGCACCACTGGAACCACGGGCACCGAAGGCACCAGCAACACCGGCAGTATCACCAGCCCCGCCAGCGCCCCCCCGAAACCCAAAAGCCCCCAAAACCCCGCCCCGCACATCGTCATCGTCGGCTCCGGCCCCACCGGCCTCCTCCTCGCCGGCGACCTCGCCACCGCCGGCATCCCGGTCACCGTCCTCGAAAAGCGCCCCCACGAGATCAGCAATCTCTCCCGTGCCTTCGTCCTGCACGCCCGCACCCTCGAACAGCTCGACGCCCGCGGTCTCGCCGACGACCTGGAGGCGGTCGGCCGCCCGCTCGACCGCCTGCGCCTGTTCGGCCGGCTCACCCTCGACCTCTCCGTCCTCCCCTCCCGCTACCGGCACCTCCTGGTGCTCCCGCAGTACGAGGTCGAGAAGGTGCTGGAGGGGCGTGCGGTGGCGGCGGGGGCCGAGTTCCGGTACGAGACCGAGCTGACCGGGCTGGGCCAGGACGCGGACGGGGTGACCGTGCAGGCGCGCGGCCCGGAGGGCCGTAGGGAGACCTTCCGGGCCGCGTACGTGGTCGGCGCGGACGGTATGCGCAGTGCCGTACGGCAGGCGATCGGCCTGCCCTTCCCGGGCCGGTCGGTGATCCGGTCCGTCGTGCTCGCCGACGTCCGGCTCGCCGAGGAGCCGCCGACGCTGCTCACGGTCAACGCGGTCGGGGACGCGTTCGCGTTCCTCGCGCCCTTCGGTGACGGCTACTACCGGGTGATCGGCTGGCACCGGGGCCGCAACGTCCCGGACGGCGAGCCGCTGGACCTCGCCGAGGTCAAGGAGATCACCCGGCTCGCCCTCGGCCGGGACTTCGGGATGCACGACGCCCGCTGGATGTCCCGCTTCCACAGCGACGAGCGCCAGGCACCGGCCTACCGGGTCGGCCGGGTCTTCCTCGCCGGAGACGCCGCGCACGTGCACACCCCGGCCGGCGGGCAGGGCATGAACACCGGGCTCCAGGACGCGGCGAACCTGAGCTGGAAGCTGGCCGCGGTGGCCGGCGGCCACGCGGACCCCGGGCTGCTCGACACCTACCAGGCCGAGCGGCACCCCGTCGGCCGGGCGGTGCTGCGCAGCAGCGGCGGGATCGTCCGCCTCGCCATGGCCAAGCGCCCCTGGACGCTGGCGGCGCGCGCGGCCCTCACCGCGTTCCTCGACGCCGCCGGCCCGGCGCGGCGCAGGGTCGCCGCCCAGATCACCGGCATCGGCTACCGCTACCCCTCACCCCGCGGCGCCCACCCGCTCACCGGCGCCAGGATCCCGGACATCGCCCTCGCCGACGGCGGCCGGCTGTACGAGGCGCTGCGCGGCGGACGGTTCGTCCTGATCACGCCGGAGCCGTACGAGGCGGGGGCCGGCCGTGCGGACCGGCTGGCCGTGGCCCGGTGGACGGGCGACCGTCGCACGTCCGTCCTGGTGCGCCCCGACGGCTACGCGGCCTGGGCCGCCGACTCGACCGACCCGGCGGCCATCGAGCAGGCCCTGGCCCGCCACCTCGGCCCCGCGAACTGACCCGACGGGCCGGCGCCGCACCGCACCCACACGCACCGCCCCCGCACACTCCGCCCCCGGAACGGCTACTCGGCCGTGTCGCCTACTCGACCGTGGCGCTCAGCAACTCCCGCAGCAGGCCGGCCAGTCGGCCGGCCTGTTCGTCGTCCAGGGCGGACAGGGCGGCGGTCTCTTCCGCCAGGCCGGCGCCGACCGCCTCGTCGATCAGGCGCAGGCCCTCCTCGGTGAGGGTGACCTGGAGGCCGCGCCGGTCGTGCGGGTCGGGGGAGCGGCGCAGCAGACCGGCCCGCTCCAGCTTGTCGAGCCGGCCGGTCATCCCGCCGGTGGTGAGCATGAGGGTGGCAGACAGCTGGCGCGGCGAGAGCGTGTACGGCTCGCCGGAGCGACGCAGGGTGGCCAGGACGTCGAACTCGCCGCGCGAGATGCCGTACGGCTTGTAGGCCCGCTCCATCCGGTCGCCCATGGCGCGCGAGAGCCGGAAGATCCGGCCGAACACCTCCATCGCCCGGGTGTCCAGGTCGGGACGCACCCGGGCCCACTGCTCGACGATCGCGTCGACGGGATCCGCTGGCTGTTGCTGCATGCGGAGAGTATCGGCCCGGTTCCGCTCGACCGCAAGAAAGTCACTTGACGCTAAGTAGCTTGCGACTAAGCTAATTAGTGTCAAGGTAGTCAGCGCGACTTTCGAAGGGGCCCGCCATGGCCACCCGTCACCCGGCCAGAACCGCCGTCATCGCCGCCACCGCACTCGCCCCCGTCTCCTGGGGCACCACCTACGCCGTCACCACCGAGTTCCTGCCGCCGGACCGCCCCCTGTTCACGGCCCTGATGCGGGCCCTGCCCGCCGGCCTGCTGCTGCTCGCCGTCACCAGGGTCCTGCCGCGCGGCGCCTGGTGGGGGAAAGCGGCCGTGCTCGGGGCGCTGAACATCGGCGCCTTCTTCCCGCTGCTGTTCGTCGCGGCGTACCGGCTGCCCGGCGGGATGGCCGCGGTCGTCGGCTCGGCCGGGCCGCTCTTCGTCGTCGGCCTCTCGGCGCTGCTGCTCGGGCAGCGGCCGGAGCCGCGCACGCTGCTCACCGGGCTCGCGGCCGCGTTCGGCGTCAGCCTCGTGGTGCTGAAGGGAGCGGGCGCGCTCGACCTCGTCGGCGTCCTCGCGGCCGTCGCCTCCACGGCCTCGATGGCCGCCGGAACCGTACTGACCAAGCGCTGGGGCCGCCCCGACGGAGTCGGCCCGCTGGCGCTGACCGGCTGGCAGCTCACCGCGGGCGGCCTGCTCATCGCGCCCGTCGCCCTGCTGACCGAGGGCGCCCCGCCCGCCCTCGACGGCCGTGCCGTCGGCGGCTACCTCTATCTGGCCCTGGCCAACACGGCCGTCGCCTACTGGCTCTGGTTCCGCGGCATCGGCCGGCTCACCGCCACCCAGGCCGGCTTCCTCGGCCCGCTGTCCCCGCTGACCGCGGCGGTCGTCGGCTGGGCGGCCCTCGGCCAGGCGCTCACCCCGGTGCAGGTCGCAGGCATGGCGCTGGCGTTCGGGGCGACGCTGACGGCACAGCTCGGCGGCGGCCGACGGCGACCGTTCAGTTCTGCTGAAAAGAACGGCCGTAAAGATTCGATGGACCTGACAGTTCCGGCGCTGCGACGGTAGGGGCACCCCACTACCGCTCACGAAAGGCCCCCTGTGACCGCAGTCGCGCACCAGACCGTCACCACCGCTCCGGCGGCCCGCCCGCACCGGGCCGCCGCCCCCCCCTCCTCGGCCTCGCCTGTGCCGCGCTCGCCACGGTCGTCTGGTCCGGCAGCTTCGTCACCTCACGCGGACTGCACGACAGCGTCCCACCCGTCCAGCACGCCTTCTGGCGCTGGCTGATCGCGCTGATCGCCGTCGCCCCCTTCGGCGCCCGCCGGGCCTGGCGGCAACGGCACCTGTTCCGGCGCCACGGAGCTGACGCACGTCGCCGTGGTGGGGCTCGGCGTCATGGGCCGGGGCACGACGGAGGACTGGAGCACGGTCGACCCGGTCGCGCCGCGGTAGCCCACCAGGCCGGCGTGTAGCGTGCGCGCATGGCCGAGTGGGACTGAGGAAGCTGCGGATCCTGCGCACCCTGCGCGCACAGGGGACCGTGACCGCGACGGCCGAGGCCCTGCACATGACCCCGTCCGCGGTCTCCCAGCAGCTCACCAACCTCGCCGCCCAGCTCGGCGTGCCCCTGCTGGAGGCGCAGGGCCGCCGGGTCCGGTTCACCGACGCGGCCCGGCTGGTGCTGGCGCACACGGAGCCGGTGTTCGAGCAGCTGGAGCGGGCGGACGCGGCCCTCGCGGCCTACGCGCACGGCGAGGCCGGCGAGGTCCGCGTCGGCGCCTTCTCGACCGCCGTGCCCGCCCTGGTCGTACCCGCCGTACGGGCCCTGCGCGACACGCACCCGCGGGTGGCCGTCCGCGTCCGCGAGGCGGAGGCCGCAGAGGCGTACGGGCTGCTGACCGCCGGTGACGTCGACCTCGCCCTGTCCCTCGCAGCCGAGGCCCCCAGCGCCGACCCCCGCTTCACCCACGTCCCCCTGCTCGCCGACCCCCTCGGCGTGGCCCTGCCCCCGGACCACCCGCTCGCCCGTGCCCCGCGGCTGACCCTCACGGACCTCGCCGCCGAACGCTGGATCTTCGGCGGCAGCGGCCCCTGGTCGGACATCACCCGCCGCGCCTGCGAGACGGCCGGTTTCAGCCCCCACCAGGGCCACTCGGCCTCCGGCTGGACGGCGATCCTCGCCATGGTGGCGGCGGGCATGGGCGTCGCCCTCGTACCGAGAATGGCGGCCGGCCGCCGCACCGGCGTGACCATGCGCGAACTGGGATCGGACCGCCCGGTGCGGCACGTGGTGGCGGCGGTGCGCAGGGGCTCGGCCCAGGCGTCGGCGGTGGGGCGGGCGCTCCACTCCCTGCGGCGCGCGGCCGGCACGTCGTCGCAGGTCAGCGCGGTCCGAGATGCTGATCCACCGGGTGGCGGCTAGCGTGTTGGGGGAGGGCCGCGATCGGGCGGTGTGCCCCCTGTCGGCGAGTGCCCTGCCCAACGGGCTGACCGCCCTGGTGGCGCAGGCCGTGCTCTCGCCCCCGCGGCAACACCCACGACCGTGCCGTGCTCGTTCCCCCGCGGCCGCGGCCATCGCCCCCGTACCGGAAACCCCTGCGAGGGCGTGGAAGGAAGGTAGGCCCCAATGAAAGCACAACGCGCGAGGCGTCTCTTCGCAGCATCCGCGGCCGGGCTCGTCCTGGCCGGCGGCGCCGCGATCGGTGCCGCGGGTACGGCCTCGGCGGCCACCCCGGACCAGGTGTCCACCAACCGCGGCTGCTTCGACCGCGGCGGCTGGTGGTCCGACTGCAACCGCTTCGGCCGAGGCGATTTCTTCCGCAACGGCTTCGTCGACAGCGGTGTCGTGGTGATCGTGGTGAGCTGATCGCGGACGCGAACCGCTGAACCACTCCCGCCGGACGGGCCCTGCACGCCCGTCCGGCACGCGTAGGGGCGCCCGGTGTGACACCGGGCGCCCCTTCATCTTTCGGCGACGACTACGCGGCGGAGCCCGCCGCCGCGTCCGCCGCCTGGGCCTTCAGGGCGCGCTCGATGCCCGAGCGGGACTCCGAGACGAGGCGGCGCAGGGCCGCGTTCGGCTCGGCCGAGGTCAGCCAGGTGTCCGTCTTGGCCAGGGTCTCCGCGGAGACCTGGATCGACGGGTACAGGCCGATGGCGATCTGCTGGGCCATCTCGTGCGAACGGGACTCCCAGGCGCCCTTGAGGACCTCGAAGTACTTGTCCGCGTACGGCGCGAGCAGCTCCCGCTGGTCGGTCTGGACGAAGCCGCCGATCACGGCCTCCTGCACGGCGTTCGGCAGCTTGTCGGAGTCGACGACCGAGGACCAGGCCTCCGCCTTCGCCTCCGGCGTCGGCCGGGACGCGCGGGCGGTGGCCGCGTGCCGCTCACCGGCCGCCGTCTTGTCCCGCTCGTACTCGCCCGCGATCTCCGCCTCGTCGTACCGGCCGACGGCCGCGAGCCGCTGCACGAACGCCCAGCGCAGCTCGGTGTCCACGGCCAGGCCCTCGACGGTCTGCGTGCCGTCGAGCAGCGCCTCCAGCAGGTCCAGCTGCTCCGGGGTGCGGGCGGTGGCCGCGAAGGCGCGGGCCCAGGCCAGCTGGTGGTCGCTCGCCGGCTCGGCCGTGCGCAGGTGGGCCAGGGTGGCGTCGGTCCAGCGGGTCAGCAGGGACTCGCGGGTGGCCGGGTCGGCGTACAGGTCGATGGCCAGCTTCACCTGGCGGTGCAGGGACTGCACGACGCCGATGTCGGACTCCTTGCCGATGCCGGACAGGACCAGGGAGAGGTAGTCGCGGGTGGCCAGCTCGGCGTCCCGCGTCATGTCCCAGGCCGACGCCCAGCACAGGGCGCGCGGCAGGGACTGCTCGAAGTCGCCGAGGTGCTCGGTGACGGTCCTCAGCGACTCCTCGTCCAGGCGGACCTTGGCGTAGGACAGGTCGTCGTCGTTGAGGAGGATCACGGCCGGGCGGCGCGTGCCGGTCAGCTGCGGTACGGCGGTCAGCTCGCCGTCGACGTCCAGCTCGATCCGGTCGGTGCGGACCAGCTTGCCGGAGCCGGCGTCCAGGTCGTACAGGCCGATGGCGATGCGGTGCGGGCGCAGTACCGGCTCGCCCTTGGCGCCGGCGGGCAGGGCCGGGGCCTCCTGGCGGACGGCGAAGGAGGTGATGACACCTTCGGCGTCGGTGGTGACCTCCGGGCGCAGGATGTTGATGCCCGCCGTCTCCAGCCACTTCTTCGACCAGGTCTTCAGGTCGCGGCCGGAGGTCTCCTCCAGGGCGCCCAGCAGGTCGGACAGGCGGGTGTTGCCGAACGCGTGCCGCTTGAAGTAGGCCTGCACGCCCTTGAAGAACTCGTCCTGGCCGACGTACGCGACGAGCTGCTTGAGGACGGAGGCGCCCTTGGCGTAGGTGATGCCGTCGAAGTTGACGAGCACGTCGTCCAGGTCGCGGATGTCCGCCATGATCGGGTGCGTGGAGGGCAGCTGGTCCTGCCGGTACGCCCAGGTCTTCATGGAGTTGGCGAACGTGGTCCACGAGTGCGGCCAGCGCGAGCCGGGCGCGGCGGCCTGGCAGGCGATGGAGGTGTAGGTGGCGAACGACTCGTTCAGCCACAGGTCGTTCCACCACTCCATGGTGACCAGGTCGCCGAACCACATGTGGGCCAGCTCGTGCAGGATGGTCTCCGCGCGCACCTCGTACGCCGCGTCGGTCACCTTGGACCGGAAGACGTACTGGTCGCGGATGGTCACCGCGCCCGCGTTCTCCATGGCGCCCGCGTTGAACTCGGGTACGAAGAGCTGGTCGTACTTCTGGAAGGGGTAGGCGTAGTCGAACTTCTCCTGGAACCAGTCGAAGCCCTGCCGGGTGACCTCGAAGATCGCGTCCGAGTCCAGGAACTCCGCGAGCGAGGGACGGCAGTAGATGCCCAGCGGCACGCTCTGCCCGTCCTTCTCGTACACGCTGTGCACGGAGTGGTACGGGCCGACGATCAGCGCCGTGATGTACGTCGAGATGCGCGGGGTCGGCTCGAAGGACCAGACGTTGCCCTTCGGCTCCGGCGTCGGCGAGTTCGAGATGACGGTCCAGCCCTCGGGCGCCTTCACGGTGAACTGGAAGGTGGCCTTCAGGTCGGGCTGCTCGAAGGAGGCGAAGACGCGGCGGGCGTCCGGGACCTCGAACTGGGTGTACAGGTACGCCTGCTGGTCCACCGGGTCGACGAAGCGGTGCAGGCCCTCGCCGCTGTTGGTGTAGGCGCAGTCCGCGGCGACCCGCAGGACGTTGCGCCCCTCCAGCAGACCGGGCAGGGCGATCCGCGAGTCCTTGAAGACCTCGGCGGGGTCCAGCTGGTCGCCGTTGAGGACCACTTCGTGGACGGTCGGGGCCACCAGGTCGATGAAGGACTCGGCACCGCCGCGGGCCACGTCGAAGCGCACCGTGGTCACGGACCGGTAGGTACCGCCCTCCTGCGCGCCGGAGAGGTCGAGATCGATCTCGTACGAGTCAACGGTGAGCAGCTCGGCCCGCTGCTGCGCCTCTTCGCGAGTCAGGTTTGTGCCAGGCACGCGGTCATCTCCTCGTTATGTGTCGGTTGCGTCATCCTTCCATGGGATCAACGCGGAACGCGATGTCCGGTTCCCGCCGGTGGGCGCGGCGCCGGGGCGGAATGCCGGGGACATGACGACGTAGCCCCCGGGCGTGCGCCGCCGGGTGGCCGGGACGGGCGCCGCCCCGGGTGCCGACGAGCGGTCCGGAGCCTCTGGGCATGGCAAAAGGGGCGGCCCGACGGGGCCGCCCCTTTTGCCGGGTGCGCGTTACTTCGCGGACAGCTCCGCCGCGACCAGCTCCGCGATCTGCACCGCGTTCAGTGCGGCGCCCTTGCGGAGGTTGTCGTTGGAGATGAACAGGGCGAGGCCGTTGTCCACCGTCTCGTCGCGGCGGAGGCGGCCGACGTACGACGGGTCCTGCCCGGCCGCCTGGAGCGGGGTCGGGATCTCGGAGAGGGCGACGCCCGGCGCCTTCGCCAGCAGCTCGGTGGCGCGCTCCGGGGAGATCGGGCGGGCGAACCGGGCGTTGACCTGGAGCGAGTGGCCGGAGAAGACCGGGACGCGCACGCAGGTGCCGGAGACCTTCAGCTCGGGGATCTCCAGGATCTTGCGGGACTCGTTGCGCAGCTTCTGCTCCTCGTCGGTCTCGTTCAGACCGTCCTCGACGATCGAGCCCGCCAGCGGGAGCACGTTGAAGGCGATGCTGCGCTTGTAGACCTGCGGCTCGGGGAAGTCGACCGCCGCGCCGTCGTGGGTCAGCTTGTCGGCCTCGGCGGCCACCTTCTGCACCTGGCCGTGCAGCTCCGCCACGCCCGCGAGACCCGAGCCGGACACCGCCTGGTAGGTGGCGACGACCAGCGCCTCCAGGGCCGCCTCCTCGTGCAGCGGCTTCAGCACCGGCATCGCGGCCATCGTGGTGCAGTTCGGGTTGGCGATGATGCCCTTGGGGCGGTCGGCGATCGCGTGCGGGTTCACCTCCGAGACCACCAGCGGGACCTCGGGGTCCTTGCGCCAGGCCGAGGAGTTGTCGATCACGACCGCGCCCTGGGAGGCCACCTTTTCGGCCAGCGCCCGGGAGGTCGCGCCGCCCGCGGAGAAGAGCACGATGTCCAGGCCGGTGTAGTCGGCGGCCGCCGCGTCCTCCACCGTCACGCCGTCCAGCACGGTCCCGGCGGACCGGGCCGAGGCGAACAGGCGCAGCTCCGTGACCGGGAAGTTGCGCTCCGCGAGGATCCTGCGCATGACCGTGCCGACCTGACCGGTGGCTCCGACGATTCCGACCCTCACAGCGACTCCCTCTATGTGTCTCTTGCCCGACCGGGGCTTTTCCATCATGCGGCCGACCCCGGTCCACCTGTCCAATTCTTTGCCCAGCCTGCCCGAAGAGTGGGACACGATCATCCGGCGGACGGTTCCATACGTCCGTCCGACACCCGGCTGAGCTGGAGATGTTTCCTCCGCTGCGGCCGCGCGCCGGAAGCTGTGCTGTCCCGCCCCTGCCCGTCCGGGCCCCGGCCATACGGCGGTGTGACGTACGCCTCGGCGGCCCTCCGCGGCGGGCCGAACGTTTCGGCCCGCCGCCGCGTCGTAGGGGCAAACGCGTGAGGGGGTGGCTCGTGCTGCGCGGAAAGGCGCGCCGCGATCAGGGGGCGTACGCCGGCGGTGGTGACCGCACCGCCGGTGATCCGCTGGACGCGGCCCAGGAACGCCGGGTGCGGGCGGTGCTCGCGCTCGGCGGGGTGCCGCAGTCGGACCTGCCGGACGGGGTGCAGCAGGTCCGGCTGCGGCTGCTGGAGCGGGCCGCGGGCGGTCGCGAGGCGCCGCGGGACGTGTCGGCGTGGGCGGCGGTGGTCGCCTCCAACCTGGCCATGGACTGGCACCGGGCCAAACGGCGCCAGGAACGGCTGGGGGAGCGGCTGGCCGCGCTGCGCGAGCCCGCGCACCCGTCGGGCGAGGAGACCAGTCTGCTGTCCCTCGCCGTCGCCCGGGGCCTGGACGAGCTGCCGGCCGCCCAGCGGCAGGTGGTCGTGCTGCGCTTCTTCGCGGACCTGCCCGTGCGGGCCATCGCGGAGGAGCTGGGCGTCCCGGAGGGCACGGTCAAGAGCAGGCTGCACACGGCGGTCCGCGCGCTGCGCGACCGGCTGCACGAGGACGAGGTGGTGTGACATGACCGCCGAACACGAGAGCGCGCGGGGTGCCGAGGGTGCGCGGGGAGCCGAGGGCGCCGAGGGTGCCGGGGAGTACGCCGGCATGGACGCCCTGATGAGCGCGATCACCGGCGCCGCCCTGCCGGAGGAGGCCCGCCGTGACCCCGCCTTCCTCGCCGAACACCGGGCGGCCGAGGCCGACGTGGCGGTGCTGCGGGAGCAACTGGCCTGGCTGGCGGAGACGCTGACCGGAGAGGCCGTAGAGACCGGAGGGACCGAGACCGGGGAGACGGGTGAGGCGAAAGAGACCGGGGCGGCGGCCGCCGGTGCCGGTGCCGCGCGCGGCCCGGCCATGGAGGACGGGCTCGCGGAGGACGGGGCCGTGGAGGACGGTCCGGCGCAGGCCGGGGCGCCCGGTTCCCCCGCGCGCCGCCCCCGGAGCCGTACCCGGCCCGTCGGACCCGCCCGGCCGTCGCGGCCCGGGCGCCCCGCGGGGCCCCGCCGGGCCCTGCGGATCGCGCTCGGCTCGCTCGCCGGTGCCGCGGCCTTCTCGCTGGCCCTGGGCGTCGGCCTGCTGGTGACGCGGGCCGGCGGCGGTGCGGACGACAACGGCGGGTCGTCGGCCAAGAGCGCCGCCGACGCCGCGGGCCAGGAGACCGGGACCGGCTGGCAGCCCCCGGACCCGGAACGCGAGCTGGCCTGCTCCCGGCTGGTCGTGGAGGGCACCGTGGCCCGGGTGGACCGGCGGGAGGGCATCTCCTGGACCCGGGTCACGCTCACCGTGAGCCGCTCCTACAAGCCCGCGCACGGCCCCGCCGAGGTCGCTTTCCTGCTCGACGCGGGCGCGCGGCCGGCGCCGGCCGCGGGGCAGCACGCGCTCGTGCGGGTGGCGCGGGGCGAGCGGTACGCGAGCCTGTGGGCCGTCGGCGACGCGCGCGTGGCCGACAGCCGCGCCTGGATCACCGACGCCCTGCCCGGGTCCCGGGACACGGCCTGCCCCTCCGACGACGCGTCCTGAGCGGACGGGGCGGGAAGGACCGGCACGGCAGGAGGGGCGGGCGTCCGTCAGGACACCCGCCCCTCCCGGGCGCGTCACCCCGTTACGGCGTGACCTTCTCGATCTTCACGTTGGCGATGCCCGCGACCGTGCCGCGCGCGTTCACCAGCTGCACCCGGCCGAAGAACTCGCGGCCGGCCGGAGCCTCCGCGGCGGCCGTGACCTGGCCGGTCAGCGTCGCCGAGTCGCCCGTGCCGAGCGTGACCGGCCCGGAGCCGTCGACCGTGACGGAACCGAGCGAGGAGGAGAAGAACACGTCCCGGTAGTCGTAGTCGGTCGAGCCGGACGGCACCGAGTAGCCCACGACCTCGATGGTGTACTTGCCGGCGGCCGGGGACGGCACGGAGACCGCCTCCTCCGAGTCACCGTCGGCGGACTGCGCGACCTGCTTGCCGCTCGCGTCGTACACCGTCAGGTCGAGGTCGGCCGCGGCGTCGGAGACGTGGCCGATCGCGACGTCCAGGGACGTGGCGCCGGCCGGGACCTCCACCGTGCTGGTCTGCGTCTCACCCTGCTTGATGGCCGGGCGGGTCGCCTTGGCGGAGCCGAGCGGGCCGCCGACCAGCTTGCCGTCCAGCGGGGCGTACGTGTTGGTCACCTTCCAGGAGGCGGTGGCCGGAGTGCCGACCTTGGCCTCGGGGACGGTCACCGTCTCCGGGTCGAAGGCCGCGCCGAGGACGGAGACGTCCAGCTGGTACGGGTTGTCGAGCAGCGGGGACGTGCGCCGGGACTCGACCTCGATCTCCCAGACGCCGGGCTGCGGGTCGGCGTACGCCCGCACGTCGGGCTTGCAGCCGTTGCCGTCCAGGTAGTTGTTGTAGCAGTACGGGGTGCCCGTGGTGTCGGACGGGACGCCGTAGGGGTGGATGGCGACGAACCGGGTCTGGCTCTTGTCCTTCAGCCCGCCGATCGCGACCTCCAGCGACTTCGCGCCCTCGGGCACGGTCACGAAGTACGACCGCGTGCTGTTGCGCTGCACCGAACCCGAAGCGGAGTAGGTGTACTTCACCGGGGCCGCGACCACGACCGTGGAGAGGATCTGCTTGTCGACGCCCTCGGTCTTCGGGTCGTCGACCTCCAGGATCGCGCTCTTGATGCCCGCCGACCGCGGGGCCGCCCGGACCTTGACCGTGACCGGCTGGTTCAGCGGCAGCTTCACCACGTCGTCACCGACGATCCGGAAGGTGTGCCCGGCGTTGTTCTCGAAGTGCAGCTCGTGCCGGACCGCCTTGTCCGGGCCGGACGTACGGGTGATGGTCACGTCGTACGTCTTCTTCTCGCCCGCCTTCAGGCCGCCCTCGCGGTCGTACAGGCCGGTGCCGAAGCCCGGGGTCTTCAGGGCGTTGTCGATCGCGGTGTCGACCGGCGCCTTGACGACGTAGTTCATAGGCACGGCGTCGTGCGCTGTGGCGCCGTCCTTGATGGACTCCCACGCGTCCACGATGTTGATGAGGCCCGCGCCCTCCTCGTACGCCTGCACACCCTTGATGTGGTCGGCGGTCGAGGTCAGAGCGGTCCGCAGCGTGGCGGGCGTGAGGTCGATGCCCTTCTGCTTGGCGGCGCTCAGCAGCAGCGCGGAGGCGCCGGCGGCCTGCGGGGAGGCCATCGAGGTGCCCTGGAGCATCGAGTAGCCGGCCGGCAGCGAGTAGCCCGCCTCGGCGACCGGGGAACCCGGCAGCCAGGTCTGGGTGGTGTTGATCGCGGCACCGGGCGCGCTCAGGGTCGGCGTGAAGCCGCCGTCCTCACGCGGGCCGCGCGAGGAGAAGGGCATCATCGCGTACTTCTTCTCCACCGCGGAGCCGTAGTTGGCGGCCCAGGTCTCCTTGGAGATCGCCGCGCCGACCGAGATCACCTTGTCGGCGAGGCCGGGGTCGCCGATGGTGTTGGCGCCGGGGCCGGAGTTGCCGGCGGAGATCACCAGCTGGACGCCGTAGGTGTCGATGAGCCGGGTGTACAGCTCGGCGCGCGCGTTGTTGCCGTCGTTCAGCGCGGGCAGGCCGCCGATCGACATGTTGACGATGTCGACCCCGCGCTTGGTGACGAGGTCGATCATGCCCTCGGTGAGGGCGACGTTGGTGCAGCCGCCGGTCCAGGTGCAGGCGCGGGCGGAGACGAGCTTCGCGCCGGGGGCCGCGCCGTTCATCTTCCCGCCGAACAGGCCGTTGGCGGCGGTGATGCCGGCGACGTGGGTGCCGTGCTCGGACTCGATGACGCCGATGTTGACGTAGTCGGCCTTGGCACCGGTGGAGTTGTAGACGACGTCCTTGCGGGTCTCGACCACGAACGGGACGCGCTCGGCGACGTCCGTCGACGGGTCGTCGGTACCGAAGTACCCGACCTGGTAGCCGTCCTTGTACGGCTTCATCGCCGGGTCGTCGGTGAAGTCCAGGTTGTCGTTCGTGTCGACGCGGACCGTGCCGGCGGCCGGGTCGTACAGCACGCCCCAGGCGTCGGTGGTGTCGCCGTCGCGGTTGAGGTCGCCCTTCTCGTCACCGCCGGCGGTGGCGGACTCGTACATGTAGTTGAACTTGTACGAGCCGTCGGGGGCCGTGAACTTCTCGGTGCCCTGCGAGGTGGTGGTGATGGAGAAGGACGGGCCGGCCGCGGCGGTGGTCATCCGCCGCCAGGTGCCGTCGCTGTCGGAGACCGGGTCGGTGGCGGTGACCCAGTCGACGATCTTCCGCTCGCCGGTGGTGGTCTTCTGGAGCGCCGGGTGGCCGAGGTCGATGCCGGAGTCCAGGATGCCGATGGTGATGCCGCGGCCGTCGGCCTTCGGGTGGTCCTCGACGAAGTCGACGGCACCGGTCTCGAAGGACGGGTTGTACGGGTTCTCCGCCGGGGTGTTCTTCCCCGGACCCCGGTAAGTGCCCTTGGCCGCCGCGGACTTGCTGCCGTTCGGCGCCGGGTCGTCGAGCGGGATCTCCTGCTTGAGGTCGATCGCCTGCACGGAGGACAGCTTCGCGGCGGCGGCGATGGCCGAGTCCGCCTTGGCCGTCGGGACGGTGGCGCGGACGTAGCCGAGCTTGTCGTCGGTACGGCCCACCAGGCCGCCCTTGACCGCGTCCAGCTCGTCGGCGACCTGCTCGGTCCTGCCCGGCGAGGTCGCGATCATCATCGTGACGTTCTTGTCGCCGTCGGCCTTGGCCTCGGCGAGCAGGCCGGCGTCGTCGGAACCGAGCTTGTCGTCGGCGGACTTGACGCCGGGGTCGGCCGCCGGGGCGGGCGGCGTGTCCGCGGCGAGGGCCAGGGGGATGGGCCCGGCCGCGGACAGGGCGGCCACGACGCCCACGGCCACGGCTATGCGGGCCAGGCGTCTCGGGCCGGGTATGGGATCACGCTCGGGCGTGTGGGTCATCGGCATCCCTCAGGTAAAGGAACGAGCGGACGAGAGCGCTCAGCCTTACCCAAGGGTTCGTTATGTGGGGACCGTTGACCGAATCGATATGAATGTATGGGGAAAACCCGCGATGTGATGTGTGCGGATCCAGCCTGTTTCGCCCGGAATTCGCTCAGTTCTCCTTCGTGCGGGCGTAATGCCGGGACGCCTTGGCCCGGTTGCCACACGCGGCCATCGAGCACCAGCGGCGGGTGCCGTTCCGGGACGTGTCGAAGAAGTACAGGATGCAGTGGGCGCCGGCGCAGGAGCGGATCCGGTCCGGGCCCCGGGTGAGCAGATCCAGGTAGTTCCGGGCGGCGAGCCAGGCTGGGCCCCAGGCCGGGTCGGCGAACTCGGGCTCCTCGGCCGGGTGGCCGGCGTCGGTCAGCCGGGCCCGGATCCGGCCGTGCGCCAGGACGGCGTCCACGAGCGGCGCCGCCTGTGCGGGCGACCCGTCCACCGCGGCCTTGATCGCCTCGCGGGCCACGCGCAGATGGCGCAGCGCCTCGGCGTCGGCCGGATACGTCCCGGCCAGCCCGTTGCTCGCCAGCCACACCGCGAGGCCGTCCGGGTCCGCGAGCAGGTCCTGGACGACGCCGGTGTTCCACCGGGTGTTGAGCAGGTCGAGCGCGAGGGGTTCACCGGTGAGCGGGCGGGGGTCACGGATGGCGGACATCGGGCACTCCTTCTCGGCTAACCCCTCAAGCGTACGTGACCGGTTGACTCCGTCCGAACTAACCACCTACTGTGATGCACGACGGTTAGACAGCTCGAAGGGGAAAGCCATGACCTTGCGCACCGCGCACATCGGCGTGAACGTCACCGACCTCGACCGCTCGCTCGCCTTCTACCGGGACGTCCTCGGCTTCGCCCTGCTCGCGGAGGGCAAGGAGGACGACCGGCGCTTCGCGTTCCTCGGTGACGGCAGCGGCCAGCCCGTCGTCACCCTCTGGCAGCAGGCCGAGGGGTCGTACGACCGCGACCGGGCCGGCCTGCACCACCTCGCCTTCCTGGCCGACTCCGTGGACCGGCTCCGGGAGTACGAGGCGGCACTGAGGGCCGCCGGGGTCGAGTTCGCCCACGACGGCGTGGTCGCCCACCGGGAGGGCGCGGCCTCCGGCGGGATCTTCTTCCACGACCCGGACGGCACGCGGCTGGAGATCGCCGTACCGCACGGCCTCGATGGTGCCCCGGCCCCGCACGCCTCCGCACCAACCTGCGGCTTCTTTTAGCCATGAGCGGGTACCACGCCGGCTCGCGGGCCGTGCAGGACGCGGTCGGCGTGCGCGAGCGCGCCGACCACGTCGGCCGCTCGCTCGGCCAGGACATCAAGGCCGTCGCGGCGGCCTTCCTGGAGCTCCAGCCCCTGCTCGTCGTCGGCGCGGCGGACCCGGTGACGGGCCGGGTGTGGGCCGCACCGCTCACCGGAACCCCCGGGTTCGTCCGCGCCACCGGCCCCCGGCAGATGTCGGTCGCCCTCGCGCGGGCGCGGTCGACCACGGGCCCGGGGCCGGGCGACGGCCCGGCCCACCCCCTCGCCACGGCCCTGGAAACCCCCGGCACGCCCGTCGGCACCATCGCCCTCGACCCCCGCACCCGCCGCCGGATGCGGCTGAACGGACGGCTCCGGCCCACGGTCCGCGGCTTCGCGGTCGAGGCGGACCAGGTGTTCTCCAACTGCCCCAAGTACATCCAGCGCAGAGAGCGCTACGAGACGGTCGCCGGCCGCACCCCCGGCCCGTCCCGCCGGTCGGCCCGACTGGGCCCCGAGGAGACGGAGTTCGTCCGGGCCGCCGACACCTTCTTCCTCGCCACCGTGCACGCGAACGGCGCCGACGCCAGCCACCGCGGCGGCAACCCCGGCTTCGTCCGTGTCGTCTCACCGCACGAACTGGCCTGGCCGGACTACCCCGGCAACGCCATGTTCCTCAGCCTCGGCAACCTGCGCGCCGATCCGCGCGCCGGGCTGCTCTTCCTCGACTGGGAGACGGGTACCACGCTCCAACTCACCGGCGAGGCCCGCACCGGCTTCTCCGCCGACGGCGAGCGGACGGTCCGCTTCACCCTCACCGAGGCCCTGTGGACCCCGGCCGCCGTGCCGCTGAGCTGGTCGGCGCCGGAGTACTCACCGGCCAACCCGCCCGCTAACGTCGGGGAATGCGACGAAAGTTGAGGGTGGCGGCCTACGCCGTGTGCGTCCGCGACGGACGGATCCTGCTCGCCCGCTCACCGGCTGCCGACGGCACCCCCGAGTGGGTGCTGCCCGGTGGCGGCATGGAGCACGGCGAGGACCCGTACGACACCGTCCGCCGCGAGGTCACCGAGGAGACCGGCTACCGCATCGAGGTGACCGGTCTGCTCGGCATCGACTCCTCCCACCGGGTCTTCCCCGGTGGGCGCCTGCGCCGGCGCACCGACCACCACGGGGTGCGCCTCCTCTACACGGGCGAGGTCGTCGGCGGCGAACTCCGCCACGAGATCGGTGGTTCCACCGACTTCGCCGCCTGGCAGGACCTGGACGCCGTACCAGGACTCACCCGCGTACGGCTGGTCGACGTGGCCCTGCGGCTCTGGCGCGAACGCCCGGCCCACGGACGTCTGGAGGACCTTCCCCTGCCCCGGCAGATGAACGAGGAGTGACCGGCCCCCGGCCGCCCGCGATCCACTCCATGACCGCCTCCGGTACCCCGTGATCCACGTACGGTGATCGGCGCTGCGCGTTGCCGCCGCGTTCACGCACAGGTCATTCCCGATGCCAACGATCCACAGTGAGCGGGGCGTTCGCGTCCGCGACGGCCCGCGACCACTGCCGACGCGTTCGCACTCGGGGAGACCGCGCCATGTCGCGCATACGCTCTGTCACCGCCTCCATCCCGGGGGTCCACCGCCGTACCGTCCTCGCCGCCGCCGGAGCGGTCTCGCTCTCCGCGGGCGTCGGCTACGCCCTCCGTGCCACCGACAGCCAGGCCGCCACGGCCGGCACCGAGGCGCCCGTCGCGCACTCCCGGCAGGCAGCGGCGGCGACCCCGCTCGCGCCCTACACCAAGGGCACCACGCTCGCCTCCGTCGCCGCCCCGAGGAACAGCTCCGGCTACCGCCGCCTCGGCGACGGGCCCGGCTGGAAGCGGGTCGTGCGCGGCGAGCTGGCGGCACCCAAGTCCGGCCGGGCCGGCCGCCGTACGGCGCTCGCCGCATTCGTGCAGTTCACCGACCTGCACCTGATGGACGTCCAGCACCCGCTGCGCCTGGAGTACCTGCGCGCCCACGACGTGCACGCCTGGCGTCCGCACGAGGCGCTCACCGTGCCCGGCGCGATCTCCCTGGTGGAGCGGGTCAACGCGCTGCGCGGCGCTCCCGTCACCGGCGCCCCGCTGCACTTCGTGATGACCACCGGCGACAACACCGACAACAACGCCCACTCCGAACTGGAGTGGTTCATGAAGGTGATGAGCGGTGGCCGCATCACGCCCGACTCCGGGGACCCCCGGCACTACGAGGGCGTGCAGAACAGCGGCCTGAAGCTGTACTGGCAGCCCGGCTCCACCACCCGCGACCACGACAAGGCGCTCGGATTCCCGCACCTGAAGGGCTTCCTGGCCGCCGCGACCCGCGAGGTGCGAAGCCCCGGCCTGAAACTGCCCTGGTACTCCACGGTCGGCAACCACGACGCCCTCCCGCTGGGCTGCTACGGCTCCCACGGCGACCCCTACCTCGCCGAGGCGGCCATCGGCGGAAGGAAGCTGATGAGCGTCTCCGCCGCCGACGCCGGAAAACTCCAGGACGCCATCAAGAACGCCAAGGACCCCAAGGGCGCCGGCTACCGCGACTTCCTCAAGGCCCACGCCCGGTCGATGCGCTCGGTCACCCCGGACGAGAAGCGGGCCCCGTACACCCAGGCCGACTACCTGAAGGCCCACCTCGACCCGGCCCACCAGGGCCTCGGCCCGGCCGGCCACGGTTACTCCTCGGCCAACCTGGACGCCGGCACCCAGTACTACGCCTTCCGCATCTCCGACGACGTCATCGGCATCAGCCTCGACACCACCGACGCCGGCGGCCACTACGAGGGCTCCCTCGGCACCGCCCAGCTGAAGTGGCTCGACAGGACGCTGAAGGACAACAAGGACTCCTACGCCGTCGTCTTCAGCCACCACACCAGCAAGACCATGACCAACACCCGCCCCGACCCGGCCCGCCCGGGGGAGAAGCGGCACGGCGGCGCCGAGGCGGTCGCGCTGCTCTCCTCCCACGCCAACGTCCTGGCCTGGGTGAACGGCCACATCCACAAGAACGTCATCACCCCGCACAAGGCCGCCGGCGGGCGCTCCTTCTGGGAGATCTCCACCGCCTCGCACGTCGACCACCCCCAGCTCGCCCGGATCATCGAGCTGGTCGACAACAAGGACGGCACGATCTCCGTGTTCACCACCCTGATCGAGTCCGCCGCCCCGCACCGCACCGACTACGCCGACCTCTCCCAGACCGGCCTCGCCGCCCTCTATCGCGAGCTGTCCTACAACGCCCCCGGCGCCAACAAGGCCCTCGCCGGCAGCGCGGCCGACCGGAACACCGAGCTGGTGCTCAAGAAGGGCTGATACTCACTCAACCCGCCCGCCCCGGGCAACGCTCGCGCACCCCCCACGGTCCCTTCCCCCGACCGATCACGACCACAGGTTGGGGAAAGACATGCGCGTGCGTACAGCCACGGTGGGCGCCACCGCCCTGCTCCTTGCGGCGGCCCTGGCGGCCCCGGCCGTCGCGGCCTCCGGGGGGAGTCCCGGGGGCGGTCACTCCGCCACCCGCAAGGCGATCGAGGCGGCGGTCGAGGCAGGGGTGCCCGGGGTGACCGCCACCGCGCGGGACACCCACGGCACCTGGTCCACGACCGCCGGCGTGGGCGACACCCGCACGGGCAAGCCGCGTTCGGCCGCCGACCGTTACCGCGTCGGCAGCATCACCAAGACCTTCGTCGCCACCGTCCTGCTCCAGCTGGAGGCGGAGGGCCGGCTGTCCCTGGACGACACGGTCGGCAGATGGCTGCCCGGCGTCGTCCGCGGCCACGGCCACGACGGCCGCCACATCACGGTCCGCCAGCTGCTGAACCACACCAGCGGCATCTACAGCTACACGTCGGACGAGGAGTTCGGCCGCACCTACTTCCTCAAGGACGGCTTCTTCGAGCACCGCTACGACACCCGCACTCCGCGCGAACTGGTGGCGATCGCGATGCGGCACCGGCCGGACTTCGCACCGGGCACGTCCTGGAACTACTCCAACACCAACTACGTGCTCGCCGGCATGGTGATCGAGAAGGTGACGGGCCGCTCGTACGCCACCGAGATCCGGCACCGCATCATCGACCCGCTGCACCTGACGGCCACCTCCCTGCCCGGGACGAAGGTCACCGTGCCGCGGCCCAGCAGCCGCGCCTACTCCAAACTCGCCGAGACGACGACGGGCCCCACCTACGACGTCACGGCCCTCAATCCCTCCATCGCCTCAGCGGCCGGGGAAATGATCTCGAATTCCGCGGATCTCGACCGCTTCTACAGTGCTCTGCTGAGCGGAAAACTCCTTCCGGCGCATCAGCTGAAGAAAATGAAGACCACCCGGAAGATCGACGGCGCTCCGCACACCCGCTATGGCCTCGGCCTCAGCGAGACCACGCTGACCTGCGGTGTGCACGTCTGGGGCCATGACGGCGGCATCCACGGCTCGTCGTCCTCGGCCGTGACGACGGCGGACGGCCGCCATTCCCTCGCTCTCAATTTCAACGGGGACTGGACCGGCGACACGTCCGCCGTGATCGAGAAGGAATTCTGTTAGCCGACGTTTCATTCGCGTAGTTCTGCGTTAACACGTACGCAATGTCCGTACCGCCTCATATCGGCTAACCCGCTGCGAACGGGGATGGCTCGATCTTTTTGATCCTTTATGCAAGGCGGGTGGTCGTGTGCGCGCGAGGCACGAACTGCGTGTGCTGTCGGTCTACGAGGGGTTCTTCTCCGGGGGAGCCCGGATCGTGCACTCCGACGTCGTTCTGGGACTGGCCGAGGGCGGCCAGTCCCACCAGGTGCTCAGCATCCACGGCGAGGTCCACCGGGAGACCACCCGGCAGCGCATGGAGGACGACGCCTGCTACCGGGCGCTGACCGCCGGCGGCGTCGGCGTCACCTCGCTGGGCCGCACCGCCGGCCTGGTGGACGGCACCGTCGCGGCGAACGTTTTCAGCGGGCCGGAGCTGGCCGAATCGGCGCGGTCCATGGCCGCGGCGGACGTGATCCTTTCGCTGAAGGAGCAGCCGCTGGCGCTGCTCAACCAGGCCGGGCTGCCCCGCCGCCCGGTCGTGGTCGGCCTGCACCGCTCCGACCCGGAGAACCAGGGCCCCGCCCTGGACGAGCTGAGGGCCGCCATCGCCGACGGCACGGTCGTGGCCTGCGTCTGCTGCGCCGAGTCCACCCGGGCCGCCTACGAGGCGGCCGGCATCCCCGGTGAGGTGCTGCACGTCATCCCCAACGGCGTGGACCTGCTCCGGTTCCGTCCGGACCCGGCGGCCCGGCAGGCGTTCCGCGCGTCCCTCGGGATACCGGCGGCGGCACCGGTGGTCGTCTTCGCGGCCCGCTACGCCGCGATGAAGAACGTCCCGCTCCTCCTGCGGGCCGCCCGCGCCTGGCTCGCCCGCGAGCCCGAGGGCCGGGTCCTGATGTGCGGCGCGGGCATGACCGACACGAACCCGGCCCTGTGGGCCGACATCGAGATCGCGTTCGGCGCGGACCGGCAGCTCGCGGAAAGGATTCGCCTCCTCGGCGTCCGCGGCGACATGGAGACCGTCTACGCCGGCGCCGACGTCGTCGCCCTGACCTCCGTCTCCGGCGAGGCGGCGCCGCTGTGCCTGATCGAGGGCATGATGTGCGGCGCCGTCCCCGTGACGACGGACGTGGGCGACAGCGCGGAGATCGTCCGGGGCCACGGCTTCGTGACCCCGCCGGACCCGGAGGCCATTGCCCGGGCCTGGGCGGCGGCGGTCGCCGGCCGCACCCGTATCGCCCCGGCGCTGGCCGCGAGCCGTGAACGCTTCAGCCGTACCCGCATGATCGCGGCGTACGCCGCGCTGCTCGACGGCGTCCACACGAGGACGTCCCGCCTGCCGACACTGCCCGATGTGGTGTAGCGGTCAGGAGACGCTGGTGAGGACCGGGAGGTAGCCGAGGGACTGTCCCGGGGCCGTGGGGTGGTACGACTCGGTGATCGCCAGGACGTCGACGCTGTGCAGCCAGGGGTGGGACGAGCAGATCTCGTGGCCGGCGAAGGCGGCGGTGACGTCGGCGAAGGTGAACCCGTGGTCGGCGGCGCGCTTGGCGATCACCGCGTTGAGGTGGTCCACGCCGTCGTTGAGGGCGGCGCGTGCGGTGTCCGGAAGGCCCACCGCGCAAGCGCCGCTGAGCTGGTACAGGCGCGGATAGCCGAGCACCACCACATCGGCGGCGGGCGCCCGCTCCCGGATGGCCGAGTAGAGGCGGTCCAGGTCGGACGTCAGCTGCCCGTCCATCGTGGCCCGGGAGCGGGAGACGGCGGACAGGCACCCCTTGGCGCCGCCCAGCGCGCAGCTCGCCATGACGCCGGCGAAGCCGGAGTCGCTGCCGCCGACGGTGAGGGTGACCAGGCCGGTGCGTGCGTTGAGGTGGCCGAGCTGGTCGGTGAGGACCTCGCTCGCGCCGGCACCGTTGCACGCGGCGAAGCTGAACGACGACGGCGCGTGGGCCTCGGCCCACAGCACGGGGTAGGCCCGGCTGCTGCGCTTGCACTCCCTGCCGGAGGCCAGGTAGTCGCCGGCTCCGACACCGGAGGAGTAGGAGTCGCCGAGGGCCACATAGCCGGTGGCCGCGTTCCGGGGCGCCACCTGCGCCGTCGCGGGGTCGGCGAAGGCGCATGCCGCCGCCAGGAGGAGGGAGGCCGCACCTGCCGCTATTCGGGACTGGCTCATGTGTCTCCTCTATCGCGGGGCCGCCCGGCGCCGCCCGTGGTGCTCGGCCGCCCGGGTGAACCGTCACCCGGGTGGCCCAGCAGAAGTGGACCGGGGCGGCACACGCGAGGAGGGGCCACCGGTGTCCGGCCCGGTGGCCCCTCCGCTCCCCTCCTGCCGGCCTCGCGGCCGCTGCCCTGGTCCGTCACTACCGGGGCAGCGCCACGACATACGCGGCCGGGTCGCGGTCGCCGGCCGCCATCAGCGCCGTACGCACCACCGCCGCCTGCTGTTCCAGGGAGTCCCGCAGCTTCTTCGGGGTGATGTACACGACCGTGATGCCGAGGCGCTCCAGGTGCTCGCGCTTGCGGGCGTACTCCGACCACAGCGCGTCGTCGTCCTGCCGGTGGTCCTGCCGGGGTGCTCGGGTGTCGAGTTCGACGGCGACCGCCTGGTCCGGCCAGTAGGCGTCCAGCCCGCCCAGGTGCGGGCCGCCGGGCAGGCGCAGGTCGACGTTCCAGACCGGGTCGGGCAGGCCGTACTCGGCGACCATCCGGTAGAGGCGGTCCTCGGCGATCGACCGGCCCTCCGCGAGCAGGGCGTCCACCGCGTCCACCACGTGCGGCCGGTTCAGCAGCTTGGCCTGGGTCAACTCCCGTACCACCGCAGCCGGTTCGCAGTGCCGCCCGCGCACCGCCTCGGTGAGCAGCCGGCCTACCGCCTCGGCGTCCGTCAGCTCCGCCACCGCGTCCGCCACCGCCCGCGGCACCGGCGCCACCGGCAGGCCCGTCACCACCTGCGGGGCGGGCAGGTCGGCGGTGCGCAGGACGCGGACGTAGCCCGTGGAGCGCAGCCGGCGCAGGCGCGGGACCAGGACGTCCACGCGGTCCAGGGAGAGCAGCGGCGGGGTGGACGAGAAGCCGTGCAGGGTCAGCGCCGCCAGGCCGGTGATCACCGCCTCCGCGTACAGCGGCCGGTGCGGGCTCTCGGCCGTCGGCTGGACCGGGACGCTCGGCTCCGTCGCGCGGGCCGCGTACAGCAGGGCCCCGTGCAGCCGCTCCTCGCTGGTGGGCGGGCCGGGGTGCAGCAGGACGACGTGCGGGAGCAGCTCCCGCCAGGGGCCGCCGGGACGGCACTGCTCGGTCAGTTCGGCCTGCGTCACGCCGTGGGCGCGCAGTTGGACCGCCGTCAGGACGCGGCGGTGGACCTCGGAGAGGTGGCGGAGGGGGCGGGGGGAGAGCGGGGTGTTGTGCGTCATGGCCTCGAGATTCCCGCGCCCGGCCCCGTCCGTAACCGCTGTTACACGCCCGTCGAGGGATGCGGACAAGACGGGACTAAAGGTCAGGTGTTCGGATGCCGAGTGGGGGCCGAAAACCCCTGGTCCGATCGGGTGCGGACCAGGGGTTACGGTTGTGTTTGCCCGAATTTCGTAACGGTCACCGACCGGGCAAGCTCAGGCCAAAGCTCATCGGTCGACGGCCGCCGTATCGCACGCCTGTGCGCGCAGCGCCCGCGCCAGATCGTCCCGCGCCTCCAGCACCAGCCGGCGCAGCGCGGGCGCCGCGTCCTGATGCGCCTCGAGCCAGGCGTCCGTCGCCTCCAAGGTCTCCTGACGGTCCTGGAACGCCGGGAACAGACCCCGGACCACGTCCATGCCGATCTGGATCGACCGCTCCCGCCACACCCGCTCGATCACCGCGAAGTACTTCTCCGCGTACGGCGCGGTCAGCTCCCGCTGCGACGGCTGGCCGAAGCCCGCGATCGTCGCCTCCACCAGCGCGTTCGACAGCGCGTCGGACTCCACCACCTGCGCCCACGCCTGCGCCTTGACCGCCGCCGACGGGCGGGCCGCAAGACAGCGCACCTGATGCCGCTTGCCGGACGCCGTGTCGTCCCGGGACAGTTCCGCCGCCAGCACCGCCTCGTCGGCCGCCCCGTGCGCGGCCAGCGGCTCCAGGAACGCCCAGCGCAGCTCCTGGTCCACCTCCAGACCGTCGATCGAGGTCGTCCCGTCCAGCAGCTCCCCGAGCAGCGCCAGATCCGGCTCGGCAGCGGCCACGGCCGCGAAGAACCGCGCCCACGCCAGCTGGTGCTCGCTGCCCGGCCCGGACGCCCGCAGCTCCCGCAGCGCGCCCTCGGCCAGCAACTCGCCGCCGGCCGCCCGCCACTGCGGCGCCGCGTAGTGCACCAGCGCCGAGTTCGCCCAGGCGTGCAGCATCTGCAGCACACCGATGTCCGACTCGCGGCCCGCGAACCTGAGCACCAGGTCGATGAAGTCCCGCGCCGGCAGCAGCCCGTCCCGGGTCATGTTCCACAGCGCCGACCAGCTGAGGGCCCGGGCCAGCGGATCGGTCAGCGCGCCCAGGTGCGTGCGCAGGGTGGCCAGCGAGGTCTCGTCGAAACGGATCTTGCAGTAGGTCAGGTCGTCGTCGTTGACCAGCACCAGCTCCGGCGCCTGGGCGCCCGCCAGCTCCGCCACGACCGTGCGCGGCTCGTGCACGTCCGTCTCCACGCGCGCGTACCGCTCCAGAGCACCCTCGGGCGTACTGCGGTACAGGCCCACCGCGATCCGGTGCGGGCGCAGCTCCGGGTGCGACTCCGGAGCCTCCTGGACGATGGCCAGCTCGGCGATCCGCCCGCCCTCGGTGTCCAGCAGCACCTGCGGGGTCAGCGAGTTGACGCCCGCCGTCTGGAGCCAGGACCGCGCCCACCCCGACATGTCCCGGCCGCTGGTCTCCGCCAGCACCGCCAGCAGGTCGCCGAGGCGCGTGTTGCCGTACGCGTTGCGCTTGAAGTAACGCCGGGCGCCCTCCAGGAACGCGTCCTGGCCGACGTACGCCACCAGCTGCTTCAGCACCGAGGCACCCTTGGCGTAGGTGATGCCGTCGAAGTTCAGCTTGGCGTCCTGGAGGTCCCGGATGTCCGCGGTGATCGGGTGGGTGGACGGCAGCTGGTCCGCGCGGTACGCCCACGCCTTGCGGCGGTTGGCGAAGGTGATCCACGCGTCCTTGAAGCGGGTCGCCCCCACGTTCGCGAACGTGCCCATGAAGTCGGCGAAGGACTCCTTCAGCCACAGGTCGTCCCACCACACCATGGTGACCAGGTCGCCGAACCACATGTGCGCCATCTCGTGCAGGATGACGTTGGCCCGCGCCTCGTACGACGTCTGCGTCACCTTCCCGCGGAAGATGTACTCCTCCCGGAAGGTCACCAGCCCCGGGTTCTCCATCGCGCCCAGGTTGTACTCGGGCACGAACGCCTGGTCGTACTTGCCGAACGGGTACGGGTAGTCGAAGTGGTCGTGGAAGAAGTCCAGGCCCTGCTTGGTGACCAGGAAGACGTCCTCGGCGTCGAAGTGCGGGGCCAGACCCTTGCGGCACATCGCGCCGAGCGGGATCTCCAGCTTCGTGCCGTCCTCGAAGGTGCGGGTGTAGGAGTCCGTCACATAGTGGTACGGGCCCGCCACCACACACGTGATGTACGTCGAGATGGGCTTGGTCTCCGCGAACCGCCAGACCCCGTCGGCCAGTTCGCCGGCGCCGTTGCTCCACACCGTCCAGCCCTCGGGCGCCCGCACCTCGAAGCGGTACGGCGCCTTCAGGTCCGGCTGCTCGAAGTTCGCGAACACCCGCCGGGCGTCCGCCGGCTCGTACTGCGTGTACAGGTAGACCTCGCCGTCCTCCGGGTCGACGAAGCGGTGCAGACCCTCGCCGGTGCGCGAGTAGGCGCACCGGGCGTCCACCACCAGCTCGTTCTCCGCGGCCAGGTCCTCCAGCGCGATCCGGGAGCCGTCGAAGACCTCACCCGGGTCCAGGTCCCGGCCGTTGAGCGAGACGGAGGTCACGCCGGGGGCGATCAGGTCGGCGAAGCTCGACGCGCCCGGCTCGGAGCAGCGGAACCGGATGGTGGTCACCGAGCGGAACGTGCGCGGCTCCCCGTTACCGTCACCGACGGCGGACCTCAGGTCCAGGGACACCTCGTAGCCGTCGACGGACAGCAGGGCGGCCCGCTCCCGGGCCTCGTCGCGGGACAGATTCTCACCGGGCACGGACGGCACTCCCTCGTGAACGCGTGGATGGCGGCTGAACAGGACCGATCCTGCCATGTGCTCCTGACGGGGGCAGCAGGGAATGCGGATGGCGGCGATCTCGTTGACCTTTCAAAAGACGTTTCGCTGAGGAGACCCATGTCCGAGACCGCCCCCTCGTCCGGCAAGACCCCCGTCGACTTCTGGTTCGACCCGCTGTGCCCGTGGGCCTGGATGACCTCCCGCTGGGTGCTGGAGGTGGAGAAGCTCCGCGACATCGAGGTCCGCTGGCACATCATGAGCCTCGCGGTCCTGAACGAGGACAAGCTGGACGAGCTGCCCGAGGAGTACCGGGAGATGCTCGCCACCAAGGCGTGGCAGCCGGTCCGCGTGGTCACCGCGGCCTGGCAGAAGCACGGCGAGGACGTCCTCGGCCCGCTCTACACCGCGCTCGGCACCCGCATCCACAACAACGGCGAGGGCCCGACCCGTGAGGCCGTCGCCGGCGCGCTCGCGGACGTCGGCCTGCCCGCCGAGCTGATCGACTACGCCGACCAGGAGGACTTCGAGTTCGACGCCGAGCTGCGCGCCTCCCACAAGGAGGGCATCGAGAAGGTCGGCCAGGACGTCGGCACGCCGGTCATCGCGCTGCCCGGTCCCGACGGCGAGCAGATCGCCTTCTTCGGCCCGGTCGTCACCCCCGCCCCCACGGGCGAGGAGGCGGCCCGCCTGTGGGACGGCACGATCGCCGTGGCCTCGGTACCGGGCTTCTACGAGATCAAGCGGACCCGCACCAAGGGCCCCGACTTCAGCAACCTGTAAGTCCCGCTCGGTGCAGCGCTCCGAAGGGGCGCGGGGCTGTACCGGCATGCGGCTCCGCCGTGCGGGCGCGACCAGTCACGACGGTGCCGCAGACAACCGAGGGCATGACCCGGCAGGTCCGGCGGAGCGCTCAGCGCCGGGCCCGTTCCCGCGCCCCGGCCAGCAGTTCCAGGTGCTCCTCGTAGCCCTTGGCGTAGTACGCCACCCGGTCCGGGTCGGGTTCGACGATCCGGGCCGGCCGGGTCCACTCCCCGGCGTCCAGCGGGACGCCGCAGCGCGCGGCGGCCGCCAGCACCGCGCCCCGCGCTCCCACCTCACCCTCCACCACCCGCAGCGGCCGGCCCAGCACATCGGCCAGCAGCCCCGTCCAGGCGGGGCTGCGGGTGCCGCCGCCGCACACCGCCAGCGAGCCGGTCAGGCCCGCCGCCGCCAGGCAGTGCCGGGCCGCGTAGCCGATGCCCTCGCAGGTCGCCCGGACAAGGTCGGCGGGTGTCGACTCCAGGGACACGCCGAGGAGTTCGGCCCGCAGCCCGGGCGCCACGAAGGGGGCCCGCTCTCCGGACGGAGCGAAGTACGGCAGCACCCGCACCCCGTGCGCGCCCGGCGGGGCGGCCGCCAGCAGCCCGTCCAGCTCCTCGTGCCGGGCCCCCGTCGTGCGCAGCACCCAGTCCAGGGCCGCCGTGCCGACCATCGCCGGCATCGCGCGCAGCCAGTGCCCGGGCCGGTCCGTGGAGATGTACAGGCCCGCCGGCTCGCCGCCCAGGTCCGGCTCGGTGGTGGCGACCAGGCTCGCCAGACAGGTGCCGACGATCAGCAGTCCGTCGCCGGGCGCGGTGACCCCGGCGCCGAGCGCACAGGCGGGCAGGTCGTACGGGCCGTTCGCCAGCCGGGTGCCGGCCGGCAGGCCCGCGCCGCGCGCCTCACCGGTCGCGATCGGGTCGCCGATGCCGGGCAGCAGCCCGCGCCGGTGGGTCAGCCCGAGCAGCTCCACCACCCCGTTGTCGTACGACCGGGTGCGCGGGTCCAGGAACGGCATCGACGCGTCCGACACGTCCGTCACCGCCCGCCCGGCGCCGGTCAGCCGCTGGAACACCATGTCCTTGCAGTAGACGGCGGCCGCCGCCGCGTCCAGGGCCTGCGGCTCGTGCCGGTCCAGCCAGGCCAGCAGCGGCCCCGGGCAGCCCGGGAACATCGCGCTGCCGGTGCGCCGGAAGACCGTCTCGAACGTGCCGTCCGCCAGCCACCGGTCCACCAGCTCATGGGCGCGGCCGTCCATCCAGGAGATGGCCGGCCGCACGGGCCGCCCGGCCGCGTCCACCAGCCACACCCCGTCGCCCTGCCCGGTCAGCCCGGCCAGCTCCACCGGCTCCGGCACCCGCGCGGTCAGCGCCCGGAGCACGGCGACGACGGCCTCGTAGACCTCCGTCATGTCCTGCTCGACGGCTCCGCCCCGTAAGTCCAGCCCCACCGGCCGCGCCTCCACGGCCAGTTCCCGGCCGGCCCGGTCGAAGGCGGCGGCCTTCACCAGGGACGTGCCCGCATCGATCCCGACGAACATGCCAAGCCTCCCGGGTCCTCAGGTCAGACAGTGCGCGAGCGGTTCCCCGCGCAGCCAGCGGCCCACCTCGGCGGCGGCGATCCGGGCGGCCTTCTCCGCCACCGCCCGGCTGGCCCCGCCCAGATGCGGGGTGAGCACCACCCGGCCGGCCAGGGCCCGCAGCCGGGAGTCCGGCGGGAGCGGTTCGCGGGCGTAGGTGTCCAGGGCCGCCGCCGACAGCCGCCCCTCGGCCAGCGCGTCGCACAGCGCCTCCTCGTCCAGCAGCGGGCCCCGCGCCGCGTTCACCACCACCGCGCCCGGCGGCAGCAGCGCCAGCTCGCGGGCGCCGATCAGGTCGCGGGTCTCGGCGGTGAGCCGGGCGTGCAGGGTGATCACGGCCGAGCGGCGCAGCAGGTCGTCCAGCGACGTCAGACGCAGCCCGTGCACCTCGCCGCGCACATACGGGTCGTACACCATCACCCGCGCCCCGAACGCGCACAGCACCCGGGCGACCCGGCTGCCGACCGCGCCGTAGCCGACGAGTCCGACGGGCAGGTCCTCCAGCTCCAGGCCGCTGTGCTCGTAGGTGTAGTACGACGAGCCCGCCCAACTGCCCTCCCGTACCAGGAGGTCGTGGGCCTGCGGGATGCGGCGCAGGGCGGCGAGCAGCAGGCCGACGGTGAACTCGGCGGTGGCGGCGGCGTTGCGGCCGGGCGCGAAGCACACCCGCACGTCATGCCGGCGCGCCGCCTCCAGGTTGACGTTCACCGGTCCGCCCCGGCAGACGACGACCAGCCGCAGCGCGGGGCAGGCCGCGAGGACCCGTTCGGTGACCGGGCCCATCTGGGTGACGAGCACCTCGGCGCCGGCGAGGGCCGCGATCAGCTCGTCCTCGGCGTCGCTCGCCTCGCTGACCTCGGCCACCGGCCCGAACGGCTCCAGCGGCCAGCCCAGGGTGACCTCCCGCACCGCGCAGTCGGCCTCCTTCGCGAGCGCGGCCGTGATGAGGGACGGCAGGACGAAGTGGTCGCCGGCGGCCACCACACGCACACCACTGGAGGTCATCGCAGGGAGTCTCCCGTCTCGGCGTCGAAGACATGGGTGAGCCCGGCCGCCACCCGCACGTGTGCGCCGTGGGCGAGCCGAACCTCGGGCCCGGTGAGGACCACCAGGTGCCGCTCCACCCCGTCGAGGGCGAGGGTGGCGATGCCGGACTCCAGCAGGGGTTCGTGGGCGATGACCCGCGCGGGGATGCCGTCGGCGCCGGTGAGGCTCAGGTCCTCGGGCCGGACGCCGACCACCACCGCACGGCCCTCGGGCACCGGCGCGGGCAGCAAGATCCGCACCCCGGCGGAGAGCCGGGCGTGACCGTCGGCGCCGGCGACGCCGGGCAGCAGGTTGATCGCGGGCTCGCCGACGAAGTCGGCCACGAAGGTGGTGGCCGGGTGGTCGTAGATCTCGTACGGGGTGCCGAGCTGCTGGATCACACCGTCCCGCATGACGGCGATCCGGTCGGCGAGGGACAGGGCCTCCTCCTGGTCGTGGGTGACCAGGATCGTGGTGTGGCCCGCGTCCCGCTGGATGCGCTTGAGTTCACGGCGGGTGGTGTCCCGCTGGGCCGCGTCCAGATGGGACAGCGGTTCGTCCAGCAGCAGCACGTCCGGTTCCCGGATCAGGGCGCGGGCCAGGGACACCCGCTGTTTCTGCCCGCTGGACAGGCCGGCCGGGCGGGCGTCGAGGACGTCGGTGAGCCCGACCCGCTCGGCGATCTCGGCGACCTTGCGCACGACGTCCTTGCCGCGGCGGCTCCCGCGGGCCCGCAGCCCGAACGCCAGGTTCTCCGCGACCGTCAGCGGCGGATACAGCGCGTAGTTCTCGAAGGCGACCCCGATGTTCCGCCGCCGCGCCGGCCGGTCCGTCACCGAGGCGCCGCCGACCAGGATGTCCCCGCCGGTCACCGTCTCCAGGCCCGCGATCATCCGCAGGGTGGTGGACTTCCCGCAGCCCGACGGGCCCAACAGGCCGAGCAGCTCCCCCGAGTTCAGGCTCAGGTCGAGGCCGCGGACCGCCTCCACCGCCGGGCGGCCCCGCGACCGGTAGGTCTTGCGCAGCTCACGTAGCTCCAGCGCGGTCATCGCCCTCCCTCGGATCGGTGGGGCACACCTCGTAACGCACCTTGTGCTCGTCCAGGTCGCGCAGCGCCTCCGCGGAGGCTCCGTCGTCCACCAGCAGCAGGTCGAAGCGGGACAGGGGCGCCACCCGGTGCAGGGCGACCCGGCCCAGCTTGGTGTGGTCGGCCAGCAGCACGTTGCGGGCGGCCACGTCGAGCATCGCCCGCTTCACGGAGACGATGTGCTGTTCCTGGTGGTAGGCGTAGCCGCCGTGCACGCCCGAGGTGGACACGAAGCCGACGTCGACGCGCAGCTGGCCGACGGCCTCCACGCAGGACACTCCGAGGAAGGAGGAGTGCAGCCGGTCGTAGTCGCCGCCGAGCGCCATCAGATGGATGCCCCGCCGGCCGGCGAGCAGGTTGACGGCCTCCAGGAAGTTGGTGACGACGGTGAGCGGGGTGATCTCGCCGAGGCACAGCCGGCGGGCGATCTCCAGGGTGGAGGTGGAGTCGTCCAGCAGGATCGCCATGCCCGGCTCTATCCGCCGCATCGCCCGCTCGGCGAGCGCGGCCTTCTGCGGGCGCATGGTCTTCAGCCGGTACTGCACGTTCGACTCGAACACCCCGGACGGCTGCGCGGTCACCCCGCCCCGGAACTTCCGTACGATGCCCTGCCGTTCGAGTTCGTCAAGGTCACGGTGGATGGTCATCAGGCTCACCCCGAACCGCTCGGCCAGCTCGGCCGCGGCCGCCGAGCCCTCGGCGAGAACGAGTTCGGCCATGGCGGCCTGCCGGGCCGCGGGTCCCTGCTGTGCACCGGTGCTGCTCATCGTCGCTCTATCCGTCGTCCTGGGCGCTGTGGCCGGTCGGCCTCGAACACCAGCAGGTTCTCAGGCCGGACGGCCGGGCGGACCGGGTCGTCGGGGCGCAGTCCGGCCGCCTCGTCGCGGGATGCCACGAGCGACAGGTGCTGGGCGCCGATCCGCACGGTCACCTCCACGGACCGGCCGAGCACCTCGGTGACGTACACCGTCCCGGCGAGCCGGTGCCCCTCGCCGGTCAGCGACACGTCCCGGGGGCGCACCCCGGCCAGCACCTCGGTGCCCGCCGGCACCCGTACCGGCAGCGGCAGTGCGAACGCCCCGTCCGCCGACCGGAAGTCCCCGGTCTCGGTCACCGTCCCCGGCAGCAGGTTGATCCGGGGCCGCCCGAAGGCCCGGGCGACCTCGGTGTCGCAGGGCCGGTACCAGATGTCCTCCCGGGTGCCGGTCTGCACGATCCGCCCCCGACGGATCACCCCGATCCGGTCGCCGAGCGCCAGTGCCTCCACGGAGTCGTGGGTGACGTACAGGGTGGTCGTGCGCCGCACGGCGCCGATCGCCTTCAGCTCGGCCCGCATCTGCTGGCGCAGCTTGGCGTCCAGGTGGGACAGCGGCTCGTCCAGCAGGAAGGCGCGGGCCGGACGGACCAGCACCCGGCCGAGCGCGACCCGCTGCCGCTGCCCGTTGGACAGGTGACCCGGCATCCGGTCCAGCAGGCCGCCGATGCCGAGGAGTTCGGCGACGGCGCCGACCCGGTCCCGGGCCTCGGCGGCGGGCAGCCGGTGGCGCGGGGACCGCAGCGGCGAGACCAGGTTGTCGTACACGGACCGGTGCGGGTACAGGGCGTAGCTCTCGAAGCACATGGCCAGGTCCCGGTCGTACGGCTCCACGCCCCGCATGTCCCGGCCGTCGATCTCGACCGTGCCGGCGTCGGGCCGCTCCAGCCCGGCGACGGTCTTCAGGGTGGTCGTCTTGCCGGCTCCCGACGGTCCGAGCAGACAGAAGAACTCCCCGTCCCGGACGTCGAGTTCGAGACCGTCCAGGGCGGTCGTGCGCCCGTAGGACTTGTGTACGTCCCGCAGCGCGATGCTCATGACTTCACCGCCCCGAAGGACAGCCCGCGCACCAGATACCGCTGGATGGTCAGCGCGAGCAGCAGCGGCGGGACGACGGAGACGAGCGCGGCGGCGGCCGTGAGGTGGTACTTGGGCCGGTCGCCGCCGAGGAAGGACAGGGCGCCGACGGTCACCGTCTGGGCCTCGTTGGAGGTGAGGATCAGCGGGAAGACGAAGTTGTTCCAGGCGAAGATGAACGCCAGCAGCGACACGGCCGCGATACCCGGTTTGACCAGCGGCAGGACCACCCGGAAGAACGCCTGCTTGCGCGTGTAGCCGTCGAGCAGGGCCGCCTGCTCCAGCTCCGGGGGCAGATCGGCGAAGTACGACCGCATGATCCACACCACCAGCGGCAGGGTGACCAGCTGCAGCACCCACACCATGCCGACGTAGGTGTCGAACAGGCCCAGCTTCTGATACAGCACGAACAGCGGGATGATCACGGTGAGTTCGGGCGCGAACCGGAACGACAGCAGCGTGAACATCAGGTTCTCCGAGCCCTTGAACCGCCAGCGCGCCGAGGCGTACGCGGCCGGCAGCCCGACCACCAGCGACAGTGCGACCGCGCCCACGGACACCACCAGGCTGTTGACGAAGAAGCGGACGAACGGGATGCCCTCGCTGTCCCCGAGGACGGTGCGGTAGGCGTCCAGGGTCGGGGTGAAGGAGAAGTAGGTGCTGAAGAGCTGGTCGGCCGGCTTGAGGGAGAGGATCAGCATCCAGGCGACCGGGAACAGCGCGAAGACGAAGTACGCGAGCAGGGCGGCATCCGCCAGCCACCCCCACAGCCGCCGTTTCACGCGGACACCTCCGCCGCCTTCCGCTGGATCCGCCCCAGACGCCGGACCAGCACCATCGCGGCCAGGTACACCACGGCCCACAGCACGATCGTGTAGCTGATCCCGAACGAGTACCGCTGGAACCGGATCGCCTCCAGGTACGCCCTGATCTGGAGCACCACGGTGGAGTCGCCGGGCCCGCCCTCGGTCAGCGCGTAGATGATGTCGAAGACCTTCAGCGAGTCCATGAACCGAAAGATCACCGCGACCAGGACGTACGGCCACAGCATCGGCAGGGTCAGCCGCCGGAAGGTGTACCACCAGCCGGCGCCGTCCACGGCCGCAGCCTCGAACGGGGAGGCGGGCAGCGACCGCAGTCCGGCCAGGGCGAGGATCGCCACGAACGGGGTGTACACCCACACGTCCACGGCGATCGACGACAGCAGCGCGCCCGTCGGGGTGTCCGTCCACTGCACCCCGCCGAGCCCGAAGGGCTTCAGCAGGTGGTTGACCACCCCCACCGACGGCTGGAGCATCAGCTTCCACATGATCGCCGCGATCACCGGGGCGATCATCAGCGGCAGGATCAGGATCTTCTCCAGGACCCGGCCCACCACCGAGGAGCGATGCAGCAGCAGGGCGACGGCGACCCCGAGCACGGTCTCCACCCCGGCCGCGCCGACCGCGTACAGCACGGTCACCCAGGCCGAGTTCCAGAAGGCGTCCTGCGTGAAGACCGTCTCGTAGTTGTGCAGCCGGACCAGGTCGGGCTGCGGCTTGGCCGCCGAGAAGTCGAACAGCGTGTAGTACAGGCCGAGTCCGAACGGGTAGAGGATCCCGCAGGTCAGCAGCAGTGCCGGGAGGATCAGCAGGTACGGCCGCAGCGCCGGGCGGGGCCGCATCAGCCGACCTTCGGTTTCAGGTCGGCCGCCAGCCCGTCCAGCGCGGACTTCGCACTCTTCCCGCCGTAGATCTCCTGGAGGGCCGCCGCCCAGCTGGTGGTGGCGTCGAAGAACTGCGCCTGCGGGGTGAACTGGATCTTCGTCTGGTCGACGACCGTCTCGAAGGTCTCCAGGAAGCCGGGGAGGTGCCGCATCTTGTCCTGGTAGGCGCCGTCCCGGCTGACCGACTTCCGCACCGGGTCGATGTGGTTGTGCGTGAGCGCGGCCCTGCGCAGGTGCTCCTTGCCCGTGGCCCACTGGAGGAACAGCCAGCCGGCGCTCTTGCGGGTGCTCTTGGCGTTCATGCCGAGCGACCAGATCCACATGTTGGTGGCGAGCGAGCCGTCCGGTCCCTTCGGCCCCGGATGGAAGGCGATCTTCCCGGAGGCGGGCGAGGCCCCCTCGACGGCCTGGAAGTAGGCGGCGGTGTCGGCGTCGAAGAGCATCCCGGCCTTCCGTGCGCCTAGGTCGCTGGAGCACTGGTACCAGGTGTACGACGTCCAGGACGGCGGCCCGCCCTGCCGGACCATGCCCGCCCAGTCCTCGGTGAACGCCACGGCCTCCGGGGAGTTCATGGCGGGGGTGAGCTTCCCGCCCTCGACCGTGAAGTCGTGCAGCCCGTTGCGGGCGTACATCGTCATGAACCCGGGGTGGATCGTCGCCCAGCTCCGCGACCCGCGCACGGCGATCCCGTACATCCCGTCGAACCCGGCGCCGGGCGCCTTCTTCTTGATCACCCCGGCCAGTTCGCGCAGCTCCTCGAAGGACTCGGCCGGTTTCAGCCCCAGCTTGCGGAACACCTCGGTGTTGTAGGCGACCACGTTGGTCTCCCAGCCCCACGGCAGCGCGTACTGGCCGCCCCGGCCCAGCGGCGCGCCCGCCTTCAGCGACCACTGGTCGGCCTGGAGCAGGTTCGGGAAGAAGTCCGCCTGGTCCCATTCGGCGGCGGTGGCCGAGGAGTTGCGCATCCAGGGGCCCAGGTCCTCCAGCCAGCCCGGCGGCCCGTACTGCCACACCATGTAGGCGCCGAGCATGAAGACGTCGTAGGAGGCGCGCCCGCCGGCCAGGTCGACGGTGAGCTTGTCGAAGTAGTTGTCCTCGGGGAAGACGTCGTACTTCACCTCGATGCCGGTCTGCTCGGTGAAGGACTTCAGGTCCGCGATCAGGGCGTCCGTGTACGGGTGCTTGTTCAGCAGCGCCTTGACGGTGGTGCCCTTCTCCCGCTTCCAGTCGAAGGCGCCGGTGACGTCGTCCGCGGCCGAACCGCCGCCCTCGTCCCGGTCGTTGCCGCCGAAGCCGGTGCCGCAGGCGGACAGCAGCGGGGCGGCGGCGAGGGCCCCGGTGAGCGTGAGGAAGCGTCGGCGGTCGTGCACGTGCCTGTCCATCCGGGACCTCCGTCGGTGGGGCGGTGGGTTCGGGCGGGTTCACCGTGCGAGTCGACTCGACAACAGAGGGTGTAACGGCGAGGGATGACCGTCAATCCCTTGTGCGCGAGGAAATCAGGGGGAAATCTCAAAGGGCAGTGGGAAGTTCACAGGGCCGGTCGCGAAGATGCGGGAGGTTCGGATGGATGGGGCGTGGCTCGGGGTGGACCTCGGCACGCAGGGGGTGCGGGCCCTGCTCGTCACCGCCGACGGCGGCGTGCTCGGCAGCGGGTCGGCGCCGTTACGGCGGGGGCGCCGGGAGGGCGCCCGGCACGAGCAGGACCCGGGGGAGTGGTGGGCGGCGGCGTGCGCGGCCTGCCGGGCGGCGCTCACCGGGGTGCGGGCCCGGCCGGCGGGGGTCGCGGTGTGCGGGACGTCCGGGACCGTGCTGCTCACGGACGACGCGGGCTGCCCGCTGGGGCCCGCCCTCATGTACGACGACCGGCGTGCCGCCGCGGAGGGCGCGCGGCTGCGGTCGGCCGGGTTCGCGGTGCAGGACACCTGGGCGCTGCCCAAGGTGCGCTGGCTCGTCGACCGGCACGGCCCCGGCCGGGTCGCCCACCAGCCGGACGTGATCACCGCCCGGCTCGCCGGGCACCGGGTGCCCAGCGACTCCAGCCACGCTCTGAAGACGGCGTACGACCTGCGGCGCGAGGCCTGGCCCGATCTCACCGGGCTGCCCGCGGGCGTCCTGCCGGACGTGGTGCGTCCCGGCACCCGGCTCGGCGAGGTCTGCCCGGCCGCCGCCGACGCCACCGGTATCCCGGCCGGCACGCCCGTCATCGCGGGCATGACCGACGGCTGCGCCGCCCAGATCGCCGCCGGCGCCCTGCGCACCGGTGCGTGGAACTCGGTGCTGGGTACGACGCTCGTGCTGAAGGGCGCGGCCGCCGTACCGGTGTCCGACCCGGCCGGCGTGGTCTACAACCACCGCGCGCCGGACGGCACCTGGCTGCCCGGCGGCGCCTCCAGCGTCGGCGCCGGCGTCCTCACCGCCCGCTTCCCGGGCGCCGACCCGGCCGTACTGGACGCCCGCGCCGCCGCGTTCGAGCCCGCGGGCGCGGTCGCCTACCCCCTGGTCTCGCCCGGCGAGCGCTTCCCCTTCCACGCCCCGGACGCCACCGCCCTGCTGCTCGGCGACCCGGAGTCGGACGCCGACCTGTGGGCGGCTCTCCTCCAGGGCGTCGCCTTCGCCGAACGCCTCTGCCTGGACTACCTCGACCACCTGGGCGCCCCCCTGGACGGCCCCCTCGCCGTCACCGGCGGCGCAGCCCGCAGCGCCTACTGGACCCAGCTGCGGGCCGACATCCTCGGCCGCCCGCTGCGGGTGCCGGCCCGCACCGAACCGGCGCTGGGCATGGCGGCGCTGGCCGCGTACGGCACCGGGGCGGGGCCGGCGCTCGCGGAGGTGGCCGACGGCATGGTGCGGGCCGGGACGACGGTCGAGCCGCGCCCCGGCCGCACGGCCCGCTTCACCGAGCCGTACGCCCGGCTGGTGGACGAGCTGGAGGCGCGGGGCTGGCTGCCGCGCCCGGTGGCCGGGCATGCGCGGAGCCGGCTGTGAGAGCCGGGGGAGCGCGGGTGGGGCCCATACTGCTGACCATGACTGCCACCACGCTCCTCCTGGCCCGCCACGGCCAGACCGTCTGGCACGCCGAGAACCGGTACGCCGGGGTGAGCGACGTGGCCCTCACGGACACCGGGCGCGCTCAGGCCGAGGCGTTGGGGCGGTGGGCCGGCGGGCATCCCGTGGCCGCGGTCTGGACCTCGCCGCTGTCCCGGGCGATCGCCACCGCCGAGCCCGCCTGCCGGGCCCTCGGCCTCACCGCGCACCGCGAAAGGGGCCTCCGGGAGTGCGACTTCGGTGCGGTGGAGGGCCGCACCCTCGCGGAGTTCGCGGCGGAGGACCCGCAGGCGGCGGAGGAGTTCCGCGCCGACCCGGTGGCGCACCCCTTCCCCGGTGCCGAGGATCCCCGCGCGGCCGCGGAACGCGGCAAGGCAGCCCTGCGCGGCATCGCCGCCGCCCATCCCGGCGGACGTGTCCTGGTCGTCGCCCACAACACCCTCCTGCGGCTGGTGCTGTGTTCCCTCCTGGGCATCCCGCTCGCCGAGTACCGCAGGGTCTTCCCGCGGCTGCGCAACGCGGCGGTGAGCGAGATCCGGATCGACGGGGACAGCACCGCCCTGCTCTCGCTCAACGTTCCCTGCGCGTAGGGGAAGACCCCCGTGAGTCACGTCCTCACGGGGGTCTTCTCTCATCCGCCTGCCGCCGTGAAGGGTGAGAAGACGATCACGAGGCAGGACGACCGAGGGGGCTCAGGGAGCGAGCAGCAGCACGTCCGCGCGGGACTTGGCGGCCCGGTACCGGCGGGCGACGTCCTGCCAGTCGACGACCTGCCACATCGCCTCGACGAAGTCCGCCTTCTGGTTGCGGTACTGGAGGTAGAAGGCGTGCTCCCAGGCGTCGAAGACCAGGATCGGGGTGGAGCCCTGGCCGACGTTGCCCTGGTGGTCGTAGACCTGCTCCACGATCAGCCGCCCGCTCAGCGGCTCGTGGGCGAGCACGCCCCAGCCCGAACCCTGGGTGGTGGCCGCGGCCTTGGAGAGCTGGGTTCGGAAGGCGGCGAAGGAGCCGAAGGACTCCCTGATCGCCTCGGCCAGCTCGCCCACGCCGTCGGCGGCCAGCGGCTCGCCGCCGCCGTCCTTCGGGCCGGTCATGTTCTGCCAGTAGATCGAGTGCAGGATGTGCCCGGAGAGGTGGAAGGCCAGGTTCTTCTCCAGGCCGTTGATCGAGCCCCACGCCTCCTTGTCACGTGCCTCGGCGAGCTGCTCCAGGGTGTCGTTGGCGCCCTTCACATAGGCCGCGTGGTGCTTGTCGTGGTGCAGCTCGATGATCTCGGGGCTGATCACGGGCGCGAGCGCCGCGTAGTCGTAGGGCAGGTCGGGCAGCGTGTAGACGGGCACGGGTGATCCCCTCCGGAACCTTATTGCAAGTCTCTTGCAAGTACACGCTAGCAACAAGAAGATCAGGGCAACAGAAAGGCCCCCACGTGTCGTCCGTGGGGGCCTTCGCGAGGGAGCGCCGGTTCAGCCGCGGGCGCGCACCCGCTGCCACACATAGCCGAGCACCGCCAGGGCCAGCGTCATCCCGCCCGTCGAGTACAGCTGCACGCGGGTGTCCGGCTCACGGGCCATCAGGACGAAGATCGCGGCCATACCGGCCAGCGCGACCCAGGTCAGCCACGGGAACGCCCACATCCGCACGACCAGCTTCTCCGGCGCCTCGCGCTCCAGCCGGCGGCGCAGCAGGAGCTGGGAGACCGCGATGAAGATCCAGACGACGAGGATCACTGCGCCGATCATGTTCAGCAGCCAGGGAAAGACGTCGTCCGGGCTCCAGTAGCTCAGCAGCACGCAGAGGAAGCCGACGACGCAGGAGGTGAGGACCGCGATCCGGGGGACACCGCCGGAGAGCTTCGCCAGCGCCTTCGGGCCCTGGCCGCGTCCGACCAGGGAGTAGGCGATGCGCGAGGAGCCGTAGATGTTGGCGTTCATCGCCGACAGCAGGGCCACCAGGACGATCACCTTCATCAGCTGCCCGGCGCCCGGGATGCCGATGTGGTCGAGCGCGGCGACGTACGGGCCCTTGTTCTGGTCGACGATGTCCTTCGAGTCCCAGGGGACCAGCGTCACCACGACCGCCATGGAGCCGATGTAGAAGAGGGCGATGCGCCACATCGCCGTGCGGACGGCGGAGGCCACGCCCCGGACCGGGTCCTCCGACTCGGCAGCCGCGATCGTGACCGTCTCCAGTCCGCCGTAAGCGAAGACGGACGCGAGCAGTCCGATGATCAGGCCGTTGCTCCCGTGCGGGAGGAAGTCCGACAGGTTCGAGGCGCCGGGGGCCTCGGTGCCGGGAAGGACCCCGGCGATGGCCAGCAGACCGAGGATCAGGAACAGGCTGATCGCACCGACCTTCAGGGCCGCGAACCAGAACTCGAACTCGCCGAAGTTCTTCACGGCGGCCAGGTTCGCCCCGCAGAACATCACCATGAACAGGGCCACCCACATCCACTGCGGGGTTCCCGGCACCCAGCTCTGGGCGATCTTCGCGGCGCCGATGCCCTCCAGCCCGACCGCCGTGCAGAGCAGTACCCAGAACGACCAGCCGGCGGCGAAGCCGGCCCAGGGGCCCATGGCCCGCTCGGCGTGCGCGGAGAAGGAACCCGACGACGGGTAGGCGGCCGACATCTCGCCGAGCATCCGCATCACCAGCATCACGAGCAGGCCGGAGAGGGTGTAGGCGACCACGATGGACGGTCCGGCGGCGGCGATGCCCGCACCGGAACCGACGAACAGACCGGCGCCGATGACCCCGCCGAGGGCGATCATCGACAGATGGCGCTGCTTGAGGCCGTGGGAGAGGGAGGCACCGTCCTGCTGCGGCGGCGTCTCGGTGGTGGTGCTGCTGGGCATGGGCGCGGCTCTCCCAGTGCAAGGGGCGGGTAAAAACCCCGCCAGTCTGGGCGGACCGTCCGCTCAGGCGGGGAGGCTGCCCACTATCCGGACACCTGCCGTACGCAGGGCGAGCGGACGGTTACGCGGAGACCGGAGGTTCGTTTGGTGGAACTCCACAGTCCCGTCGACGCCCCGCCGCGTGAGCGAAACGTCTCTGCCTCCGTGATCAGTGTCACGCCCGGATGGGTGTCACCAGCATCCTTTGTCCGGAGCCCACCAACCTCTCGTTCTCCCCTTTGTCGAGCGCTGACGGTGATCGGCTTCCGTCCGCTGGGATAGCGTCACCGTGTCCCAGCCTCTCCCCGTCACCCGCGGAGTCCCCATGAGCACCGCTGCCGTCACCGCCCGCCCCCGCGAGGTACTCGCCGACCTGCTGCCCGCGTCCCGCGTCCGCGACGCCGCCCTCGTGCTCGGCGGCGCCGCGCTCACCGGCCTCGCGGCCCAGCTCGCGGTCCCCGTCCCGGGCTCCCCGGTGCCGGTGACCGGCCAGACCTTCGCCGCGCTGCTGGTCGGCACGGCGCTGGGCGCGAGCCGCGGCCTGGCCGCGCTCGCCCTGTACGCGCTCGCCGGACTCGCCGGCGTGCCGTGGTTCGCCCACGGCACCTCCGGTGTCTCCGTCTCCTTCGGCTACATCCTCGGCATGCTGCTCGCGTCCACCGTCGTGGGTGCCCTGGCGCGCCGCGGCGCCGACCGGTCCGTGCTGCGCATGGCGGGCACGATGCTGCTGGGCGAGGCGATCATCTACGCGATCGGCGTCCCGTACCTGGCCTACGCCGCCGGCCTCTCCGCCTCCCAGGCCGTCGCGGCCGGCCTCACGCCGTTCCTGATCGGCGACGCCGTGAAGGCTGCCCTGGCGATGGGCCTCCTGCCCGCCGCCTGGAAGCTCGTCGGCAAGCGCTGAGGCACGCTCAGGCGCCCACGCCGCGGTTCCCGCACAAGAGGTTCGCCGGGTCGTACGCAGACTCGAATCCGGCGAACCTCTTTCGCGTCCCGGGGCCGGCCGTGATCCCGTCCACGGGGTCACCGGCGGCCCGCCGTGCGCGGCCGCCGGTGACGACCGAACGGCCGGAACGCAGCATGGCCGCACGGCCTGACGGAAATCGTCAGGCCGTGCGGCCATGCAGGTCCGGGACCGGATCAGCCGACGGACACCTTGTCGGCCGGGGCCTCGGCCGCGGGGGCCGGGCGGTTCGCCGAGATCCGCTGCTTCACCACCGCGATCACCAGCACGATCGCCGCGACCATCAGCGACAGCAGCACGGTCTCCCGGCCGTCGTGCTCGGTGTCGGTCAGCATGTAGCCGAGGACGAACACGATCATCGCGGCCGTCGCCCAGGTCAGGTACGGGTACAGCCACATCTTCACGATGAGCTTCTCCGGCGCCTCGCGCTGGATGATCTTCCGCATCCGCAGCTGCGAGAAGCAGATGACCAGCCACACGAACAGGGCCACCGCTCCGGAGGAGTTGACGAGGAAGAGGAAGATCTTGTCCGGGGACAGGTAGTTGAAGAAGACGGCGACGAAGCCGAACACGACCGACGCGAGGATCGCCGTCATCGGCACGCCCCGGCTGTTGACCCGCGCGAACGCCTTCGGCGCGTCACCCCGCTCGCCGAGCGAGAAGGCCATGCGGGAGGCCGTGTAGAGGCCCGAGTTGAGGCAGGACAGCACCGAGGTCAGCACGATGAAGTTCATGAGCTGACCGGCGTGCGCGATGCCCAGCGAGTCCAGGGCGGCGACGTAGGAGCCGTCCTTCTTGATGGCAGGGTCGTTCCACGGCAGCAGCGAGACCACGACCAGGATCGAGCCCAGGTAGAAGACGCCGATCCGCCAGATGATGCTGTTGGTGGACTTGGTGACCGCACGCTGCGGGTCCTCGGACTCGCCGGCCGCCAGGGTGGCGATCTCGCTGCCCATGAAGGAGAAGACGACCAGCAGCACGCCGGTGAGAATCGCTCCCGGACCGTGCGGCAGGAATCCGCCGTGCGAGGTCAGGTTGCCGAAGGAAGCCTTCTCGGCGTCCACACCCGGCAGCACGCCGAACACGGCGAGCAGGCCGACGACGATGAACGCGCCGATCGCCACGACCTTGATGCCGGCGAACCAGAACTCGAATTCGCCGTAGGAGCCGACGGAGACCAGGTTGGTCGCGGTCAGCACGGTCATCACGATCAGGGCCCAGCCCCACTGCGAGATGTCCGGGACCCAGCCATGGAGGATCTCGGCGCCGGCGGTCGCCTCGACGGCGAGGACGACGACCCAGAAGAACCAGTAGAGCCAGCCGATGGAGAAACCGGCCCAGCGGCCGAGCGCACGGTCGGCGTGCGCGGAGAACGATCCGGAGGTCGGATTGGCGGCGGACATTTCGCCGAGCATGCGCATCACCAGCACGACGAGCGTGCCGACGAGGGCGTAGGACAGGAGGATGCCGGGTCCCGCGGTGGCGATACCGGTTTTGGAGCCGACGAAGAGGCCGGCTCCGATGACGCCACCGATCGCGATCATCGACAGATGGCGGTTCTTGAGTCCTGCTTGAAGGCCCGAACCAGGGGTCATGGACGGATTTCCTTTGCGCCAGGTAGAGCTTCCCGCACGAGCGGTGTACGAGCCGGTCCAGTGAATCGGAGGCGAACGAATTCGGGAACCTCTGAATCCGGATCGTTACTTGAGGTTTCCTTGAGGATCTATGGCCTGGTTCACAGATTTTCCCCCTGGGTCGACCGCCGACACCCTGGGGCTGCTGCCCTCTGACAGGCGTGTCACACTCGTGGCATGCGCGTGTATCTCGGCTCCGACCATGCGGGCTACGAACTCAAGAACCACCTCGTCGAGTGGCTGAAGGCCGCCGGCCACGAGCCCGTCGACTGCGGGCCGCACATCTATGACGCCCAGGACGACTACCCGCCGTTCTGCCTGCGTGCCGCGGAGCGGACGGCCGCGGACCCGGAGGCTCTCGGCATCGTGATCGGCGGCTCCGGCAACGGTGAGCAGATCGCCGCGAACAAGGTGAAGGGCGTGCGCTCGGCGCTGGCCTGGAGCGAGGAGACGGCGGCGCTCGGCCGCCAGCACAACAACGCCAACGTGGTGGCCGTGGGTGCGCGGATGCACAGCACGGAGGAGGCGACCAAGTTCGTCGAGGTCTTCCTCGACACCCCGTTCTCCGGCGACGAGCGGCACATCCGCCGCATCGACATGCTGTCGGCGTACGAGACCACGGGCGACCTTCCGCCGATCCCGGCACACCACCCGCAGCAGTAGAAAGCCCCGGCCCCGGGGGCTCCGCCCCCGGGGCCGGGCGCCCACCCCAACCGGTCGGCTGGGAAGACCCGGATCCCGGGGGCTCCGCCCCCGGCTCGCCGCTCGCCCATCCGAACCGGTCGGCTGGAAGGCCCGCCCTCCGGGGCCCCGCTTCCCGCCCCCGGCTCGCCGAACCGCTCACCCGACTCCGTCGGCCGGCAAGCCGAGCCCGGATCGGCCGCCCTGTCGTTCAGCTCTCGGCCGAGCGAGGCGGGTGGGCGGGTGGGAAAGACGATGGAAAGGACACGGCAGCCTTGCCGGAAGGGCACACGATTCACCGGCTGGCCCAGGACTACGCCGAGCGCTTCCACGGCACGGCCCCCCGCGTCACCAGCCCCCAGGGCAAGTTCTCCGACGCCGCCGCCCTCCTGGACGGCACCGAGCTGACCGCCACCGAAGCCCACGGCAAGCACCTCTTCCTGGGCTTCCGGGACGCCGACTGGGTCCACATCCACCTCGGCCTCTTCGGCAAGGTCGGCTTCGGCGACGCTCCCGCGCCCCCGCCGACGGACACCGTCCGGCTCCGGCTCGCGAACGACACGTCGTACGTCGATCTGCGCGGCCCCACCACCTGCGCCCTGATCACGGACGGCGAGAAGCGGGCGATCCACGACCGGCTCGGCCCCGACCCGCTCCGCGCGGACGCCGACCCGGGCACCGCCTACCGGCGGATCTCCCGCAGCCGTACGACGATCGCCGCGCTGCTCATGGACCAGAAGGTGATCGCCGGCGTCGGCAACGTCTACCGCGCCGAGGTCCTCTTCCGGCACGGCATCGACCCCTACCGCCCCGGCCGGGACATCACCCCGGCCGAGTGGGACGCGGTCTGGAGCGATCTGGCCGCGCTGATGCGCGAGGGCGTGCGGAACAACCGGATCGACACCGTCCGCCCGGAGCACACCCCGGAGGCGATGGGCCGCCCGCCCCGCGTGGACGACCACGGCGGGGAGGTGTACGTCTACCGCCGGGCCGACCTGCCCTGCCACATCTGCGGCGACGAGGTCCGCACCGCCGGTCTCGCCGCCCGCAACCTCTTCTGGTGCCCGACCTGCCAGCGGCCCTGAACCGGCGCCAGGCCTGTTGTCACTCCCGCCTGCCCCGCGACGCCATGCACGTGTGACGACAGGACCTAGAAACCGTGCGGCAGCCACGGGGCCACCGGTGAGCCGAACGCCACCGACGCCTCCGTCAGCGCCCCCGGCCGCAGCTCCCGCACCCGCCCGGCCGCGGCCAGCGACAGCAGGCTCACCCCGCCCAGATAGGCCGCGCCCAGCTCCCGTACGGACACGGCGAGGTCGGCCGCGTCGGTCGTGCGCTCGCAGGACGCGCCCTTCGGATCGCCGGTCAGCCGCCAACGCCCCGCGTTCCAGGGGCAGAAGGCGTCCTCCACCTCGAACACGACGTCCACCGGCGCCTGATAGGTCCGCGCCGCCAGCGCCGCGCCGACGTCGACCAGCCGGACGTAGGCGTCCTCCCGCAGTCGCGGCGCACAGCGGCGGATGTCGGAGACCAGGTGCTGCCAGCCGTCGTCCACCGGCCGGGACCCCACCGCCAGCGTCGACATCAGGTCGATGCCGAAGAGGAAGCGCCACAGCGCGGCCTCGGTCACCGGGTCGAGCGCGGCCAGGTCCTTGAGGTGCACCGTGCCGTCGGGGGCACCGCTCTCACCCCACTCGCCCTTGGTGCGGAAGCGGGCGTACCCGGTGATCTCGCCGTCCCGCTCGGCCACCACGCACCGCAGCCGTGACCCCCCGCCCCGCTCTCCCTCCGGGTCGACCAGGGCGGCCCGCTCCCAGTGCGGCTGCCGGGCCAGCATGCCCGGCCGCCCCGGCACCAGGGCCGCGTACACCGCCTCGCACGCGTCGAGGACGTCGGCAGGCGCCGCGTAGCGCAGCCGCACCTCCTCCGTGCCGGCGGGCAGGGCCAGGGTCACCCGGCTCGTGTCGATCTCGGCGCTGACCCGGAAGGTCGCGGCGCCGTATCCGAACCGGCCGTAGATGGCCGGCTCCGACGCGGTCAGCACCGCGATCGGCTCGCCCAGCGCCCGGACGTCGTCCAACTGGCGGCGCATCATCGAGGTCAGCACCCCGCGCCGCCGGTGGGTGGCCACGACCCCCACCATCGTCACCCCGGCCGCCGGCACCGCGGCCCCGCCCGGCACGGTCATCCGGAAGCTGAACGCGCCCGCCGTCCCGACGATCGCGTCGCCGTCCCAGACGGCGAGTGAGCGGTCGAACTCGGTGACGGCCCGGTCCACTTCGCGCTCCTCCGCCGAGGCCGGCCCGGCACCGAAGGCCTGGTACAGGGTGTCGTGCCACCGGTCCCACTCGTCCTCGCGCAGCACCTTCAACTCGGTCCCGTGAACACTCCGCATGAGCCATGCCTATCAGGGCATTGCGGGACGAGCCAGTGAATTTCTTCGGGGTGAAGCCACCGGACGAACGGCGAAGCGGAGCCTCGCTCGGGGGACAAGTGGGACCTCCCGTGCCAAGCAGCCGGTCCGCTGGATAGGGTCCCGGACTAATGGCAGCGGAACGACAGCGGCGCGCGAAGGCCGAAAGGTTCACGGCCCGGTGGAGAATGCAGTGGCACCGGGCCCGGGTCGGGCTGCGCCGAAGCGCCGTGGACTACTTCCGCGGCGACGGCTCGGACTGGGTCGCCTTCGCCGGACTGCTGCTGGCCATCCCCGTCCTCGCGGCCATGACCCTGGCCGACGCGGTCTGGTGCTCCCCGGCCACCCTGGTGCTGCCGATCGTCGCGGGAGGCCTGCTGCTGCGCCCGGCGAGCCTGCTCGGCCTGTACGCGGCGGCGGCCACCGCGCTGATCGTGGAGTCGGTGCGGCTCGGCCCGTACACCGAGGGCCCCTCCCGGGTCACCCCCGGCATCGTCCTGGTGGTCGCCGCGTGCGGCTTCTTCGGGCTGCTGACCGCGCAGTTCCGCAGCCGGGTCGGCGTGCCCTGGCGGCGCGGCGGCACCATGCTGTTCGACCTGCGCGAGCGGATCCGGGTGCAGAGCAAGCTGCCGAAGCTGCCGCAGGGCTGGCATCACGAGATGGCGCTGCGCCCGGCGGGCGGTCAGTCCTTCTCCGGTGACTTCGTCGTCGCGGCCCGGACGAACGGCGGCCGGACGCTGGAGGTCGTGCTGACCGACGTGTCCGGCAAGGGCATGGACGCGGGCTCGCGCGCCCTGCTGCTGTCCGGCGCCTTCGGCGGCCTCCTCGGCTCGCTGCCGCCGCACGCCTTCCTGCCGGCCGCCAACGGCTACCTGCTCCGCCAGGACTGGGACGAGGGCTTCGCCACCTCCATCCATCTGGTGCTGGACCTGGACTCCGGGGACTACGAGCTGTACTCCGCCGGCCACCCGCCGGGGCTCCAGCTGAGCGCGGGCAGCGGGCGCTGGGAGGAGAAGGCGGCCGAGGGGCCGCTGCTCGGTGTGTACGACGGCGCCCAGTTCGACTCCGTGAAGGGCTCGCTGCGGCCCGGGGACGTGTTGATGCTGTTCACGGACGGTCTGGTGGAGACCTCCGACCGGGACATCATGGAGGGCATCGACCGGCTCACCGGTGAGGCCGACCGCTATGTGGCCGGAGGATTCCACGGCGCGGCCTGGCACCTCATCGAGGCGGTCGCCAAGGACGTCAACGACGACCGGGCCCTCCTGCTGATCTGCCGAGACGCTTCGGCGACCATCCGCTGAACGCCCCCGGCACAGGAGACACCGACCGGCATGACCCACCTCACCCTCCCCGAGGTCGAGACCCTCGCCCGCGCCGCCCACGAGGGCCAGACCGACAAGGCCGGACGCCCGTACGCGGAGCACCTCGCGGCCGTCGCCGAAGGCGTCCGCGCCCGCGGCGGCGACGCGGAGCAGATCGCCGCGGCCTGGCTGCACGACTCCGTGGAGGACGCCGCGCTGTGCGAGGAGTGGCTGGAGACGGCCGCCCTCGCCGAGCGGACCAAGGCGATCGTGCGCGCCCTCACCAAGCGGCCGGGGGAACCGCCCGAGACGTACGCGCGCCGGATCCTCGCCACCCCGGGCGCGCGCCTGGTGAAAGAGGCCGATCTGGCGCACAACGCCGACCCGGCGCGCCTCGCGGCCCTGGACGAGCCGACCCGGAAACGGCTGACCGAGAAGTACGCCCGGATGCGCGCGCTTCTCGGCCTGGGACCGGAGACCGGACCCGCGAGCGGAACCGGAACCGGGAAGGGGACCGGGATCGGCTAGACGCCGACCGTCTCCCGCTGCTTCTGCCGCTGGCGGGCGCCTTCGGCCGCGTCCTGCCGGAACGCCCACTCCATCTTCGGCTCCATCGCGAAGCGGAAGATCCGCTGCACCGGCCGGGTGCACAGCACGGTGACGGCCGCCGCCGCGGCCACGGTCACCAGGATCTCGCCGAGCGGACGGTGCAGCCAGGGGTGCTCGAACCAGCCGCGGTAGTCGCCGAACTTCACCAGGAAGCCGTGCAGCAGGTAGCCGTAGAGCGTGCCCGCGCCGAGCGCGGTGAACCACATCCGCCGGCGCGGCACCCAGGCGAAGAAGCAGGCCGTCAGCACCAGCGAGCAGCCCATCATGGCGAGCGTCATCACCGGGCCCGACCACCACGGGGCGCCCAGTTCCTGCGCCGAGTCGCGGTGGTAGAACCACGCGGTGTTCATGCGCGGCACCGCCCACCAGCCGATCGCCAGCGCCGCCGCGAACACCGGCACCGAGGCGATCCGCACCGAGCGGCGGCGCACCAGCTGGAAGTGCTCGGGCTTCATGCACAGGCCGAGCACGAAGTACGGAAGGAACTGAAGGACCCGCTGGAGATCGAGGTCGTCGCCGATGCTCGGGGTGACGGTCGCCAGCATCGCGAGGCCGAGGGCCAGCGGCACCGGCCAGCGCACCAGCTTCCAGACGGGCGTGGTCAGCCGCCAGACGAACAGCGCGACCAGGAACCAGGTCAGATACCAGGGATCGAGGAGGCTGATCTCCTCATGGGAGCCGGTGACGGCGTTCTTGAAGAGCGGGTACGCCGTCTCGAACAGGATGTACGGCACGGCGACGCCGGTGATCAGCCGCTTCAGCCGGTCCGGCCGCATGTCGAAACTGCGTGAGAAGAAGCCGGAGATGAGGATGAACGCCGGCATGTGGAAGGTGTACACGACGGTGTACAGGCCCTCCAGGATCCGGCTGTCGTCCTTCAGCGGCTCCCACGCGTGTCCCATCGCGACCAGCACGATGGCCAGGTACTTGGCGTTGTCGAAGAACGCGTCGCGTTGCCCGCCGGGTCTGTCCGCCGCCGCCTTCCGAGTGCGCTGCTGCTGCGCGCTCACCGGGGTACGCGGAGCGGGCACTCCGTCCACCGGCGGCTGTGCCGGGGGGAGCGGCCTGCGGTTCTGGCCGGGGGACGAGGCGGCGTCAAACATCTCAGGCACCCTAGCGTCGTCTGTGGGATTTCGTAAAACTCCCGCAGTGATTCCTGGTTATCGCGTTCGGGTACCCGGTGATTTACCGAACTTGCCACCCTTGTCCACGTGATGGTGCGCACACTAGGGTCGTCAGTTGACCCTGGATGTCCCGATTCATCCTGACTAATTGGGGCATACGTCGCCTCTGCGCCATCAATTCGAATTACTTGCGCAGGGGATGTGTGGGTGCGGAAACGAAGTCGGGTAATTCCTCGGCGCGTCACCGGCGTACGGCCGCTCGAATTGCAGTGCGGGGCATCGCCCGCGGCGGGCGGGCATCCGACGTTGCGTCACGGGCCGCATACGGCGGCCGGGTTGGTGGCACGATGGTTCTGGCGGGGGTGCGCGGGCCGTACCTCCGGGCCGGGAGAGCGGACCGACCGAGGGTGTGATCAGTTGTGGCCATTTCACTGTCTGTGGTGCTGCTGTTGGCGATCATCCTGGTGGTCCTGATCCGAGGGGGGAACATCAAGGCCGGCCCCGCCATCGTCGCGATCCTCTTCGGCTTCTTCCTCGCCTCGACCGGCATGGCACCATCGATCAACCGCTTCCTCAACTCGATAGCGGAGTCGATCAACTCGATCAGGTTCTGACCCGGCGGGGGAGCCGGAGAGTCCGGGCCGAACAGCACGGCGGGCCGGACGACTGAAACAACGGGGGGACGTACGGGAATGGCGCTGCGCGACTCGGACCCGGCGGAGGTCGGCGGCTACCGGATCGAGGACCGCCTGGGCAGTGGCGGCATGGGCGTGGTCTACCTCGCCCGCTCCGCCTCCGGCCGCCGCCTCGCCATCAAGGTCGTCCACGGCCAGTACGCCGACGACGACGAGTTCCGCATCCGCTTCCGCCGCGAGCTGGCCGCCGCCCGCCAGGTCAGCGGCGCCTTCACGGCACCCGTGGTGGACGCGGACGCCGACGCGCCACGCCCCTGGATGGCCACGCTCTACATCCCCGGCGAGGACCTCGGCACCCACGTGCGCCGGCACGGCCCGCTCCCGCCCGCCAGGCTGCGCGAACTCGCCGCCGGCCTCGCCGAGGCCCTGCGCGACATCCACCGCGCCGGAGTGGTCCACCGGGACCTGAAACCGGCCAACGTCATGCTCGCCGAGGACGGCCCCCGGGTCATCGACTTCGGCATCTCCCGGGCCGCCGAGGCCGCCGGCATGGACGCCCTCACCCAGACCGGCCGGGTGATGGGCACCCCGCCCTTCATGTCCCCCGAGCAGTTCGCCTCCCCGCACGAGGTCGGCCCGGCCACCGACATCTTCTCCCTCGGCGCGGTCCTCGCGTACGCCGCCACCCGGCGCGGCCCCTTCGACAGCCCGAGCCCCTGGGAGACGGCGACCCGTGTCGTCGAGGGCGACGCCGACCTGACCGGTGTCCCCGACGATCTGCTCCCCTTCGTCCGTCTCTGCCTGGAGAAGCACCCCAAGTCCCGCCCCGGCCCCGACGAGCTCCTGCACCTGCTCCGCGAGGGGCGGCTGCCCGACCCGCGCCCCGAGCCCGCGGTGCCGGTCACCGAGCCCGGCCGCCCGCGCCGGCGCCGCTGGTGGCCGGCCACCGTCGCCGCCACCGTCGCCCTGGCCGCCGCGGCCGCCACCACCACCGTCCTCGCCCGCGACGGCGGCGGCGCCCCGCACGCCCTGCCGGCCGGCTGGCACGCCTGGCACCGGCAGGCCGCGGACCCCACGGCCGAGAACCCGCGGGCCGTGGGCCCGAGCGAACCGTTCAGCCGCTGCGTCGTCGCGGACCAGGCGCTGCTGTGCGCCGGCGACGGCATCATGGCCGCCCGCTTCACCCTCGCCGGCGGCCGGAACACCTGGACCCGGCCCATGGACCCCACACCCGCCCAGACATCGGCCAGCGGCGGCGGCACGATCATCGGCACCCGCCCCGGCGCCGTGTACGCCTTCGGCGCCGACAGCACCGACATCAAGACCGGCGAAGAGCCCGAGAGCCGCACCCGGTACACCGTGCAGGCCTTGGACCCGGACACCGGCGAGCCGCTCTGGAGCAGGGTCGTCGCCGACAACGTGGACGGCCCGGGCCCGGAGTTCACGGGCGCCGTCGCCACCCCGGCCGGGGTCGTCACCGCCTACGGCGACGCGCCCGACTCCTACGCCCTGCTCGACGCCGCGCACGGCAAGGTCCGCTGGCACCGCAAACTGCCCGCCGGCGCCGACAGCGACTGCGGACTGACCGAGGCCGGCGGCCGGGCGTACCTGATCTGCCACACCTCCGACGACAACGGTGACCACGCGCGCACCACCGTCGCCCAGCTCGACCCCGCCACCGGCAAGGCCCACTGGCAGGTCGCGGCCAAGGGTGCGCTGTCCCTGTTCGGGCAGTCCCGGGGCCACCTCGTGCTCGGCGTCGACCCGCTCATGGACAAGCTGACCGGCCTGACCCTGATCGACACCTCTTCGCACGTCCTGACGACCGTACGGCTGTCCGCCCCGCGGAACGCCTCCGGCGCCTCCGTCGTCCGCGGCACCCTCTACCTCACCCTCACCAGCGGCAGCGTCCGCGCGATCGACCCGCGCACCGGACGCGAGCTGTGGCAGAGCAACTCCACCGTCGAGCAGCCCGGCCCGCCCACCGCCTCCGCCACCCGGCTCTACCTGGCCTCGCCCACCGGCCGGCTGGCCGCACTGGACCTGCGCACCGGCAAGGTCACCGGCACCCTCCCCGGCCGGGACGACAGCGACAGCAGCGGCTCCGGCGGCACCACGGCGGCCCCCGTCCTGGTCGGCGACGCCCTCTACGTCCCCTACGGCATGCGCGCGATCTACAGCGTGGACGTCAGAGACCTGTGACAATGCCCCCCCGGCGTGGTGCCGGCCGGGGAGGAAAAGGGAGCGGCGTTGATTCTTCGAGGGGCGCTCGCACTGCTCGCGGGAAGCGCATCGATCGTGGTCGCCTGCGGCTACCGCGGGGTGGATGTCCGGGTGTGGGACTGGGCGGACGCGAACTTCTCACCGCGCTACCGGACCCGCTACGGCACACCCTGGAGGAGCTTCGGACACATGAGGTTCTTCTTCGGCGTCGCGGGAGCCGCCCTCCTGGCACTCGGGCTGGCGATCCTGCTGCACTGAAACGGCCCGGGGCCGGCCGGATGTCTTCTCCCGCCACCTCTCGCGGCGGTGCCCTCGGATCCAGCGGTTCGGGACGGTTATTCCGGTCCCACAGGGTACTCACCCATCAGAGGGGGTGCATAACGGACAATCTGGAGGAGCTGTAATGACGACTCATCCCCGGCCTGACATGGAAACCCACCCCGACCTCATCGAAATGCGCAAGCGGCACGAGATGGCCGAAGGCATCGCGACCACCCCGAAGGCGCAAGCCGTCGAGGCCATGTCCCTGATCACGGGGCTCTACCTCGCCGCCTCACCGTGGATCGTGGGGTTCAACAACTTCTCCACCCTGGCGGTCAACAATCTGATCGTCGGCATCGCGTACGCCGTCCTCATGAGCGGCGGCTTCGGCCGGGCGTACGAGCGCTCGCACAGCATGGCGTGGGGCGCTTGCGTGCTGAGCGCGTGGACGATCTTCGCGCCGTGGGTCGTGGCAGGTGACGTCAGCACCACCAGGACCATAGTCAACAACATCATCGTCGGCCTGGTCGGCCTGGCGCTGGCCCTCATGGCCGCCGCGGCCGCCCGCCCGGTGGATCAGCGGCCCGGCGACCGCTCTTCCGTACGTATGTGATCGATCCCTGTCCGAAGGCTGCAACCATGACCGGCCCGAGGAACACGGAAGGCCCAGGGAGAGGAAAAACCTCTCACCTGGGCCTTCGGCATCCAGAGCGGGCGACGGGAATCGAACCCGCGTAGCTAGTTTGGAAGACTAGGGCTCTACCATTGAGCTACGCCCGCAGCAGCGAGCCGCAGGTCGGTGACCGCGGCGCTGAAGGCATCGTAGCGGGTCGCCCGCCGCCGAGGCCAACGAGTGAGGCCCAGGAGGCGTCCCGCGCGCCGCCTCGGAGAATGCGGCCGACGTAACCGGCCGGGGCATGTACCCTACGTGTCGCACCAGACGGGGTGTGGCGCAGCTTGGTAGCGCGTCCGCTTTGGGAGCGGAAGGCCGTGGGTTCAAATCCCGCCACCCCGACCACCGGCTCACGACGTCGTGATGATCGCCTTTTGGGGCGCTGACCGGCTGCGGTTACTATGCAAGCTGCGCGCCCGTGTGTCCCCGGCCCTCGCGGCCTACGTACTCCTCCGGGCGGCGAAATCCGCCGGGCCCGTCGGGCTCCGGCAGAACCCGAGAAGTCAGCCACAAGGAGACCGAACCGTGAAGAGCGCCGTGGAGACCCTGAACCCGACCCGGGTTCGGCTCACTGTCGAGGTGCCCTTCGAGGAGCTCAAGGACAGCCTCGACGCGGCGTACAAGAAGATCAACCAGCAGGTCACGGTGAAGGGCTTCCGTAAGGGCAAGATCCCGGCCCGCGTGATCGACCAGCGGTTCGGCCGCGGTGCGGTGCTGGAGGAGGCCGTCAACGACGCGCTGCCCAAGTTCTACACCGAGGCGGTCAACGAGGCCGAGCTGAGCCCGCTGGGCCAGCCCGACGTCGACATCACCGAGCTGAAGGACGGCGAGACGCTGAACTTCACCGCCGAGGTCGACGTCCGCCCGGCCGTGGAGATCCCGGACTACTCCGGTATCGAGGTCGAGGTCGACGCCGTCGAGGTCACCGACGAGGACGTGGAGAAGTCGGTCGAGCAGCTGCGCGAGCGCTTCGCCTCCACCTCCCCGGTCGAGCGTGCCGCCGAGGACGGCGACGTCGTCACCATCGACCTGGAGGCCAAGGTCGACGGCGAGGTGCTGGAGGACGGCATCGCCAACGGCGTGTCCTACACGATCGGCTCCGGTGAGCTGCTGGACGGCATCGACGACGCCGTCAAGGGCCTGTCCGCCGGCGAGGAGGGCACCTTCACCTCCGAGCTGAAGGGCGGCTCCGCCGCGGGCAAGGAGGCCGAGGTCACCGTCAAGGTCACCCAGGTCGCCGCCCGCGAACTGCCCGAGCTGGACGACGAGTTCGCGCAGCTCGCCTCCGAGTTCGACACCCTGGAGGAGCTGAAGGCCGACAGCCGCAAGCGTCTGGCCAACATGAAGCAGTTCGACCAGGCCACCCAGGCCCAGGAGCGCGTCCTGGAGAAGCTCCTCGAGCTGGTCGAGGTCCCGGTCCCCGAGAAGCTGCTCGAGGACGAGATCAACACCCGCAAGCACAACCTGGAGCACCACCAGCTCGGCCAGATGGGCCTCACCCTCGACAAGTACCTGGAGATCCAGGGCAAGACCGCCGAGGAGTTCGAGACCGAGACCCGCGAGGCCGCGGTCAAGGGCATCAAGACCCAGTTCGTCCTGGACGAGCTGGTCAAGAAGGAGCAGCTCAACGTCAACCAGGAGGAGCTCACCGAGCACCTCATGCGGCGTGCGGCCTCCTCCGGCATGTCCCCCGACCAGTTCGCCCAGGCCGTCGTCGAGGGCGGTCAGGTGCCGCTCCTGGTCGGCGAGGTCGCCCGCGGCAAGGCCCTGGCCGTCGTGGTCGAGGCCGCCACGGTGAAGGACACCAACGGCGAGATCGTCAACCTGGACGACGAGGAGGAGGAGACCGAGGCCGCCGAGGCGTCGGAGACCTCCGAGGAGAACGCCGAGGGCTGAGCGGTCCCACGGCGCCTCTGAAGCGCGTACGACGGGCCCTGGGGAGTTTCCCCGGGGCCCGTCGCCGTACCGGGGCGGGGAGTGGTCAGGGGCGCGGGGCCGTATCGATGTGCGGCTCCGCCGCGTGGGCGCGACCAAGCCGCCACGGGCCCGCGGCCCGAGACGAGCCGCACCACCTCCCAGGCACCGCACCGGCCCTCCGCGCATGGCACCGGCTCCCGCGCGAGCGCTACGCCCCCGGCGAACACTCCCATCTCCGGGATTCCCCGAAGGTGCCTGAGCGTTAGGGTCCATGAATACGAGGGCAGGGGAGTCTCCTGAACCCCCCGCTAAGCCCCGGCAGGAACACGTGAAGACGGCCCGGCGCCGTCGTAAGACGAGCAGGTGGATACGTGACGAATCTGATGCCCTCAGCCGCCGGCGAGCCTTCCATCGGTGGTGGCCTCGGCGACCAGGTCTACAACCGGCTGCTCAACGAGCGGATCATCTTCCTCGGTCAGCAGGTCGACGATGACATCGCCAACAAGATCACCGCACAGCTGCTGCTCCTCGCCGCCGACCCGGACAAGGACGTCTACCTCTACATCAACAGCCCCGGCGGCTCGGTGACGGCCGGCATGGCGATCTACGACACCATGCAGTACATCCCGAACGACGTGGTCACGATCGCCATGGGCATGGCGGCCTCGATGGGCCAGTTCCTGCTCACCGGCGGCGCCGCCGGCAAGCGCTTCGCCCTGCCGCACGCGGACATCATGATGCACCAGGGCTCCGCGGGCCTCGGCGGTACGGTCTCGGACATCAAGATCCAGGCCGAGTACCTGCTGCGCACCAAGAAGCGCATGGCCGAGCTGACCGCGCGGCACTCGGGCCAGACGGTCGAGGCGATCATCCGCGACGGCGACCGCGACCGCTGGTTCACCCCGGAAGAGGCCAAGGAGTACGGTCTCATTGACGAGATCATCACGCACGCCTCGGGTGTTCCGGGAGGCGGCGGCACCGGTGCCTGACCGGCCAGGCCACGCCACGCACCGCCGAGACCGAAGCCCCCAGAACGCCACCAGGACGGTGAACACCCCATGAGCAACTTCCCCGGCGCCGCCAGCGGCATGTACGAAGGGCCCCGCCCCGACAGCCGCTACGTCATCCCGCGCTTCGTCGAGCGCACCTCCCAGGGCATCCGCGAGTACGACCCGTACGCGAAGCTCTTCGAGGAACGCGTGATCTTCCTGGGCGTCCAGATCGACGACGCCTCCGCCAACGACGTCATGGCGCAGCTGCTGTGCCTGGAGTCGATGGACCCCGACCGGGACATCTCGATCTACATCAACAGCCCCGGTGGCGACATGACCGCCCTGACGGCGATCTACGACACGATGCAGTTCGTGAAGCCCGACATCCAGACGGTCTGCATGGGCCAGGCGGCCTCCGCCGCGGCCATCCTGCTCGCCGCCGGTACGCCCGGCAAGCGCATGGCGCTGCCGAACTCGCGCGTGCTGATCCACCAGCCGGCGGGCTCCACCGGCCGCGGTCAGCTCTCCGACCTGGAGATCATCGCCAACGAGTTCACCCGGATGCGTGAGCAGCTGGAGAACATGCTGGCCAAGCACACCAGCCGGCCGATCGAGAAGATCCGCGAGGACATCGAGCGCGACAAGATCCTCACGGCCGAGGAAGCGCTGGAGTACGGCATCGTCGACCAGATCATCTCCACCCGCAAGCTGAACAACGAAGCGGTCCGCTGACGCGGAACGCGGCACTCTGAGTCCCTCTTGGCACGGTGCACGTCAAAGTGAACCCTGCCAAGAGGGGCCCGAACACCCGGCCCGGCAAGGTACCGTCGGACATAAGGCAGCACCAGGAGTCGCTGGACGGATTACGTCCAGGCGTCTCCCAGGCGAAGGGGAAGCACACCGTGGCACGCATCGGTGACGGCGGCGATCTGCTCAAGTGCTCGTTCTGCGGCAAGAGCCAGAAGCAGGTCAAGAAGCTCATCGCAGGGCCCGGTGTGTACATCTGCGACGAGTGCATCGATCTCTGCAACGAGATCATCGAGGAAGAGCTCGCGGAGACCAGCGAGGTCCGCTGGGAGGAGCTGCCCAAGCCCCGCGAGATCTACGAGTTCCTCGAGGGCTACGTGGTCGGCCAGGAGGCCGCCAAGAAGGCGCTCTCCGTCGCGGTGTACAACCACTACAAGCGGGTCCAGGCGGGCGAGAACGGCGGCGCGAGCGGCCGTGACGACGCGATCGAGCTGGCGAAGTCCAACATCCTGCTGCTGGGCCCCACGGGCTCCGGCAAGACCCTCCTCGCCCAGACCCTGGCGCGCATGCTGAACGTGCCGTTCGCGATCGCCGACGCCACGGCGCTCACCGAGGCGGGCTATGTGGGCGAGGACGTCGAGAACATCCTCCTGAAGCTCATCCAGGCGGCCGACTACGACGTCAAGAAGGCCGAGACCGGGATCATCTACATCGACGAGATCGACAAGGTCGCCCGGAAGAGCGAGAACCCGTCGATCACGCGTGACGTCTCGGGCGAGGGCGTCCAGCAGGCCCTGCTGAAGATCCTCGAAGGGACGACGGCCTCCGTCCCGCCGCAGGGCGGCCGCAAGCACCCCCACCAGGAGTTCATCCAGATCGACACGACGAACGTCCTGTTCATCGTGGGCGGTGCCTTCGCCGGGCTGGAGAAGATCATCGAGGCGCGCGCCGGGGCGAAGGGCATCGGCTTCGGCGCCACGATCCTCTCCAAGCGCGAGCTGGAGTCCAAGGACGTCTTCGAGGACGTCATGCCGGAGGACCTGGTCAAGTTCGGCATGATCCCCGAGTTCATCGGCCGTCTCCCGGTCATCACGTCGGTCCACAACCTGGACCGCGAGGCCCTGCTCAAGATCCTGATCGAGCCCCGCAACGCGCTCGTCAAGCAGTACCAGCGCCTGTTCGAACTCGACGGCGTGGAGCTGGACTTCGAGCGCGAGGCCCTGGAGGCCATCGCCGACCAGGCCATCCTCCGCCAGACCGGCGCCCGCGGCCTGCGCGCCATCATGGAAGAGGTCCTCCAGGGCGTGATGTACGAGGTCCCGTCCCGCAAGGACGTAGCCCGCGTCGTCATCACCGCCGACGTGGTCCTCTCCAACGTCAACCCGACCCTGATCCCGCGGGACGCGCGGGGGCGGGGCTCGGGGGAGCAGAAGACGGCGTAAGCGAAGCCACACACGAAGGGGCCCCGGTCAGCCGACCGGGGCCCCTTCGCCGTTGCCGCGGAACGCGTCAGGCCTTGACGCGGACCTCCTTGCGGAACTTCGCGGTCAGCTCGGCGTCCGTCGCCGGGTCGCTGCTCCGGCCCGCCGCGAGGTTGGCGATGTCCATCGGCATGACCAGACCGAGGGTGCTGTGGTCACCCCAGATGCAGATGCTCATCGTGACGTCCTTGGGCCCGCCGCTGCTCGCGCCGGTGGGGGCGCTGGCCTGCTGGCACTTGAGGACCGCGCCGTCCAGCCCGGCCGGCTTGTACGCCGTCGGCTCACCCTTCAGGGTGACTTCGCTGTCGCTCTCCTTCTGGGACTCGGACTTCATGTAGGCGAACATCGCGTCGACGGTCTTCTCGGGGTCGTCGATCGAGCCGTACACGCCGCCGAACTTGATCATCTTCTTGCTCAGCGGATTGTCGTCGTCGCCGGACTCGTACTCCGCGCTGACGTCCTTCGGATCGTGCACGCCCCACTTCTCGGCGTCCTTCAGATCCTTCTCCGTCATCGTGTCGCCGTCGCCGTCCTTCTTCTGATACTCGGACAGCACAGTCGACGGCGTCGTCAGCTTGTGCGGGCCGTCGTCCGCGATGTCGCTGCCGCTGCCGCTGCTGCCGCCGAGCACGAAGTACGCGCCCACCGCCAGGGCGGCCACCACGGCCACCGCGCCGATGATCAGCCCCGTCTTCTTCTTCCCCCCGGCCGGCTGCGGCGCCTGCGGCATGCCGAACGGCTGCTGGCCGTACCCCGGCTGCTGCGGCGCGCCCTGCTGCGGGTAGCCGTACCCCGGCTGCGGTGCCTGAGGAGCCTGCTGGGGATAGCCGTAGCCGGGCTGGGGAGCCTGCGGCTGCTGCTGGCCGTAGGGGCCCTGCTGGCCGTAAGGCCCAGGCTGCCCCTGCTGGCCGTACGGACCCGGCTGCTGGGGCGGCTGGCCGTACGGGCCCGGCTGGTTGTTGCTCATTCCTGGGTTCCCCTCCAGATGCTTATGTGTTCCTGACATCCTGGCCCAGGCCCGGGAAGCCGGCGTCACCGGGGGGCGCACCGTTACAGAACAAACGCGTTTCGGGACCACCCCGTGACACCTCTAAACTGACCCCCGTGACCGAGAACGCTCAGCAGCAGCCACCCGCGCCCGACACCGAACTGCCGACCCAGTACGCGCCGGCCGATGTAGAGGGGCCGCTGTACGAGCGCTGGGTGGAGCGGGGTTACTTCGAGGCGGACGCGAAGAGCGACAAGCCGCCGTACACGATCGTCATCCCGCCGCCGAACGTCACGGGCAGCCTGCACCTCGGGCACGCCTTCGAGCACACCCTCATCGACGCCCTGACCCGCCGCAAGCGCATGCAGGGCTACGAGACGCTGTGGCAGCCCGGCATGGACCACGCCGGCATCGCCACGCAGAACGTCGTCGAGCGCGAGCTGGGCAAGGAGGGCAAGTCCCGCCACGACCTGGGCCGCGAGGCGTTCGTCGAGCGCGTCTGGCAGTGGAAGGGCGAGTCCGGCGGCCAGATCAGCGGACAGATGCGCCGCCTCGGCGACGGCGTCGCCTGGTCCCGTGAGCGCTTCACCATGGACGAGGGCCTGTCCCAGGCCGTCCAGACCATCTTCAAGAAGCTCTACGACGACGAGCTGATCTACCGCGCCGAGCGCATCATCAACTGGTGCCCCCGCTGTCTGACGGCCATCTCGGACATCGAGGTCGAGTACCAGGACGACGACGGCGAGCTGGTCTCGATGAAGTACGGCGACGGGGACGAGACGATCGTCGTCGCCACCACCCGCGCCGAGACGATGCTCGGTGACACCGCCGTCGCCGTCCACCCCGACGACGAGCGGTACAAGCACCTCGTCGGCAAGCTCATCCGGCTGCCGCTCACCGAACGCTCCATCCCGGTCGTCGCCGACACGCACGTCGACCCCGAGTTCGGCACCGGCGCCGTCAAGGTCACCCCGGCCCACGACCCGAACGACTTCGAGATCGGCCAGCGGCACGACCTGCCGTCCATCACGATCATGGACGAGCACGCCGTCATCACCGCCCACGGCCCCTTCCAGGGCCTGGACCGCCTGGAGGCCCGCTCCGCGATCGTCGCCGCGCTGCGCGCCGAGGGCCGGATCGTCGCCGAGAAGCGGCCGTACGTCCACTCCGTCGGCCACTGCTCGCGCTGCAAGACCACCATCGAGCCGCGCCTGTCCATGCAGTGGTGGGTCAAGGTCGGCCCGCTGGCCAAGGCCGCCGGCGACGCCGTCCGGGACGGCCGCGTCAAGATCCATCCGCAGGAGATGGAGAAGCGGTACTTCGACTGGGTCGACAACCTCCACGACTGGTGCATCTCGCGCCAGCTGTGGTGGGGCCACCGGATCCCCGTCTGGTACGGGCCGAACGGTGAAGTCGTCTGCGTCGGCCCGGACGAGGAGCCGCCGAGCGGCGAGGGCTGGCACCAGGACACCGACGTCCTCGACACCTGGTTCTCCTCCGGCCTGTGGCCGTTCTCCACGCTCGGCTGGCCCGAACAGACCGAGTCGCTCGCGAAGTTCTACCCGAACTCCGTCCTGATCACCGGCTACGACATCCTCTTCTTCTGGGTCGCCCGGATGATGATGTTCGGCCTGTACGCGATGGACGGCACCCCGCCGTTCCACACCATCGCCCTGCACGGCATGGTCCGCGACCAGTTCGGCAAGAAGATGTCGAAGTCCTTCGGCAACGCGGTCAACCCGCTGGACTGGATGGACAAGTACGGCTCCGACGCCCTGCGCTTCACCCTGGCCCGCGGCGCCAACCCGGGCGTCGACGTGCCGATCGGCGAGGACTGGGTCCAGGGCTCCCGCAACTTCGCCAACAAGATCTGGAACGCGACCCGCTTCGCGCTGATGAACGGCGCGACGGTCGAGGGCCCGCTGCCGGACGCGTCGAAGATGTCGGCGACCGACCGCTGGATCCTCTCCCGGCTCAACTCCGTCGTCGCCGAAGTCGACGCGTACTACGACGACTTCCAGTTCGCCAAGCTCTCCGACGCCCTCTTCCACTTCGCGTGGGACGAGGTCTTCGACTGGTACGTCGAGCTGTCCAAGACGACGTTCCAGGCGGGCGGCGAGCCGGCCGAGGTCAGCAAGCGGGTCCTCGGCGAGGTCCTCGACGTCACCCTCAAGCTCCTCCACCCGGTCGTCCCGTTCGTGACGGAGACCCTGTGGACGACGCTGACCGGCGGCGAGTCGATCGTCATCGCCGACTGGCCGACCGACAGCGGCTTCCGCGACGAGGCGGCCGAGCGGGAGATCTCCACCCTCCAGTCGGTCATCACCGAGGTTCGCCGCTTCCGCGCCGACCAGGGGCTCCAGCCCGGCCAGCGGGTCCCGGCCCGGCTGACGCTGGACGGTACGGCGCTCGCCCCGCACGAGGCCGCCATCCGCCAACTGCTCCGCCTCCAGCCCGAGGGCGACTCCTTCACGGCCACGGCGACCCTGCCGGTGGCGGGTGCCGAGGTGGCCCTCGACCTGTCCGGCACGATCGACGTCGCCGCGGAGCGCAAGCGCCTGGCGAAGGACCTGGCCGCCGCCGAGAAGGAGAAGGCGCAGGCCACGGCCAAGCTCGGCAACGAGGCCTTCCTGGCGAAGGCCCCGGAGAACGTGGTCGACAAGATCCGCACCCGCCTGGCCAAGGCGGAGGAGGACATCGCGCGCATCACCGCCCAGCTGGAGAAGCTGCCCCAGGCGTGAGGACCGGCGTTGAAGGCCCCCGGAGCTGCGAAGTTCCGGGGGCCTTGGCGTACCTGGGGTCGCCCGCCCGCGCTTGCGGGGTGCCTCCCCCAAGCTCTTCGAGCAGGGGGTACCCCCAGCGCCCGCCCGTGCCGCCGAGCGGCACGACCGCCCGCAGGCTGCGACGGTGGGCAGCGCCCCGAAGGGGCGCGGGGAACTGCGCGCTCAGCCCACGACGGCCCGCAGCCGGACGACATGTCCAGCGACCCAGAACCGGCGCCGCGGGCCACCGCGCCGCTCCGTAGACTGGGACCGTGAGCGACCTCCCGCACGACGACACCGACCAGCCCGACCCCCTCGACTCCTTCAACGAGATCATCGCGGAGGAAACCGAGCGCGACCCCGACCTCGCGGTCATCGAGGCCGGCAGCCGTACCCTGCGCACCCAGGGAGCCTCGCCGCAGGCCGACGTACCCGCGCGCCCGGAGGACCCCGAGGTCGACAAGGCCCTGCGCGAGGTCGAGGCGGAGCTGGCCACCCGCTGGGGCGAGACCAAGCTGGAGCCCTCGGTCTCCCGCATCGCCGCGCTGATGGACGTGCTGGGCGAGCCCCAGCGCTCGTACCCCTCGATCCACATCACGGGCACGAACGGCAAGACGTCCACCGCCCGCATGATCGAGGCCCTGCTCGGCGCCTTCGAGCTGCGCACCGGCCGCTACACCAGCCCGCACGTGCAGTCGATCACCGAGCGGATCAGCCTGGACGGCGCCCCTGTCTCCGCCGAGCGCTTCATCGAGACGTACCGGGACATCAAGCCGTACATCGAGATGGTCGACTCCTCGCAGGAGTACCGCCTGTCCTTCTTCGAGGTGCTCACCGGCATGGCGTACGCGGCCTTCGCGGACGCCCCGGTCGACGTCGCCGTGGTCGAGGTCGGCATGGGCGGCTCCTGGGACGCCACCAACGTGATCGACGGCGATGTCGCCGTCGTGACCCCCATCGATCTGGACCACACCGACCGGCTCGGCGGGACGCCCGCGGAGATCGCCGTCGAGAAGAGCGGCATCATCAAGCAGGACGCGACCGTCATCCTGGCCCAGCAGCCGGTGGACGCGGCGCAGGTACTGCTGAAGAAGGCCGTCGAGGTGGACGCCACGGTCGCCCGTGAGGGGCTGGAGTTCGGCGTCGTCGCCCGGCAGGTCGCCGTCGGCGGGCAGCTGCTCACGCTGCGCGGCCTCGGCGGCGAGTACCCCGAGGTGTACCTCCCGCTGCACGGCGCCCACCAGGCGCACAACGCGGCCGTCGCGCTCGCCGCGGTGGAGGCGTTCTTCGGTGTCGGCGCGCAGCGCGCGGAGCCGCTGGACATCGACACCGTGCGCAAGGCGTTCGCGGCCGTCTCCTCGCCGGGCCGGCTCGAGGTCGTACGGCGCTCTCCCACGGTCGTGCTGGACGCCGCCCACAACCCGGCCGGCGCCGAGGCCACCGCCGAGGCCGTGCGGGAGGCGTTCGACTTCACCCGGCTGATCGGCGTGGTCGGCGCGAGCGGCGACAAGAACGTGCGGGGGTTGCTGGAGGCCTTCGAGCCGATCTTCGCCGAGATCGTCGTCACGCAGAACTCCAGCCATCGCGCCATGGACGCCGACGAGCTGGCCGCGATCGCCGTCGAGGTGTTCGGCGACGAGCGGGTGCAGGTCGAGCCGCGGCTGCCGGACGCCCTGGAGGCCGCGATCACGCTGGCCGAGGAGGAGGGCGAGTTCGCGGGCGGCGGTGTGCTGGTCACCGGTTCCGTCATCACGGTCGGCGAGGCCCGGCTGCTGCTGGGGAAGGGCTGAGACTTTCGTGCGTACGCTCTGTTCATCGACCCTGATCGGCGAGTTCTTCGTCATCGGCTTCGCCGGCCTCGTCGCCATGAAGGACCCGGACCTGTCCACGTCGACGGTGTGGCTGGTCAGCGGTATCGCCATGCTGCTGTGCGTGCTGCTGTGCGGCATGGTGACCCGGCCCGGCGGAGTGGCCCTCGGCTGGGCCCTCCAGATCGCCCTGATCGCCTCCGGTGTCGTCGTGCCGACCATGTACTTCCTGGGCGCGGTGTTCGCGGCGCTGTGGTGGGCGTCGGTGCACTTCGGCAGAAAGGTGGACGAGGCGAAGGCGAGATTCGCGGCCCAGGCCCAGTCCCCCTCCTCCACGGCTGACGCTGCGTAACAGGTGCCCCGACACGCCCTGTAACCTCGTCCCACCGCACCCGTAAGTCGTGTAAGGAGCCTCCCGTGAGCCAGCGCACCCTCGTCCTCCTCAAGCCGGACGCCGTCCGTCGCGGCCTGACCGGCGAGATCATCAGCCGGATCGAGCGCAAGGCCGGCTGGCAGATCACCGCGCTGGAGCTGCGCACGCTGGACACCGACACGCTGGAGCAGCACTACGGAGAGCACAAGGGCAAGCCGTTCTACGAGCCGCTGGTCGAGTTCATGTCGTCCGGCCCGGTCGTGGCGATGATCGTCGAGGGTGAGCGGGTCATCGAGGGCCTGCGCGCGCTGGCCGGCCCGACCGACCCGATCGCCGCCGCGCCCGGCTCGATCCGCGGCGACTACGGCGTGATCGTCCGCGAGAACCTGATCCACGCCTCCGACTCCGAGGAGTCCGCCGAGCGCGAGGTGAAGATCTTCTTCCCCGGCCGCGCGTGACGCCGGAGGCAGCCGTAGAAGGTCCGGGCCCGGTCCCGGACCTTTCTGGCTTAGTCCGGGCATTTGAGGGAACGAGCGCCCCCGAACGCCCGTCTCCACAAGCGGGGCGGCACGCCATCTGGTGACAATGGCGGAGACCCTCGCGCAGTGTTCGTGCAGGCGCGTTTACGATGGAAGCCTTCACGTCACAGCACCCGCCTCGCCTACCTGACATGCCCTCAAAAGCGCAGGAAGGCCAGATGAATCCGGATGGGGAACTCAATGTCGTTCATCGGCCGTGACATGGCTGTCGACCTCGGGACCGCCAACACGCTGGTGTACGTCAGGGGTCGCGGGATCGTACTGAACGAACCGTCCGTCGTGGCGATCAACACCAACACGGGTGGGATCCTCGCGGTCGGTGCCGAAGCGAAGAAGATGATCGGCCGGACGCCGGGCAACATCGTGGCCGTCCGTCCGCTGAAGGACGGCGTGATCGCCGACTTCGAGATCACCGAGCGGATGCTCCGCTACTTCATCCTGAAGATCCACAAGCGGCGGTATCTGGCCCGGCCGCGGGTCGTCGTCTGCGTGCCCTCGGGCATCACGGGCGTCGAGCGCCGCGCGGTCATCGAGGCGTCCTCCCAGGCCGGTGCCCGCCAGGTGCACATCATCGAGGAGCCCATGGCCGCCGCCATCGGCTCCGGCCTGCCGGTCCACGAGGCCACCGGCAACATGGTGGTGGACATCGGCGGCGGCACCACGGAGGTCGCGGTCATCTCGCTCGGCGGCATCGTCACCGCCCAGTCCATCCGCGTCGCCGGCGACGAACTGGACAACGCGATCATCCAGTACATCAAGAAGGAGTACAGCCTTCTGCTGGGCGAGCGCACGGCCGAACAGATCAAGATCACGATCGGTTCGGCGTACGACCTCGACACCGACGAGCACACCGAAGTCCGCGGCCGGGACCTGGTGTCCGGGCTGCCGAAGACCGTCGTCATCTCGGCCGCCGAGGTCCGCAAGGCGATCGAGGAGCCGGTCAACGCGATCGTGGACGCGGTCAAGACCACCCTTGACAAGTGCCCGCCGGAGCTGTCCGGCGACATCATGGACCGAGGAATCGTTCTGACCGGCGGCGGAGCCCTGTTGCGCGGGCTCGACGAGCGGCTGCGGCGGGAGACCGGCATGCCGATCCACATCGCCGAGGACCCGCTGGACAGCGTCGCGCTCGGTTCCGGCAAGTGCGTCGAGGAGTTCGAGGCGCTCCAGCAGGTACTGGACGCCCAGCCGCGCAGATGACGTCACTTGTCGATTCCGCCGTACGAGACGTTCTCCTCTCGTGCGGCGGATCGTTGGTATAGAGGCATAAGCTCCCCCGAATGGGCCTCTTCGGTTTGCGCCGCAGCATTCGCGTTTTCCAGGGGCCCGACGAATTCCTACTTGAGGAAGGGCACGGCCGCCGCACGTGAGGGACACGAAAGAGAGCCGGCTGCTCCTGGTCCTGTTGGTCGCCATCGCGTTCGCGCTGATCACGGTGGACATCCGCGGAGGCCGGAACTCCCCGGTCGACGGCGCCCGGCAGGCCGCCGCCGCGGTGTTCGGCCCGGTCGAGGAGGGAATGTCCTCCGCGGTCGACCCGGTCGGGAACGCCGTCTCCGCGATCCGTGACTCCGGCAGCCGGCACGACCGGCTCGCCGCGCTGGAGAAGGAGAACGCGGCCCTCAAGGCGAAGCTCGGCAGCGACGACCGCAACCGCAGCCGCCTGGGGCAGCTCGACAAGGTGATGAAGCTCGCCGGCGAGGGGCAGTACGGCATCAAGGGCGCCCAGGTCATCGCCATAGGGTCGGCCCAGGGATTCTCCTGGACCATCACCATCGACGCCGGCGCGGACGACGGCATCCAGCGGGACATGACCGTCCTGAACGGGGACGGACTGGTCGGCCGCGTCACCACCGTCGGCCCCAGCACCTCCACCGTGCTGCTCGCCAACGACCCCGACTTCACCGTCGGCACCCGTATGGAGTCGGGCGACGAACTCGGCTTCGCCTCCGGGCAGGGCGACCGCCCGCTGCGCGTGGAACTGCTCAACGGCAAGGCGGAGGTGAAGAAGGGCGACCGGCTCGTCACCTTCGGGTCGCAGGCCGACAAGCCGTTCGTGCCCGGCGTCCCGGTCGGCGTGGTGTCCCGCGTCGACCCCTCCGGCGGAGGCCTCACCCGCACCCTCTACGTCACCCCGTACGTCAGCTTCACCAAGCTCGACATCGTCGGTGTGGTCGTGCAGGCCCCGAAGAAGGACCCGCGGGACACCGTGCTCCCGGCCAAGCCCAAGCCGCTCCCGACGCCGACGGTGACCGTCACGGTCACCCCGTCGGCCGACGACGCCCCCGCCACCGACGAGCAGCAGTAGGAGCTGTATCCCCATGCGTGTGAACCGGATCCTGCTCTCCAGTGCGCTGGTCGTCGTGGCCCTCGTGATCCAGGTGAGCGTCCTCGCCCGGCTGCACCTGCCGGGCGCCGTCCCCGACCTGCTGCTGCTCACCGTCCTGGGCCTCGCGATGGTGTACGGCCATGTCGGCGGCGCCCTGGTCGGCTTCGGCGCCGGCCTGCTCGCCGACCTGGCCCCGCCCGCCGACCACGCGGCCGGCCGCTACGCGCTCGTCCTGTGCGTCACCGGCTACGTCGCCGGGCTCATCAGGCCGGAGAACGGCCGGCTGAAGTCGGCGACCGGCCCCATGGCCGTCGTGGTCGCCGCCGCCCTCGGTTCCACGCTGCTGTACGCCGGGGTGGGCGCCCTGGTCGGCGACACCGCCGCCCGTCATGTCGGCCTGACGGGGCTGCTGTTCTCGGCTGCCCTGTACGACCTGCTGCTCGCCCCGTTCGCGGTGCCCGCCGTCATGTGGCTGGCCCGCCGCGCCGACAACGACCCGCTCACCGAGTCCGGCCCCGCCGCCAAGGCCGGCGACATCTCCTCCGGCTGGCTCTCCTCCGGCACCGGCCTGCGCATCGGCAGTCAGCGCGGCGGCCTCGGCGCGCTGAAGGCCAAGGCCCGCACCCGCTCCGCCCGGGTCGGCCGCATCAAGGGGGTCAAGAGGCTGTGAGCGCCCGGGAATTCACCCGAACGGGGCAGCTTTCCCGGAACGCGGGTTCACAGGCTGGTCGTTCATCATGCGTACGCGCACAGGCGGATCGCACACCCGTGCTGCGCGTACATCCGCTTCGCGTACATCCGCTGTGCGCGCATCAGCATCGCGCGTATCGCGCGCACCCGCATCGCACACAGACGTCCGCGCACTGAGAGGGGGAGACAGCCGCAGTGACCAACATTCCCGAGACCGGCCGGACCCCACGGGTCCAGATCCGGCTCGTCGTGATCCAGATCCTCGTCCTCTCCCTCCTCGGCACCCTCGGCGGCCGGCTGTGGTATCTCCAGATCCGTGAGGGCGCGGAGTACCAGAAGGAGGCGTCCGGCAACCACGTCCAGCAGGTGGTCGACCCCGCCGTGCGCGGCGACATCCTGGACGCCCGCGGCGTGCCCCTCGCGGACAACGAGACCCGGCTGGTGGTGTCCGCCTCCCGCACCGACCTGCTGAAGCAGAAGGACGACGGCAAGGCCGTCCTCACCAAGCTGGCCGGCGTCCTCGGCATGAGCCCCGAGGACGTCATGCTGAAGGTCCGGCTGTGTGACGCCAAGACCCCCCAGCCGTGCTGGAACGGCTCGCCGTACCAGCCGATCCCCATCACCGACGAGGCCACGGCCAAGCAGGCCCTCCAGATCCGCGAGCGTTCCGAGGACTTCCCCGGCATCACCGCCGAGCCCGAGGCCGTCCGCCGCTACCCGGGCCCGGGCAAGTCCAACAGCGCCCAAGTGCTCGGCTACCTCTCGCCCGTCACCGACACCGAGATCCAGAAGGCCAAGGACACCGACTCGCCCTATCTGCGCTCCGACATGGTCGGCCGCTCCGGCCTGGAGCGGACCTACGACAAGGTGCTGCGCGGCAAGGCCGGCGTCACCCGCTACGAGGTCGACAACCTCGGCCGGGTCATCGGCAAGGCCGAGTCGGACGCGGCCGAGTCCGGTTCGAACCTGGTCACCAGCATCGACTCCCGCGTCCAGCGGGTCGCCGAGTACGAGCTGAACAAGGCCATGAAGAAGGCCCGCGAGCAGTTCGACAAGATCACCGGCGAGAACTACAAGGCCGACTCCGGCGCCGTCGTGGTGATGGAGGCCAAGACCGGCCGGATCGTCGCCATGGCCTCCGCCCCGACCTACGACCCGAACGTGTGGGTCGGCGGCATCTCCGCCAAGGACTACAAGGCCCTCACCGGCAAGAAGTCCGACTATCCGCTGCTCAACAGGGCCATACAGGGTCAGGCCGCCCCTGGCTCGACCTTCAAGGTGGTCTCCACGGCCGCCGCGGTCCAGGCCGGCTACGAGTGGGACGGCGGCTATCCGTGCACCAGCTCGTACTCGGTCGGCGGCCAGGTCTTCAAGAACTTCGAGGGGGAGAGCTTCGGCCCGATCTCGCTCGGCCGGGCGCTGGAGGTCTCCTGCGACACCGTCTTCTACGGCCTCGCCGACAGGGAGTGGAAGAAGGACGGCGGCATCAACCCCAAGAAGGGCCAGCCCAAGGACTGGTTCTTCAAGACCGCCCACCAGTTCGGCCTCGGCAAGGAGACCGGTGTCGACCTGCCCAACGAGGTCACCGGCCGCGTCCCCGACCGCCGGTGGAAGGAGGAGTACTGGAAGGCCAACAAGGACGCCTGGTGCAAGACCGGCAAGAAGGACGGCTCGTACGTCGAGAAGATCGCCTACGAGAACTGCCTCGAAGGCAACAAGATGCGCGAGGGTGACGAGATCAACTACTCCATCGGCCAGGGCGACACGCTCGTCACGCCGATCCAGGAGGCCGTGATCTACGGCGCCGTCGCCAACGGCGGCACGATGTACCAGCCGACCATCGGCAAGGCGATCATCAGCGCCGACGGCAAGACCGTGGAAGAGATCAAGCCCAAGAAGCGCGGCAGGCTGCCGGTCAGCCAGGCCACCCTCAAGGGCATGGACGACGCCTTCGCGGGCGTCATCACCCGCGGTACGGCCGCCTGGAAGTTCGGCGGCTGGCCGCAGGACAAGATCACCCTGCACGGCAAGACCGGTACGGCGGAGGTCTACGGCAAGCAGACCACGTCCTGGCTCGCCACCTACTCCGAGGACTACACGGTGATCATGACGATCGCCCAGGCCGGTACGGGTTCCGGCGCCTCCGGTGAGGCCGTGCGCAACATCTACAGCGCGCTCTACGGCGTCCAGGGCGACGGCTCCATCGACACCAAGAAGGCGCTGCTGCCCGAGCCCCAGAAGGGCCTGCCGAAGGTCCGCACGGACGGCACCATCGTCAACCCCAAGGTCGAGGGCGACCCGGCCAAGGACGTCGAGGCCGCCCAGAAGGACAACGAGACCAACGGCGACGACGAACAGCAGCCGGCCACCACGCCCTCGCCCACCACGGGCAACCGGGACACCCGCAGGAGGGCCCGCAGGAGGGGAAGCCGGAGGATGCCCTCATGACCGGCGCGAACAGCTTCTCCGTCTCCGGGTACGGCCCCGAGCGGGCCGGCTGGACCAGGGTCCTCGCCCGCGACTCGCTGGCTCGCCGGCTGGACTGGCCGATGCTGCTCGCGGCGACCGCCCTGTCTCTGCTGGGCTCGCTGCTGGTCTACTCGGCGACCCGCAACCGCACCGAGCTCAACCAGGGCGACCCGTACTTCTTCCTGGTCCGGCACCTGATGAACCTCGGCATCGGGATCGCCCTGATGATCGGCACGATCTGGCTCGGCCACCGCGCCCTGCGCAACGCCGTGCCGATCCTCTACGGCCTGTCGGTGCTGCTCGCCCTGGTGGTCCTCACCCCGCTCGGCGCGACGATCAACGGCCAGCGCAACTGGCTGGTCATCGGCGGCTTCTCGCTTCAGCCCGCCGAGTTCCTCAAGGTCACGATCATCCTGGGCATGGCCATGATGCTGGCCGCACGGGTCGACGCCGGGGACAAGCCCTACCCGGACCACCGGACCGTGTTCCAGTCCCTGTGCCTGGCCGCCGTACCCATCCTGATCCTGCTGCTCATGCCCGACCTCGGCTCGGTGCTGGCCATGGTGGCGATCATCCTGGGCGTGCTGCTCGCCTCCGGCTCCTCCAACCGCTGGGTCTTCGGCCTGCTCACCGCCGGCGTGCTCGGCTGCGTGGCCATCTGGCAGCTGCACATCCTGGACGAGTACCAGATCAACCGGTTCGCGGCCTTCGCCAACCCCGACCTGGACCCCGCCGGCGTCGGCTACAACACCAACCAGGCCCGCATCGCCATCGGCTCCGGCGGACTCACCGGGGCCGGGCTCTTCCACGGCTCCCAGACCACCGGCCAGTTCGTGCCCGAGCAGCAGACCGACTTCGTGTTCACGGTCGCGGGGGAGGAACTGGGCTTCGTCGGCGCCGGCTTCATCATCTTCCTGCTCGGGGTCGTCCTGTGGCGCGCCTGCCGGATAGCACGCGACTCGACCGAGTTGTACGGGACGACCGTCGCCGCCGGGATCGTCGCCTGGTTCGCCTTCCAGTCGTTCGAGAACATCGGCATGACCCTCGGCATCATGCCGGTCACCGGTCTGCCGCTGCCGTTCGTGTCGTACGGAGGCTCGTCGATGTTCGCCGTGTGGGTGGCCGTGGGACTGCTTCAGTCGATCAAGGTGCAGCGGCCCATGTCGGCGTGACGCTCCGACAACCGCACGAGGGGCGTTGCCCGGGTGAGTCACGAGGGCGTTCACCGGGTGAGTGGCGTGAGTCTTCCGGCCATTCACCCGGGACGGCCACTGCCGTGCCGGCCCGACGCCCACTAGATTCGGTGCATGGCGGATGCGAAACGCGAGATCGAGCGCAAGTACGAATCCGACGAGAGCGGGCTGCCCGACCTGACCGGTGCCGGCGGCGTGGCCGCCGTCCTCGACAAGGGTTTGGTCGAACTGGACGCGACCTACTACGACACCGCCGACGAACGGCTGGCCGCGGCCTCGCTCACCCTGCGCCGCCGCACCGGCGGCTCGGACGCCGGTTGGCATCTGAAGTTCCCGGTCGCCCCCGGAGTCCGCGACGAGATCCAGGCCCCGCTCTCCGACACCGTCCCCGAGGAGATCGCCGCCCTCGTCCGCTCCCGGGTCCGTGACCGGGACCTGGTCCCCCTGGTCCGGCTGCGCTCCGCGCGCGATGTGCGGCACCTGGTCGACGCCGAGGGCACCCTGCTGGCCGAGGCGAGCGTCGACGCCGTGACCGCCGAGCGGCTCACCGGCAAGGGCCGGACCGCGCAGTGGACCGAGATCGAGGTGGAACTGGCCGACGGCGGCGACCCGGCCGTCCTCGACCAGCTGGAGAAACGGCTGCGCCGGGCGGGCGTACGACCGTCCGCCGCACCGTCGAAACTCGCCCGCGCCCTGGCACAGACCGCGGCGGGCCACCGCAAGGACCGCAGGAAGAAGACCCGGCCCGCCAAGCCGGCGACGGCGGGCGACCACGTCCTCGCCTACCTCCGCGCCCAGCGGGACGCGCTGGTCGAACTCGACCCCGCCGTCCGCCGCGGCCTTCCCGACTCCGTGCACCGGATGCGGGTCGCCACCCGCCGCGCCCGCAGCACCCTGCGCACCTTCCGGCCCCTCTTCGACCGCGCCGTCACCGACCCCGTCGGCGCCGAGCTGAAGTGGCTCGCGGGCGAGCTGGGCATCGACCGCGACCAGGAGGTGCTGGCCGACCGCCTGACCACCGCCCTGGACGCGCTCCCGCCCGCCCTCATCACCGGCCCTGTCCCGGAACGGCTCGCGGCCTGGGCCCAGGCGCGGCACGGCGGAGCCCACGCCCACCTCACCGGCGTCCTGGACTCCCCGCGCTACCTGACCCTGCTGGACACCCTGGACACCCTCCTCGCCGACCCGCCGCTGCGGACGGCCGCCGGCAAGAAGCCGCAGAAGGCGCTCACCAAGGCCGTACGCAAGGATCTGGCGCGGCTGACGGACGTGCTGGACCGCGCGCTGGAGCTGCCGCCCGGCGAGGACCGCGACCTCGCCCTGCACGAGGCCCGCAAGAACGCCAAGCGCACCCGCTACGCGGCCGAGGCCACCACCAAGGCCCTCGGCGCCCCCGCCCGCTCCCTCACCGACTCCATGAAATCCCTCACCACCCTGCTCGGCGACCACCAGGACAGCGTCATGGCCCGCCGCACCCTGCGCGAGCTGGCGGCCGTGGCCCACGCGGCGGGGGAGAGCGCGTTCACCTACGGGCTGCTGTACGGCAGGGAGGAGGCACGGGCGGCCACCCTGGAGGCGGAGCTGCCCGTGCGGTGGACGGAGATCAAAAGCGAGGCGGCCGGCTGAGCGTTCGGGGGAGGCCGCCGAGCGGGTTACGCTTGATGGTCACCCCTGTCAGCTCATGAAGGTTCGCGAGATGCCTGTCGAGTCGGTTTTCCCGCAGCTCGAAGCTCTGCTCCCGCACGTGCAGAAGCCGATCCAGTACGTCGGCGGCGAGCTCAACTCCACGGTCAAGCCGTGGGACGAGTGCGACGTCCGCTGGGCGCTCATGTACCCGGACGCGTACGAGGTCGGCCTGCCCAACCAGGGCGTGATGATCCTCTACGAGGTCCTCAACGAGCAGGAGGGCGTCCTCGCCGAGCGCACCTACAGCGTGTGGCCGGACCTCGAGGCGCTGATGCGCGAGCACCGTGTCCCGCAGTTCACGGTGGACAGCCACCGCCCGGTGAAGGCCTTCGACGTGTTCGGCCTCAGCTTCTCCACGGAGCTGGGCTACACCAACATGCTCACCGCCCTGGACCTGGCCGGTATCCCCCTGGAGTCCAAGGACCGGACGATCGACGACCCGATCGTCCTGGCCGGCGGCCACGCGGCCTTCAACCCCGAGCCGATCGCCGACTTCATCGACGCGGCGGTCATCGGCGACGGCGAGCAGGCCGTGCTCGACATGACGAGGATCATCCGCGAGTGGAAGGCGGAGGGCCGCCCCGGCGGCCGCGAGGAAGTCCTCCTCCGCCTGGCGAAGACGGGCGGGGTCTACATCCCGGCGTTCTACGACGTCGAGTACCTGCCGGACGGCCGTATCGCCCGCGTGGTCCCCAACCGCTCGGGCGTCCCGTGGCGCGTGTCCAAGCACACGGTCATGGACCTGGACGAGTGGCCGTACCCCAAGCAGCCCCTCGTGCCGCTGGCGGAGACGGTCCACGAGCGCATGTCGGTGGAGATCTTCCGCGGTTGCACGCGCGGCTGCCGCTTCTGCCAGGCAGGCATGATCACGCGTCCGGTCCGTGAACGCTCCATCACCGGCATCGGCGACATGGTCGACAAGGGCCTGAAGGCGACGGGCTTCGAAGAGGTGGGCCTGCTGTCGCTCTCCTCGGCGGACCACTCGGAGATCGGCGACATCGCCAAGGGCCTGGCGGACCGCTACGAGGACGACAAGATCGGCCTGTCCCTCCCCTCCACCCGCGTGGACGCTTTCAACGTCGATCTGGCGAACGAGCTGACGCGCAACGGCCGCCGCTCGGGCCTGACCTTCGCGCCCGAGGGCGGCTCGGAGCGCATGCGCAAGGTCATCAACAAGATGGTCTCGGAAGAGGACCTGATCCGTACGGTCGCCACCGCCTACGGCAACGGCTGGCGCCAGGTGAAGCTGTACTTCATGTGCGGCCTGCCGACGGAGACGGACGACGACGTCCTCCAGATCGCCGACATGGCGACCCACGTCATCCAGAAGGGCCGCGAGGTGTCGAAGTCGAACGACATCCGCTGCACCGTCTCGATCGGCGGCTTCGTCCCCAAGCCCCACACCCCCTTCCAGTGGGCGCCCCAGCTCTCCGCCGAGGAGACGGACGCCCGCCTGGAGAAGCTCCGCGACAAGATCCGCGGCGACAAGAAGTACGGCCGCTCGATCGGCTTCCGCTACCACGACGGCAAGCCCGGCATCGTCGAGGGCCTGCTCTCCCGCGGTGACCGCCGCATCGGTGCCGTCATCCGCGCGGTCTACGACGACGGCGGCCGCTTCGACGGATGGCGCGAGCACTTCTCCTACGACCGCTGGATGGCCTGCGCCGACAAGGCCCTGGCCCCCTTCGGCGTGGACGTCGACTGGTACACCACCCGCGAGCGCACCTACGAGGAGGTCCTCCCCTGGGACCACCTCGACTCCGGTCTGGACAAGGACTGGCTCTGGGAGGACTGGCAGGACGCCCTCGACGAGACGGAGGTCGAGGACTGCCGCTGGACGCCGTGCTTCGACTGTGGCGTGTGTCCGCAGATGGACACCCACATCCAGATCGGCCCCACGGGCAAGAAGCTGTTGCCTCTGACGGTCAAGAACGCCGGTCCGACGCCGGCTGTGAGCGGTCACACGCACTGAGAGCTGTCGGCGCCGCCGGTGTCCTGCCGGATGCCGCTGCCGGGCCCCGGAAGTGACACCCCGAGCCCCCTTCCGTGATGGAAGGGGGCTCGTCGGTGTGCGGTGGCGTGTGCCTCCGGTGGGCGATCGGCCGGCGCCGGGGGAGAGGTCCTCACCCACTTGGCGATGCCCGAATGCCGTGGTCCGCCGCTGTGGCGAGTATGGAACGGGCGCCGGGCGGGCCCCTGAGGGCTCTTTGAGCGCGAGGTGTCTGCAGCATGGCGAATCGGAGTCGCGGGAGAAGGCTGCGCCGGCAGGCCCGGGTGGGCGGGGCGGTGGTGTGCCTGAGTGTGCTCGGGGTCGTCATGCCGGGGTGCGCGGGCATGGACGCCGCTGTCAGCAGTCCGTCGACCGCTGCATCGCTCGCCCCGGCGCCGCCGAAGCAACCGCCACCTCAGTTGACGCAGGCGCAGGTGAAGGCCGCTGTGGGCCGGCTCGACGGCTTGGTGGAGAACGCGATGCGGCAGACCGGGGTACCGGGGGTCGCCGTGGGCGTCGTCTACCGGGACAAGGTCGTGTACGAGAAGGGCTTCGGCGTCCGTGAGCTGGGCAAGAGCGACAAGGTCGACCCGGACACGGTCTTCCAGTTGGCGTCCTTGTCCAAGCCGCTGTCGTCCACCGTCGTCTCCGGGGCCGTGGGGCGCAAGATCGTCGGCTGGGACGATCGGATCGTGGTCCGTGATCCGGGCTTCGCGCTCAAAAACCCGTATGTGACCGCGAACGTGACGGTCGCGGACCTGTTCTCGCACCGCAGTGGACTGCCCGACCATGCCGGTGACCTGCTGGAGGACCTGGGTTACCAGCGCGGCTACATCCTGCAGCACCTGCGGCTGGAGCCGCTGGCTCCGTTCCGCGCAAGCTATGCCTACACCAACTACGGCCTCACCGAGGCGGGGGTGGCGGTGGCCGACGCGGCGAAGACCAGCTGGCCGCAGCTGGCAGCGGACACGCTGTTCAAGCCCCTGGGGATGGAGCAGTCCAGCTACCAGCGCGCCGACTATGACAAGGCCGCCGACAGAGCGTCGGCCCACGTCGAGGTCGACGGCCGCTGGAAGCCCTCCACCACGGAGAACGCCGATCGTCAGGCGCCCGCGGGCGGTGCGAGTTCGAGTGTCGACGACCTCACCAAGTGGATGCGCCTTCAGCTGGACAACGGCGCGTTCGACGGGAAGCAGCTGGTCGACCCGGCGGCCCTGGACCAGACCCGCATCCCCCACTCCGTCGCAATGGACCCACTCGCCCCGGCAGGTGAGCCAGGCTTTTACGGGCTCGGCTGGAACGTCAGGTACGACGAGCGCGGACGGCTGCGCTTGAACCATTCCGGCGCCTTCGACCTGGGCGCCGCAACCGAGGTCACCCTGCTGCCCAGCGAACGGCTCGGCATCGTCGTGCTGACGAACGGACAGCCCATCGGCGTACCCGAGGCGGTATCCGCCGCGTTCTTCGACATCGCCCAGAACGGACAGCAGACAGTTGACTGGCTGGCCTTCTTCGAGAAGGTGGTGCGGGCCGCCGCCTACACGGGCATCTCCCCCACGAACTACGCCAAGCCGCCCGCCAAGGCCACACCGGCGAAGGCCGACGACGTCTACACGGGCACCTATGCGAACGAGTACTACGGGCCGGTCACCGTCACCAGTGACAACAGCGGCAACCTGAGCATGACGCTGGGCCCGCGAAAGATGTCGTTCCCGTTGAGGCACTACACGGGTGACACCTTCAGCTACCGGACACAGGGCGAGAACGCCGTCGGCCTCTCCGGCGTCACCTTCCACACTCGCTCGGGGAAAGCCACAAGCGTCACCATCGAGCACCTCGACGCCAACGGCCTGGGCACCTTCAGCCGCTGAGGACCCCCGCGCAGAACGGCACGGCGGCTCTTATTTCTATGGTGCGGTTCGCGAAGTTCATTTCATCGACAAGAATCTGTGTTCTTCGACCAGTAATGCTGAAAAGCCATCTGTGTGATTTCTGAACTCTGGTCAGATCGGCTAGAGGTGATGAGGTACCTGATATTCACGGCCCAGAAATTTTTCTGGGCCGTTTTTATGCCCGGGCCCGGTCCTTGGGCCCTTGTCTCAGCAGGACGTAGGTGCTGCGCGAGTCCGGGTCGCCGAAGAAGAAGTAGAGTTCGAGGGCTTTCTTTTCACCGCGCCGCAGCTCGAAGGTCCATGTGTAGGTCTGGGGCGCCTGGGAGCTGTCCGCCGTCGGGGCGGGTGGGTCGTTCGGGTCCGGTGTGCGGGTCGTCGGCTCGGTGCGTGAGGCGAGGGTCAGTAGGACGTGCTGGCCGTCGTTCCAGCCGGCGCGCCGGTCGGTCAGCTTCCAGGTTCCCGTGCCGGACAGGCGCCACCGGTCGTCGAAGTCCCATTCCTGTCCGTCCAGGAGGCGGATGTCGGCCTTCCCGCCGGGCCGGAGGACGACCTTCGTCCGTTCGAGGCCGAGCCATGTCCCCGACACCTCTGCCGGCCGCACGTCGTGCAGCCCGGGCACGTCGTCGTACATGTGGGGATTGCAGCCCGTCAGTGCGAGCGCGCAGGCGACGGCCGCTCCCCGGGAGCAGCGCCGAAGCCGACCGTGGTTCCACCGTTCACCGATCATGGTGGCGCTATGCTGGCAGCTTTTTTGAACATGTTCAACTGTCGTTTTGAGGGGTGATCTCAGGCCGGCTGGGGCCGCCGTGTGCCCATGGCCAGCTTGGTCTTGGCGAAGTCGCGGTTGGCGATGACCCGTTCGCGGTGGGTCCCGGGCAGCTTGCCGCCGTCCAGGAGTTGCTCGCAGCACTCCAGGGACTCACGGTAGGAGCCCACCCAGTACGCCGACACCGCCAGCTCGTCCAGGGCCCGCCAGTCGTACCAGCCGTGCTCGACGAACAGGATGTCGTCGGGGTGGGGGATCTCCACGGCGCGTCGCGCGAACAGGTAGGCGAGCGGCCAGCGTTCTCCCTGGACGCGGCAGAGGTGAGCGAGTTCGCCGAGCGGTTCCGCGCGGGTGGGCCGATATGCGTGGGCGTCCAGGAAACGGGCCATGACCTCAGGCGTCTTGCGCTTGAGCGTCACGGCGAGCCGGGCGGCGTAGAGCCGGGCGCAGAACGTCTCCTCGGCGAAGCCGCCCATGGCCGCGCGGCGGTCGTAGGCGGCGAGCGCCTTCGCCGGTTCGCCGGCGTCGCGCCAGCTCTGCGCGAGATAAAAGGCGTAGCGGGTGTTGTCCGGCTCCTTGGCCAGCCCGTCCTTCAGGACGGCGGCATCGCGCAGGTACTTCGCGCGCTGGCCGCCCTGCTGGCGTCCGCCGCCGCCCATGATGACCATGCGGGCGCCCGGCAGAGTCGCGCGGCTGAACCGCGTGTCGCACTCCAGGTACTCGTGCAGGACGCCGACGTACCGCCAGGGGAGGCGGGTCGACACCATGGCCGGGCGCCAGTGGACGACGGGGCCGTGGCGCACCTCGAAGTCGTAGCAGTCGTGGGTCAGCTCCGGCATCGTGAAGCCGGGGTCGGTCTCCATCACGTCGTCGGCGTCGATGAACAGCAGGTAGCGCGCTTGGTCCCGGGCCCGTTCGATCGCCTCCGTGCGGCTCAGGTCGAAGCCTTTCCACGGGCTTTCGTGGAGCGCGCCGGGAAGGTCGGCGAGAGTGTCGCGGATGACGTCCTGGGTGCCGTCGGTCGAGCCCGTGTCAAGGATCACCCAGGTGTCGATGAGGGGGCGTACGGATTCGAGGCAGCGGCGGATCACATGTGCCTCGTCCTTGACGATCATATTGAGGCAGACCGTTTTCATGGGTTTTTTCTTTCCCCTGAAAGAAAGGACCGGGCGGTGAATTTATCGAGCCCCGTGGGCCTGTACAAGCAGCCACGGGCTGTCCCCGTGGCTTTTCTCGGGAACGCCGTAAGGGGTACCCGGCGGTCGTTCGTGACCTGCCGGACACCCCTTGTGCGGTGTGCCGGACGGCCCGGGCTAGACGATGATCCCGCCGTTCACGGCGCCGGGGGCGGGCTGTCTGTTCACGAGGGTCCAGGGATTGTCGTCGCAGTCCAGCGTGCGGTTGCTGGGGACCACCTGACAGGTGGTCTCGTAGACGGCGCCCGTGGTGGTGATGACGTCGACCCGCAGGTCGCCTTCCGTCGCGGCGCCCAGGCTGTGCTGGGCGAGGGCGATGCCACACGCGTTCTGCGGGTAATTGGGGTGAGTGCTGAGGTCGGTCCACAGGAAAGGACCGGGAGTCGCCGTCGTGAGGTCGCGAATACCCGCGTACGCCCTGGCCGGGTTGGACCCGGTCAGGGCGGCCCGCAGTTCGAAGTTGGCGCTGTCCTGGCTGGCGTCGATGTCGGCGCACGGACCGGTGGCGCCGGTCGCTCCGGTGGCGCCCGTGGCGCCGGTCGCGCCCCGGCACCCGTCGTGGTCGCCGCCGGTGGGGCCGGCGGGCGCCTTCTGATCGCCACGGTCGTCACAGTCGTGGCCGCCGCCCTGCGTGGCGGTCGGGGTCGGGTCGGTGACGGCGCGGCCCGCCGCCGCGGCCGGCGCGGCCACAGCGGCCGCCAGTACCAGGGTGAGGGAGGTCAGCATCCCGGCCTGCTTGAACCGTGCCCGGGCCACCGGCCCCAGTCGTGAGGTCCTGTACTCAGGGCTCATGCAGTGCTCCTTGCCTCGAAGCGGTCCGGGCGGTCCCGGACTCCAGTGCGAGCGTGACCCGCCTCCCCAGGACCGGCCGAGCCGTACGAGCCAAATGGGGAGCTTTATCCTCATATCAGCGCAATCGCTGCCCCCTGGTGGGGCACTTTTTACCCAGCGTCACCCGGTCGCACCAACTCCGCGCGGAAGGGGGCCGCGGGTCGTGGGCGTCCCGGGTGGCGTGCGGCCCGCGGCGGACGGCAGCACGATGGAAGAAGAGGTGGTCACGGCATCCGACGGGAGAACCCCCATGGCTCAGCAGACGGAGACGAAGGCCCCGCCCGAGAAGCCCGTCGGCACGGGCGGTGTGTTCCTCTCGTTCGCGCCCTGGATCATCTTCGGAGTGGTCGCGAGCCCCAGCACCTGGGAGTACGCGGCACTGGCCGCGCTGGTCGCCGCGCTCGTCCTGTCGGGCAAGGACATCGCCCGGCGGAGGTTCTACGTCCTCGACATGGCCGGCATCGTGTTCTTCGCGGTGATCACGGTCCTCGCGCTCGCCCTGAACCGCTCGCAACTCCTGTGGCTGGAGACCTACGCCCAGGTCATCTCCAACGGAGTCATCGCCGTCGTCGCGCTGGGCTCGCTGCTCAAGGACCCCTTCACGGCGCAGTACGCCAGGCAGCAGACGCCCCGCGACCTGTGGGGCTCGCCCGTCTTCCTGCACATCAACCGGGTGCTGACCGCCGCGTGGGGCGCCGTCTTCGTCCTCATGGCCGTCTCCACCTGGCTGGCCGTCCGCATCCCGTCCCTGGACGACTGGCTCGACTGGGTCGTCCCGGTGGTCCTGCTGGTGGTGGTGGTCAAGTTCACCGAGCGCTACCCCGAGGCGTACAAGGCGCGTGTGCCGTAGTGCATCCGGACGGCCGTTCGGAGCGTCTACGCAGGTATGGAGTTCGACAAGCCACCCGCACAGCCGCAGCAGCCCGAAGGCTGCCTCGTCGTCGCCATCCGCCTCCCGGTGCGGATCGTCGTTCTGGTGCTGGTCCTGCCGGTGCGGATGGTGTGGGACGCGCTCGTCGTCACGGGGCGGTTCCTGCGGGACACCGTCCTCCGGCCGCTCGGGCGGGCACTGCTGTGGGTCGGCAGGGCCGTGTTCGTGTGGCCGTTCGTGGGTCTGTGGCGGTACGTACTGGTGCCCGTCGGCATGGTGCTCGCCTGGCTCGGCAACGTCCTCGTCGTCGTACCGGCCGTGTGGTTCCACCGGTACGTCCTCACGCCGGTCGGGCACGGCCTCGCCTGGCTGGCGCGCGGGGTGGGGGCCGGGTTCGCGTGGGTGTACGCGCGCGTGCTCACCCCGGTGGGGCATGCGCTGACCTGGCTGCTGACGGGCATCGGCGCGGTGCTGGCCGCCCTCGGGATCGGGGTGTACACGGCCGTCGCCTGGCTGGTGCGGTACCTGTTCGTCGTACCCGCCCGGTGGCTGTACACCTGGGTCCTCGCGCCGGCCGGCCGGGGCGTCGCCTGGTGCGTACGGGGGCTCGGCCGGCTGCTGGGACTGCTCTTCACCGGCGTCGGCCTGGCCCTGTACTGGACCGGCCGTGTCCTGTTCGTCCTGCCCGCGCTCACGCTGTGGCGCTGGGTGCTCGCGCCCGTCGGCCGGTTTCTCGCCTTCGTCGTACGCGAGGTGGGGGAGGCCCTCGGACACGCCTGGCGGGTCGCCGGGCGGATCTCGCGGGCCTTCGGGCGGGCGCTCGCGACCCTCTTCCGGTGGATCTTCGTGGAGCCGGTGCGCTGGGTGTACCGGACCGTTCTCACCCCGGTCGGGCACGTCGTACGGGACGCCGTGCTGCGGCCCGTCGCCGCGGGCCTGCGCGCGGTGGGCCGGGCCACGCGCGAGGCGCTGACCTCGGCCCGCGCCACCGTACGGCAGGCCCGTGCCGACGTCCGCCGGATGTTGTTCGGCGAGCCCCCGCAGCCGGTCGCGGTGGACCGGCGGGAACTCCCGGGCGGCGCGGCACGTACTCTTGATAGCAGTACCACCGCTCTCACGAAGGACTAGGACACTGGGGAAGCGACAGCCCGAAGGCCCGCCGCCCGCACCCGCGGTGCAGCGCATCCGACTGCGTTACACCAAGCGCGGCCGCCTGAGGTTCACCAGCCACCGAGACTTCCAGCGCGCCTTCGAGCGTGCGCTGCGCCGCGCCGAGGTGCCCATGGCGTACTCGGCGGGGTTCACGCCGCACCCGAAGGTGTCGTATGCCAATGCCGCACCCACCGGCACCGGCAGTGAGGCGGAGTACCTGGAGATCGCGCTCACCGACGCGCGTGACCCGGAGGCCCTGCGCGTCCTCCTCGACGAGTCGCTGCCCGCCGGGCTCGACGTCGTCGATGCGGTGGAGGCGCGGACCTCGGGCCTCGCCGACCGGCTGACGGCCTCCGTCTGGGAGCTGCGGCTGGACGGCGTCGACCCGGCCGACGCCGAGCGCGCGGTCGCGGCCTTCACCCAGGCCGAGACCGTCGAGGTGCAGCGGATGACCAAGAACGGCGTCCGCACCTTCGACGCCCGCCCTGCCGTGGTGAGCCTGGAAACGCACGGTTCGCCGGCTGATAGGCCGACCGACCAGCCCTGTGCGATACTGCGGCTGGTTGTTCGGCACGTGACGCCTGCCGTACGACCCGACGACGTCCTGTCCGGTCTCCGCGCCGTGGCCGACCTGGCGCCGCCGGTCCCCGCAGCGGTGACCAGGCTGGCGCAGGGGCTGTTCGATGAAGAGACCGGCACGGTGACCGACCCGCTCGCGCCCGACCGCGAGGCAGCCGAGGCCCTGACGGCCCAGCCGGCTGCCGCCGCGACGGCGCCGATGCCGGAAGGTCCCGCGTAGGGACGGACGTCGTAGCGCCGCCCTCGTACTCGGGAGCCACCTGGGTCGGGCAGCGCACCGACCAGAAGACTTTCGCCAGGCCGTACCGACAAGGCGTACGGAACCGGCGAGACAGGACACAGAGTGCTCCCGTGCGGCGCCCGCGCCCCGGACGGCGGCCATCGCGCATCGCGCGGGCCGCGGACGTCAACGGCGGACGGTCCCTGAGACCGACGTCGGACCAGGCGCGGCGCCCGGGAGCCTGACGGGAGAAATGCCCGCATGCTCGAGCCGACCGAACCCACTGAGGGTTCCGAACTGAACACACCGAGCGACACCCTGCCGCCGCGCAGGCGTCGCCGTGCCGCTTCCCGCCCGGCGGGTCCGCCCGCCGCGGCCACGGAGGCGCCCACCGAGGTCACCGTGCCGGCCATACCGGCCGCCGAGACCGACGACGTCACCGGGATCGTCGAGGACACCGAGGTTGCCGAGAGCGCCGAGGTTCTTGAGGCAGCTGAGGCTGCGGAGGCCGAAGAGACGGAAGAGGCCGCCGCCGTCGCGCAGGCGCCCGCCGCGCGTCCGCGCCGCCGGGCCACCCGCCGCGCGTCCGCGCCCGCCGGTTCGCCGGTGTCCGGCGAGGCCGCAGAGGCCGCCGAGACCGTCGTACCCGCCGCGTCCGCCGTCGCCGAGGCCGAGAAGCCGGCCGTCGCCGAGGCCGGCGCCGTCGTCGTCGGCGAGGAGGCCGCGCCGCGCCGCGTCCGCCGCCGGGCCACGCGCAGCGCGTCGGCGCCGGTGGCCGCATCGGCCGAGGCCGGTGCCGCCGAGGCTGCTGTGGCCGAAGAGGCCGCTGCGCCCGCTGTCGCCGAAGAGGCCGCTGCTTCCGCGCCCGTCGAGGAGCCGGCTGCCGCTCCGGCCGGTCGTCCGCGTCGGCGTGTGGCGCGTCGGGCGTCTGCGCCTGCGGGTGCTCCGGCGTCTGTTGAGGGTGCCGAGACGGTTGTTCCGGTTGTTGAGGCGTCGGAGGTGGCGGCGGTTCCTGCTGCTGCCGAGGGCGAGGCCGAGGCTGCCGCTCCGGCCGGTCGCCCGCGTCGGCGTGCGACGCGTCGGGCGTCCGCGCCCACCGGTGCGCCCAAGGCCGCTGCCGCCGAGGAGATCGCGCCTGCCGCCGAGGAGGTCGCTGCCGCCGAGCCGGTCGCTGCCGCCGAGCCGGTCGCCGCCACCGCGGCGGCGGAGCCCGCCGCCGAAGAAGCCGCCCCGCGCCGTACCCGGCGCCGGGCCACCCGCCGGGTGTCCGCGCCCGCCGGCGCCCCCGTGACCGAGGAGGCCGCCGTGCCCCAAGCCGATCAGGCGGAGGAGTCCGGCGTGCGCGCCCACACCCCCGAGGTCCCCGTGACCACCCACACCACCGAGCCCGCCACGGCCACCGCCGAGGCGCCGCAGGCCCCGGCCGCCCAGGCGCCCGCCGAGGCCGCTGCCCCGCGTCGTACCCGGCGCCGGGCGGTGCGGCCCGCTTCCGGGTTCGCCGCGCCCGCGCAGCCCGCCGCGGAGGCCGCCGAGGCTCCCGAGGACGAGGCCACGCGCCGGCCGGCCCGTCCCGCCGTCGCCGTCTTCCAGGCGCCGGTGTTCACCGAGCCCCGGTTCCAGACCCCCGAGCGGGCCGCCGCCGAGGCCGCCGCCGAGACCGTCGAGACGGAACAGCCCGAGGAGGAGTACGCGGAGGAGCGCACCGAGGTCGGTGCGCGCCGCCGTCGGCGCCGCCGCGGTGCCGTCGCGGAGGAGGCCCGTCCGGTCGAGACCGCCGCCGAGGACCAGGAGGCGGAGGAGGCCGAGGAGGCCTTGGAGTCCGCCGAGGACCTCGCCGAGGGCGAGGAGTCCGAGGGTGCCGAGGGCGAGGAGTCCGGCTCGCGCCGCCGTCGCCGCCGTGGCGGACGCCGTCGCCGTCGTGGTGACGCCGCCGAGGGCGAGGCCGGCGAGGGCGTGGACGCCGAGGCCGAGGAGCTGGCCGCCGAGCAGGCCGCGCAGGACGCCGAGGACACCGCCGAGCAGGAGGAAGAGGACGCCGAGGACGTTGGGGACGAGGAGTCCGGCGGCTCCAGCTCCAGCAGCCGCCGTCGCCGTCGCCGCCGTCGCCGGGCCGGTGACAGCGGCGTCGACACCGAGCCGTCCGCGGACGACCCGGAGCGCACGGTCGTCAAGGTCCGCGAGCCGCGCAAGGCCGCCGAGCCGTCGGACGAGGTGCAGTCCATCAAGGGCTCGACCCGTCTGGAGGCCAAGAAGCAGCGCCGCCGGGAGGGCCGCGAGCAGGGCCGCCGACGCGTTCCGATCATCACCGAGGCCGAGTTCCTGGCCCGCCGCGAGGCCGTCGAGCGCGTGATGGTCGTCCGTCAGCACGGCGACCGTACGCAGATCGGCGTCCTGGAGGACGGCGTGCTCGTCGAGCACTACGTCAACAAGGAGCAGTCGACCTCGTACGTCGGCAACGTGTACCTGGGCAAGGTGCAGAACGTGCTGCCCTCGATGGAGGCCGCGTTCATCGACATCGGCAAGGGCCGCAACGCGGTGCTGTACGCCGGTGAGGTCAACTTCGAGGCGCTCGGCATGGCCAACGGGCCGCGCCGGATCGAGTCCGCCCTGAAGTCCGGCCAGTCCGTGCTCGTCCAGGTCACCAAGGACCCGATCGGACACAAGGGCGCCCGCCTGACCAGCCAGGTCTCCCTCCCGGGCCGCTACCTGGTGTACGTGCCCGAGGGCTCGATGACCGGCATCAGCCGCAAGTTGCCCGACACCGAGCGGGCCCGGCTGAAGAGCATCCTCAAGAAGATCGTCCCCGAGGACGCGGGCGTCATCGTGCGCACCGCCGCCGAGGGCGCGAGCGAGGACGAGCTGCGCCGGGACGTCGAACGGCTCCAGGCGCAGTGGGAGGAGATCCAGAAGAAGGCCAAGAACGGCGGCAACGCGCCCACGCTGCTGTACGGCGAGCCGGACATGACCGTCCGGGTCGTGCGCGACATCTTCAACGAGGACTTCACCAAGGTCATCGTCAGCGGTGACGACGCCTGGCAGACCATCCACGGGTATGTCTCGCACGTCGCCCCGGATCTGGCCGGCCGGCTGTCGAAGTGGACGAGCGAGGTCGACGTCTTCGCCACCTACCGGATCGACGAGCAGCTCGCCAAGGCGCTGGACCGCAAGGTCTGGCTGCCCAGCGGCGGTTCGCTGGTGATCGACCGGACCGAGGCGATGGTCGTCATCGACGTCAACACCGGCAAGTTCACCGGCCAGGGCGGCAACCTGGAGGAGACGGTCACCAGGAACAACCTGGAGGCGGCCGAGGAGATCGTGCGCCAGCTGCGGCTGCGCGACCTCGGCGGCATCATCGTGATCGACTTCATCGACATGGTCCTGGAGTCCAACCGGGACCTGGTGCTGCGCCGCCTGCTGGAGTGCCTGGGCCGGGACCGTACGAAGCACCAGGTGGCCGAGGTCACCTCGCTGGGCCTGGTCCAGATGACCCGTAAGCGGGTCGGCCAGGGCCTGCTGGAGTCCTTCTCCGAGACCTGCGTCCACTGCAACGGGCGCGGTGTCATCGTCCACCTGGACCAGGCGACCGTGAACGGTGGCGGCGGCAAGCGCAAGAAGCGCGGCCGGGGTGCCGAGGCGCAGGAGCCGGTGCACGAGCACGTGCACGAGACCGCGGCCGTGGCCGTGGAGACCGGCGAGGCCGTCGAGCCCGAGGTGGAGACCGCCGCGGAGGTGGCCGCCGAGGCCGCCGAGCCGGTGGCCCTGCCGGCCCCGGACTTCGCGCCGGACGAGGAGCTGTACAGCAGCGTCGCCGAGGCGGAGGCGGCGGCCACCCGTGGCCGTTCGCGGCGCCGCGCCGGCCGCCGGGTGTCCGCTCCGGCGGGCGCGCCGAAGGCGGAGAAGGCCCCGCGGTCCGCCAAGGAGGAGAAGGCCGCGCAGGCCGAGCAGCCCACCGAGGTGCCGACCGCGCAGGACGTCACCGCCGAGGAGGCGGCGGCGCGCCCGGTGCGGCCGGAGTCGGCCGCCGAGGCGCTGGCCGAGCCGGTGGCCGCCGAGGACCAGGTGGTTCCGGCGCCGCAGGCCGAGGCCCCGGCCGCCGAGGAGGCCGCGCCCAAGGGCCGTACGCGCCGTCGGGCGACCCGGAAGGTGTCGGCCCCGGCCGGTTCCCCCGCGGGCGCCGAGGCGGCCGTCGTGACGGTGCCGGAGACCGCGCCCGCGGCCGAGGCACCGGCCGAGCAGCCCGCTCCGGTCGCCGAGGCCCCGGTCGAGGAGGCTCCGGCGCCCGCCGAGGCCGCCGCGCCGGCCCGCCCGCGCCGCCGTGCGGTGCGCAAGGCCACCGCGCCGACCGCGTCCGAGGAGGCGGCCGTCGTGGTCGTCCCGTCGGCCGCGGCCGAGGAGGCCCCGGTGCAGGAAGCCCCCGCGGCCGAGGCACCGGCGGCCCAGGCCCCCGCTGAGGCGGCACCTGACGCCCCGGCGGGCGAGGTGACGGCCGAGGAGGTGGCCGAGGTGACGGCTCCGGCCAAGAAGGCGGCCCGCAAGACCGCCGCCAAGAAGGCCACGGCGAAGAAGACCACCGCCAAGAAGACCGCGGCCAAGAAGACGGCCGCCAAGAAGACGACGGCCAAGAAGGCGACGAAGACCGCCAAGACGGCCGCCGCGAAGTCGACGGCGAAGAAGACCACCACGGTCTCCACCGCCGGCGACGAGGGCTGACGCCCAGGTGTGCGGCCGGTTCACGGGACCGGCCGCACATCCGTGGGGCCCGGGTATGAGCGACGGGCCGCACTCCCGTGGGGCCCGTCGCGAGTGGCGCCCCGCACTCCCGTGGGGCCCGTCCGGAGTGACGGGTCGCACACCCGCGGGGCCCGGTTTGACCCCCTCGGCCGTGGCCCCGTAACCTTGACCGTCGGCGTGTCCACTGAACACGCCACATCCCCGTAAACCTTTTCCTCCCGGGCGCAAGGCGGGCCGGGAGAGGTCGTCCGTGGTGTTCCTGGGTGACTGGCCTGCGGGGGTGCCGTTTCTTCGAGCGAAAGTGAGATCCGCGTGTACGCCATCGTGCGCAGCGGTGGTCGCCAGCACAAGGTTGCTGTCGGCGACATCGTTGAGGTTGACAAGATTTCCACTGCCAAGGTTGGCGACACGGTCGAGCTCTCGACCCTGCTCGTTGTCGACGGCGACTCCGTGACCAGCGACCCGTGGGTGCTGGCCGGCATCAAGGTCCAGGCCGAGGTCGTGGACCACCACAAGGGCCAGAAGATCGACATTCTGCGCTACAAGAACAAGACCGGCTACCGCCGTCGGCAGGGCCACCGCCAGCAGTACACGGCGATCAAGGTCACGTCGATCCCCGCGGCTGCGAAGTAAGGGACTGAGGAGAAATGGCACACAAGAAGGGCGCATCGTCCACCCGGAACGGTCGCGACTCCAATGCCCAGCGGCTCGGCGTGAAGCGCTTCGGCGGTCAGGTCGTGAACGCGGGTGAGATCCTGGTCCGCCAGCGCGGCACCCACTTCCACCCCGGCGCCGGCGTCGGCCGTGGCGGCGACGACACGCTGTTCGCCCTCCAGGCCGGTGCGGTGGAGTTCGGTACCCACCGTGGCCGCAAGGTCGTGAACATCGTTCCGGTCGCCTGAATCGCCTGATTCAGCACCGAACGCTTTCGCGAGGCGGACCTCACTTCCCGATCGGGAAGGCGGGTCCGCCTTTCGCGTGTTAACACAGGTAAAACCCGTCATCTTTCTGGAGGCACCCACCATGACCACCTTCGTGGACCGCGTCGAGCTGCATGTCGCCGCGGGTAACGGAGGCCACGGCTGTGCCTCCGTCCACCGTGAGAAGTTCAAGCCGCTCGGCGGCCCGGACGGCGGCAACGGCGGCCGGGGCGGTGACGTCATCCTGACCGTCGACCAGTCGGTCACGACGCTGCTCGACTACCACCACTCCCCGCACCGCAAGGCCACCAACGGCAAGCCCGGCGAGGGCGGCAACCGCTCCGGCAAGGACGGCCAGGACCTGATCCTGCCGGTACCGGACGGCACGGTGGTGCTGGACAAGGCGGGCAACGTGCTCGCCGACCTGGTCGGCCACGGCACCTCGTACATCGCCGCGCAGGGCGGCCGGGGCGGCCTCGGCAACGCGGCGCTGGCCTCCGCCCGCCGCAAGGCGCCCGGTTTCGCGCTGCTCGGTGAGCCGGGGGACCTGCAGGACATCGTCCTGGAGCTGAAGACGGTCGCCGACGTGGCCCTCGTGGGCTACCCGAGCGCCGGCAAGTCCTCGCTGATCTCCGTGCTCAGCGCGGCCAAGCCGAAGATCGCCGACTACCCGTTCACCACGCTGGTCCCGAACCTGGGCGTGGTGACCGCCGGCTCCACCGTCTACACCATCGCCGACGTGCCCGGTCTCATCCCCGGCGCCAGCCAGGGCCGCGGCCTCGGCCTCGAGTTCCTGCGGCACGTGGAGCGGTGCAGCGTGCTGGTGCACGTGCTGGACACCGCGACGCTGGAGTCCGACCGCGACCCGGTCTCCGACCTCGACGTCATCGAGGAGGAGCTGCGGCAGTACGGCGGCCTCGGCAACCGGCCTCGCATCGTCGTCCTGAACAAGGTCGACGTGCCGGACGGCAAGGACCTCGCCGAGATGGTCCGCCCCGACCTGGAGGCCCGCGGTTACCGGGTCTTCGAGGTGTCGGCCGTGGCGCACATCGGCCTGCGTGAGCTGACCTTCGCGCTCGGCGAGCTGGTCGCCAAGGCGCGGGCCGCGAAGCCCAAGGAGGAGGCGACGCGGATCGTCATCCGGCCCAAGGCCGTGGACGACGCCGGCTTCACGGTCACCCGCGAGGAGATCGGCGGCGAGCCGCTGTTCCGGGTGCGCGGCGAGAAGCCCGAACGCTGGGTCCGCCAGACCGACTTCAACAACGACGAGGCCGTGGGCTACCTCGCCGACCGGCTCAACCGCCTCGGCGTGGAAGAGGAGCTGATGAAGGCGGGCGCCCGTGCGGGCGACGGCGTCGCCATCGGCCCCGAGGAGAACGCGGTCGTCTTCGACTGGGAGCCGACGCTCATGTCCGGCGCCGAGATGCTCGGCCGCCGCGGCGAGGACCACCGCTTCGACGCGCCCCGGCCCGCGGCGCAGCGCCGGAAGGACAAGCAGGCGGAGCGGGACGAAGTCCTGCGGGAGTACGACGAGTTCGACCCGTTCGAGTAGGCGCGCCGCGGCAGCGCGAACAACTGAAAAGGTGAACGTCGGGAGAATTGGCGGCGGCTGCGAGGGCAACCCCGCCCCGGCCCGGTGAGTCGAACGGTGCGACTCGGAACGGATCTTGGTCCGTCCGGGTCGCACTTCTCTGTCATCCGACTCCTGGAGCCGACGTGCCTGACCAGCATCGTTCCTTCTCCCGCCGCACCCTGACACTCGCCACCGGCATCGCCCTGGCCGCCGGTGCCCTGCTGGCGGCCCCCGCGGCGGACGCCGCCCCGCAGCCGCCCGCCAAGCAGCTGCGCGCCGACTTCAACGGCGACGGTTACGGCGACCTGGCCGTCGCCGCGCCGTACGGCACGGTGGGCGGCAAGACCCGGGCCGGCTATGTGGCGGTGATGTACGGGTCCCCCAAGGGCCTTGCCGCCAAGAAGGTGTACACCCAGGCGTCTCCCGGTGTCCCCGGAGCCGTGGAGAAGGACGACTTCTTCGGACAGCGGCTGGCCACCGCGGACCTGGACGGCGACGGCCTCACCGATCTGCTGGTCGGGTCGGGCGGCGAGCAGTGGACGCAGGACGGCGTCGACCGCTCGGGCAGCCGGACCGTGCTGTGGGGCGGCCCGAAGGGCTTCGTCTCCGGCACGCTGCTGCCCGCCGAGGGCACCGGCCGCTACCAGAACCCGCTGACGGTCGCCGGTGACTTCGACGGCGACGGACACCAGGATCTGGCGCAGGGCGGGCGGGTGCTGCTCGGCCCGTTCGGGCGGGACGGCCGCCCGGCGCGCACCCAGGAGGGCGCAGAGTGGGTCGACGGTGATGTGAACACGATCGCGGCGGCGGTGGGGGACACCGACGGCGACGGCATCGACGACATCGCGGTGCTGACCCGCTCGTACGACTGGGACGACGAGGGCGACTACGGCCACGCCGTGTACGTCGTGCGCGGCAGCCGCGACGGGCTGCGGGCCCCCGTCATGCTGAAGGACCTCAGCGGGCCGGAGGGCGATGCCATCGCGCTCGGTGACCTCAACGGCGACGGCCGCGCGGACCTGGTCCTCGGCGACCAGACCCTGCGCATCGTCTACGCGGGCAAGCAGGGTCTCGGTCCCGGCAAGCCCCAGGTGATCACCCAGGACACGCCCGGCGTGCCCGGCGTCCAGGATGGCCGGGACGGGTTCGGGCACGCGCTGGCCCTCGGTGACGTGACGGGCGACGGCCGCGCCGACATCGTGGCGGGCATCCCCTTCGAGGACTTCGACGGGCTGCGCAGCCCGGGTGCCTTCGCCGTCGTACCCGGCGGCCGCTCGGGGGTGACCGGTGCCGGTACCAAGGTGTTCAGCCAGAACAGCGCGGGTGTGCCCGGTACGGCCGAGAAGGACGACTGGTTCGGCGCCGCCGTGCATCTCGTGGACGGCAACGGTGACGGCAAGGCCGAGCCGGTGGTCGCCGCGCCCTTGGAGGACTCCCGCGCCGGTGCGTTCTGGGTGTTCCCGGGCCGGACGAGCGCCAAGGGGTCCTTCACCGTCGGTGCCCGCGCCCTCGGCACGGTCGCGTCCGGCGCCGAACTCGGCTCCGTCTTCCCCAACTGACGTCGCTTCACTCGATATTTCAGGACAATCATGAACTCCTCCTCCCAGCGTCGTGTCCGGCCGGCGATCGCCACCGGCTTCGCCCTGGCCGCCGGCGCCCTCGCGGTCCCCGCCGCCGCGGCCCCCGCCCACCCGACCACCGCCCACACGGCCCCCGCAGCAGCCGCGAGCGCCAAGCGCCTGCACGACGACTTCAACGGCGACGGCTACTCCGACATCGCCGTCGGCGCCCCCGGCACCGCCCTCGGCGAGCAGCGCGGCGCGGGTGCGATCACCGTGCTGTACGGCTCGGCGAAGGGCCCGTCGACCGCGCGCAAGCAGGTGCTGACCTGGCCGGGCCGGAAGAACGCGGAGTCGCCGGAGGGCGGCTACGGCAGCGCGCTGCGCACCGCCGACCTCGACGAGGACGGCTACGCGGATCTGCTCTCGACCGTGTCGTGGACCCCCATGGACGGCGACCCCGGCACCTTCATCGAGGTCAACTGGGGCGGTCCGAAGGGGCTTACGGCCACGCCGACGCTGCTGTCGGGACTGCCCGACGCCACCGCCCTGAAGGACTTCACGGTCGCCGACGTCGACGGCGACAAGCACCCCGACCTGGTGCGCCTCGGCGTGGACGCGGAGACCGCCCCGAAGGCGGACGGCGCCGTGCAGCACGGGCCGTTCACCCGCGAGAAGCCCGGCGGGACCCGGACGACGTACTTCCGTGTCGACCCCGACGGGTTCGACCTGGTCGAGTCGTTCGCCGCCGGCGACGTGAACGGTGACGGCACCGCGGATCTCGCCGTGCGCAGCCACTTCATGGACGAGTCGGACTCCCGCAGCGTCACCCTGCTCCTCGGCGGCCCCGACGGCTTCACGAACAAGGGCCTGCTGCGGGACACCAAGCACCGTCTGATCGGCGGCGAAGAGGTGGCGATCGGCGACCTCGACCACGACCGCTACGGTGACATCGTCGTGGGCCACTCGGTCGACGGCTACGACAGCGACGCCGGCATGCCCACCAAGGGCGGAGCGATCGGCGTGGTCTACGGCGGTGCCAAGGGCATCTCGACCACCCTGAAGCCGGTGTGGATCAATCAGGACACCGCCGGCGTGCCCGGTGCCGGTGAGTACAAGGACGGCATGGGCTCCGGCCTGTCGATCGGGGACACCAACGGCGACGGCTACGACGACGTCGCCACCGGGCTGCCCGGCGAGGACCTGGGCGGCCTGACCGACGCGGGCAGCGTGCTGGTGCTGCGCGGCAGCGCCAAGGGCCTGACCGGCACCGGCGCCAAGCTGTTCCACCAGGACACCGCGGGCGTGCCCGGCACGGCGGAGAAGGGCGACCGGTTCGGCCGGACGACGGCGCTGGTCGACGGCGACGCAGACAAGAAGGCCGGCCTGATCGTCGGCGACCCGGAAGAGAACGCCGGCGACGGCGCGGTGTGGGTCTTCCCGGCGGCGTCCGGGGGCATCACCGCGAGCGGTGCCTTCTCGTTCGGCGCGGCCAAGGCCGGCCTGCCCGCGGCCGAGGCCCGGTTCGGCGCGTCGCTCGGCGACTGACCGGACGAGCCGCTCCCGAGCGGCGGCGGTGGGGCGGATTCCGATCTACCGTCAGATCCGTTGCGGCGCGAGGGTTTTCTCGTGCCGCAACGGATCTCCTGTTGTCTGCCCATTTGTCATGCTCGCGATGGGCGTCGTTCAGCAGGCGGACCGTCCGGCCGTGGGAACTTCCGCATGTCCGACAGGCAGGCCCAAGTGGCCACTGTGGCAAGGGAGTCAGCGTATGACCGCATCATCGCCCGACCGCCGCCGCTTTCTGACCGCCGGGGCCGCTCTGCTCGGCGCCGCCGCCTCCGCCCAGTTGTGGCTCCCCGGCACCGCCCGTGCCGCGGACACCCCGCTGCCGGACGGTGTGTTCACCCTCGGCGTCGCCTCCGGCGATCCGCTGCCCGACGGCATCGTACTGTGGACCAGACTCGCGCCCGACCCGCTGAACGGCGGCGGCATGCCCGACGCGGTCTTCCCCGTGGAGTGGGAGATCGCGGAGGACGAGCGGTTCCACAGGATCGCCCGCCGGGGTACCGCGCAGGCCCGCCCCGAACTCGGCCACAGCGTCCACGCCGACGTCCGCGGCCTGCGCCCGGACCGCCCGTACTGGTACCGCTTCCGGGCCGGCGGCCAGCTCTCGCCCACCGGCCGCACCCGCACCGCCCCCCACCCGCACCAGCGTGGCGGCTCGCTGCGCGTCGCCCTCGCCTCCTGCCAGAACTGGCAGCACGGCTATTTCACGCCGTACGCGGACATGCTCGCCCAGGACCCCGACGTCGTCCTCTTCGTCGGCGACTACATCTACGAGTCCGGGCCGTCCGCCACCGCCGTACGCCGGCACGAGGGCAAGGGCGAGCCGTACACCCTCGTGCAGTACCGCAACCGGTACGCCCAGTACCGCACCGACCCCGACCTCGCCGCGATGCACGCGAACGCCCCCTGGGTGGTCTCCTTCGACGACCACGAGGTGGACAACGACTGGGCCGGCGAGATCCCGCAGGACCCGGACAAGCAGCCGCACGACAAGTTCGTCGCCCGGCTGACCGCGGCCTTCCAGGCGTACTACGAGCACATGCCGGTGCGCGCCACGGCCGTCCCCGACGGCCCGCACATCCAGATGTACCGCCGTCTGGAGTTCGGCCGGCTCGCCCGGCTCAACGTCCTCGACACCCGGCAGTTCCGCAGCGACCAGGCCACCACCCAGGAGGGCGCCGAGGCACCCTCGCAGACCATGCTCGGCGCCGAGCAGAAGCAGTGGCTGCTCGACGGGCTGTACGACTCCCCGGCCCGCTGGAACCTCATCGCCTCGCAGATCATGATGGCCGAGACCGACCTGCTGCCCGGCGACGGCAAGCTCTGGTACTACGACGCCTGGGACGGCTACCAGGTCGAGCGCAACGCCCTGCTGGAGGAGTTCGCCGACATCCGCAACCCGGTCGTGCTCAGCGGCGACCGGCATCTGACGATGATCAGCGACCTCAGGACGGACTACGCCGACCCCGACTCCGACGTCGTGGGCGCCGAGTTCGTCGGCACCTCCATCTCCAGCAGCGGCGACCAGGACCAGGACGCCTTCCACAAGCAGTGGGACCCGCTGAAGGCGGACAACCCGCACTGGAAGCTGATCGACGCCCACCGCGGCTACCACCTCTTCGACATCCGCCGCGACGGCATCGACGCCCGGGTCCGGGTCGTCGACACGGTGCTGAAGCCGCAGGCGACGGCGAGCACCCTGGCCCGGCTGCGGGTGGAGTCCGACGAGCCGGGCGTCCGGCTCGTGTGACGCCCGCGTGAGCCTGGGACTCGTCCAGGTCCCAGGCTCCTCTCAGCGTCACCTCAGCCAAGGCTCTTTACAGCTCGGGGCTGACCGCGTGCACATCGTGGTCACCCTGCGCCCGCTCGCGAGGATCATGCCCTCGCAGTGGCAGCAGTACGTGCAGAACGGGCTGCCCATGGGCTACGAGGACCGGCTGGAGCACATGCTGCGCACGCCGCCGTACGAGAAGCCCAACCCCAGTTTCCGGCACCGGCACGACCGGCTGGTCGCGCGCTGGGCCCGGGCGGTCGGCGCGGAGCGGGTCACCGTGGTCGTGGTGGACGACCGCGACCACGGCGGGCTGATGCGCACCTTCGAGGCGCTGCTCGGCCTGCCGGAGAATCTCCTCCAGCCGGTTCCGGACACCGCGAATCGGTCCCTCACCCTGGCCGAGACCGAAATGCTGCGGAATCTTAATATGGAATTCCCTGGCAATGGACTCCCGGACGAGCTGTATTCCCGTCTCGTCCGAAGCGGTGCCGTGCTGCATATGAAGAACACGTGCAGTCCCACGCCCCGGGACGTGAAGATCTCCACGCCCCGTCGGGCGGTCGAGGCGGCGGCCGCGATCGGCGCCGAGGCGGCGGAGCGGATCACCGGGCTGGGCGTCCGCGTCCTCGGTGACCCGGCGCTGCTGTCCGCCGTACCCAGAGGCCGGAGCGTGCGCCGGCCGAGCCGCTGATCGCCCCGGACGTCGCGGCCCGGGCGCTCTGCGGACCGCTCACCGCGGCGGCCGCGGCGGCCGGCGGCGCGACCCCGGCACGCGGGGCGCACCAGACGTCGTCGAGGGAGCCGGTACGGGTGCTCGGGCACCGCTGTCCGAGGCGGCTGCGGCGGCGCTGAAGCCCGTTCGCGGCGGGCCTGTGGACTTACTCACAGCAAATTCACGGGGGTTCACACCAGCTGCCGCCAATCACCAGGGGTGCAAGGTGAATGACAGGTTGCGCGCGCATATGCATGGGACGTCACTCACCTTGCACTGCGGTTACCCGAAGTGGGACCATTTCACGGTTCCCTGTCGCCCCAAGGTAGGTCAGCCTGTGTCCCAGCACATAGCCAAGCCCCGAACCACCGCAGTGATCCTGGCCGGTGGCACCGGTCAGCGGGTGGGTCTGTCGATCCCCAAGCAGCTGCTGAAGATCGCCGGCAAGGCAGTCATCGAGCACACCCTGACCACCTTCGAGAAGGCCGACTCGATCGACGACATCATCGTGCTGATGGCCCCGGGCTATGTGCCGGACATCGAGAAGATCGTCGCCAAGGCCGGCTTCACCAAGGTGAAGAAGATCATCGAGGGTGGCTCGACCCGGAACGAGACCACCGAGCGCGCCATCGCCGCCCTCGGTGAGGGCCTGGCCGAGGGCGAGGACGTGAACGTCCTCTTCCACGACGCCGTACGCCCGCTGCTCTCGCAGCGCGTCATCGACGACTGCGTGGCCGCGCTGGAGCGTTACCAGGCCGTGGACGTCGCCATCCCGTCCGCGGACACCATCATCGTCACGCGCACGCACGGCGAGGACGGCGAGTTCATCACCGAGATCCCGGACCGCTCCCGGCTGCGCCGCGGCCAGACCCCCCAGGCCTTCAAGCTGTCCACGATCAAGCGGGCCTACCAGGTCGCCGCGGGCGACCCCAACTTCCAGGCCACGGACGACTGCTCGGTGGTCCTCAAGTACCTGCCGGACGTGCCGATCCACGTCGTCGCGGGCGACGAGTACAACATGAAGGTGACCCAGCCGGTCGACGTCTTCATCGCCGACAAGCTGTTCCAGCTCGCCTCCACCGCCGCGCCCGAGCAGAACGGCGAGGAGGACTACCGTGAACTCCTCACCGGCAAGACCGTCGTCATCTTCGGCGGCTCCTACGGCATCGGCAAGGACATCGCCGAACTCGCCGGGTCCTACGGCGCGAACGTCTACGCGCTCGGCCGCTCCACCACCGGCACCCACGTGGAGAACCCGGAGGAGGTCGACGACGCGCTGTCCAAGGCGTACGCGGAGACCGGCCGGATCGACTACGTCGTCAACACCGCGGGCGTGCTGCGCATCGGCAAGCTCGCCGAGACCGACAACGCCACCATCGAGGAGGCGCTGAAGGTCAACTACCTGGCCCCGGTGCAGATCGCGCGCTCCTCCTACAAGTACCTGGCCGAGACCAAGGGCCAGCTGCTGCTGTACACCTCCAGCAGCTACACCCGCGGCCGCGCCGAGTACTCCCTGTACTCCTCCACCAAGGCCGCCATGGTGAACCTCACCCAGGCGCTGTCCGACGAGTGGGCCGGCGACGGCATCCGCGTCAACTGCATCAACCCGGAGCGCACCGCCACCCCGATGCGCACCAAGGCCTTCGGTCAGGAGCCTGCGGGCAGCCTGCTGTCCTCCGAGGCCGTGGCCCGCACCTCCCTCGACGTGCTGCTGTCGGAGCTGACCGGGCACGTCATCGACGTCCGCCAGCAGGACCCGACCGCGGGCGCCGCCAAGGCCTCCGGCTTCGAGCAGGCGCTCGCCTCGGTGCTGGACCGTCAGGACGGCGTGTAATAATCAGAGGTAATTAGGATTTTGGGAATTCAGGCCTCTGCGGGTGCCCGTTCACCGGGTATTCGCAGAGGCCTGTATCCGTACCCCACCCAATTACCGGCCTCTCCCGGCATTTCTGAACAAAACCGGCACTCCCCCCTCCCAGAGCAGGTTTCTCCGTGATATCCACCGCTATTCGCGTCGCCCGGGTGGGCAGCGCGGCCGAGCTGGCCGCGGCGGCCCTCGTGATGCTGGGCTTCCCGGCGCTCATGCTGGCCGCGCTCGTCCCGAGCGTTCCCGCCTTCGCGGCCGTGGCCGCCGTGACGTACCTGGCGGACCACTATCTGCACCGCAAGGGCAGCTACCTGATCAACCGCCTCAGCAAGGTCCGGGCGGGTCTGTCGATCCGCTTCCTGATCCGACAGCTGCTGCTGATCCTGCTGCTCGCCCGCCTGTCCCTCTCGGACGACCTGATCTTCTACGGCGCGGTCGCCTGCTTCATCGCCTTCTACGGCCTCCAGGCCCCGCACGGTGCCCTGGTCACGCTGATCCGCAACCGCCGCCGGATGCCGGTCGCCACCCGCAACATCGACCTGGCGTCCCGCATCCGCATTCCGGACGCCCCGCCGCGCCGGCTGCTGCACCGGTCCGCGGAGAAGATGCTCCACCTCGACCTGTTCGCGGTCGTGGGCGTCCTCGTCTCCGCGCAGCTGGAGTCGGCCGCCTTCGGCTTCCTCGGCATCGGTCTCACCGTCGGCGCGGGCGTCGGCTACGTCCTGCGCCTCCTGCCGTACGTCCGCAGCAAGAAGATCCCGCCGCGCGCCGACGTCGTCCTCGCGGCCGTGGACGACTGGCTGGCCGGCTACAAGCCCGAGACGGTCCTGTACTTCTCCGGCTCCAAGGACTCCGCCTACCAGGTCAACATGTGGCTGGAGACGATGGAGCGGCTTGAGACCCGGCCGCTGATCATCCTCCGCGAGCGCGCCATCCTGAACAACCTCGCGCCCACCACGGTCCCCGTCATCTGCGTGCCCGGAGGGGTGCACCTGATGAACATGGACCTGTCCACCGTGCGCGTCGCCCTGTACGCGGCCAACGTCGGCAAGAACATCCACATGCTGCGCGTGCCCACCATGAAGCACGTCTTCATCGGCCACGGCGACAGCGACAAGCTCGCCAGCGTCAACCCGTACAGCAAGGTGTACGACGAGGTGTGGACCGCCGGCCGCGCCGGCCGGGACCGCTACGCCATCGCCGACGTCGGCGTCCGCGACGACGACATCGTCGAGGTCGGCCGTCCGCAGCTCGCGCCCATCCAGGCCTGGCAGGGCGTGCCCGAGGACCGCATCCCGACCGTCCTGTACGCGCCCACCTGGGAGGGCTGGGACGGCAACCCGGGCAACACCTCGATCGTGCTCGCCGGCGAGAACATCGTCACCCGGCTGGTGACGGCCGACCCGCCGGTCCGCGTCCTGTACAAGCCGCACCCGTTCACCGGCACCGTCAGCAAGGAGGCGGGTGCCGCCCACAAGCGGATCACCGCCCTGGTCCAGGAGGCCGCCGCCGAGCGCGCCGCCGACCCCCGCTTCGCCGCCGACACCGTCGTCATGGACCAGGCCAAGGCCGAGCTGGCCCGCATCGAGGCCCGGCTCGCCGAGCTGGCCGGCTCCGGCGGCACCAAGCGCGACGAGGCCGAGGCCACCCGCGACGGCATCGTGGACGTGCATAAGCACGAGGAGATCGCCCGGCTGCGCGCCGAGTGGAACGCCGCCTACTGGCGCTCCTTCCCGTCGTACGAGCACCGCGTCATCAGGGGCGCCGAACCGCGCCTGTACGACTGCTTCAACGTCTCCGACGCGATGGTCTCCGACATCTCCTCCGTGGTCTCCGACTTCATCGCCAGCGGCAAGCCGTACGCGGTCACCGACTCCGGCGAGCTCGGTCACGAGGAGTTCAAGCGGCAGAACACGGCCGTGCGCGCCGCGGTGATCCTGTCCAACGACGCCGCCGAGCTGGGCGGCCTGCTGGACGCCGTACGCGACCCGTCGGCCGACCCGCTCGCGGACGCCCGCAAGGAACTCAAGCAGTACCTGCTCGGCCCGGACGAGCCGGCGTCGATCGACCAGTTCAACACCGCGGTCGCCGACCTCGCCCTCAAGGCCGAGGCCCGCAACGTCGGCCAGCAGTCCCGGCTGGGCGCGGCCAACGCCGACCCCGCCGAGGCGGCGGAGCTGACCAACGCGGTGCCGGGCCAGCGCACCGCGTCGGCCGGCGAGACGGACGGCGTGAGCGCGGGCTGACCGCCCCGGCACGATCAGGGCCCCCGAGGAGCACTTCCTCGGGGGCCCTCGTCCTGCCCCGCTCTCACCCCGCATGAGCGGCTCTTCCCGCGGACGCGTATTGTCATGTGACGTACACCACTCATCACCCTGGGTGAGGCAACCCCTTGCCCTGAGCACCCGTCTAACGAATTGCGATTGAGGCGATACAGGGGGAAATATTCCGTGGCAAGGGGGAAGAGTGACCGTCGTGACGCAGCCTGATGTGAGCGTGATCATCGGGGCGTACGAAGCGATGCCGTACCTGGTCGAATGCCTGGCATCCGTCGAGGCGCAGACCATCGACCCGGCGCGTATGGAGGTCATCGCGGTCGACGACGGCTCGACGGACGGCACCGGCGAGTGCCTGAAGGAGTTCGCGGCCCGCGCCGCCATGCCGGTCACCGTCATCCGCCAGGAGAACTCCGGCGGCCCCAGCGGTCCCCGCAACGTCGGCCTGGGCAAGGCGGCCGGACGCTACGTCTTCTTCCTCGACGCCGACGACCGGCTCGGGCCCGAGGCCCTGGAGCGCATGGTCGCCATGGCCGACCAGAACGGCACGGACGTCGTCCTCGGCCGGGTCGAGGGCGTCAACCGCACGGCCCCCAAGTCCATGTGGGGCAAGACGCTCGACCGGACCGACGTCTTCTCCTCCAACATCAAGTTCACGCTGAGTGCGCAGAAGCTGTTCCGCCGCGCCCTGCTGGAGCAGCACGGCATGCGCTTCGACGAGTCGCTGTGGACCGGCGAGGACGCCCTGTTCACGCTGGAGGCGTACCTGCGGGCGGACGGCGTCTCCGTGGTCGCCGACTACACCTGCTACTACCTGGTCGGCCGCGACGACGGCAAGCACGTCACCAAGACCGGCAGTTACACCCTGCGCTTCGACTCCGCGCGCGCCCTGATGAAGCTGATCGCCGACATGGTCCCGGCCGGCGACAAGCGCGACCTGCTCATGGTCCGGCCCTTCCTCATCACGCTGCTGCCGCAGTTCGGGCCCAAGTTCCTCACCGACACCGAAGAGGTGCGGCGGCACAAGCTCGAGCTGGCCAAGCCGCTGATGGAGGCCTACTGGACGCCCGGCGTGGCCCACCGTCTCAAGGTCCACGAGCGGCTGCGGCTGCACCTGGTGGCCATGCAGCGGGCCGATCTGCTGCTGGACGTCGTCAAGTTCGTCAAGGCGAAGAAGCAGGCCGCCGCCGTCCTGGAGAAGCGCGGGACCCGTCTCTACCTCGTCTACCCGCACTTCCGGTCCAAGGCGGCCCGCATCCCCGACGAGATCTACCTCGCCGAGGCCCGCGAGGCCCGCGCCTTCGAGGGCTACCGGGAGGCGGCCGCCAACTCCTTCCCGCGCCGCGCCCTGCGCAAGCTCCGGCGGATGCTGCGGGCCAAGGGCTTCGGAAGAGCGGCGGCCGCCTGAGCGGCCGGTCCACCGCGACGAGAGGCCCCGGGCCGGCGCGCCCGGGGGCCTGCGTGACGCCCGGGATCGTGTGCGATGCCCGGGGCTTTGTGTGATGCCTGGTGCCGGGGTCCTTCGTTGCTGCCTGGTGCCCCTCGTGCCGGCCGGGCTACTGCTTGCCCGACTGGAGCGCGCGCCGCAGCGGCCGGCCCACCACGCGCCGCGCGCGCCGGTAGACGGACGCGGCGGGGGCCGGCACCACCGCCGCGGCCTTCTGCTTCACCTTCTGCGACTTCGCCAGCTCCCGCCGCAACCGGGCGTTGTCCAGGCTCAGTTCGGTCACCTGGCTGTGCAGCCAGCCGAACCGGGTGCTGAGCGACGTGAGATCGGCGTCGTTCCACGGCCGGACACCCGGCGGGAACGGCAGCGACCGCATCTTCTCGTCGAAGGCCGCGCCCCCGTCCCCGTGCGTGAAGGTGTTCCGCAGCCCGTTCTTGTCCAGGAATCCCACGAACCGGTCGAAGCGCTCCGCGTGGCCCCCGACCAGCCCGCTCAGATCCGTCTCCGCGTACAGCCGGGCCGGATCCGCCGCCTCCGGATCCTTCGCGACCTTGTCCAGCCGGCGGTGCGGGATCTCGAAGTACCGGCACAGCTCCAGCGTGCGCGAGTCCCCGCACAGCACCGTCGCGGGCGTCCCCGCGAGCAGCGCCGCGATGTTGCCGTGAATGCGGGAACCGAAGGAGAAGTCGAAGGACCGCAGGTCGTCGATCCACGTGACCGGATCGACGTACACCCGGACCTTGCCCTCCCGGTACATCGGGTGGTCCGGGTGCGTCGGCATGGCCGTCACGCGGGCGTTCGGGTCCGTGAGGTCCCGCCAGTGCAACTGCCGCGCGTCGCTGAGGTTCTGGCCGACGAAGCACAGGTTCGGGTAGCGGGCGTGGGTGCGGGTGATGATCCGGTCCAGGCCCTGCTTCTGCACCGCGCTGTGCGAACCGTTCACCGCGATCCGCGCATCCGTGGTCAGCTCGGGCACCCGCTTGCGGACGTCGAGGTCACGGCCGTACAGGAACAGCGACGGGCAGCCGATGACCTCCACGTCACGGAAGCCCATGTCCCGCAGGTACTGCTCGGTGAACTCGCCGCGGACCCCGATCGAGGCACTGCGGTCCAGCACCGCCGCGCAGAACTCGCGCACGGACTGCTCCATCGGCTTCAGCCGCGCCGGGTCGTAGCTCAGTCCGGTCTGCGCACCGACGCCCAGCACCACGACGGGGATCCGCAGCTTGCCGATCAGTCGGGTCAGCCGCTTCAGCCGGCTCTCGAAGGACGGCCGGAAGGCATTGGCGAGCGGGACGACGAACGCGTCGTACTCCTCGTTGATCCGGGCCGCCGCCGACAGGTCCGTGCCGATGCCGTTGGAGACGACCTCGGTGTCCGGAGTTGTGAGGATCTTGTGGGCGGCGTCGCTGAAGATCAGGTTGCCGGAGTTGGTGGCGATGACGTCCCGGTGGAGGGCTTCCTCGACGGAGAGCGCGTCGTACGGGCTCTTGCCGGACCGCAGCAGAATGCGCTGGACTGGGCGAACGGTAGGTGACACAAAGTTCAACTTATGTTGGGACACCATTTAATTTCTACAAGCAACCGACACAACCTTTTTGCCGTATGCGAACAGTGAGCAAACGGTTACGTCCGTGCTGTCCGGGGTCTGGACCGGTGCGCACCGACCGATCCACTTCGCGTAGATTGCCGGACAGGCAGCCGGAACGCGCGAGGGGACAGAAGGCACCGTGGCAAGGGCAAGGCAGGCCGTGGGCGAGGCCCGCAGGATCGTCGTCAAGGTGGGCTCCTCGTCGCTGACCACCGCCACCGGCGGCCTGGACGCCGACCGTGTCGACGCGCTCGTCGACGTCCTCGCCAAGATCCGCAGCGGCGGGGAGAAGGAGATCGTCCTCGTCTCCTCCGGTGCCATCGCCGCCGGCCTCGCCCCACTCGGCCTGCGCCGCCGCCCCAAGGACCTCGCCCGCCAGCAGGCCGCCGCCAGCGTCGGCCAGGGCCTGCTCGTGGCCCGCTACACCGCCTCCTTCGCCCGCTACGGCGTCCGCGTCGGCCAGGTCCTCCTCACCAGCGACGACATGAGCCGCCGCGCCCACCACCGCAACGCCTCCCGCACCCTCGACAAGCTGCTCGCGATGGGTGCCTTCCCGATCGTCAACGAGAACGACACCGTCGCCACGGACGAGATCCGCTTCGGTGACAACGACCGCCTCGCCTCCCTCGTCGCCCACCTCGTCCACGCCGATCTGCTCGTCCTCCTCTCCGACGTCGACGGCGTCTACGACGGCGACCCCAGCAAGCCCGGCACCTCCCGGATAGCGGAAGTGAAGGGCCCCGAGGACCTCGCCGGCGTCGAGATCGGCAGCGCGGGCAAGGCCGGTGTGGGCACCGGCGGCATGGTCACCAAGGTGGAGGCCGCCCGGATCGCCGCCGCCGCCGGCATCCCGGTGGTGCTGACCAGCGCAGTCCACGCGGCCGAGGCCCTGGCCGGCGGCGACACCGGCACCTACTTCCACTCCACCGGCAAGCGCTCCGCCGACCGGCTCCTCTGGCTCCAGCACGCCTCCACCCCGCAGGGCGCGCTGATCCTGGACGACGGCGCGGTGGACGCGGTCGTGAAGCGGCGCACATCGCTGCTGCCCGCCGGAATCGCCGCCGTCGAGGGCGAGTTCAGTGCCGGCGATCCCATCGAGCTGCGGGACGCGACGGGCCGCGCGGTGGCCCGGGGACTCGTCAACTTCGATGCCAAGGAGATCCCCCGGCTGCTCGGGCGTTCGACCCGTGAGCTGGCGCGCGAGCTGGGCCCCGCGTACGAACGCGAGGTCGTACACAGGGACGACCTGGTGCTCCTGCACGCGTGACTCTCGCAAAACCACTCGTAAAACGGGGCGTAAGGAACGCCCCCGGTGGGGGACGTTCCGTAAAACCGCCACGCGGAGCCCTTCGGCCTGCTCAACTTTGTCTCGGGGACATGTTGAAGGGACAGGTTCCGTCAAGGGGGCATGCGAGCCATGCGTGAAGGAGGCCGTCGTGAGACGAGTGCGCCCTGGGGCGACGTCCCGCGGTGCTCTGACGAGCGTCGCGGCCGGGGACACCTATGAGGAGCCCAAGGACCTGCCCAGGCTGTGGCACGTCACCCTCAGCGTCTCCGGGGAGAAGGTCCCCCTGCCCGAGCTGCGGCGGGCGCTGGAACAGCTCGCCCACGACCACCCCTTCCTGCTGACCAGCAGATACGCGACCGACCACGCGGAGATCCGGTACTGGGAAGAGGCCCGCGACCTGCACGACGCGGCCGCCGTGGCGCTGCGCCTGTGGGGCGAGCACCGGCAGAGCGCCGGCCTGCCGCCCTGGGAGATCGTCGGCCTGGAGGTCATCGACCGCGAGACCTACCACCACCGCATCGCCGAGGGCTACGGCCCCGCACCGGCGACACCGGTGGGAGTACACCCCTTCTGAGCCCCTCGACCGGGCCGGGCTTGTTTCAGGAGGGCCGGGCTGGGTCCCGGGGGGCGGCCGGGACCCAGCCCGGTCTCGGGGCGCCGGGCAGGGCTCCGGGGTGGCCGGGCTGGCGTCCCGGGACGGGCTGGCCGGGTCTCGGAGCCAGGTTGGGCCCCGCGGAACAGCCGGGCCGGCTCTCGGTGTAGCCGCGCGTGGCGAGGGGGTGAGGCGGGGGAGGGGAGCGGTGGGACCCCGGCCGGGGGAGTTCACCCCCTTTTGGGGTGTCTCGGGGTGTGGGACGACCTCTGAACCGCCGAGCCCAGGGCACTACCCTTCCCTCATGACCACGCTCTCGCCGTACGACTCGATGTCCCCGGTCACCCAGGCCGCCTACCGGGCCAAGGCCGCCGCCGCCGACCTCGCGCCGCTCCCGCGCGCCGTGAAGGACGACGCGCTGCTCGCCATCGCCGACGCGCTGGAGGTCCGGACCGCCGAGATCGTCGAGGCCAACGCCAAGGATGTGGCGAAGGCCCGGGAGAACGGCACCAGCGAGGCCATCGTCGACCGGCTCACCCTCAACCCCGAGCGGGTCCGCGCCATCGCCTCCGACGTCCGCGACGTCGTGAAGCTGCCCGACCCGGTCGGCGAGGTCGTCCGCGGCTCCACCCTCCCCAACGGCATCGACCTGCGGCAGGTCCGCGTCCCCCTCGGTGTCGTCGGCATCATCTACGAGGCCCGTCCGAACGTCACCGTCGACGCCGCCGCCCTCTGCCTGAAGTCAGGCAACGCCGTCCTGCTGCGCGGCTCCGCCTCCGCCTACGAGTCCAACACCGCCCTCGTCCGGGTGATCCGGGACGCCGTGGGAGGCGCCGGGCTGCCCGCGGACGCCGTCCAGCTCGTCCCCGGCGAGAGCCGCGACTCCGTGCGCGAGCTGATGCGCGCCCGCGGCCTGGTCGACGTCCTCATCCCGCGCGGCGGCGCCTCCCTGATCCAGACCGTGGTCAACGAGTCCATCGTCCCCGTGATCGAGACCGGCACCGGCAACTGCCACGTCTACGTCGACGCCCAGGCCGACATCGACACGGCCATCGAGATCCTGATCAACTCCAAGGCCCAGCGGGTCAGCGTCTGCAACGCCGCCGAGACCCTCCTGGTCCACCAGGACATCGCCCCCGAGTTCCTGCCGCGCGCCCTGGACGCCCTCGCCGAGGCCGGAGTCACCGTCCACGGCGACGAGCGGGTCATGGCCTACGGCGAAAACTCCAAGGCCACCGTGGTCGAGGCCACCCCCGAGGACTGGGAGACCGAGTACCTGTCCTACGACATCGCCGCCGCCGTCGTGGACTCCCTCGACAGGGCCATCGAGCACATCCGGCTGTGGACCTCCGGCCACACCGAGGCCATCGTCACCACCTCCCAGCAGGCCGCCCGCCGCTTCACCCGGCTGGTCGACTCCACCACCGTCGCCGTGAACGCCTCCACCCGCTTCACCGACGGCGGCCAGTTCGGCTTCGGTGCCGAGATCGGCATCTCCACCCAGAAGCTGCACGCCCGCGGGCCGATGGGTCTGCCGGAGCTGACCAGCACGAAGTACATCGTCACCGGCGACGGGCACGTACGCCGCTGAGGTTCACCCGTTCGGCGGTGTGTCCACGTGCGGGGCGGCACGGCCGAAAGGCGTCTCACCAGGCAGACGAATTTCCATACCGTCTGCCCAAATTGACCCCCCAGGTCTACTCTGGATCCGTGCCGGAGGACGTGGGGGGCACGCCGTTCCCTGACGGCTGGGAGCCCGACGACGACCACGACCACGGGGTGTCGGACGAAGAGTTCGCCTCCGTGGTCTTCGACGAGGCCTTCATACAGGCGGCCACGGTCCACGAGCCGACCGCCGTCGAACGCCTCCTGGCCGCCGCCCAGGCCAGAGCCGAGGCCTCCGAGGCCGAGGCCCGCCGCGCCCACACCCGCGGCGAGCGCTACGACGACGGCTACGACCCCGAGGGTGCCGAATTCGGCCAAGATCCCGACGACGACGAACTGGACGACACCTACGTCCTCGGCGACCACCACGGTCCCTACGGCGCCTACGGCAGGCAGGTCCGCTGGCACCGGCCCGTGGCCTGGCTCCTCGCCGTCGTGATGGGCATCGGCATGGTGGCCCTGGCCTTCGCCGCCGTCTACCGCGGAGGCTCCTCGGGCACCCGCGACCGGGTCCCCGCCCCCGCCTCGACCGGCCTCGGACAGGGCGGCGCGTCCGCTCCCGCGGCCTCCGCCGAACACTCCCAGCCGGCCGTCTCGGCCGTCCCGCGCTCCCCCTGAGCACGCCGCCCGTGCTTGGTGAGGACCTGTCAGAACTTGTCGCGTAGCGGGGCGTTTACCCAGGGCTGCCGAGACCTACCCTGAAAGTATGGGCGGGCCTGGAGACCCACCGGAGGGGACACCCGAGGGCGGCCCCGGCGGTGCAGAGGACGAATACCGATCCGTCGTGTTCGACGAGTCTTTCGTCCGTGCTGCCCGCCTCCAGGAGTACTCCGCCGAGGAGCGGATGGCCGACCACGCGCCCGCCGTACGGCGTCGCCCGCCCCTGCACCGCGGACTCACCCGGCAGGTCCTGATCCTCGTCGTGCTGATCGCCGTCGCCTTCGGCACCGCGATCTACATGGGCGTCCGCCACCCTTACGGCTCCTCGCAGGCCCGGCGGTCCGTGGAGCTCCTCCGCATGACGGTCATCCCGCTCGCCCCCCAGGGCAAGGTGCCCGGCGCCGCCGACGCCGAGCGGCTGTACGCGCACAGCCCCGCCGCCCAGTTCGAGGTCGGCGCCGAGGGCATACCCCTGCCGGCCACCCGCAGCACCGCCCACTTCTCCGACAGCCAGGTGGTGACCGCCCTCACCACCGCCAAGGACTACATCGTCCGCTCCTCGCTCTACCCCGAGGTGCTCACCGGCCGCGACGTGCACCCCGCCCGGGCCTTGGTCGACCCGGACCAGCTCGACCAGTTCGACCAGAGCCTCGACCACCCGGCGGCGGACGGCCGGCACGCGCCCACCGGCTGGATGGTCCGCCTCGACCCCGCCCGAGCCGAGCTCGCCGACGACCGGATCCGGGTCTCCGGCAACCTGCACGCCGCCGAGACCGACTCGGCGACGCTGGAGGTCAGCGCCGACCACACCTTCGTCTACGCCCTGCGCCCCACCGGCGCCACCTCCGACGCGCCCGCCTCCCTCTTCACGGTCCGCCGCGAGCTGACCTTCCACTTCGACCGTGACGACCTGCGCACCCACCAGGTCCAGCTGGTCACGTCCTACGTCCAGGCGGGCCCCCTCGCCTGCGCCGAGGACGCCGCGGCCTACCTCCGCCCCCTCCTGGCCGGCCAGACAGCCAGGTCGGGCGGCCCCGCGGGCACCAACCCCTACGAGACGGACAGCGCCACAGCCCTGTGCGGAACCCTGTCCACCAGCGCCCAGCCGAAGGTGTGAGCGGCACGGAGGGGCGCGGCGACGGACGTCCCGGCCGGCCCTGGCGCCACTCGGACCCGGTGGCCGCCGGCCGGTCGCCGGTCGCGCGGGAGGGCGCCCGGCGACCCGAGTGCGGTGCCTACTCCTCGTCGCGGTCCGGAGCGTCGTCCTGGGCCGGCGGCGCGCTGCGGAAGCCGTCGAAGCCCCGCCGGACCCGGCCGCCCAGGCCGCCCGCGCCGCCCGCGAGATCCGTGACCAGCTTCATCAGCGGGTCCTTGGACGTCTTCACATCGCTCGCGTAGCTCGCCGCCGACTCGCGGAAGGAGTCGCTGACGGAGGTGTCCTTGTCCTCGCTGCGCCGCGGGTAGTGGCCGTCCATGATCCGCTGGTAGTCCCGGGACTCGGCCCACTTCTTCAGCTCGGCGGCCCGGATGGTGGCGAAGGGGTGCGAACGCGGCAGCACGTTCAGGATCTTCAGCACGGAGTCGCGCAGATCCCCTCCGGACTCGTACTCCTCGGCCTGCTCCAGGAACGCGTCCACGTTCATCTCGTGCAGGTGGTTGCCGCCCGCGATCTTCATCAGGCCCCGCATCGAGGCCCGGAGATCCTGGCCCACCAGCAGCCCCGCCCGGTCCGCGGACAGCTCCGACTTGCGGAACCACTCCCGCAGCGCCGTCACGATCGCCATGACCGCGAAGTTGCCCAGCGGGATCCAGGCGACCTTCAGCGCCAGGCTCGTCAGGAACAGCAGGATCGTGCGGTACACCGCGTGCCCGGACAGCGCGTGCCCCACCTCGTGCCCGACGACCGCCCGCATCTCCTCCTCGTCGAGCAGCTCCACCAGGCCCGTGCTGACCACGATGATGGGCTCGTCCAGGCCGATGCACATCGCGCTCGGCTGCGGATCCTGTGTGACGTACATCGGCGGGACCTTCTCCAGGTCCAGGATGTAACAGGCGTCCAGCAGCATGTCGTGCAGGTGGGAGAACTGCCGCTCGGAGACGCGCACCGAGTCGGACAGGAACAGCAGCCTGAGGCTCCGCTCCGGCAGCAGCCCGCTGAGCGCCTTGAAGACGGCGTCGAACCCGCTCAGCTTGCGCAGCGCGACCAGGGCCGAGCGGTCGGCCGGATGCTCGTAGGCACGCGAGGAGATCCCCGGGAAGCGCCTGCGCTGCCTGCTCGGCACGCGCTCGTGCCCCGTCTGCTGGTGGCCGTCGTCGGACATGTCTTCCCCCATGTGCGTGTGAGTGCCCACGTGTGCCCCCGAGGCGGGGCTCAGCCTAGGCGGAGATACCGTGGACAGGCAGTACACCCGAAGGAGTGCACGCCATGGAGCACCACCCCGCAGCCGCCCGGCTGACCGAGGCCGCCACGATGGCCGTCCAGCAACACGGGTCGGGAAACCTGCTCCGTGTCGTCCTGATCGTGATGGTGCTCGGCTGTGTACTGACCGCCTGGTTCCTGCTGCGCGGCTACAAGAAGGACGACTGACGAGCGGGGAAGGTTCCCCGCCGCCGGGCGGCGAACGACGCCCGCCGCGGATGACCCGCCGGCCCCCTCGTCCCCAACGGCGGAGTCGGCGTGATCGCCGCGGGGCCGCCCGCTTACGATGAGCCGACATCTTTATTCCGCCCACACGCGATAGGTCCTGCCGAAGATGAGCTTCCACAGCGCCGCAGCCCAGTTGGTCACCCTCGCCGCCGAGGGCGAGGAGCACGGCGGAAACCACAACAGCCTGAACCCGGCCATCACCGGCGGCAGCGCCCTGGTCATCCTGCTCCTGCTGCTGTGGATCACCACGCGCTTCAACCGCGACCGCTGAACGGGGACCCCGTCCCCGGCCGGACGTCCGAGGCCGGGCCGGTAGGGTCTGCACGCATGGGAGAGCAGGACATGCCTACCGGTCCGGCGCACGAGGCGGCCGGCGACACGGTGAAGCACCCGCAGCACGGACCGGGCAACGGCCCTGCCCACACGGGCAAGCGGCGCCTGGGCGTCATGGGCGGAACCTTCGACCCGATCCACCACGGGCACCTCGTGGCGGCCAGCGAGGTCGCCGCGCAGTTCCAGCTGGACGAAGTGGTGTTCGTCCCCACCGGCCAGCCGTGGCAGAAGTCCCACCGCAAGGTCTCCCCGGCCGAGGACCGCTACCTGATGACGGTCATCGCGACCGCCGAGAACCCGCAGTTCTCCGTCAGCCGCATCGACATCGACCGCGGCGGCCCCACCTACACCGTGGACACCCTGCGCGACCTGCGCGCCCTCAACCCGGACACCGACCTCTTCTTCATCACCGGCGCCGACGCCCTCGCCCAGCTGCTGACCTGGCGCGACTCGGAGGAGCTGTTCTCCCTCGCGCACTTCATCGGCGTCACCCGCCCCGGGCACCACCTGACCAACCCGGGCCTGCCCGAAGGCGGCGTCTCGCTCGTCGAGGTTCCGGCGCTGGCCATCTCCTCCACAGACTGCCGGGCGAGAGTCGCCAAGGGGGACCCCATCTGGTACATGGTGCCGGACGGAGTCGTGCGCTACATCGACAAGCGCGAGCTGTACCGCGGCGAGTGAGCCGAGAGGGGCACCGGTGAACGACCGATACGACGCGGGGTACGGCGAGGGTCCGTACGAGCTCGTCGGCTACGACGAGTACGGCCGGCCCATGTACCGGCAGGTCCCGGCACAGCAGGCTCCGGCACAGCAGCCTGCGCAGGCTCAGCAGGCGCCCTACGACCCGTACGCCCAGCAGCAGGGCTACGGCTACGACCCCTACGCCACCGGCCAGCAGCCCCCGGCGCCCTCCTACGGCTCCGGCCGGCAGCAGCCCGCCTACACCCCCTACGGCTCGCCGGCCCCGTACGACCCGTACGCCACCGGCACCCAGGACGCCACCGGCTACGACCCCTACGGGCAGGCGGCGAGCAGCGGGCAGCAGCCCCGGGTCGCCGAGCAGACCGCGTGGATCCCGCAGCAGGCCGGCCCCGCGGAGGACTCGCGGACCCCGGAGGAAACCGAGGCCGCCCCGGGCGAAGGGGAGTACCACACCGAGCAGTTCGCCTTCGTCGAGGAGCCGGACGGTGACTCCGAGGACGTCATCGACTGGCTGAAGTTCACCGAGAACCGCACCGAGCGCCGCGAGGAGGCCCGCCGCCGCGCCCGCGCCCGGATCGTCGCCCTTCTCGTCGTCCTCTCCCTCGTCGCGGTCGGTGGAGTCGGCTACCTCTGGTACGCCGGAGAACTGCCCGGCCTGTCCTCCTCCGACGGCCGGAGCGGCACCGCCACGCCGGTCACCGCCCAGAAACGCGATGTGATCGTCGTCCACCTGCACAACACCGGCAAGGGCGGCACCTCCACGGCACTCCTGGTCGACAACACCACCACCAAGCAGGGCACCACGGTCCTGCTGCCCAACTCCCTCGCGCTCACCGGCGACGACGGCTCCACCACCCTCGCCAAGTCCGTGGACGACGACGGCGCCTCCGGCACCCGCGAGCAGCTCGACACGGTCCTCGGCACCAGCATCCAGGGCACCTGGCGCCTGGACACCCCCTACCTCCAGAACCTGGTCGAACTCGTCGGCAACATCGAGGTCGACACCAACGCCGACGTGCCCGACCGGGACGCCAAGAAGAAGGGCACCGCGCCGCTCGTCCACAAGGGCCAGGACCAGACCCTCAGCGGCAAGATGGCCGTCGCCTACGCCACCTACCGCGGCGCCGGCGAGTCCGAGAACGCCCAGCTGGAGCGGTTCGGCCAGGTCATGCAGGGCGTGCTGCGGAAGATCTCCTCCGAGCCGTCGTCGGCCACCACAACCGTGCAGACGCTCGCGCAGATCCTCGACCCGCCGCTCACCGACAAGGACCTCGGCACCTTCCTCGCCAAGCTCGCCGACCTCGCCAAGAGCGGCGACTACAAGACCGCCATGCTGCCCGTGCAGACCGACGGCACGCTGAGCGCGCAGACCAGCGACAGCGTGGTGAAGGACATCCTGGGCGGCACCGCCAAGAGCCCCGACGCCGGCTCCGCGGTCCGGGTCTCCGTACAGAACGCCACCGGCGTGAAGGACGACTCCGAGAAGGCCCGGGTCGTGCTCCTCAACGGCGGTTTCACCTTCCTGGAGGGCGGCAGCGCCTCCGGCACCCAGTCCGCCTCGAAGGTGATCTACGCGGACACCGCCGACAAGGCGAACGCATCCGAGGTCGCCAAGACCCTCGGCCTGCCCGCCGGCTCTGTGACGAAGGGCACCGTCTCCTCCGGCGCCGACGTCTCGGTGGTCCTCGGCCGCGACTACAGGCCGTCGTCCTCCTGACCACGAGCCGCCTCCGCGTCCGGAGTGCGGCCGGGGCACCCCATGCGCCGCGGTAATCACGTGGGGTGCTCCGGGCGGTCCGTGAGACCCTTGATGTCAAAAGACCGCCGACGGAAAGCCGTGTAGTGACCGCCACCGACCGTTCTCTTGAGCTCATCAACACCGCCGCCCAGGCGGCGGCCGACAAGCTCGCCCACGACGTCATCGCCTACGACGTGAGCGACGTGCTGTCGATCACGGACGCCTTCCTGCTGGCGTCCGCCCCGAACGACCGCCAGGTCAAGGCCATCGTCGACGAGATCGAGGAGCGCCTGCTGAAGGAACTCGGCGCCAAGCCGGTCCGCCGTGAGGGCGACCGCGAGGCCCGCTGGGTCCTGCTCGACTACGTCGACATCGTCGTGCACGTCCAGCACAGCGAGGAGCGGGTCTTCTACGCCCTGGAGCGGCTGTGGAAGGACTGCCCCGAGATCCAGCTGCCCGCCGACGCCAAGGCCACCCGCGGCAAGGCCGAGGAGCACGCCAGGCTGCAGGCCGCCGAGGCGGATCAGGAGCCGGGCGGGGAGTGGTGATGAGCGCCACAGGTGAGGTGACCGACCGCAAGGGCCGGGGCCGCCGCATCATCCTGTGGCGGCACGGCCAGACCTCCTGGAACGTGGAGCGCCGCTTCCAGGGCACCACCGACGTCGAGCTGACCGAGACCGGCATCGGCCAGGCCCGCCGGGCCGCCCGGCTGCTCGCCTCCCTGCGGCCCGACGCGATCATCTCCTCGGATCTGCGGCGTGCCGCGCACACGGCCGCCGAGCTGGCCGCCCTCACCGGCCTCGACGTCACCCGCGACGAGGGCCTGCGCGAGACCTACGCGGGCGTCTGGCAGGGGCTGACGCACGAGGAGATCATCGCCCGCCACGGGGAGGAGTACGCCGCCTGGAAGCGCGGCGAGGCGGTCCGCCGCGGCGGCGGCGAACTGGAGGCCGAGGTCGCCGACCGCGCGGCTCCCGTCGTCCTGCGGCACGCCGAGAAGCTGCCCGAGGACGGCACCCTCGTCGTGGTCAGCCACGGCGGCACCATCCGCACCACCATCGGCCGGCTCCTCGGCCTGGAGGCCCGCCACTGGGAGAGCCTCGGCGGCCTCTCCAACTGCTGCTGGTCCGTGCTCGGCGAAGGCGCCCGCGGCTGGCGCCTGCTCGAGCACAACGCGGGCACGCTCCCCGAGCCCGTCCTCGGCGACGACGACTGACCGTCCCGAGGCCCCCGGACCCCGGATTTCACTTTCCGGCAGGTCACAGGCTAAAGTTCTTCTTGTTCGCCCCGCCGAGCGGGAAGAACACCAGGGGCTATAGCTCAGTTGGTAGAGCGCCTGCATGGCATGCAGGAGGTCAGGAGTTCAATTCTCCTTAGCTCCACTGATCGACACTCTGTTGAGTTGTCAAAGATCGGTGATGAGGATCCCGTCCCCACAGGGGGCGGGATTTTCTGTGTCCGGCGTGTCCGGCGGGCCCAGCGCGTTCAGCGGCGGACGGCCTCCTCGGCCTCCCTTCCCTCATGTGCCGACGGCCACAGTCGCTCCCTTCGCTCCCGCAGCAGCGCCATCTTCTCCCTCGCCTCGTCGTCCTCCGGGGTGTAGACCACGATCCGGCACTCGGGCATCCCGTCGATGGACAGCGACTGGGAGGTCATCCGCATCTCGCCCACCGCCGCGTGCCGGAACGTCTTCACCCGGGGCCCCGGAGGTGCCACCGCACCGCTCGCCCACAGCTCCGCGAACCAGGGGCTCGCCGCCGACAGCCCGCGTATGTACTCCTCCCAGGCCGGCTCGCCCACGTGTCTGCCGTAGGGCGACCGCAGCGTCGCCACCATCAGCGGCAGCTCCTCCTCCCGGCGGACCAGCGGACAGACCCCCTCCGGCAGCGTGAACAGCGTCCACAGCACGTTCGGCAGGCCCATGCCGGGACCGAGTGTCTGCGGCACCAGGAACAGGTCCCGATAGGCCGGGTTGGTGGCCAGGACGTCGTACCGCGAGTTGTAGACCATCGCCATCATCGGGTCGAGGGCGTCGATGACGCCCTGCACCTCCGGGCCGATCCGCCGGATCAGGCCCTCCGGGTCCGGCTCGAACGGCACCTCCGCCAGCCGGTACAGATGCTCCCGCTCCGGCGGGTCCAGCCGCAGCGTGCGCGCGACCGCGTCCAGCACCTGCGGCGAGGCGTTGATCGGCCGGCCCTGCTCCAGCCACGTGTACCAGGTCACGCCCACGCCCGAGATCTGGGCGACCTCCTCCCGGCGCAACCCCGGCGTGCGCCGCCGCAGGCCCGGCGGCATCCCCACATCGGCCGGCGTCACCCGTGCCCGCCTGCTGCGCAGAAAGACGGCCAGCTCCGGCCTGCGTCGCTGTGTCCTCGTCCCCATGGTCCAGCCCCCCCGTCGTCCCCGTCTCCATCGATCGTCGACACTCCGGGCCGCTCCTGCCAGGTGCTGGCAGTACCAGCATCGGCGGGCACTCGGCACCGGTACCGCCCCGTCGTCACGCTCGACGCCATGACGACGACATCCCGAACCGGGCCGGGCACCGAGCCCGCCCCGAACCCTGCGATCAGTGAAGCATCCGCCACTGACAGTGACACGCCGACCGCTGACCGAGCGGGATCATCCGTCACGGACAGTGAAGCACTCGGCACTGACAACCGGCCCCGGCTGCTGCTCGGTGTGCTGCTCGCCGCCCTGTTCATGGCGGCCCTCGACGTCTTCATCGTGAACGTCGCGGCCCCCGCGATCGGTTCCGACCTGCACGCCTCGGGCGCCGACCTCCAGCTGGTGATCGCCGGTTACACCATCACCTACTCCGTGCTCCTGATCACCGGGGCCCGGCTCGGCGACCGGCTCGGCCACGGCCGGGTCCACCTCGCCGGACTGGCTCTGTTCACCGCGGCCTCGCTCGCCTGCGGGCTGGCGCAGGGCTCGACCGAGCTGATCGTGTTCCGGCTGGTGCAGGGCGCGGGCTCGGCGCTGATGATCCCGCAGGTGCTCAGCCTCATCCAGCGTTCCTTCACCGGCGAGGCCCGGGCGCGGGCGCTGGGCGCCTATTCGGCCGTCCTCGCCGTCGGCGCGGCGGCCGGGCAGGTCGCCGGCGGGGTGCTGGTCAGCGCCGACCTGTTCGGCACCGGCTGGCGGCCGGTGTTCCTGGTCAACGTGCCGGTGGGTGCGCTGCTGCTCGTACTGGGCCGGCGGGTCCTGCCGCTGGGCGGTGCGGCCGGGCGGGAGCGGGCCCGGGCGCTGGACCTGCCCGGGCTGGTGCTGCTCGGCGCCGCCGTGTCGCTGCTGACCGTGCCGCTGGTGCTCGGGCAGGAGGAGGACTGGCCGCTGTGGTCCTGGCTGTCGCTGGCCGCGGCCGCCGTGCTGTTCGCCCTGTTCTGCGGCTACGAGTCGCGGCTGGCCCGGCGCGGCGGTGCCCCGCTCATCAGGCCCCGGGTGCTGCGCCACCCTGGCATCGGGCGGGCCGTCTTCCGGATCCTCGCCGTGATGTCGGTCAACGCCGGCTTCCTCTTCGCGCTGACCCTGCACGTCCAGGGCGGCCTCGGCTACAGCGCGCTGCGAGCCGGACTGAGCTTCGCGCCGACAGCGGCCGTCTTCGGCGCCGTCAGCCTGACCTGGCGGCGGTGGCCGGCCGCCTGGCAGCAGGTCCTGTCGCCGGCCGGGTTCACGCTCACCGCGGTGTCCGTCGCCGTCGTGGGGCTCGCCTTCCACGGCGGCGGGGGCGGGGGAGTGGCCCTGTACGCGGGGTACGCGGGCACGGGTGCCGGGCTGGCGCTCGCCTTCAGTCCGACGCTCACCGGGGCGCTGGCCACTGTGCGGCCCGAGGACGCGGCGGACGCCAGCGGCCTGCTGGCGACGGTGGCACAACTCGGTCAGCTCATGGGTGTGGCGGCCTTCGGCACACTGTTCCTGAACCGGCTTGAGTCATTCGGGGCTCTGCGGTCGTATCCCTCTGCGGAGGCGTTCTCGGTGTGCGTCTGGGCGCTGGCCGGAACGGCCGCGGTGGGCGCCGTGTCCGGACTGGTACTGAGGCGTCGCTGACCGTATTGCTCCGGCCGTGGCAGAATCAAAAGGCCGGAAGGGGGCGCGGCCCGACGGGAGGGAGTAGCGATGCCTGCGAGCATCCTTGAGGAGGTCGGCCACCTCCTCGGTGCGGCGTTGATACGGGATACGACCACCCGGCTGAGCTGCCCTTCCTGCGGTTCCGCGCACGTCGCGCAAGTACTCGGCGACAATGGCGGAATCTCCTACGTGTGCACGGCCTGCGGCCACAGCTGGAGCTGATCGATGGGTGCACACCGGCGAAAGTGCGACTGGTGCGGGAGCGGTACGCCGATCGTCCGTGACATGGAGCCGATCAATCCCGATTACCAGTACTGGTGCGAGGAATGCGCGCGGGCACTGATCATAAAAGGCGACCCGATCGAGACGTACCGGGAGCTGGAGGGCGAGCCGATCTACGGCCGGCTCCTCGAGGAGCACTGCACGCTCAAGAGGTTCTACCAGTTCGTCACGGCTTGACGTCGATCACACCGGGCCCGGTCCTCGGCAACGATGTCCGGGCCAGTGCGAGGAAAAGCGCACCGGCGCCTCCGTAGAGTGCGGACAGCGTCAATTCCGCGCCACCGAAGTGCAGTTCGGGCCGGCCTGATCCGTGCGGCACCCACCACGGCGCGTACGAGCAGAAGACCAGGAGTGTGCCCAGGGCTGCCGCCCTGTGCGCGCGTGTCCACAGCAGCAGCACCAGCGGCACGCACCACACCCAGTGGTGGGTCCAGGACACGGGGCTGATCAGCAGGGCGGTCACCGCACAGGCGCACACCGCCCAGGCCCGCCGCCCCCGCAATTCCGCCCGCACGGCCAGCGCGAGCCCCGAGGCGGCCACCAGGGCCGCGCAGAGCGCCCAGAGTGCTCCCGGATCGGCCGAGTGCAGAAAGCGGGCCAGGACGCCGCGCAGGGCTTGGTTGGCGGTGTCCTCGGCGTGCCCGACCCGGTTCGCGCGGAACGCGATGTCCGTCCAGAACCGCCAGGAGTCGTACGGCAGGAGGGCCGCCGCCAGCAGGGTCGCCCCGGTGAACGCGGCGGCCGCTCCGCGCGCGTGCCGCAGCCACGGCTGTCCGTGCCCGCCCTTCAGGCGGGCGACGAGGCCCGTGGCGAGCAGGAACGCCGGGAACAGCGCGGGCGTCAGCTTGACCGCCGCGGCCAGCCCGAGGCCCACTCCCGTCCAGCGGTCGAACCCGCCGGCGGGGCGGCGGGTCAGGTCCCACAGCACCAGGACGGCCAGCAGCAGGTTGATCTGGCCGTAGCGCAGGGTCGTCCACACCGGCTCGCACCACACGGCCGCTGCGGCGACCCACCAGGAGGTCTCCACGCGCGCGTGGCCGACGAGTTTCAGGGACAGCCGTACGAACACCACCAGCAGCGCGAGGTTGCCGGCCGTCGCAAGCGCGCGCAGGAGTTCCGTGTCCAGCAGGGGCAGCGGGGTGAACAGCAACGCTGCGAACGGGGGGTAGGTGGTGGGCAGGTGCGCGGCCGTCGCGCGCAGCGCGTAGAGGTCGCCGCCGGTGCGCACGGTGGCGCCCTCGGCCCGGTACACCATCAGATCGATCATCGACACATGCGCGGCCCGCTGCGCGGCCCAGAACGCCGCGAAGGACGCCAGGCACACGCCCAGCGCGACCGGGACCCGGCGGGTGGCTGCGGACGACGCGATCACGGTCATGAAAGCCGACATTAGTGGTCGTATCGGCGCGAAGTCGAAACCGATTTGGTGCTGCGCCGACGGGCCTGTAATGTTTACGTCGTCGCCGGGGGAACCGGGCGAAACAATAAAACAAGGGGCTATAGCTCAGTTGGTAGAGCGCCTGCATGGCATGCAGGAGGTCAGGAGTTCAATTCTCCTTAGCTCCACAGTAATAGAAGGCGGATCGTCCTCACGGACGGTCCGCCTTCGGCGTGTTCCGGAGCACAGACATGCGCGGACGGGGCGGCGGGTCACCCGGCTCGGGTGACCCGCCGCCCCGTCCGCGCTCAGCGGCCCAGCGCGCGCCGGCCGCGCCCCTGGGAGAGGACCGGCAGATTGCGCGACGGTGCCTGCCCGCGCGTGTCCTCCTCGATGCGCAGGGCGAGTGCCGGGCAGCGGCGCACCGCGCGCAGCGCCTTCGCCTCCGCGTAGCGCGGCACCTGCGCCTGGGCGACGGTCGGGAAGCCGTCGGCGCCCAGCTCGAACACCTCAGGGAGGATGTCCGCGCACAGTCCGTGGCCCCGGCAGAGTGTCCAGTCGACGTAGATCTTCTGGCGGCTGGCGCCGGTTTCCTCGGGCTCTGTGCCGCCCGTGACGCCCGCAGGGGCCCTGCCTCCCTCGAAGAGCGGCAGAACGCCCTCCACGGGCCGTCCGCAGCCGTTTCCGAGGACATGCGCGGCCAGGTCGTCGGTGAACGCCTTGATGGTCGACTCCAGGAACATCGCCGAGCCGTCCGGGTGCGAACACGCCCCGCGCCGCTTCACGTTCTTCGCGACCTGCTTCAGCGCCTCCAGGGCGGCCGGTCCGCCGCCGTTCAGGATGTCCTCCAGGCCGCGTGCGGCGGCGGGCAGTCCGAGGTAGCAGGGGCCGCACTGGCCGGCGCTCTCCTCGGCCAGCCACTGCGCCACCCGCAGCGACTCGCCGAGCGGGCACGTCTCCTGGCTGATCGGCAGGATCGCGCCCGCCCCCAGGGAACCGCCCACGGCGTCCAGCGAGTTGCGCGAGACGATCGCCTCGTTGACGGTGGCCGCGTCGATCCACTTGCCGTGATAGCCGCCGGTCAGCACGCCCTGCGGCACCGGCGGGGCGCCCGCGAGCTGGAGCACGTAGCGCAGCGGCACGCCGGTGGGGACCTCGATCACCATCGGCCGGGCGACCGCGCCGGACACGGTGAGCATCACGGTGCCCGGTTCGTCGTACAGGCCGGTGTTGCCGTAGCGCTCCGGGCCGATGCGGGCGGCGATGGCCAGCTGCGCGAAGGTCTCCGCGTTCGACAGCAGGGTGGGCGCCCCGCCGACGCCGCTCTGCGAGGCGCTGATCTTGCGGCCGGGGGGAACCGCCGGGCCCCCGTCGATCGAGCGGATCAGCGAGGCGGCGGCGCCGGTGACCATCCGCACCGGATTGCGCTGCACCCACGCGCGTAGCGCCGATCTCCGGCTGTTGCTCAGACCGCGCTCGGCCAGCGCGGCCTCCATGGAGCGCTGGGTGGACTCCCGGGTGACGCCGATGACGAGCGTGCGCGCGCCGAGTGCCTCGGCACACAGCAGCGCGCCGTCCAGGATCAGGTGCGGGGCACGGTTGATGAGGACGGTGTCCTTGCGGCAGGCCGGTTCGTCCTCGCTGCCGTTGACCACCACGACCGGACGCACCCCGCGCTTGATCGCCGACTCGGCGACCGAGCGCAACTTCTTGTGGAAGGGGAAGCCGGCGCCGCCGCGGCCCTTGAGGTTGATGCGTTCGGCGAGCTGGGCGAGCTGTTCGCCGCCGAGCGGGTCGAGCGGCCCGTGCACCTTCAGGTGCATGGGCAGGTCGAGCCGCTCCACAAGGTCGAAGCCCGACGTGAGCTGGGGAAGTCCGACCACACGGACTTCGGGGACGTCGGGCAGGGCCTCGTTCACTTAAAAGCCTCCGGAAGGCGTGTTCCAAGGTTCGCCCGAACCCGGCGTGTCGTAGGACGAGCCGGGCAGCGTTTCGGTGGCGGGACCGCTGTTGAACGTGTCACTCGGGTTGTACGTGCCGTAGAGGCCGTTTGTCTCACCGGTGTCGTACACGTCACTTCCGCCGTATCCGACCGTGCCCGTATTGCCGTAGACCGGGATGGTGTATCCGGTGTCCTGGAGCGGGTCGTAGGCGGACGGCGGGGCCTCGCCGACCGGGGGCGGGGACGGGATCGGCCAGCTGCCCGAGGTGCTGGAGGGGCCGTCCACGCGTGGCATGGCCTCCGTGGCCTGGAGATCCAGCGGCAGGTCCATACGGGCCGTCTGGGCGGCCGTGAAGGGCTGCTGGGGGCGGCCCGGCGTGGACACCGCGCGGTAGGCGGCCGCGAAGCCGGAGGCGGGCTCGGCGGCCGGGGTCTGGTAGAGCGGGGCGGCCGCCGTGGCGGCGGGTGAGGGCTGCGGCTCGCGACGGGCCTCGAAGCCGGACAGCCCGGACGCGGCCACCCGGGAGCGGTTCGCGTCCAGCTCGTCGAGCCCGGGCCGCTCCGAGCTGCCGAACAGGGCCACCAGCCGGTCGGCGACCTTGCGCTTGAAGGGCCGCGGGGCCGAGCGCAGCGCGAGGGCGCCCATGACGCCCAGTAGAGACAGGCTGTAGAGGATCACGAAGATCGGTTTGGCCGAGCGACCCGCGTAGAGGCCGTGCACGAGCGCCGCGCACCAGGCCGGGTAGGCCAGCATGTGCATGGCCCGCCAGCGGGCGGCGACCGGGGCGGGGGTGGCGAAATTGCTGCGCAGCGCGCCGGTGACACCCACGAAGATCATCAGCAGGCCCGCGAGCGAGCCGAGCCCGATCAGGCCGGCGATTCCGGAGACGCCGAGCGAGAACGGGATGAGCGCGGCGATCAGCTCGGTGTGGCCGAGCGCGATCTTCGTGGTGATGTGCAGCAACAGGAACGCGATCGAGGCGACCGCGGTCGTCCGGTGCACCGCCTGTCCGATGATCCGCTGCCGTGTGTTCAGGAAGATCCGGTCCTGGGCGAACAGGCCCCAGATCACCGAGCAGCTCAGCGAGACGAGAGACAGCACGCCTGCGCCGAAGTTCAGGAACTCGCGGAACTGGCTGCCTCCGACCAGCACGGCCACGGGTATGAGCAGCAGGACGACAGCTGACGCCACCCCATAGGCCGAGCGGCCCGGTTTGGGGAGCGAACTGGTACTACGACGAGGGTTCATGGGGGCAACTCCGAGCAGTTTCGGGAAAGCGGTCCCGCTGCCGCACTCTAAGTGGCGCCATACCAATCAGTACGGGGTTTGAGTTATTGCGTTGTTATCAACGGACAATGCGACTGGGGCGATGTCCCTTAGTGGACGGTACGCGAAGTAATCTTTGACCTTTGTTCAGCTTCGGTGGGCTACGTGACATGTCCACCAGGCATACGGAAGCGCGTCGCGGCTTGCTCAAGGGCTGCGGTACCCTAGCGCCATGCGTGCCGTACGCCTTCTGCTTAGCGGGCCGCGCTGATCAGTACCGACCCCGGTCCAGCCGTGAGGTCGGCATCGGCGCGGCGTCCCCTCCTGTGCGAGGGGTTTTTTCATTTCCGCAGGCAGAGACGATCGATGGAGCTTTGAGGATCATGAGCGAGACGAACCCCGCTGCCACCGCCGAGGTGGCTGCGCCGCACCGCTACACGGCCGCCATGGCAGCCGAGATCGAGGCACGCTGGCAGGACTTCTGGGACGTCGACGGCACCTACGCGGCGCCGAATCCCAAGGGTGACCTGGCGGGCGACGCGGAGCTGGTCGCCAAGCCCAAGAAGTTCATCATGGACATGTTCCCGTACCCCTCCGGTGCGGGCCTGCACGTCGGCCACCCGCTGGGCTACATCGCCACCGACGTCTACGCCCGGTTCCAGCGCATGACCGGCCACAACGTCCTGCACACCCTGGGTTTCGACGCCTTCGGCCTGCCCGCCGAGCAGTACGCCGTGCAGACCGGCACGCACCCGCGCGTCTCCACCGAGGCCAACATCGAGAACATGAAGGCCCAGCTGCGCCGGCTGGGCCTGGGCCACGACAAGCGCCGGTCGTTCGCCACGATCGACCCGGAGTACTACAAGTGGACCCAGTGGATCTTCGTTCAGATCTTCAACTCCTGGTACGACGACGAGGCGCGCAAGGCCCGCCCGATCTCCGAGCTGATCGCCCAGTTCGAGTCCGGTGAGCGCGCGATCGAGGGCACCACGCGCGCGTGGAACGCGCTGACCGCCGCCGAGCGCGCCGACGTCCTGGGCGAGTACCGCCTGGCCTACGCCTCCGACGCGCCCGTCAACTGGTGCCCGGGTCTGGGCACCGTGCTGGCCAACGAGGAGGTCACCGCCGACGGCCGTTCCGAGCGCGGCAACTACCCGGTCTTCAAGGCCAAGCTGCGCCAGTGGAACATGCGCATCACCGCCTATGCCGACCGGCTGCTGGAGGACCTGGAGGAGCTGGACTGGCCCGAGGCCATCAAGCTGCAGCAGCGCAACTGGATCGGCCGCAGCGAGGGCGCCCGCGTCGACTTCCCGATCGACGGCGAGCGCATCACGATCTTCACCACCCGCCCGGACACCCTGTTCGGCGCCACCTACATGGTGCTGGCGCCCGAGCACCCGCTGGTCGACAAGTTCACCCCCGCGGCGTGGCCCGAGGGCACGCACGAGGTGTGGACCGGCGGCCACGCCACCCCGGCCGAGGCCGTCGCCGCCTACCGCGCACAGGCCGCCTCCAAGTCCGACGTCGAGCGGCAGGCCGAAGCCAAGGACAAGACCGGCGTCTTCACCGGCGCGTTCGCGACCAACCCCGTCAACGGCGAGCGGATCCCGGTCTTCATCGCCGACTACGTCCTGATGGGCTACGGCACCGGCGCGATCATGGCCGTCCCGGGGCACGACAGTCGCGACTTCGCCTTCGCGCGCGCCTTCGAGCTGCCGATCCGCTGCGTGGTCGAGCCGACCGACGGCCGCGGTACCGACCCGTCCACCTGGGACGACGCCTTCGTCTCCTACGACGCGAAGATCGTCAACTCCGACAGCGACGACGTGAGGCTGAACGGCCTGGGCGTGGCCGACGCCAAGGCCCGCATCACCGAGTGGCTGGCCCGCAAGGGCATCGGCGAGGGCACCGTCAACTTCCGGCTGCGGGACTGGCTGTTCAGCCGCCAGCGCTACTGGGGCGAGCCCTTCCCGATCGTCTACGACGAGGACGGCATCGCCCACGCGCTGCCCGAGTCGATGCTGCCGCTGGAGCTGCCCGAGGTCGAGGACTACAGCCCGCGCACCTTCGACCCGGACGACGCCGACACCCAGCCCGAGACGCCGCTGTCGCGCAACGAGGACTGGGTCAACGTCACCCTGGACCTGGGCGACGGCCCCAAGAAGTACCGCCGCGAGACCAACACCATGCCCAACTGGGCCGGCTCCTGCTGGTACGAGTTCCGTTACCTGGACCCGCACAACGAGCAGCGGCTGGTCGACCCGGAGATCGAGCAGTACTGGATGGGTCCGCGCGAGGGCCAGCCGCACGGTGGCGTCGACCTGTACGTCGGTGGTGCCGAGCACGCCGTGCTGCACCTGCTGTACGCGCGCTTCTGGTCCAAGGTCCTGTACGACCTGGGGCACGTCTCCTCCGCGGAGCCGTTCCACAAGCTGTTCAACCAGGGCATGATCCAGGCCTACGTCTACCGTGACAGCCGGGGCATCGCGGTGCCGGCCGCCGAGGTGGAGGAGCGCGACGGCGCCTACTACCACCAGGGCGAGAAGGTCAGCCGCCTGCTGGGCAAGATGGGCAAGTCCCTGAAGAACGCGGTGACTCCGGACGAGATCGCCGCCGAGTACGGCGCCGACACGCTGCGCCTGTACGAGATGGCGATGGGCCCGCTGGACGTCTCCCGCCCGTGGGACACACGCGCGGTGGTCGGCCAGTTCCGGCTGTTGCAGCGGCTGTGGCGCAACATCGTCGACGAGACCACCGGCGAGGTCACCGTGACCGACGCCGAGCCGGACGAGGAGACCCTGCGCGCCCTGCACAAAGCCATCGACGGCGTGCGCCAGGACCTGGAGGGCCTGCGCTTCAACACCGCCATCGCCAAGGTCACCGAGCTGAACAACCACCTGACCAAGGCCGGTGGCCCGGTGCCGCGGTCCGTGGCCGAGCCGCTGGTGCTGATGATCGCCCCGCTGGCCCCGCACATCGCCGAGGAGCTGTGGCGCAAGCTGGGCCACACCGACTCGGTCGTCCACCGGGACTTCCCGGTCGCCGACCCGGCCTACGTCGTCGACGAGACCGTGACCTGCGTCGTGCAGATCAAGGGCAAGGTCAAGGCCCGTCTGGAGGTGCCGCCCGCCATCTCCGACGAGGAGCTGGAGAAGGTGGCGCTGGCCGACGAGAAGGTCGTCGCGGCGCTGGGCGGCGCGGGCATCCGCAAGGTGATCGTGCGGGCGCCGAAGCTGGTGAACATCGTTCCGGCGTGATGACCGGGCGCCGGGCGCGGCCGGCGTCGGGGTAGCCCCTTACGGGCAGGTTCGGGGTTCTTCCGGAACCCCGTGCCTGCCCGCAGCGTTTACCGTGGAGAGCACAGCGGCTCGCGCCGTACCGACCGGAGGAGGAGCGTCATGGAAGTTGTGCTGACCGTGTTCGCCCTGCTCTTCCTGCTCTTCGTCGGTCTGGGCGCGTACGCCACGGTCAAGGCGGTCGGTGCCGCCAAGCGCGGAGTGGACCGGACCATCGCGCAGGCCCGCCGCACGGTCGAGGACCACACCCTGCGTGCCAAGTCCTTCGCCCAGATCGGCCCGGCCGGCGAGATCGCCCAGCTGCGGCTCGCGCTGCGCGCCTCCATGCGTGCCACCCAGGACGCGCTGCACGCCGGCGCGGCCGAGGACGAGTCGCTGAAGGAGTCCCTCGGCCTCTTCGAGCGGCTCAGCGCGCACGGACACGAGCTGGACGCGGACCTCAAGCGTCTGGAGTCCGAGCCGGACCGGGCCACGCTCGCCGCGCGCCTGCCCGAGCTGCGCAGCCGCACGGAGCGCATCACCAACTCTGCGGACTCCCTGCGGTGGGCCGTCCGCGACCGGGCCAGCCGGTTCGCCGAGGACGATCTGAGCACCCTCAGCGCGCAGATCGACATCGAAGCGGGCGCCCTGCGCCACTGGGCGCGCACCGAGCCCGGCCAGGCGCCCCCGAAGTGGCCCGACGCGCCTTCTCCCGCCGACGGCCCGGCCGCGGAGCAGACCCGGCCGAAGGCGCCCGGGGCCACTGCCGAGGAGCCCGCTCCCGATGCCATCGCCCCGTCCTCATGGCGTGCCGGCTTCCCGTGGCAGAAGAAGCCCCGCCCCGAGAGCACTACATGAGCGGGTCGCTCCAGAGCCGCTCCACAGGGGCCGGGCTGCCAAGCGAGCACTACGCCAGGTAACCTCCAGCTCATGTCCCGCCATGTCGCGATCGTCACCGATTCCACGGCCTACCTGCCGCCCCGGACGATGGAGCGTCACGGCATCACCGCGGTACCGCTGACCGTCGTCCTCGGCGACCAAGCCCTCGAAGAGGGCACCGAGATCTCGACCCGCTCCCTGGCCCAGGCGCTGCAGAAACGGCGCTCCGTCACCACCTCCCGGCCCAGCCCCCAGGTCTTCGCGGAGACCTACCGCAGGGTCGCCGAGTCCGGCGCCCGCGGCATCGTCTCCCTGCACCTGTCCGCCGAGTTGTCCGGCACCTACGACGCGGCGGTCCTCGCGGCGCGCGAAGCACCGGTGCCGGTACGGGTGGTGGACACCGGGATGGTTGCGATGGCGCTCGGCTTCTGCGCGCTCGCCGCGGCAGAGACCGCGGAGGCGGGCGGCACCGTGGACGAAGCCGTCACGGCCGCCGAGAAGCGGGCCGCGGGCACATCCGCCTACTTCTACGTCGACACCCTCGACTATCTCCGCCGCGGCGGCCGGATCGGAGCCGCGCAGGCGCTGCTGGGTTCCGCACTCGCCGTCAAACCGCTGCTCCAGCTGGACGGCGGCCGCATCGAGCTGCTCGAAAAGGTGCGTACGGCGTCCAAGGCGATCGCGCGCCTCGAGGAACTGGCAGCCGAGCGGGCGGGCAGCGCCGAGGTCGACATCGCTGTCCACCACCTCGCCGCCCCCGACCGGGCCGCCGCACTCGCCGACCGGCTGCGGGCCCGCGTCCCGGGCCTGGCCGACCTGCATGTCAGCGAGGTCGGGGCAGTGATCGGGGCACACACCGGCCCCGGGCTGCTGGGCGCGGTCGTCTCGCCTCGCTGACACAGCGAATCCCGGGCAGCTGCCCCCAGTTGGCTCGGGGTCGACCGGCCTCACTCGTGCGAGTGACGGAGTTTTCCACAACCGGGCGATCGTCCACCGGAATTCACCAAGATCATTGCGATGTGACGGAATGCCCCATCCTCGTCGCATGGCGCTTCGATCTCGTTCACGCACAGCAACTCCGACCAGCGGCCCCGGCCGTGGCCCCACCTCAGACGGCCGCACCCGCCACCGGCGCACCACCGAGCGCCGCCGCACCCCGCACCGCCCGCCCGCACCGGCGGACGAACTGCGCCGCCGGGCGGAACTCCTCTTCGGCGAACGGGCCGTGCAGTGGCGGGAGTCGGGCAACGCACCACCGGGCCCTGGCGGGCCCGCGAGTACGCCGACGGCGAGGGCAACGGGCCGGGCGCTCGGCCTGAGTCCGGCGAGGACAGCGACCGCGGCCGCACCCGAGCCGGGCACAACCTCGGCAGCCGAACCGGCCGGTGCAACCGGTCCGGCGCCGGTGCTGCGCATCACTGCGGAGCGCGAACCGGCCGATGCGGCGCGAGAGCCGGAGGCCGAGGAGTCCGCTGCCCCGGACTGGCGGGAGAGGGCCGGGTTGGCGCTGCGGGAGCGGATGCCGGTGTGGCTCCAGGCACGGTACGGAGTGGAGCGGCGGGGAGTCGTGGCGCTCGCCGTGGTGCTCGTGGCCGCCGCCGTGTTCGCCGTGCAGCACTTCTGGGTGGGCCGGCCCCAGTCCGTGAGCGCCCCTCAGGTCGTGCATGCGGCAGCGCCCTTCGCCGCGAAGGGTGAGGGTGGGACGCCGGGTGCGGCCGGTGGCGCTTCGGCGACGCCGGGCGGGCAGATCGTCGTGGACGTCAGCGGCAAGGTCCGGAATCCGGGGATCCGGCGGCTGCCGGCCGGCGCCCGGGTGGCCGACGCGCTGCGGGCGGCGGGCGGGGTCCGGCCGGGTGTGAGCACGGAGGGACTCAACCGCGCCCGCTTCCTGGTCGACGGCGAACAGGTCGTCGTCGGCGCCCCGGCCGGAGTCGCCGCTCAGCCCGGCCCGGCAGCCGGGTCACTCGCCGGACCCACCGGCACGGGCCCGGCCGCACCGGTCTCCCTCAACACGGCCACCGCGGACCAGCTCGACACCCTGCCCGGAGTCGGCCCGGTACTGGCGCAGCACATCATCGACTACCGCACCCGGCACGGCGGTTTCCGCTCGGTGGACGAACTGCGCGAGGTCAACGGCATCGGCGACCGCCGGTTCACCGATCTGCGTGCGTTGGTACGGCCATGAGCCGCGTGCTCGACAGGGCCGGCCCGCGCACTGGGCCTGAGCAGCCCGCGACCGCGCACCCAGGCCGGAGCGACCCCATGGACCTCCGCCTGGTGCCGCCCGCGCTCGTGGCCTGGGCCACGGCGGCCCTGACTCTGGACGCACCAGCGGCCTGGACCGCCGGGACCGCCGTCGTCTGCCTGGCCTGCGGGCTTCTCCTGCTGTCGGTGCGACGGCCGGGACGGGGCGGGCGAGCCGCACGGGGCGGGCAACCCGGCTGGGGCGTGGGCGTCCGACGAGCCCCGCGGGCCGGCTGGGCCGTGGGCGCCGGACGAGCCGGGCAGGCTGGGCGCGTCGGGCCGGTTGGGCCGAGTCCGCGAGGAGAGGCGGCACGCCCGGGGCGAGAAGGAGGGGCGAGGTGGGCTGGGTGGGTGCGTGGCCGGTTCGGCTGGGCGCGGGCCGCCGTCGCCGCGGTGCTGCTCTGTGCCGCAGCGGCAGCCGCGTCCGCCGGGCTGCACGGGGCTGACGTGCGGCGTGGGCCGGTGCCCGACCTGGCCCGGCGGTTCGCGACCGTCACCGCGGAGGTCGAGATGACCGGCGACCCCTGGCTGAGCAGGCCCCGGGTGCGCGGCGATCGTGCGGCGCCCGTGGCGGTGCTGGCGAGGGCCGAGCTGCGGAGCATCGAGGAGGCCGACGGGCGGCGTGAGCGGATCCGGACGCCCGTGCTGCTGATCGTCGACGCGGACGTTCCGGCACCTGACGGGAGTGCCGAGGGGACCCGGAACGCCGAGCTGCCGCCGACCGCCGCTGAGCAGCCGGCGCACGGCGGGCGTGCCGCCTGGCTCGGGCTGCTGCCCTCCACGCGGCTTCAGGTGGCCGGACGGCTGGCGCCCGCGCAGACGGGTGGTGACCGGACCGCGGCCGTGCTGCGGGTGCGCGGTCGGCCGGAGCCGCGGATCGTCGCGGGGCCGAACAGGGCGCAACGGCTGGCGGGGCGGCTCAGAGCCGGCCTCCGGGACGCCACCGAAGACCTGCCCGGAGACGCGCGGGCGCTGCTTCCCGGGCTGGTCGTCGGGGACACCTCGCGGATCACGCCCGAGCTGGACGACGCCTTCAAGGCCACGGACCTGACGCACACGCTCGCCGTCTCCGGCAGCAATCTCACGGTCCTGCTGGCGCTGCTCATCGGACCGCCCGGCCTGGCCCAACGGGCCGAACGCCGTGGCCTGGCCCCACGCCTGGGGCTCTCCCTGCGGGCGACCGCCCTGCTCGCGGGAGCGCTCACGCTGGGCTTCGTGATGGTCGCCCGGCCCGACCTCAGCGTCCTGCGGGCTGCCGCCTGTGGCGGGGTCGCGCTGCTCGCCCTGGCCACCGGGCGGCGCCGATCCCTGGTCCCGGCCCTGGCCACGGCCGTCCTGCTGCTGGTGCTGTACGACCCGTGGCTGGCCCGCAGTTACGGCTTCCTGCTGTCCGTACTGGCCACCGGCGCACTGCTGGTGCTGGCGCCTGGCTGGAGCGAGGCGTTGCGCCGGCGCCGGGTGCCCCCGAGGCTCGCCGAGGCGCTGGCGGCGGCTGCCGCCGCGCAGGCCGTGTGCGCACCGGTCGTGGCGGTGCTGTCGGCCCGGGTGAGCCTGGTGGCGGTGCCGTGCAACCTGCTGGCCGAGGTGGCGGTGGCGCCGGCCACGGTGCTGGGGTTCGCGGCGCTCGCGACGGCGCCGTGGGCCATGCCGGTCGCCAAGGCGCTGGCCTGGTGCGCGGGTTGGCCGGCGGGGTGGATCGCCGGAGTGGCCCGGGCCGGGGCGGCGCTGCCCGGCGCCGGAGTGGACTGGCCGGGAAGCTGGCCGGGGGCACTGGCCCTCGCGGCGGTCACCGTGGCCGTCGTCCTGGCCGGCCGGAGGCTGCTGCGGCACCCGGGGTGGGCCGTGCTCGTCGTGCTGCTGGTCGTGGTGCTGGTGACGCGGCCGGTGCCGCTGACCCGAGTGATCACGGGCTGGCCGCCACCGGGCTGGCGTTTCGCGATGTGTGATGTCGGACAGGGCGACGCGACCGTGCTGGCGGCGGGCGAGGGTGCCGGGGTGGTCGTGGACGCCGGGCCGGATCCGGCCCTGGTCGATGACTGCCTGCGGCAGCTGGGCATCACTCGCGTTCCCCTCCTCGTCCTCACCCACTTCCACGCCGACCATGTGGCGGGCCTGCCCGGCGTCCTGCGGGGCCGCTCGGTGGCCGCGATCGAGACCACGGGCTTCCCGGAACCGGCGGACCAGGCCGAGTTCGTCCGAAGGCAGGCCGCTGAACGGCACATCCCGGTCACGACGGCTGTCGCGGGAGAGGAACGGCGCACCGGACCGCTCACCTGGCGGGTCCTGTGGCCTCCTCCACAGAGCCCGCCACTGTCCTCCGGCGCACAGCTGTCCCCCGGGAGCCGGCTGTCCTCAGGCACCCGGGTGCCCCCGGTCCGGCCGGGCGCCGGCTTCGAGCCCGAGGGTCCGAACGACGCCAGCGTCGCGCTGCTCGTGCGTACGGGCGGGCTGCGGCTGCTGTTGCTCGGCGACCTCGAACCCCCGGCCCAGCAGGCGTTGCTGCGGTCCCCGGCGGCGGCCGGGCTGGCCAGAGTGGACGTCCTGAAGGTGGCCCATCATGGCTCGGCCTATCAGGACCCGGAGCTGACAAGGCTCGCTGCGCCCAGGGTGGCGCTCGTCTCCGCCGGCGTCGGCAACCCCTATGGCCACCCGGCACCGGCAACCCTGGCCGCGCTGCGGGCCGGCGGCGCGGTGGTCCTGCGCACCGACCGGGACGGGGCGCTCGCGGTCGGCGGGACCGGAGGGAAGGACGGGGAGATCCGGGTGACGAGAGAGGACTAGGAGGACAGCGATGCCCGGCGGTCGCCCAGACTGGGCTCATGAAATCAGCACAGTTGGACGCCTACCTCCGCAGGCTCGGAATCGCGCGCCCGCAGAGGCCCACCAGCGAGGCGCTGCGCGAGCTGCACCTGCGTCATCTGCTGACCGTCCCCTTCGAGAACCTGTCGGTCCACCTCGGAGAGGAGATCGCCCTGGACGAGAAGCGGCTGCTGGACAAGGTGACCGAGGCCCGCAGGGGCGGCTTCTGCTACGAACTCAACGGCGCGTTCGGGACGTTGCTCACCGCCCTCGGGTACCAGGCGGAGCTGCTCGCGGGGCGTGTGTACGGCGACGAGGGGCGGCTCGGGATCCCTTACGACCATCTCGCGCTGCGGGTGCGAACGGCGGAGGGGGACACCTGGCTCGCCGATGTCGGGTTCGGGGCGCACAGCCACTACCCGCTGGCCCTGGCGGAACGCGGGGAGCAGGACGACCCCGGTGGGAGCTTCCAGGTGGCGGACGCCGGGCCGGATCCGGCCGGGATACGCGGCGGGGACGCGCCGGGCGCCGGGGACCTGGACGTCCTGCGGGACGGCAAGCCGCAGTACCGGCTGGAGACCCGGCCCCGGGTGCTCGGTGACTTCGCTGCCGGCGCCTGGTGGCACAGCACCTCGCCGCAGTCGCACTTCACCCGGTCGCTGGTCTGTTCACGGGTCACCGAGGACGGCGGGCGGATCACGCTCAGCGGGCGCAGGCTGAAGACGACCGGCGCGGACGGCACGCACGAGGCGCGGGAGCTGGAGACGGACGAGGAGGTGCTGGCGGTCTACCGGGAGTCGTTCGGGATCGAGTTGAGCTGTGTACCGACTGTGCGAAACCCTGACCCGCGCGCCTGATTCGACGTCGACGTGCAGATCGTGCCCAAAGGCTGACGGCGAGGGCCCGGGGCACGCGCTCGGCGCGAGGACCGGGATACGGCACCAGCACCAGAGCTGACCTCGCCTTTCGGGGCCCGCCCGGTGCCGGAGAATGGGCCCGTGAGCGATGTGAGACACGTGCTGGTGCTGCCCGACCGCGACGCCGCCGAGGAGGCGGCCGAGGCGCTGAGGGAGCGGTTCGGCATCGACGAGGAACCCCGGCTCGTCCGGGACGCTCTGGCCGGCGAGGACGATGCCGAGGACGCCCAGTGGCTGGTGGTCCTGCGGGACGAGGACGAGCGGCTCGACCCGGCCGAGCTGGACGCGTTCGCGGGGGAGTGGGACGGCTGGCGCGAGGAGCCGTGACCCCGACCCCGAGACGGGCTCGGGGCCCGCTCCGGGACCGGTCAGGGTGCCGGGGTCGGTTCGTTGTCAGTGCCGCGTGGGATGCTGTCAGTGATGGCCAGGAAGACTGCGAATGACGACCCTCTCGCCCCGGTGACACTCGCCGTGGGCCAGGAGGACCTCCTGCTCGACCGTGCCGTGCAGGAGGTGGTGGCCGCCGCCAAGGCCGCCGACACCGACACGGACGTACGTGACCTGACCCCGGACCAGCTCCAGCCCGGCACACTCGCCGAGCTGACGAGCCCGTCGCTCTTCGCCGAGCGCAAGGTCGTGGTCGTACGCAACGCGCAGGACCTGTCCGCCGACACGGTCAAGGACGTGAAGGCGTATCTCGGTTCGCCCGCCGAGGAGATCACGCTGGTGCTGCTGCACGCCGGCGGCGCCAAGGGCAAGGGGCTGCTGGACGCCGCGCGCAAGGCAGGGGCGCGGGAGGTGGCCTGTCCGAAGATGACCAAGCCGGCGGACCGGCTGGCCTTCGTGCGGGGGGAGTTCCGTTCGTTCGGGCGGTCGGCCACACCCGAGGCGTGCCAGACCCTCTGCGACGCCATCGGGAGTGACCTGCGGGAGCTGGCCTCGGCGGTCTCCCAGCTGGTCGCCGACGTGGAAGGGACGATCGACGAGGCGGTCGTCGGGCGGTACTACACGGGGCGTGCCGAGGCCTCCAGCTTCACGGTCGCCGACCGGGCCGTGGAGGGACGTACGGCGGAGGCGCTGGAAGCGCTCAGATGGTCGCTGGCCACGGGTGTGGCCCCAGTGATGATCACCAGCGCGCTGGCGCAGGGCGTGCGGGCGATCGGGAAGCTGTCCTCGGCCCGGGGTGGCCGCCCGGCCGATCTGGCGCGCGAGCTGGGTATGCCGCCGTGGAAGATCGACCGGGTCCGGCAGCAGATGCGGGGCTGGACGCCGGACGGGGTCGCGGTGGCGTTGCGGGCGGTCGCGGAGGCAGACGCGGGCGTGAAGGGCGGGGGCGACGACCCCGAGTACGCGTTGGAGAAGGCGGTCGTGGTGATCGCGCAGGCTGCCCGGTCCCGCGGGCGCGGGTAGCCGACCGGCTCCGCCGAAGTCCCGCCGCGGGCTCCGCCCCCGGAGCCCGGCCTCGCACTGCCCACCCCCCACCCGAGTCGGTGGCTCCCGACCGGCTCGGCAGCTCCCACCCGCCTCGGTGGCTCCGACCCCGACTCGGCAGGTCCCGACTCGGCAGGTCCCACCTCGGCAGTACCCACCTGAGCAATTCCGACCTAGGCAATTCCCACCTCGGATCGAAGCAGGGCAACCGAAAACCCCGGCAGCCGCCCTGGGGAAGGGCAAGGTGCCGGGGTCCTGGTTCACGCTGTTGGACTCGTACCCGCGTGGCGAACGCAGGCCGCGTACGAGTCCGAGGGTGCCGGGCGGGAGCGGATGAGAGAGGGCCCGCTCTGGGTCCGTCCGGCGGTCAGATCAGAAAGGAGTTCAGCCCTTGAGGGACGTGACCTTGGAAGCAAGCGCCGACTTCTTGTTGGCGGCCTGGTTCTTGTGGATGACGCCCTTCGAGACGGCCTTGTCGAGCGCACGCGCGGCAGCGCGCTGCAGCTCGGTGGCCTTCTCGACGTCACCCGCGGCAGCGGCCTCGCGAGCCTTGCGGATCGCGGTCTTCAGGGAGGACTTGACGGCCTTGTTGCGCAGCCGAGCCTTCTCGTTGGTCTTGATCCGCTTGATCTGGGACTTGATGTTCGCCACGAAGGAGCCTTTTCAGGTTCAGGTGCGGGGCCGCACGGGTCCCGTACCGGTGATCCAAAATTTTCTGTTGCGCCTCGCGCTGAGAGGGCATGAGGCACAGCCATCTACAGTACCAGTGGCCCTCCGGACGGCCCAAAACGGCCCCCGGTCCCTCCGCGTGGGACCATGGAGACTACGTAACGATCCGACCCGAGGCATAAGGCGCCTCAAGAGACAGGACCCTGCGTGCCCGCGACCCCTAACCATGTGCCCGAGCCGAGCCGTACCGCCCCGGCTCTGATCCGCAACTTCTGCATCATCGCGCACATCGACCACGGCAAGTCCACGCTCGCCGACCGGATGCTCCAGCTGACCGGTGTGGTCGAGCAGCGGCAGATGCGCGCTCAGTACCTCGACCGGATGGACATCGAGCGCGAGCGCGGCATCACGATCAAGTCCCAGGCGGTGCGTCTGCCCTGGGCCCCCACCGAGGGCCCCGACCAGGGCACGACCCACATCCTCAACATGATCGACACCCCGGGGCACGTCGACTTCACCTATGAGGTCTCGCGGTCGCTGGCCGCCTGCGAGGGGACCATCCTCCTCGTCGACGCCGCCCAGGGCATCGAGGCGCAGACCCTCGCCAACCTCTACCTGGCGATGGAGAACGACCTCACGATCATCCCGGTGCTGAACAAGATCGACCTGCCGGCCGCGCAGCCGGAGAAGTTCGCCGAGGAGCTGGCGAACCTGGTCGGCTGCGACCCGGCGGACGTGCTCAAGGTCTCCGCGAAGACCGGCCTCGGCGTCGACGCGCTGCTGAACAAGGTCGTCAAGGAGATCCCGGCGCCGGTCGGTGTCGCCGACGCCCCCGCCCGCGCGATGATCTTCGACTCGGTCTACGACTCGTACCGCGGCGTCGTGACGTACGTCCGTGTCATCGACGGCCAGCTCAACAGGCGCGAGCGGATCCGGATGATGTCCACCGGCGCCACGCACGAGCTGCTGGAGATCGGCACCAACTCGCCCGAGATGCTGCCGGCGGACGGCCTCGGCGTCGGTGAGGTGGGTTACCTCATCACCGGTGTGAAGGACGTCCGGCAGTCCAAGGTCGGTGACACCGTCACCAGCCAGCACAAGGGCGCCACCGAGGCCCTCGGCGGGTACAAGGACCCCAAGCCGATGGTCTTCTCCGGTCTGTACCCGCTGGACGGCTCCGACTACCCCGAGCTGCGCGAGGCCCTGGACAAGCTGCAGCTCAACGACGCCGCGCTGGTCTACGAGCCGGAGACCTCCGCCGCCCTCGGCTTCGGCTTCCGCGTCGGTTTCCTCGGGCTGCTGCACCTCGATGTGATCCGTGAGCGGCTGGAGCGCGAGTTCGGGCTCGATCTGATCGCCACCGCGCCCAACGTGGTCTACCGCGTGGTCATGGAGGACCGCAGCGAGCACATCGTCACCAACCCGAGCGAGTTCCCCGAGGGGAAGATCAGCGAGGTGTACGAGCCGGTCGTGCGCGCCACCATCCTGGCGCCGACCGAGTTCATCGGCTCGATCATGGAGTTGTGCCAGACCCGGCGCGGCACCCTGCTCGGCATGGACTACCTCTCCGAGGACCGGGTCGAGATCCGCTACACGCTCCCGCTCGCCGAGATCGTCTTCGACTTCTTCGACCAGCTGAAGTCGAAGACACGCGGTTACGCGTCGCTGGACTACGAGCCCACCGGCGAGCAGACCTCCAGCCTGGTCAAGGTGGACATCCTGCTGCACGGCGACAAGGTGGACGCCTTCTCGGCGATCACCCACAAGGACGCCGCGTACGCGTACGGTGTGCGGCTCGTCGCCAAGCTGCGCGAGCTCATCCCGCGGCAGGCCTTCGAGGTGCCGATCCAGGCCGCCATCGGTTCCCGGGTCATCGCCCGCGAGACCATCCGCGCCATCCGCAAGGACGTCCTCGCCAAGTGCTACGGCGGTGACATCTCCCGTAAGCGGAAGCTGCTGGAGAAGCAGAAGGAAGGCAAGAAGCGGATGAAGATGGTGGGTTCCGTGGAGGTTCCGCAGGAAGCCTTCATCGCCGTCCTGTCCAGCGATGACAGCGCGGGGTCGGCCAAGGGCAAGAAGTAACCAGAGGTAACAACCGGTTACGTCCGCAATCCGGGCATGTGGGGGCCCGCCGTACGAAAGTGCGGCGGGCCCTCGCGCGTGTGTGGCGTCGCTCTCGGTGAAAAGTGACAGGCCGTTGCCCCTTACGCAGCGGGCGGTCGCGCCTTACCCTGATGCCTGCTCGATAGTTACTCGCGAGTTAAACAACAGCCCGAAACCCCACCGTGAGTTAACCCAGCCGCACCGAGTCAGCCGCGCTGTCGCGGGCCCCCGGAGGATGTCGTGAGCGACACACAGACCCTGATCGAGAACCGTCCGCCGTCCGTGGCGGCCCTCTTCCTGGAGCGCGTGGCGGCCACGCCGGACGCCGAGGCATACCGCTACCCCGTCCCGCCCGCCACCGGTCAGGGCCCCGATGACTGGAAGTCGCTCAGCTGGGCGCAGACGGCCGAGCGGGTGTACGCCATCGCGGCCGGACTCATCGACCTGGGCCTCCAGCCCGAGCAGCGGGTGTCGCTCGCCTGCTCCACCCGCGTCGAGTGGCTCCTCGCCGACCTCGGCATCATGTGTGCGGGCGGCGCCACCACGACCATCTACCCGCAGACCAACGCCGACGAGTCCGCGTTCATCCTCGGCGACTCCCAGAGCCGCGTGCTGATCGCCGAGGACGCGGCCCAGCTCGCCAAGGCCCTCGAGAAGCGCGCCGAGCTGCCCGACCTGACCAAGGTCGTCGTCATCGACCCGACCGGCGTCGAGCCGGACGAATGGGTGACCACCCTCGCCGAGCTGGAAAAGCGTGGCGCCGCCTACCTGGAGACGCACCCCCAGCTGATCAAGGAGCGGGTCGGCGCGATCACCAAGGAACAGCTCGCCACCCTCATCTACACCTCCGGCACCACCGGCCGCCCCAAGGGGGTGCGCCTGCCGCACGACAACTGGTCGTACATGGCGAAGGCCATCGCCGCGACCGGGCTGATCAGCGGCGCGGACGTGCAGTACCTGTGGCTGCCGCTCGCGCACGTCTTCGCCAAGGTGCTCATCTCCGGGCAGATCGAGGTCGGTCACCTCACCGCCGTCGACGGCCGGGTCGACAAGATCATCGAGAACCTGCCGGTGGTGCAGCCGACGTACATGGCGGCCGTGCCGCGCATCTTCGAGAAGGTCTACAACGGCGTCGCGGCCAAGGCCCGTGAGGGCGGCGCGGCCAAGTACAAGATCTTCCAGTGGGCCGCCGAGGTCGCCCGCGAGTACGCCAGGACCAGCCAGGACAACTTCCGGCGCACCGGCACCGCCTCCGTGCCGTTCGGGCTCGCCGCCAAGCACAAGGTGGCCGACACCCTCGTCTTCGCCAAGCTCCGCGAGGCGTTCGGCGGCCGGCTGCGGGCCTGTGTCTCCGGCGCCTCCGCGCTCGCGCCCGAGATCGGCTACTTCTTCGCCGGCGCCGGCATCCACATCCTGGAGGGTTACGGCCTCACCGAGACCTCCGCGGCCTCCTTCGTCAACCCCGGCGAGGCCTACCGCACCGGCACGGTCGGCAAGCCGCTGGCCGGCTGCGAGGTGCGGATCGCCGACGACGGTGAGATCCTGCTGCGCGGGCCCGGCATCATGGAGGGCTACCACAAGCTGCCCGAGAAGACCGCCGAGGTGCTGGAGTCCGACGGCTGGTTCCACACCGGTGACATCGGCGAGCTGTCGCCCGACGGCTACCTGCGCATCACCGACCGCAAGAAGGACCTCATCAAGACCTCGGGTGGCAAGTACGTCGCTCCGGCCGAGGTCGAGGGCCATTTCAAGGCCGTGTGCCCGTACGTCTCCAACATCCTGGTGCACGGTGCCGACCGGAACTACTGCACCGCCCTCATCGCCCTGGACGAGCTCGCGATCCAGGAGTGGGCGAAGGAGAACGGCCTGGAGGGCCGCTCGTACGCCGAGATCGTCGCCGCGCCGCAGACGGTCGAGATGGTCGACGGGTACGTGCAGCAGCTCAACGCCGGGCTCCAGCGCTGGCAGACCATCAAGAAGTTCCGGCTGCTGCCGCGGGACCTCGATGTGGAGCACGGCGAGATCACGCCGAGCCTGAAGCTGAAGCGGCCGGTGGTCGAACGGGTGTACAAGGACCTCATCGACGAGATGTACGCCGGGAGCAGGGAGGGGTAGCGCCCCCGGCGGGGCGAGGGGTGGCGCGTCCGGCGGCGGAGGACCCACCGACGGCCGCGCACACCCCGCGCCCTTTCCCGCTCACCAGCGCTCGAAAGTTTCCGTCTTCTGGCGCACGCGTAGCACGGTTCTCGGCCATTACCGCCCGCTTCGGTGACTCAGCGCTCACGGCTGCCCCCGGTCTGTCACCCTGGCGGCATGGACATGGCCGCCATACCGACGCAGCGGGAGAGCGACACCGAGCCCGGGGAGACGAGAGGGCGGGCCACGCTGCCCGGGAGCCCCCTCGCCCCGGGCTCGGCTCGCACGCTGGTGCGTGTCGCGCTGGAGAAGGCGCCCGGGGTCTCCGCGCGGCTGGCCGACGACGCCATGGCCGTGGTGAGCGAGCTGGTCACCAACGCCGTCGTGCACGCCGGTACCGACGTGCAGGTCGAATGGCGGCTGGAGGAGACCGGCGCGTTGGTGGTCGAGGTCCAGGACCAGCACCCCTCCCGGGCCCCGCGGGACGCCACCGGCGGCGAGGGGGCGTACGACACCCCCGAGTACGGCCGCGGCCTCCGGCTCGTCGCCACGCTCGCCGAGTCCTGGGGCGTCACCTACCGCACCGGCGCCAAGACCGTGTGGGCGCGGCTGCCCCCGGGCGGCAGCGATGCCCTGGACGGACCCGCCCCGGACCCCGCCCTGGAGGTCGCCGAGGACCTCGCCCCGCAGCCGCACCGCGTCGACGGCGACCGGGACTGGCTCGGCCGGGGCGCGCTGTCCTTCCTCGCCGAGGCGTCCGACCTGCTCGCCGGTCAGCTGGACGAGAACCTGGTCGCCGCGCTCACCGGCCAGCTGATCGTGCCCCGGCTCGCCGACTGGTGCGCGATCTGGCTGGAGGACGAGGCGAGCGTGCGCGGCCGCGCCGGCGGCGGACCCGCCCGGGTCTGGCACGCCAGCGAGGCCCGCATCGAGGAGCTGCGGTGCGCCCTGGAGAAAGAGCCGCCGTGCCCGCCGGACGGGCTGCGCTCCGGACCCGAGCCCTACCCCTGGCCCGGCCATGCGCTCGGCCCGCAGGGCGCCCACGGCACGGCGCTGTCGTACCGGCTGATCGCGGGCGGTCGGCCGCTCGGCACGCTGGTCATCGGCCGGAGCTGCCCGGCCGGCTTTCCCGAGGAGGTCACCGGTCTGGTGGAGGACCTCGGCCGGCGGGTCGCGCTCGCCATCGGCGCGGCCCGCCAGTACGCCCGCCAGGCCACCATCAGCGCCGTCCTCCAGCGCGGCCTGCTGCCCGGCGCGGTCGCCGAGATCCCCGGCGTGCGCAGCGCGCTCGTCTACGAGCCCTGCGACAAGGGCGGCCCGAGCGGCGACTTCTACGACCTGTTCCCGGCGGGCGACGGCCGCTGGTGCTTCGCCGTCGGCGACGTCCAGGGCAAGGGCCCGGAGGCGGCCGTGGTGATCGGCCTCGCCCGCCCCTGGCTGCGTCTCCTCGCCCGCGAGGGCTACCGGGTCGCCGACGTCCTGGACCGGCTCAACCAGCTGCTGCTGGACGACGCCACCGAGGCCGCCGACGCCGCCGCCCGTGCCCTGGTCGCCGTCGGCGGCCGGCCCCTGGCCACCGGGGACGGCCCGCAGACCCGCTTCCTCTCCCTCCTGTACGGCGAGCTGACGCCCCACGACCGCGGGGTCCGCTGCACCCTCGCCTCCGCCGGCCACCCGCTGCCGCTCGTGCTCAGCCCCGACGGCAGCGTGCGCACCGCCGCCCGCCCGCAGACGCTGCTCGGCGTCGTGGAGGACGAGACGTACACCAGCGAGACCCTGGAGCTGTGGCCCGGCGACAGCCTGCTGTGCGTCACCGACGGGGTGACCGAGCGCCGGTCCGGCTCCCGCCAGTTCGACGACGGCGACGGGCTCGCCCGCGCCCTGGCGGGCTGCGCCGGGCTCAGCGCCGAGCAGATCGCCGAACGGATCCGCCGCCTCGTCCACGACTTCGGCGGCGGACTGCCCGAGGACGACCTGGCCCTGCTGGTGCTCCAGGCGGAGTGACGCCCTCGGTGCTGGACAATGGAAGGCATGCCTTCCGCACTCCCCGACGGCGAGCCCGTCCCCGCCGACGGCGCGCTGCCCGCGCACGCGCTCGCCGGGGCGGCCGACCGCCCGCTCGGCTTCTACCTGCACGTCCCGTACTGCGCGACCCGCTGCGGCTACTGCGACTTCAACACGTACACCGCCACCGAGCTGCGCGGCACGGGCGGGGTGCTCGCCTCCCGGGACAACTACGCGGACACGCTGGCGGACGAGATCCGGCTGGCCCGGAAGGTGCTGGGCGACGACCCGCGCCAGGTCCGCACGGTCTTCGTCGGCGGCGGTACGCCGACCCTGCTGGCCGCCGACGACCTGGTAAGGATGCTGGGCGTGATCCGCGACGAGTTCGGGCTCGCCCCGGACGCCGAGATCACCACGGAGGCGAACCCGGAGTCCGTCGACCCCGCGTACCTCACCACCCTCCGCGAGGGCGGTTTCAACCGGCTCTCCTTCGGCATGCAGAGCGCGAAGCAGCATGTGCTGAAGATCCTCGACCGGACCCACACCCCCGGCCGCCCCGAGGCGTGTGTGGCGGAGGCGAAGGCCGCGGGCTTCGACCACGTCAACCTGGACCTGATCTACGGCACGCCGGGGGAGTCGGACGACGACTGGCGGGCGTCCCTGGAGGCCGCCCTGAGCGCCGGCCCCGACCACGTCAGCGCCTACGCGCTCATCGTGGAGGAGGGAACCCAGCTCGCCCGCCGGATCCGCCGGGGCGAGATCCCGACGACCGACGACGACGTCCACGCCGACCGCTACCTGATCGCCGAGGAGATGCTGAGCCGGGCGGGCTTCGACTGGTACGAGGTCTCCAACTGGGCCACCTCCGAGGCGGGCCGCTGCCTGCACAACGAGCTGTACTGGCGGGGCGCCGACTGGTGGGGGGCAGGACCGGGGGCGCACTCGCACGTGGGCGGGGTGCGCTGGTGGAACGTGAAGCATCCGGGCGCGTACGCGGCCGCCCTCGCCTCCGGCCGCTCCCCGGGCGCGGGCCGCGAGCTGCTGTCCGAGGAGGACCGGCGGGTGGAGCGGATCCTGCTGGAGCTGCGGCTGCGGGAGGGGGTGCCGCTGTCCCTGCTGAAGGAGGACGGCCTCGTGGCTGCCCGGCGCGCGCTGGGGGACGGACTCCTTCAGGAGGGGCCGTACGAGGAGGGGCGGGCCGTGCTGACGCTGCGTGGGCGGCTGCTGGCGGACGCGGTGGTGCGGGACCTGGTGGACTGATCACTCCGGCGAGCGCATCCCCCCGGAACGCCGGTTCGTTCCCTGACCTGCTGTACGGGAGTCAGGCGGCACCGCCCGCCGTGACGAAATCGATCAGCTCCTCCACCCGCCCCAGCAGCTCCGGCTCCAGGTCCTTGTAGGAACCCACCCGCTGCAGGATCGCCTGCCATACCGCCCCGGTGTTCTCCGAGGGCCAGCCCAGCGCCCGGCACACGCCCGTCTTCCAGTCCTGACCCTTCGGCACCGTCGGCCACGCCGGGATGCCCAGTGACGCCGGCTTCACCGCCTGCCAGATGTCGATGTAGGGGTGGCCGACCACCAGCGCGTGTTCGCTGGTCACCGACTGCGCGATCCGCCACTCCTTCGTCCCCGGCACCAGGTGGTCCACCAGTACGCCCAGGCGGGCGTCCGGGCCCGGAGCGAAGGACTCCACGATCGCCGGCAGGTCGTCCACACCCTCCAGGTACTCCACGACCACGCCCTCGACGCGCAGGTCGTCACCCCAGACCTTCTCGACCAGCTCGGCGTCGTGCCGACCCTCGACGTAGATGCGGCCGGCGCGGGCCACGCGCGCGCGTGCCTGCGGGACGGCGACCGAACCGGACGCCGTACGGGTCGGCCGCAGCGGACCGGACGGCGGCCGGACCAGTGTCACCGCCCGCCCCTCCAGCAGGAAGCCGCGCGGCTCCAGCGGGAACACCCGGTGCTTGCCGAAGCGGTCCTCCAGGGTCACCGTGCCGGCCTCGCAGCGGATCACCGCCCCGCAGAACCCGGTGCCGGGCTCCTCCACCACCAGACCCGGCTCGGCCGGAACCTCCGGCACGGGCTTCGGCTTCTTCCACGGCGGGGTGAGGTCGGGGGAGTACTGGCGCATTCGCACGACGATAGGAGAAGTCGCCCGCCGAGGCGCACGACACGCCGGGACCGGCCTCCGGGGACGGCTCAGATCACGCCGAACCGGACTGCCAGGGCGTCCCGTTGGCGGCGCACGAAGCCCGCGTCCACCACCGTGCCGTGACCGGGCACGTACACCGCCTCCTCGCCGCCGAGCGCCAGCAGCCGGTCGAGCGCGTCCGGCCAGCGGGACGGGACCGCGTCCGGGCCCGCCTGCGGCTCGCCGGACTCCTCCACCAGGTCACCGCAGAAGACCACCTCCGGATCGCCGGGCACCAGGACCGCCAGGTCGTGCGCGGTGTGGCCGGGGCCCACGTTGGCCAGCAGCGCCTGCCGGCCGTCGCCGAGGTCGAGGGTCCACTCGCCGGAGACCAGGTGCCCGGGCGGGACCAGCGCCTCCACCGCCTCCTCCGCGTCCGTGGCCGGCAGACCGTTGCGGAGCGCGTCCAGGCGCAGCTCCTCGCGCTCGTACGCCAGCACCGCGTCCAGGCCCACCGCCGCGTACGCCTGTACGCCGGGGAACGCGGGCGCCCCGAAGACGTGGTCGAAGTGGGGATGGGTCAGCGCGAGATGGGTCACACGGCCGTCGGCCAGTTCCTCTGCCTGCGCCCGCAGCCGCGCCCCCTCGGTCAGGCTCGATCCGGCGTCCACCATGAGCGCCGTACCCGCGCCGATCACCAGGCCGGCGGTGCAGTCCCAGCCGGGCAGCCGGCACCGCCCCACCCCCGCGGCCAGCCGTTCCCACCCCAGCTCTTCCCAAGTCACGGTCATACCGGCGACGCTAGCGGTACGACCCGGTACGGCAGCCCGACCTTGCCCAGTGTGTACCCGACAGCCGTACACTGGGCCGGGGAACGCTGGCACTCGCATGGGAAGAGTGCCAGGCGGACGACCCGAAGGGACGAAAGGGACGAGGGGACGACGTGCTGGAGGTGCGCGCGAATGCTGAGTGAACGCAGGCTTCAGGTACTGCGCGCCATCGTCCAGGACTATGTGGGCACCGAGGAGCCGGTCGGTTCCAAGGCGCTCACCGAGCGGCACAACCTCGGTGTCTCCCCGGCGACCGTCCGCAACGACATGGCGGCCCTGGAGGACGAGGGATTCATCGCCCAGCCGCACACCAGTGCGGGGCGCATCCCCACCGACAAGGGCTACCGGCTGTTCGTGGACAAGCTCGCGGGCGTGAAGCCGATGACCGCGCCCGAGCGGCGGGCGATCCAGAACTTCCTGGAGGGCGCCGTCGACCTCGACGACGTGGTGGCGCGGACCGTCCGGCTGCTCGCGCAGCTCACGCGGCAGGTCGCCGTCGTGCAGTATCCGTCCCTGACCCGGTCCACGGTCCGGCACGTCGAGCTGCTCTCGCTCGCTCCCGCGCGCGTGATGCTCGTGCTGATCACGGACACCGGCCGGGTCGAGCAGCGGATGGTCGACTGCCCGGCGCCCTTCGGCGAGACCTCGCTGGCGGATCTGCGGGCGCGGCTGAACAGCCGGGTCGCGGGCCGCCGGTTCACGGACGTGCCGAAGCTGGTCGAGGACCTGCCGGAGGCTTTCGAGCCCGAGGATCGCGGTACGGTCTCCACGGTGCTCTCCACTCTCCTGGAGACACTCGTCGAGGAGAACGAGGAGCGGCTGATGATCGGCGGTACCGCCAATCTCACCCGTTTCGGACACGACTTCCCCCTCACGATCCGGCCCGTCCTGGAGGCACTGGAGGAGCAGGTCGTGCTCCTCAAGCTCCTGGGCGAGGCGAAGGACCCGGGCGTGACCGTGCGCATCGGCCACGAGAACGCCCATGAAGGACTCAACTCCACCTCTGTGGTGTCGGTCGGTTACGGTTCGGGCGGCGAGGCGGTTGCCAAGCTCGGCGTGGTCGGACCGACCCGCATGGACTATCCGGGAACGATGGGAGCGGTACGCGCAGTGGCACGGTACGTCGGACAGATCCTGGCGGAGTCGTAAGTGGCCACGGACTACTACGCCGTTCTCGGCGTGCGCCGCGACGCGTCGCAGGATGAGATCAAGAAGGCGTTCCGCCGGCTCGCGCGCGAGCTGCACCCGGACGTCAACCCCGATCCGAAGACCCAGGAGCGGTTCAAGGAGATCAACGCCGCTTACGAGGTGCTGTCGGACCCGCAGAAGAAGCAGGTCTACGACCTCGGCGGCGACCCGCTCTCCCAGTCGGGCGGGGCGGGCGCGGGCGGCTTCGGCGCCGGTGGCTTCGGCAACTTCTCCGACATCATGGACGCGTTCTTCGGTACGGCGTCGCAGCGCGGGCCGCGCTCGCGCACGCGGCGCGGCCAGGACGCGATGATCCGGATCGAGGTCGAGCTGGACGAGGCGGCCTTCGGGACCACCAAGGACATCCAGGTGGACACCGCCGTCGTGTGCAGCACGTGCAGCGGTGAGGGCGCGGCCCCGGGCACGTCCGCCCAGACGTGCGACATGTGCCGCGGCCGCGGTGAGGTCTCGCAGGTCACCCGGTCCTTCCTGGGCCAGGTCATGACCTCGCGGCCCTGCCCCCAGTGCCAGGGTTTCGGCACGGTGGTGCCGACCCCGTGCCCGGAGTGCGCCGGCGACGGCCGCGTCCGCTCGCGTCGCACGCTCACCGTGAAGATCCCGGCCGGTGTCGACAACGGCACCCGGATCCAGCTGGCCGGCGAGGGCGAGGTCGGCCCCGGCGGCGGCCCGGCCGGCGACCTGTACGTCGAGATCCACGAGCTGCCGCACCCGATGTTCCAGCGGCGCGGTGACGACCTGCACTGCACGGTCACCATCCCGATGACGGCGGCGGCCCTCGGTACCAAGGTGCCGCTGGAGACGCTGGACGGCCTGGAAGAGGTCGACATCCGGCCCGGCACCCAGTCCGGCCAGTCGATCCCGATGCACGGCCGGGGCGTCACGCATCTGCGCGGCGGCGGCCGGGGCGACCTGATCGTGCACGTCGAGGTCACCACCCCCACCAAGCTCGACCCCGATCAGGAACGCCTGCTGCGCGAGCTGGCCAAGCTGCGCGGCGAGGAACGGCCGCAAGGCCAGTTCCAGCCAGGTCAGCAGGGGCTGTTCTCCCGGCTGAAGGATGCGTTCAACGGGCGCTGACGTCGGGCGGCGGGTGGCTGGGGGTCCGGGGGTCGTCCCCCGGGTGGGCGCAGTCGGCCAGGTCAGCAGGGGCTGTTCTCCCGGCTGAAGGATGCGTTCCACGGGCGCTGAGCCGCGGTGTACAGGGCGCTCCGGCCCCCTGTATGCCACCGGCCTATGCCCGGGGAAGCCCGGATTCGGACTCGTACGGAGGACGTGACAACATGCCGTCATGTCCTCCGCGCTGACCGATCTCTTCCCCCACCCGATCGTGCAGGCCCCCATGGCGGGCGGTGTCTCCGTCCCGCAGCTCGCCGCTGCCGTCTCCGAGGCCGGTGGTCTCGGGTTCCTCGCCGCCGGATACAAGACCGCCGACGGCATGTACCAGGAGATCAAGCAGCTGCGCGGGCTCACGAGCCGCCCCTTCGGCGTGAACGTGTCCATGCCCCAGCCGGAGCACGCCGAGTCCGGCGCCGTCGAGGTCTACGCCCACCAGCTGGCCGGCGAGGCCGCCTGGTACGAGACCGAGCTGGGCGACCCGGACAGCGGCCGGGACGACGGCTACGACGCCAAGCTCGCCGTCCTGCTCGACAACCCGGTGCCGGTGGTCTCCTTCCACTTCGGCGTGCCGAGCCGGGACGTCTTCGACAAGCTGCGCCGGGCCGGCACCTTCACCCTGGTCACCGCCACCACCGCCGAGGAGGCCCGCGCGGTCGAGCGGGCCGGGGCGGACGCGGTGATCGCGCAGGGCGTGGAGGCCGGCGGCCACCAGGGCACGCACCGGGACCACCCGGAGAACGACGGCTCCGGCATCGGCCTGCTGTCGCTGATCGCGCAGATCCGGGAGGCCGTGCGCATCCCGGTCGTCGCCGCCGGCGGCATCATGCGCGGCAGCCAGATCGCCGCCGCCCTCGCGGCGGGCGCGAGCGCGGCCCAGCTGGGCACCGCCTTCCTCGCCACCCACGAGTCCGGTGCCGCCGCGCAGCACAAGCAGGCGCTGACCGACCCGCTGTTCGCGCGCACCGAGCTGACCCGCGCCTTCTCCGGCCGCCCGGCCCGCGGACTGGTCAACCGCTTCCTGCGCGAGCACGGCCCCTACGCCCCCGCCGCCTACCCGGAGATCCACCACCTCACCGCCCCGCTGCGCAAGGCCGCCGCCAAGGCCGGGGACGCGCAGGGCATGGCACTGTGGGCGGGCCAGGGCCACCGGATGGCCCGCGAGCTGCCGGCCGGACGGCTGGTGGAGGTGCTGGCGGCCGAACTCGCCGAGGCCCGGACAGCGTTGTCGGCCGGAGGTGACGCGCGATGACCGCCCCCGTCTTCGTCGTCGAGCATTTCGACTCGGACGGCTACCGGTACGTCCTGGACGGCCCCGAGGGCCGGCACGCCGTGTCCGTGAAGCGGCTCCAGCCCGGTGAGGAGGTCGTCCTCACCGACGGCGCCGGGCGCTACGCGGTGTGCGAGGTGATCGGCAGCGAGGGCAAGGACCGGCTGATCGTCCACCTGAGCGGGATCTCCGAGGAGCCGGCGCCCAGCCCCCGCATCACCGTCGTCCAGGCCCTGCCCAAGGGTGACCGGGGTGAACTCGCCGTCGAGACCATGACCGAGGTCGGCGTCGACGCGATCGTGCCCTGGCAGGCCGCCCGCTGCATCACCCAGTGGAGGGGCGACCGCGGGCTGAAGGCCCTCGGCAAGTGGCGGTCCACCGCCCGCGAGGCCGGCAAGCAGTCCCGCCGGGTCCGCTTCCCCGAGGTCGCCGACGCGGCGACCACCAAACAGGTGGCCGCACTGCTCGCCGCAGCGGACTTCGCCGCCGTGCTCCACTCCGACTTCGAGCACCACAGCGAGCCGCTGGCCACCGCGGAACTGCCCGCCGAGGGCGAGATCGTGCTCGTCGTCGGCCCCGAAGGAGGGGTGGCCCGGGACGAGTTGGCACTGTTCGCGGAGGCGGGGGCCAAGCCGTACGTCCTCGGGCCCACCGTGTTGCGCACATCCACCGCCGGCACCGCCGCCGCGGCCCTGCTGCTGGGCCGTACCGGCCGCTGGTCCTGACACCCCTGGGGACACCGTGGAACTCGCCCAAGTCCGGCTGCTGGTCACCGACTTCGCCGCCTGCTACCGCTTCTACGCCGATGTACTCGGCCTGAACCCGCAGTCCGGGGCGACCGAGGGCCCGTACGAGAAGTTCAGCCCGCACACCGGCTCCGCCGGGATCGCGCTCCAGGACCGGGCGATGATGGCCGAGGTCCTGAACGAACTCGGCGACACCGCCACCGGCCACCGGTCCCTGGTCGTCCTGCGCGTCGACGACCTCGACGCCTACTGCGCGGAGATCACCGGCCGGGGCGCGACTCTGCTGCACGGTCCGGCCCCCATGACCGACCGGATGCGGGTGGCCCACCTCAAGGACCCGGAGGGCAATCTGGTGGAACTCCAGGAGTGGCTGCTGCTGCGCGGCTGACGGCGGGCAGCAACGCCCACCCGTCCACGTCACCGGTCACCGGCCCACGACCCCGCAGTTCGTCCACGAAGGCCCGTACGACCCGGGGTTCGTGCAGGTTGACGGTGTGTCCGTGCCGGTCGAAGACCAGACCGGAGTGCCCGTAACCGCCGACGGCCACACCGGGGAACACGATGTGCGTCACCGTCCCGTCCCCGCGGAGCGAGAGCACCTCAGTGCAGGGTCCGCCGTCGGCGTGCCGGTGCCGTACCCTCCACCGGTATTCGGTGCCGTCGGGCAGAACGAGCCGTCTGAGCCTGCGTTCACTGCGCATCGGGACAGAGTAGGCGGCCGGCTTCCCGAACGGGTGAGTGGCCGTATGCGGCCTTCCGTGCCGACGGTGGTGGTGGCACGCTGCCCTGTATGGGCGTATCGAGGCGGATACGGTGCGGGGCGCGGGTGATGGGGATCGTCGGGGTGGTCGGGGTGGGCGTCGTGGCGTGTCAGCCCGGTGGGCTCGGGTCCGCGACCGTCGCCTACACCACCGATCAGACGGCGACCGCCGCGCTGGAGCACCGGCATGTGAACGTCGCCTGGCTGACCTGCACCGGGCGTCAGGGGGACGACGGCACGCGCGGCACCTCGCCCGCGCCGTCCGAGAGCACCGTCGTCTCCGTCGACTGCCAGGGCGAGACGGACGACGGGCGGAAGATCGTCGTCGCCGGGCTGGTGACCAAGGCCGTCGACGGGGCCTGTGTCCGCGGTGACCTGACGGCCAAGGTCGACGGCAGACAGGTGTTCCACGTCAACGGGCTCGGCAACTGCTCAGCGGCGCCCGGGCCGACGTACCGCCCGCCCACCGGGGGACAGCCGAAGCCGACCGTGACCGTCACCGTCACCCGGACCGTCTGGCCCGTGCCGGGCAAGTGATCCGAACCGGAAGCGGCACACACCGATCGCTGCGTAGAGTGACGGCGTGACTCAGGGTGCTTCGACGGGAACCACGGACACGTCCGCCTATCTCCGATTCCCCCATCTGCACGGCGACCTGGTGACCTTCGTCGCCGAGGACGACGTGTGGCTCGCGCCGCTCGACGGCGGCCGGGCCTGGCGGGTCAGCGCCGACAACATGCCGGTGACCCTGCCCCGGATATCGCCGGACGGCCGGCACCTCGCCTGGACCTCCACCCGGGACGGAGCCCCCGAGGTGCATGTCGCCCCGGTCGACGGGGGCCCCGCCCGGCGGCTGACGTACTGGGGCAACCACCGTACACAGGTGCGCGGTTGGACCCCGGACGGGCGGGTGCTCGCGCTCGGCGCGCACGGGCGGCCCAGCTTCCGGCAGACCTGGGCGCACGCCGTCCCGCTGGACGGCGGACCGGCCGAGGCGCTGCCGTACGGCCCGGTCGGCAACGTGGCCTTCGGGCCGGCCACCGTGCTGCTGTCCGTCCCGATGGGCCGCGAGGCCGCCTACTGGAAGCGCTACCGGGGCGGCACGGCGGGCAAGTTGTGGATCGACCGGGACGGCACCGGGGACTTCGTCCGGCTCCACGAGGACGTCGACGGGAACATCGAGTTCCCGGTGTGGGCGGGCGACCGGATCGCGTTCCTCTCCGACCACGAGGGCACCGGAGCGCTCTACTCCTCCCTCGCCGACGGCTCCGACCTGCGCCGGCACACCCCCCTCGGGGGCTTCTACGCCCGGCACGCGGCGGGCGACGGCACCCGGATCGTCTACGTCTCGGCCGGTGAACTGTGGCTGCTGGACGACCTGGAGGGCGCCGAGCCGCGCCGGCTGGACATCCGGCTCGGCGGCCCGCGCGTCGACCTGCGACCCCGTCCGGTCAACGCCGCCGGCTGGTTCGGCGAGGCGTCCCCCGACCACACCGCGCGCGGCAGTGCCGTCTGCGTGCGCGGCGGCGTCCATTGGGTCACCCACCGCTCCGGGCCCGCCCGTGCCCTGGCCGCCACCCCCGGCGTCCGCGCCCGGATGCCGCGCACCTTCCGCGCCGAGGGCGAGGAGTGGGTGGTGTGGGTGACGGACGCCGAGGGCGACGACGCCCTGGAGTTCGCCCCCGCGACCGGCACCGTGCCCGGCGCCCCGCCCCGCCGGCTCGCCGCCGGACAGCTCGGCCGGGTCCTGGAGTTGGCCATGGCACCCGACGGCAGCCGGGCCGCCGTCGCCGCGCACGACGGCCGGCTGCTGCTCGTCGAACGGGAGACCGGCGAGGTCCGCGAGGTCGACCGCAGCGACGACGGCGAGGTCTCCGGCCTCGCCTTCTCGCCCGACTCCGCCTGGCTGGCCTGGGCCCATCCCGGCCCCCGCCCGCTCTCGCAGCTGCGCATCGCCCACACCACCGACCTCTCGGTCACCGAGGCGACCCCGCTGCGCTTCCAGGACTACGCGCCCGCCTTCACCCTCGACGGCAAACACCTCGCCTTCCTCTCCAACCGCGCCTTCGACCCGGTCTACGACGAGCACGTCTTCGACCTCGCGTTCGTGGTCGGCGCCCGCCCGCACCTGATCACCCTGGCCGCCACCACGCCCTCGCCGTTCGGCCCGCAGCGGCACGGCCGCCCCTTCGAGGCGCCCGACAAGGACGAGACCCCCGACAGCGAGGGCGCCCCCGCGACCCGCATCGACCTCGAAGGGCTCGCCGACCGGATCGTGCCCTTCCCGGTCGAGGCCGGCCGCTACTCCACCCTGCGCGCCGCCAGGGACGGCGTCCTCTGGCTGCGTCACCCGGTGCAGGGCGTCCTCGGCGCCTCCCGCGCCCACCCCGAGGACCCCGACCCGCACACCGAGCTGGAGCGCTACGACCTCGCCCAGCGCCGCCTGGAACACCTCGCCTCCGGCGCCGACCACTTCGAGGTCAGCGGCGACGGCAAACGCGTCCTGCTGTGGACCGACGGACGGCTGCGGGTCGTCCCCAGCGACCGCCGTACCGGCACCGACGACGACGGCGACAGCAGCGTCACCGTCGACCTCGCCCGGGTCCGGCAGACCCTCGACCCGGCTGCCGAGTGGCGGCAGATGTACGACGAGACCGGCCGGCTCATGCGCGACCACTTCTGGCGGCCCGACCTCGGTGGCGTCGACTGGGACGGCGTCCTCGCCCGCTACCGCCCGCTGCTCGGCCGGCTCGCCACCCACAGCGACCTGGTCGACCTGCTCTGGGAGGTGCACGGCGAACTCGGCACCTCGCACGCCTACGTCACCCCGCGCGGCGGCTCCGGCGGCGCCCGGCACGGCCTGCTCGGCGCCGACATCTCCCGCCACGCCGACGGCAGTTGGCGCATCGACCGGATCCTCCCGTCGGAGACCTCCGACCCGGACGCCCGCTCCCCGCTCGCCGCGCCCGGGGTCGCCGTACGCCCCGGCGACGCGATCATCGCCGTCGCCGGCCACTCCGTCGACCCGGTGACCGGCCCGGGGCCCCTCCTCGTCGGCACGGCCGGCCACCCCGTCGAGCTGACCGTCTCCCCGGCGGGCGGCGGCGAACCCCGGCACACCGTGGTCGTCCCCATCGCCGACGAGGAGTCCCTCCGCTACCACGCCTGGGTCGCCGACCGCCGCGCCCACGTCCACGCGGCCTCGGCCGGCCGGCTCGGCTACCTGCACGTCCCCGACATGCAGGCGCCCGGCTGGGCCCAGATCCACCGCGATCTGCGCGTGGAGGTGACCCGGGAGGGCCTGGTGGTCGACGTCCGGGAGAACCGCGGCGGCCACACCTCCCAGCTCGTCGTCGAGAAACTGGCCCGCCGGATCATCGGCTGGGACCTCCCGCGCGGCATGCGCCCCACCAGCTACCCCCTGGACGCGCCCCGTGGCCCGGTCGTCGCCGTCGCCAACGAGTTCTCCGGTTCCGACGGCGACATCGTCAACGCGGCGATCAAGGCCCTCGGCATCGGGCCGGTCGTCGGCACCCGCACCTGGGGCGGCGTCATCGGCATCGACAGCCGCTACCACCTGGTCGACGGCACGCTGGTCACCCAGCCGAAGTACGCGATGTGGCTGGAGGGCCAGGGCTGGGACGTGGAGAACCACGGGGTGGATCCCGACGTGGAGGTCGTCCAACGCCCACAGGACTGGGCGGCGGGGCGGGACACCCAGCTGGACGAGGCAATAAGGCTGGCACTTGAGGCCCTGGAAACGGCACCCGCGAAAGCGCCTCCGGGGTTGCCGATCTGACGGGCGCGGGGCTGTGCCGATATGCGGCTCCGCCGCGTGGGCGCGAGCAACCCACGACGACCCGCACCCGAACGACTACGATGCCCACCGTATTGATCATTGGTGAAAGCGAGCGCAGCGCATGGCCGGAGAGCCGCAGAACGACTGCCTGTTCTGCAAGATCGTCGCGGGCGAGATCCCGGCGACGATCGTCCGCGAGACCGAGACGACCGTAGCCTTCCGGGACATAAATCCCCAGGCTCCCACGCACGTCCTGGTGATTCCCAAGGCCCACTACGAGAACGCGGCCGAGCTTGCCGCAGGCGCCCCGCAGATCGCCGCCGACGTCCTCGCCGAGTCCAAGGCCGTGGCCGACGAGGAGAAGCTGGACAGCTACCGCCTCGTCTTCAACACCGGCTCCGGCGCCGGCCAGACCGTCTGGCACGCTCACGCCCACGTCCTCGGCGGCCGTGGTCTTCAGTGGCCGCCCGGGTAACTCGGCATGTCCGTCCGTGAACTGGTGGTCCTCGGCACCGCCAGCCAGGTCCCGACCCGGCATCGCAACCACAACGGCTACCTGCTGCGGTGGGACGGCGAGGGCATCCTGTTCGACCCCGGCGAGGGCACACAGCGGCAGATGCTGCGGGCCGGGGTCGCCGCCCACGACCTGAACCGGATCTGCGTCACGCACTTCCACGGTGACCACTCCCTCGGCCTCGCGGGAGTCATCCAGCGGATCAACCTCGACCAGGTGCCGCACGAGGTCACCGCGCACTACCCGCGCTCCGGGCAGCGCTTCTTCGACCGTCTGCGGTACGCGACCGCCTATCGGGAGACGGTCCGCCTCACCGAGGCCCCGGTCGCCGCCGACGGCGCCCTCGCGGCGACCCCGTCGTACACGCTGGAGGCCCGCAAGCTCTCCCATCCCGTCGAGTCCTACGGCTACCGCCTGGTCGAACCCGACGGCCGCCGCATGCTGCCCGACCGGCTCGCCGCGCACGGCATCAAGGGCCCGGACGTCGGGATGCTCCAGCGTGCGGGCCGGCTCGGGGACGTGACGCTGGACGAGGTCAGCGAGGTGCGGCGCGGGCAGCGGTTCGCGTTCGTCATGGACACCCGGCTCTGCGACGGCGTGTACGCGCTCGCGGAGGGCTGCGACCTGCTCGTCATCGAGTCGACCTTCCTCGACGAGGACACCGGACTCGCCGTGGAGCACGGCCATCTGACGGCCGGGCAGGCCGCCGCGGTGGCCCGGGAGGCGGGCGTCCGGCACCTCGTCCTCACCCACTTCAGCCAGCGCTACTCCGAGCCCACGGAGTTCGAGCGGCAGGCGCGGGCGGCCGGGTTCGAGGGGGAGCTGACCGTGGCGTACGACCTGCTGCGGGTGCCGGTTCCGAAACGGCGGTAAAGCCCCCGTACGATGCCTTGATGCCCCTCCCGAAAGCAGAACTGCACCTCCACATCGAAGGAACCCTGGAGCCGGAGCTGGCCTTCGAGCTGGCCGCCCGCAACGGCGTGACCCTCCCGTACGCGGACACCGACGAGCTCCGCAAGGCGTACGAGTTCGAGGATCTCCAGTCCTTCCTGAACCTGTACTACGAGCTGATGGCCGTCCTGCGCACCGAGCAGGACTTCGCCGATCTGGCCGACGCCTACCTCGCCCGGGCCGCCGCCCAGGGCGTGCGGCACGCCGAGATCTTCTTCGACCCGCAGGCCCACCTGGCCCGCGGCGTGGCCATGGGCACGGTCGTGGAGGGGCTGTGGCGGGCGCTCGGCGGCAGCGAGGCGAACCACGGCGTCTCCACCAGGCTGATCATGTGCTTCCTGCGGGACGAGTCCGCCGAGTCGGCGCTCCAGACCCTCCAGGCCGCGCGGCCGTACCTGGACCGGATCACCGGTGTCGGCCTGGACTCCGCCGAGGTCGGGCACCCGCCGGTGAAGTTCCGGGAGGTGTACGAGGCCGCCGCCGCGCTCGGTCTGCGCCGGGTGGCGCATGCCGGTGAGGAGGGGCCGCCGGAGTACATCACCGAGGCGCTGGACGTGCTGGGCGTGGAGCGCGTCGACCACGGACTGCGCTGCATGGAGGACCCGGCACTGGTCGAGCGGCTGGTCCGGGAGCGGATCCCGCTCACCCTGTGCCCGCTGTCCAACGTCCGGCTGCGCGCCGTGGACACGCTGGCCGACCACCCGCTGCCGGCCATGCTCGACGCCGGCCTGCTGTGCACGGTCAACTCCGACGACCCGGCGTACTTCGGGGGGTACGCGGGCGACAACTTCGCCGCGGTACGCCACTCCCTGGGACTGACCGAGGAGCGGCTCCGCGAGCTGGCCCGCAACTCCTTCCTCGCCTCCTTCCTCGAGGACGACGAGGAGCGGCGGGCGCGTTGTCTCGCCGAGGTCGACGCCTACGAGTTCGGGGACGCGGTGTCGTAGGCGCGCTGCATGGGTACGGCGGGCGTCTCCACCGGGACTTCCACGACCGGGATGTCCGCGACCGGGGCTTCGGCGATCGGGATGTCCACCACGGTGAGGGGGCGCCTGCCGGCCCGCAGCGCCACCGCCGTCATCGGCACGGCGATCAGCAGCAAAGCCGCGGCCAGCACCTCGCCCATGACCGGGAAGCCCGCCCCGGCCGCCAGCACGCTCCCCGCGAGCGGCCCGGCCGCCGTGCCCAGCGAGGAGGCCGAGCCGACCAGGACGGTCCAGCGGCCCCGCGGGTCGAGGGACGCGGCCAGGGCGATGACGTACGACAGCACGACCGGGTAGAGCAGGTTCCAGGCGATCTCGCCCGCCGCGAACGCCGGCAGGTCCGTCGCGGCCGCGCTGAGCGCGATGCAGCCCGCGATGAGGGCCGTACCGGCGCCGATGGGCACCGCCCGGCCCAGCCGCGGGCCGAGTGCGCCCGCGACCACCACGCCGAGGAGTCCGGCGCCGAGCGCGACCGCGAAGACCGCGCCGACGGTGACCTCGCTGAGGTGGGCCTGGTCGAGCCCGATCCGCCCGCTGACGCCCCACAGGGCGTTCTGGGCTAGGGACCAGCAGGGCATCGCGGCGGCCAGGAGCAGGCCCGCGCGGGGGTGGGGGAGGCGGGCGCGTCCGACGGCCGTGCGCACCGGCGCGGTACGGGCGGACAGGCGGCCGGTGAGCGGCCAGACCGCGAGCGCGGTCAGGGCGAGCGCGGTCAGCGGGAGGCCGTGGCCGGGGCCGAGGTGGGGGATCGTCAGATACAGGGCGCCCGCGAGGGCGGAGACGCCCAGAAGGCCGAGCGTGGTGACCCGGTGCGGGTTCCTCTGGTGTGCGATGCCGCTCGACGCGACCGCCGTGATCGTGCCGGACCCGAAGCCTCCGACGACCGCGCCTGCGACGACGGCCGGTACGGCGCCGGTGAGGGCGGCGCCGCCGTAGCCGAGGAAGGCGAGTGCGAGGCCGGCGCGGGCCAGGGTGCGGGGGCCGATCCGCTCGACCCGGGAGGCCAGCAGGAAACCCGCCGCCGCGGAACTCAGCAGCAGGACGCTGCCGACGGCACCGGCCTGAGTGGTCGTCAGCGGCAGGCCGGAGTCCAGGCGTCCGACCGTCGTCGGCAGCAGGTAGGGGGCGAGGTACCCGGCCGTGAACAGGGCGACGAGGGGCCAGGGCAGGGTGCGGGGGGCGGACACGGGCGTTCCCAGGGCAGGCGAGAGCGGCTCGAAAGAGGGGGGAGAGGGGCGACGCCCGTCGACGGACAGGAACGCGCGAGCAAGTTGTATCAAGCACGCGGTTCGGGAAGAAGCCCGGTGGGTGTGATCCGGGCCACGCTTGGGTTTGGGGGTGGTGGACCGGGGTAGGAGCGTTTAGCCTCCATTCTCATATGTGGACGGCATTCACAAGGGGAGATGGTCAGGTGGGTGGCGACCCGACTCCGCAGGACGTGGCGCGGCGACTGCGGGAGGGGATGGCGCGCGGTGTGCTGTCCTTCCCGCTCACCGCCTTCCATGACGACGGAACCCTCGATCCCGACGGCTTCCGGGCCCATGTGGCCGACCGGCTCGCCGCCGGTCCCGGCGCCGTCTTCCCGGCCTGCGGCACCGGCGAGTTCTTCTCGCTGGACGAGGAGGAGTACCGGACGGTCGTCGCCATCGCCGTGAAGGAGGCGGCCATGGGGGTCCCCCCGCGCGAGGGCGTTCGAGCGCGGGGGAGGGTGCCCGTGGTGGCCGGCACCGGATACGGCTGGGCGCAGGCCACCCGGTTCGCCCGGATCGCCGAGGAGGCCGGCGCCGACGCCCTGCTGGTCCTGCCGCACTACCTGACCGAGGCCCCGCAGGACGGCCTCGCCGCCCAGCTGGAGCGGCTGGCCGCCCGCACGAGGCTGCCCCTGATCGCCTACCAGCGCGGCCAGGTCGCCTATAGCGTGGAGGGGTTGCGCCGCATCGCCCGCATCCCGCATGTCATCGGCCTCAAGGACGGCCACAGTGACCTGGACCGGCTCCAGCGCCTCACCCTCGCCGCCCCCGACGGCTTCCTCTTCTTCAACGGCGCCGCCACCGCCGAGATCCAGGCCCGGGCCTACGCCACCGTCGGCGTACCCGCCTACTCCTCGGCCGTGCACGCCTTCGCCCCCGAGATCGCCGGCGCGTTCTTCGGCGCGCTGCGGGACCGGGACCACGGCACCGTCGACACGCTGCTGCGCGACTTCTACGTCCCGTTCGTCGAACTCCGCGACCGTGTGCCCGGATACGCCGTGTCCCTGGTGAAGGCGGCGGCCCGGCTGCGCGGACAGCGCGTCGGACCCGTGCGCGCCCCGCTCACCGATCCCTCGCCCGCCGACCTCGCCGACCTGAAGGCCCTGCTGGCCGCCGGACTCGACCTCGTAGGAGCCTCCCTGTGACCCGTGACCTGACCATCACCGAGATACGGCTGACGCCGATCCTGGTCGCCGACCCGCCGCTGCTCAACACCCAGGGCGTGCACCAGCCGTACACCCCCCGGCTGATCGTGGAGGTCGTGACCGCTGAGGGGATCACCGGGCTCGGCGAGACCTACGGTGACACCAAGTACCTGGAACTGGCCCGGCCGCTGGCCGAGCGGTTCACCGGACGCTCGGTCATGGATGTGAACGGTCTGTTCGGGATCGACCTCGGGGTGGACGAGTCCCGGGTCACGGGAGAGGTCGACGCGGGCGGGCTGCGCGGCGTGCAGACCGCCGACAAGCTCCGGCTGTCCGTGCTGTCCGCCTTCGAGGTCGCCTGCCTGGACGCCCAGGGCAAGGCGTTCGGGCTGCCCGTGCACGCGCTGCTCGGCGGCAGGGTGCGGGACGCCGTCGAGTACAGCGCCTATCTCTTCTACAAGCCGGCCGCCCACCCGGCGGGCGTCCCGGCCGAGCCGGACGGGTGGGGCGCCGCGCTCGATCCGGCCGGAGTCGTCGCCCAGGCCCGGGAGCTGCGGCGGCGGCACGGGTTCGGGTCGTTCAAGCTGAAGGGCGGTGTCTTCCCGCCGCAGGAGGAGATCGCCGCCGTACGCGCCCTCGCCGAGGCCTTTCCCGGCCACCCGCTGCGGCTCGACCCCAACGGTGCCTGGTCGGTGGAGACCTCGCTGAAGGTCGCGAAGGAACTCGGCGACGTCCTGGAGTACCTGGAGGACCCGACGCTGGGCACACCGGCCATGGCCGAGGTGGCCGCCGGCACGGATGTGCCGCTCGCGACCAACATGTGCGTGACCACCTTCGGCGAGATCGAGGAGGCGTTCACGAAGGACGCCGTCCAGATCGTCCTCTCCGACCACCACTACTGGGGCGGGCTGCGCAACACCCAGCACCTCGCCGCGATCTGCGCCGCCTTCGGCGTCGGGGTGTCCATGCACTCCAACACCCATCTCGGCATCAGTCTCGCCGCGATGACCCAGGTCGCGGCCACGGTGCCGGGTCTGCGCCACGCCTGCGACTCCCACTACCCCTGGCAGTCCGAGGACGTCCTCACCGAGCGGCTCGCCTTCACCGGCGGCCGGGTCGCGGTGTCCGACGCGCCCGGCCTCGGCGTCGAGCTCGACCGGGACGAACTGGCCCGCCTGCACCGGCGGTGGGCGGAGGACGACGGCTCGCTGCGGGACCGCGACGACGCGGCGGCGATGCGCGCGGCCGAACCGGACTGGCGCACACCGGTGATGCCCCGCTGGTGACCGGCGCACACGGGATCCCGGTGCATGACCTGGTGCACACTGGCCAGAACCGCACCATGCCAGGGAGCGCCCGTGACCCCGTCGCACACCCTCACCGGAGAGGAACCGGAACACCTCACCCAGGCAGCGCGCTGCCAGACCCGGGTCGATCCGCTCGCCGCGCTGCGCGCCCCCGGTGACCCGCCCTGGGACGTCTACCTCACCGGCACGGTCTTCCTCGACATCATCTTCACCGGCCTGGACTCGGCGCCCGTCCGCGGCACGGAGTCCTGGGCCCGGGGCATGGGCTCCAGCCCCGGCGGGGTCGCCAACATGGCCACCGCCCTGGCCCGGCTCGGCCTGCGGACGGCCCTCGCCGCGGCCTTCGGAGACGACCACTACGGCGAGTACTGCTGGGACGCGCTGGAGCAGGGCGAGGGCATCGACCTCTCGGCCTCGCGGACCGTGCCCGGCTGGCACTCCCCGGTGACCGTCTCCATGGCGTACGAGGGCGAGCGGACGATGGTCTCGCACGGGCACGAGCCGCCGCCCGAGGCCGTGTTCGGCGAGGGGGCCCCGGCCCGGCCGCCCCGCGCGCGTGCGGCCGTCGCCTCCCTCACCCCCGGGACGCGCGCCTCGTGGATCGCCGAGGCCGCCCGCGAGGGCACCCGGATCTTCGCCGACGTCGGCTGGGACGACACGGGGGCGTGGGACCTGGCCGGGCTCGCCGACCTGGAGCACTGCGAGGCGTTCCTGCCCAACGCGGAGGAGGCCAAGCGATACACCGGCACCGACTGTCCGCGGCTGGCCGCGCATGCCCTGACCGCGTACGTGCCGGTGGCCGTGGTGACCCTCGGGTCGGAGGGGGCGTACGCGGTGGACCGGCGGACCGGGGAGACGGCGGAGGTGCCGGCGATCGCGGTGGAGGCGCTGGATCCGACGGGTGCGGGGGACGTGTTCGTCGCCGGGTTCGTGACGGGGTCCCTCGCGGGGTGGCCGCTGGCCGACCGGCTGGCGTTCGCCGGGCTCACGGCCGCGCTGTCGGTGCAGGAGTTCGGGGGGTCGCTGTCGGCGCCAGGGTGGTCGGAGATCGGGGCGTGGTGGCGGCGGGTGCAGTCCCTTCCGGGGCAGGAACCGAGGGCGCTGCGGAAGTATGCGTTCCTTGACGGGCTGGTGCCGGAGGAGCTGGATCGGCCCTGGCCGCTGCGGCGTGCCGTGCCGACCATCGGGTTCCGTCGGTCCGGCTGACGTGACCAGGGGGCTCCGCCCCCTGGACCCCCGTTTCGCCCACCCGCCCACCCGTCTCGGTCGGCCGAGAAGTGACCCACCGGGGGTCGCGGATCGGCCCGCCGGCAAGCGGCCGGGCCTGCGGGCTTGCGGCTCGGCCCGCAGGCAAGCGGTCGTATGAAAGGGCCTGCGGGCTTGCGGCTCGGCCCGTCGGCAAGCGGTCCCGTGAAAAGTCCTACAGGCTTGTCAGTCCACCGTCGTACCCTGGAATCGCGAGGCCGCCCTCAGCTACGCGGCCGTGACGAGGAGGAAGCGCAGGCCTTAAGCGCCGGCCCATGACAGAGACACCCACAGCTCACACACCCGCGCAGGAGCAGGCGAGAGCGCAGTTCACCGTCCCCGCCCAGCACCCCATGGTGACCGTGCTGGGTTCCGGCGACTCCCTCCTGCGCGTGATAGAGAGGGCCTTCCCGGCGGCCGACATCCACGTCCGGGGCAATGAGATCAGCGCGGTCGGCGACCCGAGGGACGTCGCTCTGATCTCGCGCGTGTTCGACGAGATGATGCTGGTGCTCCGCACCGGGCAGCCGATGACGGAGGACGCAGTGGAACGCTCGATCGCCATGCTCAAGGCGAGCGAGAACGGGATGAGCGACGGGCCGGAGACCCCGGCACAGGTTCTGACGCAGAACATCCTGTCCTCGCGGGGCCGCACGATCCGCCCGAAGACCCTCAACCAGAAGCGGTACGTCGACGCGATCGACAAGCACACGATCGTCTTCGGCATCGGCCCCGCCGGTACCGGCAAGACCTACCTGGCCATGGCCAAGGCCGTGCAGGCCCTCCAGTCCAAGCAGGTCAACCGGATCATCCTGACCCGTCCGGCGGTGGAGGCGGGCGAGCGGCTCGGCTTCCTGCCCGGCACGCTCTACGAGAAGATCGACCCCTACCTGCGCCCGCTGTACGACGCGCTGCACGACATGCTCGACCCGGACTCCATCCCGCGGCTGATGGCGGCGGGGACGATCGAGGTCGCGCCGCTCGCCTACATGCGTGGCCGCACGCTCAACGACGCCTTCATCATCCTGGACGAGGCCCAGAACACGAGCCCCGAACAGATGAAGATGTTCCTCACCCGCCTCGGCTTCGACTCGAAGATCGTGATCACGGGTGACGTGACCCAGGTCGACCTGCCGAACGGGCAGAAGTCGGGCCTGCGGCAGGTCCAGGAGATCCTGGAGGGCGTGGAGGACGTCCACTTCTCCCGGCTGTCGTCCCACGATGTCGTACGGCACAAGCTGGTGGGCCGTATCGTCGACGCGTACGAGCAGTACGACAGCAAGCACGGCACCGAGAACGGCGCCCACAAGGGCGGCCATGGCAAGACCGGTGCCAAGGGCCCCAAAGGGAAGTAGACCAGCACCGCCATGTCGATCGACGTCAACAACGAGTCCGGCACCGAGGTAGACGAGCAGGCGATCCTCGACATCGCCCGCTACGCGCTCGCGCGGATGCGCATCCACCCGCTCTCCGAGCTCTCGGTGATCGTCGTGGACGCCGACGCCATGGAGCAGCTGCACGTCCAGTGGATGGACCTGCCGGGTCCGACCGATGTCATGTCGTTCCCGATGGACGAGCTGCGGCCGCCGTCCAAGGACGACGAAGAGCCGCCGCAGGGGCTGCTCGGTGACATCGTGCTGTGCCCGGAGGTCGCCGCGAAGCAGGGCGCCGATGCGCCCACGCAGCACTCCATGGACGAGGAGCTCCAGTTGCTCACCGTCCACGGAGTGCTGCACCTGCTCGGGTACGACCATGAGGAGCCCGACGAGAAGGCCGAGATGTTCGGTCTCCAGGCCGCGATCGTGGACGGCTGGCGGGACGAGCGCGGTCTGACCGGGCCGTCCCCGGCGCCGACCGTCTCGTAAGCGCCCCATGTCCGTGCAGATCGTGGTCGGCGCGATCGCGCTGGTCGTCGTCGCCTGGCTCGCCGCCTGCGCGGAGGCGGGCCTCGCGCGCGTCTCCAGCTTCCGCGCCGAGGAGGCCGTGAAGTCCGGCCGGCGGGGCAGCGCCAAGCTCGCCCAGATCGCCGCCGATCCCACCCGCTATCTCAACCTGGCCCTGCTGGTCCGCGTGGCCTGCGAGATGGCCGCCGCCGCGCTGGTGACGTACGCCTGCCTTCAGGAGTTCGCCGCCACCTGGCAGGCCCTGCTGATCGCCATCGGCGTGATGGTGCTCGTGTCGTACGTCGCCGTCGGCGTCTCCCCGCGCACCATCGGCCGCCAGCACCCCCTGCACACGGCGACCGCGGCCGCGTACGTGCTGCTGCCGCTGGCCCGGGTCATGGGGCCGATCCCGTCGCTGCTGATCCTCATCGGCAACGCGCTCACCCCCGGCAAGGGCTTCCGGCGCGGCCCCTTCGCCTCCGAGGCGGAGCTGCGCGCGCTGGTCGACCTCGCCGAGAAGGAGTCGCTGATCGAGGACGACGAGCGCCGCATGGTGCACTCGGTGTTCGAGCTGGGCGACACCCTGGTCCGCGAGGTCATGGTGCCGCGCACCGACCTGGTCACCATCGAGCGCTTCAAGACCATCCGGCAGGCCCTCACCCTCGCCCTGCGCTCCGGGTTCTCCCGCATCCCGGTCACCGGCGAGAGCGAGGACGACATCGTCGGGATCGTGTACCTGAAGGACCTGGTCCGCAAGACGCACATCAGCCGGGAGACGGAGGGCGACCTGGTGTCCACGGCCATGCGCCCCGCCGTGTTCGTGCCCGACACCAAGAACGCCGGCGACCTGCTGCGCGAGATGCAGAAGGAACGCAACCACGTCGCCGTCGTCATCGACGAGTACGGCGGCACCGCCGGGATCGTCACCATCGAGGACATCCTGGAGGAGATCGTCGGCGAGATCACCGACGAGTACGACCGGGAGCTGCCGCCCGTGGAGGACCTCGGCGACGACCGCTTCCGGGTCACGGCCCGCCTGGACATCACCGACCTCGGCGAGCTGTACGGCCTGGAGGAGTACGACGACGAGGACGTGGAGACCGTCGGCGGACTGCTCGCCAAGGCGCTCGGCCGGGTGCCCATCGCGGGCGCGTCGGCTGAGGTGGAACTGCCCGACGAGCGCACGCTGAAGCTGACCGCGGAGGCCGCCGCCGGCCGCCGGAACAAGATCGTCACGGTTCTGGTGGAACCGGTGCCCGTGCCCGTCGCCGAGGAGGAGAAGGCCGAGTGACCCCGCAGGAGCTGCGCGCCTTCTGCCTGTCCTTCAACGCGGCCGTGGAGGAGTTCCCGTTCAACCCGGAGACCTCGGTCTTCAAGGTGCTGGGCAAGATGTTCGCCCTGACGAACCTGGACGCGCGACCCCTGACGGTCAACCTCAAGTGCGACCCGGAGGACGCGATGCGGCTGCGCGGCGAGCACGAGGGGCTGATCGTCCCCGGCTGGCACATGAACAAGCGGCACTGGAACACCGTCACGGTGGACGGCGAACTCCCGGACCGGCTGGTCCGGGAGCTGATCGAGGACTCGTACGACCTGGTCGTCGCCGGTCTACCGCGTGCCGAGCGGCTGCGGCTGGACCGTCCGTGACCTGAGGCCCAGGCCGACCAGGACGGCGGTGGCGAGGACGACGCCCGCGTCCAGGGCCAGGACCGTGTGCGCCCCGGTCAGCAGATCGCCGGAGGTGGTGGCCAGCACGCCGAGCAGCGGGATGCCGACCGTGAGGCCGACCTGCTGGGTGGAGGTCACCAGGCCGGTGGCCAGGCCCTGTTCCTCGTCCGGGACACCGGAGGTGACCGTGAGGCCGTACGAGATGATCGCGCCCAGGTGGCACATGCTCGCCAGGGACACGGCGGCCGTGGCCAGCCACACCGACCAGGTGTGAGTGTTCAGCAGGAGCAGCGTCGCCACCAGCGCGCCCTGACCGGTCAGCGAGCCGACCAGCGTGCGGCGGGCGCCGAAGCGGCCGATGACCCGCGCCGCGAGGCTGCCGGCGACGGCCGACAGGACGCCCTGGACGCCGAAGACCAGGCCGGTCTCGAAGGCAGACAGGTGCAGCACCTCCTGGAGGTACAGCGTCAGCACGAAGATCACCGTCGACATCATCGAGAAGGTGACCAGACCGGCCAGATTGCCCCAGGCCACCGTGGGGCGGCGCAGCATGGGCAGCGAGACGAGGGGTGCCGCCGAGCGGGACTCGACCACGGCGAACGCGGTCAGCAGCAGCAGGCCCGCGACCAGCGCCACGAGGACGTTCGCGTGGCCGAAGCCGTGGTCGGCGGCCGTGGACAGGGCGTAGATCAGGGAGAGCAGGCCCCCGGTGACGGTGATCGCGCCGGGCACGTCCAGGCGCGGCCGCTCGGGGGTGCGGGACTCCGGCAGCAGGCCGGGCGCGAGCGGCAGGACGATCAGCGCGAACACCGTGAGCACGGCCATCGTGGAGCGCCAGCCGAGCGTGTCCGTCAGCACACCGCCCGCGACCATGCCGACGGTGAAGCCCAGCGACAGCAGCATGCCGGAGATGCCGAGGGCGCGGTCGCGGGCCGGGCCCTCCGGGAAGGTGGTGGTCAGCAGGGACATGCCGGCCGGGACGATCGCCGCCGCGCCGACGCCCTGGAGCGCGCGCCCGACGAGGAAGACCGCCGGGTCCCAGGCCAGCGTCGCCAGCAGGGAGGCCGCACCGAACAGCGCCAGACCGGTCAGGAACAGCCGGCGGCGGCCGTACAGGTCGCCGATGCGGCCGAAGAGCAGCAGGAAGCCGCCGGAGGGCAGCGCGAACGCGGTGACCGCCCACTGGAGGGCGGACTGGCTCATGCCGAGGTCGCGGCCGAGGTCGGGCAGGGCCACGTTGAGGACGGAGAAGTCCAGCGCGACCATGAACTGGGCCGCGCACAGGACGAACAGGACGAGCTTGTCGCGCGTCGACAGCCGGGGGGCGCCGAGCGGTTCGCCGGTGGCAGCGGACGGATGGGTGGTGGTGTCGATCGCCATGACACCGAGCTTGCGGTGATCGGAATACCGCTGGGGAGTCGGAACTTATGGTGGTGGTGGCACCACCAGACAGCATGAGGGGGATCGGTACGTGCCGGCAGTCGACACGGTGAAGAGTCCGCGCCGCAGTGAACTGCGCGAGTTCCTGATGAGCCGGCGGGCCCGGGTCAGCCCCGGGGACGCCGGGCTGCCGGTGGGCGGCGGGAGGCGCCGTACGCCCGGGCTGCGCCGGGAGGAGGTCGCCGTACTCGCCGGTGTGGGCGCCTCCTGGTACCAGTGGCTGGAGCAGGGGCGGGAGATCTCCGTCTCCCCGCAGGTGCTGGACGCCGTCGCCCGGGTGCTGCGGCTGAGCGACGCCGAGCGCCGGCACCTGTATCTGCTGGCCGGGCTGAACCCGCCCACGCCCGAAGTCGACCCGGGCCGGCGGGACATGTGCGAGGGGTTGAAGCGGCTGATCGACACCTGGATGCCGTATCCGGCGCACATCATGGACCTGTACTACAACTGCGTGCTGTACAACGACGCTGCGGCGGTGGTGCTCGGCATGCGGCCGGAGATCACCCAGAACTGCCTCGTCGACTTCTTCACCGACCCGCTGTACCGGTCGCGCAGCACCAGCTGGGAGCGGAACGCGCGCACGGTCGTGGCGCAGTTCCGGGCCGCGTGCGCCGCCCGGCCGGACGACGAGGGGTTCCAGGCGGTGCTGGCCGAGGTGTCGGCGCGCAGCCCCGAGTTCGTGGCGCTGTGGGCGGAGCGGGACATCGAGGACCAGGGGCAGGTCCGCAAGGAGCTGGACCATCCGGTGGTCGGCCTGCTGGTGGTGGAGTCCACGGTGATGAAGGTGCCGGCCCGGCCCGATCTGATGGTCGTGCTGCACGCTCCGCTGGACGAGGCGAACACCGCGGCCAAGCTGGAGTGGCTGGCCTCGCCGGAGGGCCGGCGGGGCGTGATGTACCCCGTGGCGGGGTGAGGGGCCCGGAGCTTCGTATGCTCTGGGCATGACCGAGAGCAACGGGCTTGACCCTGAGGACCGCAAGATCGTGACCCTGGCCCGTTCCGCGCGGGCCCGCAACGGTGTCCCCGAGGGGGCGGCCGTACGGGACGAGACCGGGCGTACGTATGTCGCCGGGTCGGTGCAGCTTGCTTCGCTGAAGCTCAGTGCGCTGCGGACGGCTGTCGCCATGGCCGTGGCTTCGGGGGCTACGTCGTTGGAGGCGGCGGCGGTGGTGAGTGACGTGGAGTCGGTGCCGGCGGAGGACTTGGCTGCCGTGGCCGACCTGGGTGGTGCGGGGACGCCGGTGCTGCTGGCCTCGCCGGACGGCACTGTGCGGGGTACCGTTTCCGCCGGCTGAGCTCCCAGGGGGCTCCGCCCCCTGGACCCCCGTTTCCCACCCGTCCACCCGAAACTGCCGGCCGAAAGCCGCCGACCGGGGTGGGGGCTCCCTCGCTGGAGAGCTGACCGAACAACAGGTCGGCTGGAATTCAACCTTGTTGGGGCCTCGCCCGCGCGCGTCAATGGGGCCATAGGTTCCGACGGACCGTCAGATCCGCACCGCCGCGCAGTGTGCCCGCACCCGCCTGCGCAGGCCTCCCCGTCCGTCGGCGTCCCCACATGGCACTCCCCCCACAAGGAAAGGGCAGCGGATCCCCATGAGAGGCAAGCGCACGGCAACGGGTGCGGCACTGGCCGCCGGGGCCCTCGCGGTCACCGGACTGGCCTTCGCCCCCACCGCGGCCGCCGTCACTCCCCAGTCGGCGACCATCAATGCGAGCTGCGGCATCTTCGGTGGCGGCACGGCCGCGCTCACCGCCACCCAGAGCGGCACCTCGGCCACCATCACCCTCACCTCCACCGCGATCAAGGCGCCGGTCGCGGTGGCCCAGGACTCGATCACCTCCACGCTCACCCTGGTCAAGGCGAGCGGCGGCACCACCGTCTTCAGCGGGACGAAGAACCCGGCCATGGCCAGTGGCGACGCGGTCAGTGTCGGCCCGCTCCCCGCCACCGTGGCCTCCGGTGACAGCCTGGAGGCGTACGGCGGCTCGCTCAAGATGGTGATCTTCGGTGTCACCGTGACCTGTACGGCCACGGCCAAGCAGTCGCCCGGCCCGTTCGTCTTCGACTGACCGTACAACTGAGCGATCTGTTCCGGATCGTGCGGAACTCTCCGGGATGCCGCAGAAACTGATGAACCGTCAGATTTCTGCGGCATCTCCATTGACTTCTCACCCCCGCTCCACATCAATGCCCCCTGTCGGCGCAGATGAGCCGCTGCGCCCGCAACCCTCAGGAGGGGGCCCATGGGTCCGACACCCCGAAGAGCCCGACGGTGGCGCTGGGCGTCACTGCTCGGGTCGACCGCCCTCGCGGTCACCGCGGGCGGCGCGCTGGCCTGTCCGGCCGGCGCCGCCGGCGCGAACGTGGACTTCGCCACGCACTGCATTCCGCCGGCCGTCGCGGGCATTCCGCCGATCGACGGCACCACCACCGCGAGCGTGTCGGTGGACCGCACCAGTCCCAAGGTCGGCGACACGGTCACCGTGACCTACACCGTGGTCACGGCCGCCGCCAGCAACCCCACCGACCTGGCCCTGCCCGCCGACATCATGACCCCGACCGGGAAGGTCACCCTCGGTGGCGCCCAGAGCGGTGACGTCACCGTCGCCGGGCCGAAGAAGAATCCGCCGGTGCCGGGGAAGGCGGCTTTCCCGTCCTTCTCCATGACCGGCACCTTCACCGTCACCAAGGCCGGGCGGATCACCCTCTCGCCCGGCGACTACAACATCCACACCAGCTACATCCTGGAGCTGGACACCCCCTGCACGGTCATCACCCCGCCCGCCCCGGCCTCGCAGACCATTACCGCGACCGACGGAACGCCGGCCAACACCCGGTCCATCTCGCTGAGTTCCGCCTCCGGTGACCCCGGTGCCGGTGTCACCGTCAGCGGGACGAACTTCACGCCGGGTGCCAGTGTCACCCTGGCCGGACGGGCCGGCGGCACACAGACCGCGGACACTGCGACCGTGACCGCGAACGCCCAGGGCGCCTTCAGCGGCTCCCTCGTCGTCAACGACAAGACGACGACCGGGATCGTGGCCTACGAGGGCGGCTCCTGGAACCCGGACAAGGGTGCCGGGCCCGCGGCCTACGTCGTCAACGACAACACGCCCGTCCCGGCCGGCAGCCAGAAGCTGACCACCACCGTCAAGGCGGGCACCCTGTCCATGTCCCAGGCCGGGGACTTTGTCGCCCTGTCGGCGGTCGGCTTCGGCGAGGGCGGCCCCTCGACCGGCGACCTCCACACGGTGACCGTCAAGGACTTCCGCGGCGGGCCCGCGGGCTGGTCCCTGACCGGCAAGGTCACCGACTTCACCGGCCCCGGCGCCAAGATCGACGCGGGCAGGCTCAGCTGGACGCCGGCCTGCGCGACCAAGGCGGGCAGCCCCAGCACGTGCCGGGCCGGCTCGGCGGGCACCGTCGGCAGCTCGGGAGCGACCCTCGCGTCGACTGCCAACGGCACGCTCACCGGCGGTGAGTTCACCGTCGACGCAGGTCTCTCCCTGGACGTACCGGCGTTCACGCCTCCGGGCGCGTACTCCGGCGTGCTCACGCTGACGCTCACGTGAGCGTACGGGCGTCCGCACCCGCCCGTTCCCCTGTCTCCGGTCCGTGGGGGTCCGCACCCATGCGCAAGCTGTACGTCCTTCTCCTGGGGCTTCTGCTGTCCTGGCAGGCCACGCCCGCCCGCGCCGCCGACAACGGCAGCTGGTCCGTCTACCCGGTCGCCTCGAAGATCGCCGCGCGGCCCTACTTCACCCTCTCCGCCGAGCCCGGCCAGACCCTCGGCGACAAGGTCGCCGTCCGGAACAGGACCGGGCGGCCGCTCACCTTCCGGCTGTACGCGGCCGACGCCTACAACACCGCTCGGGACGGCGGTTTCGCCGTGCGGGCCGCCGGGGAACGCATGCGCGGAGTGGGCGCCTGGGCCAGGCCCGCGAAGTCCCGGATCACCGTGCCCGGGCACAGGACCGTCACCGTGCCCTTCACCCTGCGCGTCCCGCAGGACGCCGAGCCCGGCGACCATCCCGGCGCGATCGTCGCCGTCGACGAGCGGGTCGACCCCGGCAGCGGCCGGCTCGCGCTCGGTGTGCAGCGGGCCGTCGGCGCCCGCGTCTATCTGCGGGTGGGCGGGCCCGCGCTGCCCGCGCTCTCCGTCGGGCAGCTGCGGATCAGCCACCACCAGCCGCTGATCCCGGGCCTCGGCGACAGCACGGCCACCGTCTCCTACACCCTGCACAACACCGGCAACGTCACCCTCAGCCCCAAGGTGCAGCTGAAGGCACGCGGGCTGTTCGGCCGTACGCTGCTCGACCGGGAGCTGACCCGGGTGCCCGCAGAGCTGCTGCCGGGGCAGCGGGTGCGGCTGGTCGAGACCTGGCGCGGGGCGCCCCAGTTCGACCAGGCGGACGTGACGCTCACCGCGAGCGCCCAGGACACCCGGGAGTCGGCGAGCGCCGGCTTCCTCGCGCTGCCCTGGCTGCTGGTGACGCTGGTGTTCGCCGTGGGTGTGCTGACCGGGGTGCTGCTGGTCAGAGCGCGTCGGGTCCGCGCTCGCCGGTCCGCACCCGGACGACCGTCTCCACGGGGACGGCCCACACCTTCCCGTCCCCGATCTTCCCCGTCTGCGCGGCCCTGACGATCGCGTCGATCACGTCCTCGGCGACCGCGTCCTCCACGACGACCTCGATCCGCACCTTCGGCACCAGGTCGACCCGGTACTCGGCCCCCCGGTAGACCTCGGTGTGGCCGCGCTGCCGGCCGTAGCCGCTCGCCTCGGTCACGGTCAGACCGTGCACCCCCAGCTCCTGGAGAGCGGTCTTGACCTCGTCCAGACGGTAGGGCTTGACGATCGCGGTGATGAGCTTCATGCCTGGGTCTTGACCTTCTGGGCGGAGGAGAGGACGGACGCGCTGACCGGGGCACCGTGGCCCAGGACGCCGTGATCGTATGCCGTCTCGGCGTGCACCGTAAGGTCCAGGCCGGTGTGCTCCTGCTCCTCGCTCGCCCGGAAGCCCATCGCCTTGTCGATCAGCTTGCCGAGGCCGTACGTCACCGCGAAGGCGTACCCACCCACGACCACCACGGCCAGCAGCTGCTTGCCGAGCAGGGCGAGCCCGCCGCCGTAGAAGAGACCCTCCGCCCCGCCGGTCATCGCCTTCTCGGCGAACAGGCCGATCAGCAGGGTGCCGATGATGCCGCCGACCAGGTGAACGCCGACGACGTCCAGGGAGTCGTCGTAGTTCAGCTTGAACTTCCAGCTCACGGCGTACGAGCAGACGACACCGGCGGCGAGGCCGACGACGAGGGCGCCGAGCAGGGAGACCGTGCCGCAGGACGGGGTGATCGCGACCAGGCCGGCCACCGCGCCCGAGGCCGCGCCCAGGGTGGTCGGGTGGCCGTCGCGCCGCTGCTCGACGAAGAGCCAGCCGAGCAGGCCGGTGCAGCCGGCGGCGAGCGTGTTGAGGAACGCGGCGGCGGCGAGGCCGTTCGCGCCGAGCGCGGAGCCGGCGTTGAAGCCGAACCAGCCGAACCAGAGCAGGCCGGCGCCGAGGACCACCATGGGCAGGTTGTGCGGGCGCATGGCGTCCTTCTTGAAGCCCAGGCGGGGGCCGAGGACCAGGCAGAGTGCGAGCCCGGAGGCGCCGGAGGTGATCTCGACGGGCAGACCGCCGGCGAAGTCGAGCGCGCCGAGCTTGTCGAGGATCCAGCCGCCGGGGCCCCACACCCAGTGGGTGACCGGAACGTATACGAGCAGCGTCCACACCGGTACGAAGACCAGCCACGCCGAGAACTTCGTACGGTCGGCGACCGCGCCGCTGATCAGCGCGGCGGTGATGATCGCGAAGGTCAGCTGGAAGGTGGCGAAGAGGACGGTCGGGACGGTGCCGTGGACGCTGTCCGGGCCGAGGCCGCGCATACCGGCGTGACCGAGCCCGCCGATCAGGCCGCCGCCGATGTCGTCGCCGAAGGCCAGGGAGTAGCCGGCCGCCAGCCACACCACCGTGACCAGGGCGATCGACACGAAGCTCATCATCAGCATGTTGAGGACGCTCTTCGTGCGGACCATGCCGCCGTAGAACAGGGCGAGGCCCGGGGTCATCAGCAGCACGAGGGCGGTCGCGGCGAGCAGCCAGGCGGTGTCTCCGGTGTTCACGGCGGCGGCGGCGAAGGTCACGGGCGTCTCCAACGGTGTGGGGGCTGCGTCAGAGGGTCACCGGTGTGCGTTTCCGGTCGCGTACGGGTGTGTTTCCGTGACGTTTCGTTGCGTGCGGGTTTCCGGAAACTCACGGCGGCGGGGGCTGGTCCGGGCCGGTACGGCACTGTCTTGTGGATCAGGGAGAATGGTCACCATGAGCGTTCGCACCCAGTCATCCGAGCAGCCGGCCGAGACCGTCCACCGCGCCGGCTTCGCCTGCTTCGTGGGCCGCCCCAACGCGGGCAAGTCCACCCTCACGAACGCTCTGGTCGGGCAGAAGGTGGCGATCACCGCGAACCAGCCGCAGACCACGCGGCACACGGTGCGCGGCATCGTGCACCGGCCGGACTCCCAGCTGATCCTGGTGGACACGCCCGGTCTCCACAAGCCGCGCACGCTGCTCGGCGAGCGGCTCAACGACGTCGTACGCACGACGTGGGCCGAGGTCGACGTGATCGGCTTCTGCCTGCCGGCGAACGAGAAGATCGGTCCCGGTGACCGCTTCATCGCCAAGGAGCTGGCGGGGATCAAGAAGTCCCCGAAGGTCGCCATCGTCACCAAGACGGACCTCGTCGACTCCAAGGCCCTCGCCGAGCAGCTGATCGCGATCGACCAGCTGGGCAAGGAGCTGGGCATCGAGTGGGCGCAGATCGTCCCGGTGTCGGCGACCGCGAACAAGCAGGTCGACCTGCTGGCGGACCTGCTGATCCCGATGCTGCCCGAGGGCCCCGCCCTCTACCCCGAGGGCGACCTCACCGACGAGCCCGAGCAGGTCATGATCGCGGAGCTGATCCGTGAGGCCGCGCTGGAGGGCGTACGCGACGAGCTGCCGCACTCCATCGCGGTGGTCGTGGAGGAGATGCTCCCGCGCGAGGACCGCCCCGCCGACAAGCCCCTCCTCGACATCCATGCCAACGTCTACATCGAGCGCCCCTCCCAGAAGGGCATCATCATCGGCCCCAAGGGCAAGCGGCTGAAGGAGGTCGGCATCAAGTCCCGCAAGCAGATCGAGGCGCTGCTGGGGACGCCGGTCTTCCTGGACCTGCACGTGAAGGTGGCCAAGGACTGGCAGCGCGACCCGAAGCAGCTCCGCAAGCTGGGCTTCTAGCCCTTTCCCACCCACCCACCCGACTCGGCCGGCTGCAAGGCGCCCGCCACGGGGCTCCGCCCCGGACCCCACGATCGCCCGGACCCCACACGCGCCGCCGACCTGGCACGGCGTGCCGCGCCGCGCAGGGGCGCGCTGCTTACCCCGCACGGCCGCGTCGCGCCGGGGCACCGTGAGCGCCTGCGCCTCGGGGCTTTGCGCCCGGCGTCTTGCGCCTGCGCCTCGGGGCTTTGCGCCCGGCGTCTTGCGCCCGCCCCTCGGCGTTTTGCGCCCGGCATCGGGTGGGCGGCCCTGCCTCGGGGGCCTTGCGCCCGCGGCCCGGCGTCTCGCCCCCGCGGCGCCTCACCTCGGTTGGGTGGCGTCCCGTGGGGTCAGGTCCTGTGTTCCCACCACCCGCAGCAGCTCCAGCTTCTCGTGGGACTCCGTGCCGGGGCGGGCCGTGTGGATGATGAGGTGGTGGTGGGCCTCGTGGCTCAGCAGGACCTCGCAGTCGAGTTCCAGGAGGCCCACGACCGGGTGCAGGAAGCGCTTGGTGGAGGGGCGGCGCAGGGACACCTCGTGTGTGTCCCAGAGCCGGGCGAACTCCTCGCTGGCCGCGCGTAGTTCGGCCACCAGGGCCGCCGGTTCCGGGTCGTCGGGGCGGGCCGCCGCCACCGCGCGCAGGTTGGCCACGTGGTCGCGGGCGTGCGCCGGGAGGTCCTCCGGCGGAAAGAGGGCGCGGGCCGTGGGGTCCAGGAAGAAGCGGCGGGTCAGGTTCCGCTCCCGCGGCGGGCGTGCGAGCGCGTCCCCGACCAGCGCCTTGGCCAGCGAGTTCTGCGCCAGCACCGCACCGCTGTCCGTGACCACCTGCGCCGGCGAGTCGTACAGCCGGTCCAGGACCAGCAGCAGCCCGGGGCGGACGTGGGCCGAGGCCGCGTCCCGGCGCGGGGGCTCCTCGCCGACCAGGTGGAAGAGGTGGTCCCGTTCGTCGTCGGTCAGCCGCAGCGCCCGGGCCAGCGCCGTCAGCATCTGGCGGGAGGGCCGAGGGCCGCGGGACTGCTCCAGGCGCGTGTAGTAGTCGACCGACATCCCGGCCAGCGCCGCCACCTCCTCCCGGCGCAGTCCGGGGATACGGCGGCGGGCACCGGGCGCGAGGCCCACGTCGGAGGGTTCCAGGCGGGCGCGGCCACGGCGCAGGAAGTCGGCGAGTTCGGCTCGGTTCACCCCTCCAGGCTGCGCCGGACCGGCCGGCTTATCCAGGGACTGTCGATCCCCCGATCGGGAGGTCTCTCCCACCGTCGCCGCCCGCGGCCGAGGCTGGCAGCACCGAACCGGCTTCGATCGAGAGGAACACCGCCATGCTGACCCTGATCACCGGCGTCACCGGACAGGTGGGGCGCGGCTTCGCCCCCCGGCTGCTCGCCCAGGCCCGGCCGGACGAGAAGGTCCGTGTGCTCGTCCGCGACGAGACCCGCGCCGCAGACCTCGCCGAGCGCGGCGCCGAGGTCGTCGTCGGCGATCTGCGCGACACCGACGTCCTCGGCAAGGCGCTCACCGGAGTCGACGCGGTCGTCAACATCGCGGCCTCCTTCCGGGGCGTGCCCGAGGAGGAGATGTGGGCCGTCAACCGGGACGCCGCACTGGAGCTCGGCCGCGCGGCCGTCGCCGCCGGGGTCCGACGGTTCGTGCAGGCCAGCACCATCCTGGTGTACGGCCTCGGGCGCGGCCGGCCGCACCTCGAGGACGACCCCACCGTGCCGGGCGGCCCGATGTGGATGGCGTACCCGCAGGCCAAGGCGGCGGCCGAGCGCGGCCTGCTGGAGCTGGACGGGCTGGACGTCCGGGTGGGCCGCCTCGGCTTCGTCTACGGCGAGGGCGACCCGCACCTGCCCGGCATCACCCGCTGGACCGCCCACCAGCCGGCCACCAAGCGGCACCACCTGGTCCACGTCGCCGACGTCGCCCAGGGCCTGACCCGCCTGCTGTACGCTCCCGGCGCCGATGGCCGGGTCTACAACATCGCCGACGACGCCCCGGTCACCGTGCTGGAGATCCACCGGCTCCTCGGCGTGGAACCGCCGGCGGACGGGCCCGACCCCGACCCCTGGTACGGGATCGCGTCCACCGACCGCATCCGCCGCGAACTCGGCTACCGGCCCCACTTCCCGACCCTGTGGGCCGCTCGGGACGCCGGAGCCCTGTGAGGGGCTACGCGCTCTGGGCCCGCAGCAGGTCCCGGAACCAGTGGTAGGAGGCCTTGGGGGTGCGCTTCAGGGTCGGGTGGTCGATGTGCACCAGTCCGAAGCGGCGGGCGTAGCCCTCGGCCCACTCGAAGTTGTCCATCAGGGACCACACGAAGTAGCCGCGTACGTCGACCCCGGCCTCGATCGCCCGGTGCAGGGCCCGGATGTGGGCGTCCAGGTAGGCGATCCGTTCCTGGTCGTCGACGCCCTCGTAGGAGCAGCCGTTCTCGGTGATGACCACGGGCGGGAGCCGGTCGGCGTACCGGTCGCGGAAGCCGGTGAGCAGTTCCGTCAGGCCCTCCGGGACGACCGGCCAGCCGAAGTCCGTCGTCGGCCGCCCCTCGATCTGCCGGACCGAGAAGGGAAGTTCCGGCGGCATCGCCAGTCCGCCGAACTCGGTCTCGGTGCCCTGCGGGGCGCCCACCCTCGTCGGGGCGTAGTAGTTGACGCCGTACCAGTCGACCGGCTCGGCGATCACCTTCAGGTCGGACTCGACGTCGCCCGGCATCAGGTCACCCATGCCCTCGGGGTATGCGCCCAGGATGACCGGGTCGGCGAAGAGGCGGTTGAGGAGGACGTCGTAGAAGCCGGCCGCCTCCAGGTCCGCCTGCTCCTGCGAGGCGGGCCAGGTGGGGCCGTGGGAGTTGGCGATGCCGATGTCGCTCGCGCCGGCCGCGCGCAGCGCCCGTACGGCCAGACCGTGGGCCAGCAGCTGGTGGTGGGCGACCGGGAGCGCGTCGAACAGCAGCTTCCGGCCGGGGGCGTGTGCGCCCAGGGCGTGCCCGAGCAGCGTGTGTTCGGCGGGTTCGTTGAGGGTGATCCACTTGCGGACCCGGTCGCCGAGCCGGTCCGCCACCACGCTCACATGGTCGGCGAACCGGGCCGCCGTGTCCCGCTCCAGCCAGTCCAGCGAGGCGGGCAGATCCCAGTGGAACAGGGTGGGCACCGGCCGTACGCCCGCCGCGCACAGCTCGTCCACCAGGCGGTCGTAGAAGTCCAGACCGCCGGGGGAGTTCACCCGGGGCCAGGAGACGGAGAAGCGGTAGGCGTCCACGCCGAGGCCGGCGAGGAGGGCCACGTCCTCGCGGTAGCGGTGGTAGTGGTCGCAGGCGACCGCCGCAGTGGAGCCGTCCTTCACCCGCCCCGGCTCGGCCGTGAACACGTCCCACACGGAAGGCTCCCGCTCCTCGGCCGCCCCCTCGATCTGGTGCGCCGAGGTCGACACGCCCCAGAGGAATCCGGCCGGGAACCGAGGAATCGCGGTGCCTGCGTCAGTCGCCATGGCCGGATCATCCGTACCCGCGGTAACGGAAGTCAACGCCCCGGCGGGAACCGGCCGTCACGCGCCTTCCTTCAGCACCCGTGACACCAACTGCCGCTGGTCCTCGCTCAGTCGGGGATCGGCCGCGTACACCGTGCGGCCGTCCACCGTGATCTCGTAGCTGAAGCCGTCCGGGACGCCTGTCGAAGGCGTGCCCCGGCCGGACGCGAGGACGCGTTCGGCCAGGTCCTGCCACTCCTGGGCGTCGGGCCGGCCCGAGGTGTCCACCTCGGCCCGGCGCTCGATGCCCGCGAAACCGCCCGTGCGCCGCACTCGAATACGCATGGGTCTGATGTCTAGTACGGAACTAGAGCGTCCGCACCCCCACCTCTTCCCACGCCTTCTGCACGGCCTGGAGTTCGTCCCCGGCGCCGTACCGCTCGCGGGCCGCCTTCACCGTCAGTGTGGCGAAGTCGACGAAGAGGGCGTCCTCCTTCAGTTCGCCGCCGGTGAGCACGTCGTACCAGATCTGTCCGGCCTTCTCCCAGGAGTGACCGCCGAGGGCGGTGGCGGCCAGGTAGAACGCGTGGTTGGGGATGCCCGAGTTGATGTGCACGCCACCGTTGTCGCGGCCGGTGCGGACGTAGTCCTCCATCGTCGCCGGCTGCGGGTCCTTGCCGAGGACGTCGTCGTCGTACGCCGTGCCGGGGGCCTTCATCGAGCGCAGGGCGGTGCCGGTGACGCGCGGGGCGAGGAGCCCGGCGCCGATCAGCCAGTCGGCCTCGGCGGCGGTCTGGCCGAGCGTGTACTGCTTGATCAGCGAGCCGAAGACATCGGAGAGGGATTCGTTGAGCGCGCCGGACTGGCCGTGGTAGTCCAGGTTGGCCGTGTACTGGGTGACGCCGTGGGTCAGCTCGTGGCCGATGACGTCGACCGGGATGGTGAAGTCGAGGAAGATCTCGTTGTCGCCGTCGCCGAACACCATCTGCTCGCCGTTCCAGAAGGCGTTGTCGTAGCCCTCACCGAAGTGCACGGTGGCGTCCAGCGGCAGCCCGTTGCCGTCGATGGAGTTCCGGCCGTACACCTTGAGGTACAGGTCGAAGGTGGCGCCGAGGCCCGCGTAGGCGCGGTTGACCGTGGCGTCGGAGCCGGGCTCGGAGCCCTCCTCGCGGACCTTGGTGCCGGGCAGGTCCTGGGAGTGCTCGGCGTCGTAGACGGTGCGGTGCGGCCGGTCGGCGGCGCCCGCGGGCGGGGCGACGGCGGGCGCACCGAGCACCGTGGTCAGGCGGCGCTTGGTGCGCTGGTAGGCGTCGTGCTCCAGGGACCGGCGGGCCGGGCCGGAGAGCGCGGGGTCCTCGGTGCGGGCGAGCTTGTCGAGGACGTGCGGCGGCACGATCGTGCAGAAGACGGGCTGGAAGCCCCCGTTGGTCGTCATGCCCGGCACCCTTGCACTGTGTGACGCCAGTGTCACTACCTGCCACCATGATTGGTGAAATACCGGGACAGGGAACGCGACGCTCCGTGACGCTGTGGTACGGCGATGTGGTGCAGCACACCTTTTGTCCATTTTCGCCCGGTGGTCCCGCATACTGGGACAGGTCCACGCGCCCGGGAACCGCTCGGCTAGGCTGCGGAGCATCATGCGTTTCTGGCTGCTTCTTCTTAGCTGCCGCGGCGAGGGCCTGTAGTCGAGGCCGACTCCCTCCCCGCGGAGCTTGGCGTTGCGTCGTCGGCCGTCCTTCCGGACATCCTGAGGAGCCTTACGCACCATGGCCAACCGCCAGCAGCCCAGCCCCATGCCGATCCACAAGTACGGCCGCTACGAGCAGGTCGACATCCCGGACCGCACCTGGCCCGACAAGCGGATCACCGCCGCCCCCCGCTGGCTCTCCACCGACCTGCGCGACGGCAACCAGGCCCTGATCGACCCGATGTCGCCCGAGCGCAAGCGCCGGATGTTCGACCAGCTGGTCAAGATGGGCTACAAGGAGATCGAGGTCGGCTTCCCCGCCTCCGGCCAGACCGACTTCGACTTCGTCCGCTCGATCATCGAGGAAGAGGGCGCGATCCCCGAGGACGTGACCATCTCCGTCCTGACCCAGGCCCGCGAGGACCTGATCGAGCGCACCGTGGAGTCCCTGAAGGGCGCCCGCCGGGCCACCGTCCACCTGTACAACGCCACCGCCCCGGTCTTCCGCCGGGTCGTCTTCCGCGGCTCCAAGGACGACATCAAGCAGATCGCCGTCGACGGCACCCGCCTGGTGATGGAGTACGCCGAGAAGCTGCTGGGCCCCGAGACCGAGTTCGGCTACCAGTACAGCCCCGAGATCTTCACCGACACCGAGCTGGACTTCGCGCTGGAGGTCTGCGAGGCGGTCATGGACGTCTACCAGCCGGGCCCGGGCCGCGAGATCATCCTCAACCTGCCCGCCACGGTGGAGCGTTCGACGCCGTCCACGCACGCGGACCGCTTCGAGTGGATGAGCCGCAACCTCTCCCGCCGCGAGTACGTGTGCGTCTCCGTCCACCCGCACAACGACCGCGGCACGGCCGTCGCCGCCGCCGAGCTGGCGCTGATGGCCGGCGCCGACCGCGTCGAGGGCTGCCTGTTCGGACAGGGCGAGCGCACCGGCAACGTCGACCTGGTCACCCTGGGCATGAACCTGTTCTCGCAGGGCGTCGACCCGCAGATCGACTTCTCCGACATCGACGAGATCCGTCGCACGTGGGAGTACTGCAACCAGATGGAGGTCCACCCGCGCCACCCGTACGTGGGCGACCTGGTCTACACGTCCTTCTCCGGCTCCCACCAGGACGCCATCAAGAAGGGCTTCGACGCCATGGAGGCCGACGCCAAGGCCAAGGGCGTCACCGTCGACGACATCGAGTGGGCGGTGCCGTACCTGCCGATCGACCCGAAGGACGTCGGCCGCTCCTACGAGGCCGTCATCCGGGTCAACTCCCAGTCCGGCAAGGGCGGTATCTCCTACGTCCTGAAGAACGACCACAAGCTCGACCTGCCCCGCCGGATGCAGATCGAGTTCTCGAGGATCATCCAGGCGAAGACCGACGCCGAGGGCGGCGAAATCACGCCGAAGGAGATCTGGGCGGTCTTCCAGGACGAGTACCTGCCGAACCCCCAGAACCCGTGGGGCCGCATCCAGGTCAGGACCGGCCAGTCGACCACCGACACCGACGGCGTGGACACCCTCACCGTCGAGGCCACCGTCGACGGCGAGGACCGGGTCCTGTCCGGCTCCGGCAACGGTCCGATCTCGGCCTTCTTCGACGCCCTCCAGTCCATCGGCATCGACGTACGCCTGCTGGACTACCAGGAGCACACGATGAGCGAGGGCGCCTCCGCGCAGGCCGCCTCGTACATCGAATGCGCGATCGACGGCAAGGTCCTGTGGGGGATCGGTATCGACGCGAACACGACGCGTGCGTCGCTGAAGGCGGTCGTCTCCGCGGTGAACCGCGCGGCCCGCTGACCCCGTCCGACCGGGTCCTTCGACGCCCTGACCACCGTGTCCGGCGGTCAGGGCGGCGTCGTTTATCGGCCATCGTGCCCCTCAGGTCACGGAAAGGTCTCTTACGGGGTACTGACTCAGGCTCCGGGATGTGGCTAACATCACGCCAGCACGGCGATGCTGCCGTGCGATTAGGGAGGTGCGACGTGCTGCCAGTACGGGGACGAGACGGCCGTGCCACCAGGGCTGTGCGCATCCTGGGCACCCGCACCGCGTGGACACCCGTCGGGGACGGCGAGTTCTTCTGCCCCGGCTGCGGCGGTGACCGCAACTACCAGCGACTGACCGGCCGTCGCCGCCTCACCCTGCTCGGCGTGCCCGTGCTGCCGCGCGGCACGACCGGACCCGTCGTGGAGTGCGCGGCCTGCCGGCACCACTTCGGCACCGAGGTCCTGGACCACCCCACCACCCGCCGCTTCTCCGCAATGCTCCGCGACGCCGTGCACACCGTCGCCCTCGCCGTGCTCGCCGCGGGCGGCACCTGTTCCCGTACGGCCCTGGAGACGGCCGCCGCCACGGTCCGCGCGGCCGGCTTCGCCGACTGCACCGAGGACCAGCTGGCCGCCCTGGTCGAAGCCCTCGCCGCCGACACCGGAAGGTTCTTCGAGCAGCCGGCCGGCGCGAGTCTGACCATAGAGCTGCACGAGGCCCTGGACCCGCTCGCCCCGCACCTCGCCCCGGCCGGCCGCGAGTCCCTCCTCCTCCAGGCCGCCCGCATCGCACTCGCCGACGGCCCCTACACCCCCGCCGAACGCGACGCCCTCGCCACCGTCGGCGCGGCCCTCACCATCCGCGCCGACGACGTCACCCGCCTGCTGGCCGCGGCCCGCACCCCCTCCTGACCCCGCCCGGCGCTCCCCGATACTCCCCCGGGAGTAACGCCCCTGCGAGGCCACCCCCGGCAGTACCGCCGAACTCGCCCCCACACCCGACGAACACGTCCCTCTCCGGCGGAAGTCTGGAAGCCGTATCCAGAGATCCGTTCCAGAGGGGAGGCCCGTATCCATGGGGGCCACGACTGCACGGGAGACACGCGGGCGGCGGAGGCTGCCGTGGCTGGTGGTGGGGCTGTGGGTGGTCCTGCTGGCAGTGGCGGCGCCGTTCGCCGCCCGGCTCGCCGACGTCCAGCACGACCGAGCCACCGACTACCTGCCGGCGTCCGCCGACTCCACCCAGGTCGCCGAGCTGGAGGAACGGCTGCCGGGCGGCGAGACCACCCGGCTCGTCCTCGTCTACCACCGCGCCGGCACACTCACCGCCGCCGACCGGGCGACCGCCGCCCGGCAGATCCGGGCGATCGCCCGGCAGCACACCCTGACCACCCCGCCCCGGGGCGTCCCGTCCACCGACGGCACCACCCTGCTGTACCCGGTCACCAGCAACGAACCGGGCACCGACGAGAAGCGGCGGGATGCCTTCGTCGCCGACGTCCGCCGAGCCGCTCACAGCGAGGGAGGTCTGACGGTACGGGTCGGCGGTCCGGCCGCCCTCGCCACCGACGCCTCCGGCATCTACTCCTCCCTCGGCGGCCCCCTGCTCTACACCACGATCGGTGCCGTCGCGGTCCTGCTCATCCTCATCTACCGCAGCCCGGTGCTGTGGCTGGTCCCGCTCATCGTCGCCGGCCTGTCCGACCTCCTGGCCCGGTCGGCCGCCTACGGCCTCAACCAGACCCTCGGCACCAGCGTGACCGGCCAGAGCGCCGGCATCATGACCATCCTCGTCTTCGGCGCCGGAACCGACTACGCCCTCCTCCTCGTCGCCCGCTACCGCGAGGAACTCCGGCGCCACGAGCGGCCGTACGACGCCATGCGGGCAGCGCTGCGCGGCTGCGGGCCCGCCGTCCTCGCCTCCTCCGGCACGGTCGCCGCCGGGCTGCTGTGCCTGCTCGCCGCCGACCTCAACTCCAGCCGCGGCATGGGCCCGCTCGGCACCGTCGGCGTGCTGTGCGCCCTGGCCGCGATGCTGACCCTGCTCCCGGCCGTCCTCGTCCTGCTCGGCCGCCGGGTCTTCTGGCCGCTCGTGCCCGCCCACGGCAGCACGCCCACGGTCCGCCGCTCCCTGTTCGCCGCGATGGGCTCCTCCGCCGGGCGCCGCCCGCTGACCGTCCTCGCCTGCGGCGCCGCCCTGCTCGGCGCGCTCGCGCTGGGCACGCTGAACCTGCCCGGCTCGCTCCGGCAGCTGGACACCTTCGTCGACCGGCCCGAGTCCGTGACCGCCATGGAGACCGTGGCCCGGGCCTACCCCGAGCGGTCCGCGCAGCCCATCGAGGTCCTGACCCCGGCCGGCCGGGCCGAAGCCACCCTGGCCGCCGTCCAGGACACCAAGGGAGTGGCGGACGCCCGTCAGGGCCGTACCGGCGGCGGATGGACCGAGATCGCGGTGACCACCTCGGCCCCGCCCGAGTCCGCCGCCGAGACCACCGTCATCGAGGCGCTCCGGCACCGGCTGCCCGGCTCCCACGTCGGCGGCCCCAGCGCCCAGCAGCTCGACCTGCGGGACACCGACGCCCGCGACCGGCTGGTGGTCGTCCCGATGGTCCTCGTCTCGGTGCTGCTCATCCTTCTCGCCCTGCTGCGCTCCCTTCTCGCCCCCCTGCTCCTGGTGGCCGCCGTGGTCGCCGTGTGGGGCGCGGCCCTCGGCCTCGGCGGGCTTCTCTTCGGACCACTGTTCGGCTTCCACGGCACCGACCCGGGGCTCGGCCTGCTGTCCTTCGTCTTCCTGGTCGCCCTCGGCGTCGACTACGGCATCTTCCTGATGCACCGGATGCGGGAGGAGTCCCTCGGCGGGGCGGAGCCCGCGCAGGCCGCGCTGACCGCACTGCGCACGACCGGCGGGGTCATCGCCTCCGCCGGGCTGGTCCTCGCGGCCACCTTCGCCGTGCTCACGAACATGGGCCTGGTGCCGCTGGTCGAGCTCGGCTTCGTCATCGCCGTCGGCGTCCTGCTCGACACCTTCCTGGTCCGCACCTACCTGGTGACCAGCGCGAGCGTGGCACTGGGCCGGCGGGTGTGGTGGCCGGGGCCGCTGTCCCGGACGCCGTCCGCCGGGCGCGAGCGCGTCCCGGAGCCCGTGGCCTGACCTCCGGGCGCCCCGCCCTCGGCAGGGGCGCCCGCCTACCGGAAGATGAAACCCGTGCAGGCAACCATCACCGCCACCCGGCCCCGACGGGCCTTCGCGTCCCTGGACCCCCGGCAGCAGGACGTCTGTCTCGCCGCCGGACTCGCCGTCCTCGCCTCCGGCATCGCCGTCACCGTCGGCAGCGGCCGGCACCCGGACCCGCTCGGCTGGACCCTGCTCCTCGCCCTGCACGCGCCGCTCGCCTGGCGCCGGCGAGCCCCGCTGGCCGTTCTCGCGCTCATGATTCCGCTGATCGCGGTCTACCACCGGCTCGACTACAACCACTCCGCGCCGACCGCCGCGTCCATGGTCGTCCTCTACACGTTCGCGGTGAACGCGAGCCCCCGGCACACGGCCCTCGTCGGCTGCGCCGTCGTCGCGCTCATGGCCGTCCTGAAGATCGACCACGGGACGGCCGGGCTGGCGGTGACCTTCCAGATCACCGGCTGGATCGTCTCCATGCTCGTCCTCGGCGGCTACATCCGCGCCCACCGGGAGAACGCCGCCGCCGCGCTGGAGCGGGCCGAACGCGCCGAACGGACCCGGGAGGAGGAGGCCCGCCGCCGGGTCGCCGAGGAACGCCTGCGCATCGCCCGGGACCTGCACGACCTGCTCGCCCACAGCATCACCCTCATCGGGGTGCAGACCTCGGTCGCCGCGCACGTCCTGGCCGCCGACCCCGACCGCCTCGACCGCACGGCAGTCGCCCGCGCCCTGGACGACATCGCCGAGACCTGCCGCACGGCCCGCGGCGAACTCCGCACGACCCTGGAGGTGCTGCGCGACCCCGGCTCCCCGGACGCCCGTGACCCGCTGCCCGGCCTGCACGGCCTTGCCGACCTGGCGAAGACGGCGGGCGCCCGCGTCGACCTGTCGGTACAGGCCGGCGAGGTCCCGCCCGCCGTGGGGGCCGCCGCCTACCGGATCGTGCAGGAGGCGCTCACCAACGCCGTGCGCCACGGCGGCCGGGACGACCTCACCGTCCGGGTGGGTGTCCGGCGGGCGGAGGGCGCCCTGCGGGTGCGGGTCACCGACGACGGAGCGGGTGGCGGCGACCGGGCCGTGGGCACGTCCGGCTTCGGGCTCGTCGGCATGCGGGAGCGGGCCCGCAGCGTCGGCGGGACGGTCGAGGCCGGGCCGCGCACGGACGGCCGGGGCTTCGAGGTGCGCGCCCTCCTGCCGCTGGGGGAGGAGCGATGATCCGAGTGCTGCTCGCCGACGACCAGACCCTGGTCCGGGCCGCCTTCGCGATGCTGGTGGAGTCCGCGCCGGACATGGTGGTCGTGGGCCAGGCGGGCACCGGCCGGGAGGCGGTCGACCTCGCCCGCACCGAACGCGCCGACCTCGTGCTGATGGACATCCGCATGCCCCGCCTGGACGGCATCGAGGCCACCCGGATCATCGCCGCCGACAAGGACCTCGCCGGGCTGCGGGTGCTGGTCCTCACCACGTACGACACCGACGAGAACATCGTCGACGCGCTGCGCGCAGGTGCCTCCGGCTTCCTGGTCAAGGACACCCGCCCGGCCGATCTCCTCGACGCGATCCGCACGGTCGCCGCCGGAGACGCCCTGCTCTCCCCGGGGCCCACCGCACGGCTGATCGAGCGGTTTCTGCGCAGCCCGTCCACCCCGGCGACGGGCGGCCCCGAGTGCCTGTCGGACCGGGAGCGGGAGGTGCTGACACTGGTCGCCCGAGGCCTCAACAACACCGAGATCGCCGAGGTGTTGGGGCTCAGCCCGCTCACCGCCAAGACCCACGTCAGCCGGATCATGGGCAAGGTCGGCGCCCGGGACCGGGCCCAGCTGGTGATCCTGGGCTACGAATCGGGGCTGGTGATCCCGGGGAACATCAGCGGGTGACCCCGCGCAGCCGCTCCCTGCTCACCAGCCTGGCGCTCCTGACCTCGCTCACCGCCCGGATGCCCGCGCACGCCGCGTCCGGCGGCTGTGTCTCCTCCCTGCCGTACGAGTCGGGGCGCGGCGGATACGCCACCTACCGCATCCCCGCCGTGGTGAAGACCAGGCACGGTACGGTCCTCGCCTTCGCCGAGGGCCGGCGCGGCAGTGCCGGTGACACCGGTGACATCGATGTGGTCCTGCGCCGCTCCACCGACGGCGGCTGCACCTGGGGCCCGCTGCGCGTGGTGGCCGCCGGGCACGGGAACACCCGGGGCAACCCGGCGCCCGTGGTCGACCCGCGCACCGGTGCCGTCGTCGTGGTGACCTGCGCCAACGGCGGGACCGTGACCGAGGGGCAGATCATGCGCGGCGAGGTCGCCCCGGAGCGGGGCCGCCGGGTGTTCGTGCAGCGCAGCTGGGACGACGGCCGGCGCTTCACGCCCCCGCGGGACATCACCGCGGAGGTGACGCGGCCCGGCTGGCGCTGGTACGCCACCGGCCCCGGCCACGCCGTCGCCCTCACCCGGGGGCCCCACACCGGCCGCCTGCTCATCCCCGCCAACCACTCCGCGGCTCCGCCCGCCGGCTCCCGCGACACCGGGCAGGAGCCCCGGTACTACGGCGGCCACGCCCTGTACAGCGACGACACCGGCCGCACCTGGCACCTCGGCTTCGTGGACGCCACCTACGACGGCAGGACCAACACCAACGAGACGAGCGCCGCCCAACTCCCCGACGGGGGCGTCTACTTCAGCGCCCGCGACCAGAACGGCAGCGTGCCCGGCAACCGCCTCGACGCCTACTCCGGCGACGGTGGCCGCACCCTCGACCGCCCCTACACCGTGCAACCGGCCCTGAACGACGTCCCGGTGGTCCAGGGCAGCGTCCTTCAGCTCCGCGGCGCCGACGCCCCGCTGCTGTTCTCCGCCCCCTCCGTGCCGACCGCCCGCCGCGCCCTGGCCCTGTGGGCCGGCACGGACGCCGGCCGCACCTTCACCAGGCTGCTCACCCTCTCGGACCGCCCGGCCGCCTACTCCGACCTGGTCCAGCTCACCCACGACACGATCGGCGTGCTCTACGAGACCGGCGCCCGAAGCCCCTACGAATCCCTGGAGTTCCGCAGGTTCCGCCTGCCCTGGGGCGGCCCTCAGCGCCGGTGATCGCCCAGGCCCAGCAGCCCGGCGGCCGCCAGGAACTTGCCGACCCGCTCGACCTCGTCGCCGGACAGCGGGACCTGTGGCTCGGCGGTCGCCGGGCAGTCGATCACACCCCGCAGATGCAGCGCCGCCTTGAACGCGCCCAGCGCCGACGAACTGCCGCCCATCCGCGCCCGGTCCCCGGCACCGGTCAGCCCGAACAGCGCGCACAGCCGCTCCTGTTCGGTCCGCGCGGCCTCCCAGTCGCCCGCCCGGCACTGCCGGTAGAGGCGGACATAGCCATGCGGGTCGACATTGGCCAGGCCCGGCACTGCCCCGTCGGCGCCCAGCGCCAGCGCGGCGTCGGCGATCAGCTCGGAGCCGGTCAGCACGCTGAAGCCGGGGTGGGCCCGAGCGCCGGTGACGACGTCCCGGAAGGCCGCCAGATCCCCGCTGGAGTCCTTGATCCCGGCCAGCACACCGTCCCCGGCGAGCCCCAGCACCAGGTCGGCGGGGAGCTTGGTGTGCACGGCGACGGGGATGTCGTAGGCGATCACCGGAACCGGGCTGGCGGCGGCGATGCGGCGGTAGTGGTGGACGATCTCCGAGGGGTGGGTGCGGGCGTAGAAGGGAGCGGTGACGACGACGGCCCGGGCGCCGGCCGCGGTGACCGCCGAGACCTGGTCCAGGACGCGCGGAGTGGTCATGTCGATGGCGCCCGCGAGGACGGGCAGCTGACCGGCCACGTGCGCGGTGACGGCCTCCACCACCTGCCGGCGCTGCCGGTCCGTCAGGAAGGCGGCCTCCGAGGTGGAGCCGAGCAGGAACAGCCCGTGCACCCCGGCCTCCACCAGAAAGTCGACCAGGCGCAGCAGCGAGCGCACGTCCACCTCGCGCTCCGGCGTCAGCGGAGTGCAGACGGGAGGGACGACACCGGTCAACTGCACTGATTCGTTCGCCTCCGGGGCGTTGCGCGCCGGCTCACTGGATGCGGGGAAGGACATTCAGGGCTCCTGGCTTGCTAGGTCTCGCGTCGACTGGTCCTCCTCCACAGGATGGTGACACCGGTAGCGGTGTCCGGGCTGCGACGCGGCCGAGAAGTCCGGCATCACCTGGGCGCACACCTCGTCGGCCTTCCAGCACCGGGTGCGGAACGGGCAGCCGCTCGGCGGGCGGGTCGCCGAGGGCACCGGACCGGACAGCGGGATCGGGGCGATGGGGTCCAGCAGGCCGGGGGTGGCCGAGAACAGGGCGCGCGTGTACGGGTGCCTGGCGCTGTCGGGGACCCGGCCGGCCGGGGTCTCCTCCACGATCCGGCCCAGGTACATGGTGATCACCCGGTCGCTCATCCGCCGTACCGTCTGGATGTCGTGCGAGACGAAGACCAGCGCGAGACCGAGGCGTTCCCTCAGGTCCAGCAGCAGGTTGAGGATCTGCGCCCGGACCGACACGTCCAGGGCGCTGGTCGGCTCGTCGGCGACGACCAGGGCCGGGTCCAGGGCGAGCGCGCGGGCGATGGCGACGCGCTGCCGCTGCCCGCCGGACAGCTGCCCGGGCAGGGCGTCGGACAGGGCGCGGGGGAGCCCCACCAGGGCCATCAGCTCCCGCACCCGGTCCTCCCGTTCGGCCCGGCCGCCGCGCTGGTGGACGTCCAGCGGGTCGCGCAGGATGCGGCGGATCGTCAGCCGGCGGTTCAGGGCCGTCGACGGGTCCTGGAAGATCATGCCGGTGCCCGCGCCGACCGCGGCCCGGCGTTCGGCGGGCGGCATCGCCCACAGGTCCCGGCCCTGGAACGACACCGTGCCCGAGACCGGCCGCTGGATGCCCACCAGTACCTTCGCCAGCGTCGACTTCCCGCACCCCGACTCGCCGACCACGCCGACCGTCTCCCCGGGTGCCACGCAGAGACCGGCGCCGGTCAGGGCGTACACCCGGTCCCGCCGGAACAGGCCGCCGGTGCGCGCCTTGTGCACGACGTGCGCGTCCCGCACCTCCACGACAGCGGTCACTGCAGCGCCTCCTCGCTCTCCGCCGATGTCGGCTCCACCGCCGGGTGGTGACAGGCGGTCGTGTGCGCCGGGGTGCCCGCGAGGACCGGGGCGGACCGGTGGCACACCTCGGTGGCGAGTGGGCAGCGGTCGGCGAACCGGCAGCCCGCCGGGAAGTCGGCCGGGGCCGGGACGACCCCCTTGATCTGCGTCATCCGCTCCTCGGCCGACTCCAGCGAGAGCACGCTGCCGAGCAGGCCGCGCGTGTAGTGGTGGGCCGGAGCCGCCACCAGGTCGGCGGTCACCCCGCTCTCCACGATCTGCCCGCCGTACATCACCACTACCCGGTCGGTGATGTCGGCGACCAGCGCCAGGTCGTGCGAGACCAGGATCAGCGCGAAGCCCAGCTCCGCGCGCAGCCCGAGCAGCAGCTCCATGACCTGGGCCTGCACGGTGACGTCCAGGGCGGTGGTCGGCTCGTCGGCGACGATCAGCTTCGGGTCACGGGAGAGGGCCATGGCGATGAGCACGCGCTGGCGCTGGCCGCCGGACAGCTCGTGCGGATAGCTGCGCAGGGTGCGCTCCGGGTCGAGACCGACCAGTGACAGCAGCTCCCGCGGGCTGCGCCGGCCGCCGCGCCGGACGAGCTGCTTCAGCTGGGCGCGGATGGTCATGGCCGGATTCAGGGAGGACAGGGCGTCCTGGTAGACCATGGCCATCTCGTGGCCGAGCAGCCGCCGCCGCACCCGCATCGGCTCGGCGAGCAGATCCCGCTGCCTGAACCGCACCTGGCCGCCGATCCGGGCGCCTTTCGGCGCCAGGCCCATGACCGTGAGCGCGGTCAGCGACTTGCCGCAGCCCGACTCGCCCACCAGCCCGAGGACCTCACCGGGATACACCTCGAAGCTGACCCCGGCCACGATGTCCACACCCCGGTGCCGGTCCGGGAAGCCGATGGCGAGGTCCTCCACGGCGAGCACCGGCCCGCCGCTCCGGTCGGGCAGCGGCCGGGCCCGGGAGCGCAGCCGCCGGGCGGCCTCGGTGAGACCGGGGAGCGGCAGCACCTCGCCGGTGCCGGGCTCGGGCGTCTCCAGCCGGTCCTCCGGCGCCCGCACCTCCCTCGGGGCGGGCGCGGCCCACGCGTCCGACACGCCCTCGGAGAGGATGTTCAGCGACAGCACGGTGAGCAGGATCAGCAGTCCGGGGAAGACGGTCGCCCACCAGCCGCCGGTCAGCACCATGTTCTTGCCGTCGGCGATGACACTGCCCCAGGAGGGGTCCGGGGGCCGGACGCCCGCGCCGATGAAGGACAGGGACGCCTCGAACACGATGGCCTCGGCGACCTGGACCGTGCAGAACACCAGCACCGGGGCGGCACAGTTGACGGCCACGTGCCGCAGCACGATGTGCGGGGTGCGGGCGCCGATCACCCGCTCGGCGGTGACGTAGTCCTCGCCGTACTGGTCGAGTACGTTGGCCCGCACGACCCGCGCCACCGGCGGCGTGAACAGGAACGCGATGGCGCAGATCAGCACGCCGATCCCGCCGCCGAACACGGCGACCAGCACGGCCGCGAGCGCGATGCCCGGGAACGCCATCACCACGTCGAGGCAGCGCATCAGCGTCTCGTCCACCGCCTTGCGGGAGGTGGCGGCGAGCGCCCCGAGCACGGCGCCGACGACGAGCGCGAGCGCGGTCGCGCCCAGCCCGATCGCCAGCGACCACCGGGCGCCGTACATCAGCCGGCTCAGGATGTCCCGGCCCAGGCTGTCCTGTCCCATCCAGTGCGCGGCGGACGGCGCCCCGGTCCCGCCGGCCGGGTCCTGCTGGTCGAGCGGATCGTCCGGGGCCAGGACCGGCGCGAGGACGGCGACCAGCACGACCACGGCCAGGAAGCAGACGGCGACCTTCGACAGCAGCGGCAGCCGGCGCGGGCCGCGCAGCCGGACGCCGGGCCGGGACAGCCGCTCGGTGAGGCTCGCGCGCGTGACCATCAGCCCGCCCTCAGTCGTGGGTTGACCAGCAGATACAGAATGTCGATGACGAGGTTGACGACGACGAACCCGGTGGCTGTGGTGAGCACGACGCCCTGCACCACCGCCGGGTCCCCGTTCTGCACGGCGTCGATCATCAGCTTGCCCATGCCGGGCAGGGAGAAGATCGTCTCGATGACGACCGCGCCGCCGAGCAGGTAGCCGACCCGCAGGCCGAGCACGGTGAGCGGATTGACCAGGGCGTTGCGCAGCACGTTCCGGCCGACCACCACCCGGGGCGGCAGCCCGCTCCCGACGGCCGTACGGACGTAGTCCCTGTCCAGCTCCTCCACCACGGACGTCCGGACGATCCGGGTCAGCTGGGCGGCGACCGGCAGGGACAGGGCGACGGCGGGCAGGGCCATGGTCTTCAGCCAGCCGGTGACGGAGTCGGCCGGGTTGATGTAGCCGCCGGTCGGGAACCAGCCCCGGTCGACGGCCAGGTACTGGATCATCAGCAGCGCCAGCCAGAACCCGGGCGCGGCCACTCCGACCAGCGAGACGACCCGGATGAACTGGTCGGGCAGCCGGTCCCGGTACACGGCCGCCGTGACCCCGCCCGCCAGCGCCAGCACGACCGCGAGGGCGAGGCCGAGGAAAGTCAGCTGGAGGGTGAGCGGCAGCGCGGTGGTGACCTGGTCGACCACCGGGGCGCGGGTCAGGGCGCTGGTGCCGAGGTCGCCGCGGAGCAGGTCGCCGACGAAGTGGACGTACCGCACCGGCAGCGGGTCCAGCAGCCCGTTGCGCTCCCGGAAGTCGTGCAGCTGCTGCGGGGTCGGATTGGCGCCCTGGAAGAACGCGGACGCCGGGTCGACGTCCGAGAACCGCATCACCAGGAACACGAACAGCACGATGCCGAGGAGCAGCGGTACGAGCAGGGCGATGCGGCGGAGCAGGATCCGTACGACGGCCGTCATGCCGTCAGATCCAGTTGGCCTGGAGCAGATTGATGCCCGGGTACGGCTGGGCCCTTATCCCGCTGAGCTCGCGCGCGTCCCAGGCGGTCATCAGCTCGTTGTGGACGACCGGGTAGAGCACGGCCTGCTCGGCGACGACGTCGATGTAGTCCTGGATCATCGCCTTCTTCTTCGCGGGATCCGGTTCCCGGGTCGCCCGGTCCATGTCGGTGAAGAGCCGCCGGGCGACCGGGTGGCCGCCCCACCGCGTGTACCGCATCCACAGGTTCTCGGGGCCGTAGTTGTAGTGCATGATCAGGTCGGCGTCGAGCCCGAACTGGTTCGGGTTGGAGGCCGCCGCCACCACCTGGTAGTCCTGCTTCTGGTCCATCTTGGTGAAGACGGCCGTGGTCTCCTGCGGCGCCAGGGTGGTCTCGACGCCGATCGCGTCCCAGGAGGACTTGATGGTCGGCAGACAGTCGACGATCCAGCTGACGTTCACCGCGAGGATCTCGACCGTGAGGTTCTTCACCCCCGCGGCCCTCAGCAGCGCCTTCGCCTTCGCCGGGTCGTGGTCGTAGACGGTCCCGGCCCGCCGGTAGCCGGGGTTTCCCTCGTCGAGGAACGAGGACGCCGGCTTTCCGTGCCCCTTCAGCGCGACCCGCACCATCTTCTCGGTGTCGATGGCGTAGTGCAGCGCCTGCCGCACCCGGACGTCGTCGAAGGGCTTGTGCCGGGTGTTGAACATCAGGAAGAGGTTGTTCATCCCGGCGCCGCCCGCGACCTTCAGACCGCCCTGTTCCAGCCGGGGGATGTTCGCGTAGGGGATGTTGTCCGCGACCTGCGCGCCGGCACCGGTCCCGGAGATCTTCGCGACACGGGGAGCGGCGTCCACGATGGTGAGCCAGTTCATCTTCCGGAAGGCCGGCTTGCGCGGGCCGTTGTACGCGGCGAACGCCTCGAAGGCGGTGTTGGACTTCGGATGGTGCGCGGTCTGCCGGTACGGCCCCGAGCCCACCGCCAGCCCCTTGATCGCGTCGTCCCAGGCACCGGGCCGGGAGAACACGTGCTTCGGCATGATCTTGGCGAGGGTGAGCCGGGAGAGCCCGTCCGGGAAGGGGAACTTCAGCACCAGCTCGACGGTCCCCGCGTCGACCTTGCGGACGCTCTTCAGCCAGGAGACGAAGAAGCCCTTGGCGAGGGTCTGCGTCTTCGGGTCCAGGATCCGGTCGAAGACGAACACGACGTCGTCGGCGGTGACGGGCTTGCCGTCGTGGAAGGTCGCGCCCGGGCGGAGGGTGAACCGCCAGGTGGTGGCGCTCGGATCCGCCGGGATCTCGGTGCCGAGCGCCGGATACGGCGCCCGGGTGATCGGGTCGGTGTCCAGCAGCCCCTCGTAGATGTGGTTGTTGGCGGCCATCGCGAACGCCGACGCGGTCTGGGTCGGATCCCAGCTGCCGTCGTTGCCGTACCCGATCACGGCGGTCAGCGTCCGGTCCTTGCCGGTGCCGCCGCCCCCGGTGTCGTTCGTGGACTCCGGGCCGGTCGAGCAGCCGGCCAGCACGGGCGGCAGGGCGAGGGCCGCGCCGAGCGTGCCCGCGTAGCTCAGGAACTGCCGGCGGTGGGGTGCCGGTACGTCGGGGGTCACGTCGTCGTCGCGCACGGGTCCTCCAGCGGGTGGATGGGGGAGGGTGGGAGGTGAGATACGACGTCCTACGTCCTACGTCCGGTCGGTAGCGCGACCATAGGAGGGCCCCCGGGGGCGGTCAAGAGCGCGCACACGAATGGCCCAGCCGCCACAGGTCGGGACCGCTGAAGGCGCGGCGGACACCCCTGGGTGCGGCCCCGCCCGGGGCGCACACGAGCGCCCCGGCCTCGTCCGAGCGGTGACGTTCCGCCTCGTCGGGGCGCAGGCTGCCGCCGAGTGTAGAGGCGGAGCGTCACCCTGGGTGCGCAAAGAGTGAAACTCGGAAAGGCGGGGGAGCACCGTGGGGGTGCGGCGAACCCCACGGGGCGCCGTCTGTCGAGGAGTCGGAGGAGAAGTCGAAGTGGTGAAGCCTGCCGTCGGCAGCCATGTCATGGACACCCGGACCGGCAAGGTCGGCATCGTCATGGGGCATGAGGGGCCGTACGTGCAGCTGAGACCGTACGGCGGAGGGCGCGAATGGGATGCCGAACCCGGTGCGCTGCGCAGCGCCACCCCCGCCGAGCGGCTCAGCGCGGCGACCGCCCACGCCAACGCCCGCAGTCGCGGAGAGGCGCCCTAGCCGCTCCCCGCATGGGCGAGAATGGTGCCATGAGTCTGTTCCGCGACGACGGCATCGTGCTGCGCACCCAGAAGCTCGGGGAAGCGGACCGGATCATGCTGTGCTCGCCCGGGGGCCGACCCCCGGACCCCCGGCCGGGAGCTCGTGGGGGTGTCCGGTGAGTCTGTTCCGCGACGACGGCATCGTGCTGCGCACCCAGAAGCTCGGGGAAGCGGACCGGATCATCACGCTGCTCACCCGCAGTCACGGTCGGGTACGGGCCGTTGCCCGGGGCGTGCGGCGCACCAAGTCGAAATTCGGGGCCCGGCTGGAGCCCTTCTCCCACGTCGACGTGCAGTTCTTCGCGCGCGGGAGCGAGCTGATCGGGCGTGGGCTGCCGCTGTGCACGCAGAGCGAGACGATCGCCCCGTACGGCGGCGGGATCGTCACCGACTACGCGCGGTACACCGCCGGGACCGCCATGCTGGAGACCGCCGAGCGGTTCACGGACCACGAGGGCGAGCCGGCCGTGCAGCAGTACCTGCTGCTGGTCGGCGCGTTGCGCACGCTCGCCCGGGGTGAGCACGCGCCGCACCTCGTCCTCGACGCCTTCCTGCTGCGCTCCCTCGCCGTCAACGGGTACGCGCCCAGCTTCGGCGACTGCGCGAGGTGCGGGATGCCCGGCCCGAACCGGTTCTTCTCGGTCGCCTCCGGCGGCTCCGTCTGCGTCGACTGCCGGGTGCCCGGCAGCGTCGTACCGTCCCCGCAGACTCTGGTACTGCTGGGGGCGCTGCTTACGGGAGACTGGGAGACGGCGGACGCGTGCGAGGCGCGGTACGTCCGCGAGGGCAGCGGGCTGGTGTCGGCCTACCTGCACTGGCACCTGGAGCGCGGGCTGCGCTCCCTCCGGTACGTAGAGAAGTAGTTCACGGTCGAGGAGACGAGAAGCACATGGTCGTACGCGGGATCCTGGGGCGCCAGCGGCGCGAGTACAAGGCGCCGGAGCCGCACCCGTCCGGCGCCCGCGCACCCAAGCTCCCGGGTGAGCTGGTGCCGAACCACGTGGCGATCGTCATGGACGGCAACGGGCGATGGGCCAAGGAGCGGGGCCTGCCGCGCACCGAGGGGCACAAGGTCGGTGCCGAGCGGGTGCTCGACGTGCTCCAGGGCTCGATCGAGATCGGTGTGCGCAACATCTCCCTGTACGCCTTCTCCACCGAGAACTGGAAGCGCTCGCCCGACGAGGTCCGCTTCCTGATGAACTTCAACCGCGACTTCATCCGCAAGACCCGCGACCAGCTCGACGAACTCGGCATCCGGGTGCGCTGGGTGGGCCGGATGCCCAAGCTGTGGAAGTCGGTCGCCAAGGAGCTCCAGGTCGCCCAGGAGCAGACCAAGGGCAACGACCTGCTCACCCTGTACTTCTGCATGAACTACGGCGGGCGCGCCGAGCTCGCCGACGCGGCGCAGGCCATCGCCGAGGACGTGAAGGCGGGCCGCCTCGACCCGTCCAAGGTCAGCGAGAAGACCATCCAGAAGTACCTGTACTACCCGGACATGCCGGACGTCGACCTGTTCCTGCGGCCGAGCGGTGAGCAGCGCACCTCCAACTACCTGCTCTGGCAGAGCGCGTACGCCGAGATGGTCTTCCAGGACGTGCTGTGGCCCGACTTCGACCGGCGCGACCTGTGGCGGGCCTGCGTCGAGTTCGCCTCCCGCGACCGGCGCTTCGGCGGAGCCGTGCCGAACGAGGAACTGCTCGCCATGGAAGCCGCCATGAAGGGCGGGTCCACCTCGTAGCCACCGGGGGTTCACACGGGCCGCCGAGGATGCGGGACTCATGAGACGTCTCACCCCTGTCCTCGCCCTCGGCGCCCTGCTGCTCACCGCCCTGCCCGCGCACGCGTCCGACGGCCCCGCGCACCGCGAGAGTTACGGCACGAAGGCGCCGTACTCCCCCAAGCTCTCGGCTCCGCTCCAGCAGGGGGGACCCCCCTCCCGGCAGAACCCGCACGGCTACCAGAAGGCCCCGGCCGGATTCGTTCCCGTCTTCACCGAGAACGCCTCCCGGCACGGCTCCCGCGCCGCCAGTGACAGCGAGGACGGCGACCTGGTCCTCGCACTGTGGGACCAGGCCCAGGCGGAGGGCCGGCTCACCCGCCGGGGCGAGGAGTTCGGGCCCCGGGTGCGCGCCCTGACGGCCGCCATGTCCGACATCGGTCACGGCAGCCTCAGCGGGCGCGGCCGGCAGGAGATGCGGGACACCGCCACGCGCCTGGAGCGGCGCCTGCCGGTCCTGTTCGCCCGGATCGCCGACCGGGGCGAGAAGATCGACGTCGTCAGCTCCGGGCAGGGCCGGGCCGTGGACAGCGGCGCCGATTTCACGGGTGCCCTGGCCGCCGCCGACCCGGCCCTGAAACCGCTGATCGGGCCGACCCGCACCGACAAGGACCTGCTGTACTTCCACAAGGCGGCGGGCGGCGCCGCGTACCGCGACTACATCGAGAACGACCAGCGCCTCAAGGGCACCCTGGCGGGCATCACCGACCAGCCGAGGACCCGGCAGGCCGCCCGCAGTGTCCTCGGCAGGATCTTCACGGACTCCTTCGTCACCCGGATCCCCGACCAGGTCGGCGCCGCCCAGGCCGTCTACAACCTGTACGCCATCGCCCCGGCGATGCGCGAGGAGAGCCCGGACGGCAAGGGCTGGGGCATGGAGCGCTTCATCTCCCGCACGGACGCGGCCTGGTTCGGCTACCTGTCCGACGCCGAGGACTTCTACGAGAAGGGCCCCGGTTTCTCGGACAGCGACATCACCTGGAAGATGGCGGGCGTCCTGCTCGACGACTTCTTCGAGCAGGTCGAGGCCAAGCGGGCCGGCACCAGCGACCTCGGCGCCGAACTGCGCTTCACCCACGCCGAGGAGATCATCCCGCTGGCCGCGCTGATGGGGTTGCCCGGCAGCACGGAGCCGGCGGAGCCCGGAGAGCCGTACACCTACGCCGGCAACCCCTGGCGCGGTGCCGCCGTCTCCCCGCTCGGCGCCAACATCCAGTGGGACGTGTTCCAGAAGGGCGACCGCTACCTGGTCCGCATGCTCTACAACGAGAAGGAGACGGCCTTCAAGCCGGAGTGCCGTCCGATCGCCGCGGGCAGCGCCTTCTACGACTTCGACGAGCTGGAGCGCTGCTTCGGACGAGACTGAACGCAGCCGGGCGGGGCGGCTCCGCGGTCGACGGCCCCCGCCCCCTACGGCGCTCAGCCGGCCGCGCACTCCGAGCACGTGCCGAAGATCTCCACCGTGTGGGCCACGTTGACGTACCCGTGCTCCGCGGCGATCGTCTCCGCCCACCTCTCCACCGCGGGCCCCTCCACCTCGACCGCCTTGCCGCAGGTGCGGCAGACGAGGTGGTGGTGGTGTTCGCCGGTGGAGCAGCGGCGGTAGACGGACTCACCGTCGGACGTGCGCAGGACGTCGACCTCGCCGGCCTCGGCGAGGGACTGGAGGGTGCGGTAGACCGTGGTCAGACCGACTGAGTCGCCCTTGTGCTTGAGCATGTCGTGCAGTTCCTGCGCACTGCGGAACTCGTCGACCTCGTCCAGGGCCGCCGCCACGGCTGCACGCTGGCGGGTCGCGCGGCCCTTCACGGGCGGTCCAGCGGTCGTCACCGTTGCCTCCTTCGCTGGCTCACGTCTCGCTTGTTGCCCGGGTCATTCTGCCAGCCCGGACTGTCAGCGGTCAGACGCCGATCTCGTCTCCGGCCCCGCGCGAGGCCGGAATCGAGCACTCCGCCGGTTCCCCGGCGGGCTGCGCCGCGGCGGCCGCACGGGCGCGTCGGCGGGCCAGCGGCGTGGCCAGGGCGGTCAGCACGACGAACGCGGCGATCGTCAGCAGGACGATCGTGGCGCCCGGCGGGACGTCCTGGTAGAAGGAGGTGATCGTGCCGCTGATCGACACGGTGACACCGAGCGCCACGGCGATCGCGAAGGTCGCGGCGAAGCTGCGGGTGAGCTGCTGCGCGGCGGCGACCGGTACGACCATGAGCGCGGAGACCAGGATCAGGCCGACCACCCGCATGGCGACGGTCACGGTCACCGCCGCCGTGACGGCGGTGAGCAGGTTCAGGGCGCGCACGGGCAGCCCGGTGACCCGCGCGAACTCCTCGTCCTGGCTGACCGCGAACAGCTGGCGGCGCAGCCCGAGGGTCACGAGCATCACGAACGCGGCGAGGACCACGATCGCGGTCACGTCCGAGGGGGCGACCGTCGACAGCGAGCCGAACAGATACGACATCAGGTTGGCGTTGGAGCCGCCCGGCGCGATGTTGACGAACATCACGCCGCCGGCCATGCCGCCGTAGAAGAGCATCGCCAGGGCGATGTCGCCGCGCGTCTTGCCGTACCAGCGGATGAGTTCCATCAGGACCGAGCCGAACGCGGCGACGGCCGTGGCCATCCACACCGGCGAGGCGTTCAGCAGGAAGCCGAGGCCGACGCCGGTCATCGCCACGTGCCCGATGCCGTCGCCCATCAGGGGCTGGCGGCGCTGGACCAGGTAGATGCCGATCGCGGGCGCGGTGATGCCGACCAGGACGGCCGCGATGAGTGCCCGCTGCATGAAGGCGTAGTTCAGGAAGTCCATCAGCTCAGCAGTCCCGTGCGGATCGGTTCGGCGCCCGCGGGTGCGTGCGGGTGCACGTGGTCGTGGCCGGGCAGCGCGTGCTGGCCGACCGCCTGCGGGGGCGGGCCGTCGTGCAGGACGCAGCCGTCGCGCAGGACGACTGCCCGGTCGATCAGGGGCTCCAGCGGACCCAGTTCGTGCAGCACGAGCAGGACCGTCGTACCGGCCGCGACCTGCTGCCGCAGCGTCTGGGCCAGCACCTCCTGGCTGGCCAGGTCGACTCCCGCCATCGGCTCGTCCATGATCAGCAGTTCGGGCTCGGCGACCAGGGCGCGGGCGATCAGCACCCGCTGGTGCTGGCCGCCGGAGAGCGCGGTCGCCGAGTCCTTGGCCCGGTCCGCCATGCCGACCGACTCCAGGGCCCGGTGTACGGCCTCGCGGTCGCTCTTGCGGAAGAGGCCGAAGCGGGTGCGGGACAGCCGGCCCGAGGAGACGATCTCGGTGACCGTCGCCGGGACCCCGCCCGCGGCCGTCGTGCGCTGCGGTACGTAGCCCACGCGCGCCCAGTCCCGGAAGGACCGGCGCGGGGTGCCGAACAGGTCGATCGTGCCGCCGCTGACCGGCACCTGGCCGATGATCGTGCGGATCGCCGTGGACTTGCCGGAGCCGTTCGCGCCGAGCAGGGCGACGACCTCGCCGCGGCCGACGGTGAGGTCGATGCCGCGCAGTACGGGACGCGCGCCGAGTTCGGCGGCCACCCCCCGCAGGGCTATGACGGGTTCTCCCATGATCCTGCCCTCCCTGTCGGTCACTTGGCGCCCAGCGCCTGCCGGAGTGCCTTCAAGTTGGCCTCCTGGACCGCGAAGTAGTCCTTGCCGCGACTCTTGTCGGTGATGCCCTCGATCGGGTCGAGCACGTCGGTCTTCAGGCCCGCGTCGTCGGCGACGGTCTTGGCGGTCTTGTCGCTGACCAGGGTCTCGTAGAAGACCGTGGAGACGTGGTCGGCCTCGGCCGTCTTCTGCAGGTCCCGGATCCGGGCGGCGCTCGGCTCCGACTCGGGGTCGAGGCCGCTGATGGCCTCCTCGGTGAGGCCGTAGCGCTCGGCGAGGTAGCCGAAGGCGGCATGCGTGGTGATGAAGACCTTGGTCTTCGTGTCCGCGAGGCCGTCCTTGAACTGCGTGTTCAGCTCGTTCAGCTGCTTCACCAGGGCCGCGGTGTTCTTCTTGTAGTCGGCCGCGTGCTTCGGGTCGGCCTTCGCGAAAGCCTTGCCGACCCCCTCGGCGACCTGGGCGTACCGCACCGGGTCGAGCCAGATGTGCGGGTCCTTGCCCGCCTCTTCCCCGTTCTCGTGGGTGTCGTGCTCGGCCGCGTGGCCGCCCACCTCGTCGCCGTGGTCCTCCAGCGTGGTCAGGGAGGCCGCGTCGATCTTCGTCTTCACCGCGGACTGGGCCACCGCGTCGTCGACGGACGGCTGGAGGTTCTTCAGGTACAGGACCGCGTCGGACTCCTCGAGACCGGCGATCTGCTGCGGGCTGATCTCCAGGTCGTGCGGCTCCTGGCCGGGCGAGGTGAGCGTGGTGACGTGGACGTGGTCGCCGCCGATCCGGTCGGCGAGGAAGGCCATCGGGTAGAACGACGCGACGACGTCGAACTTGCCGGTGTTGGCCGCGGCGCCGTCGCTGGAGCAGGCCGAGAGGGTGCCTGTGCCGAGGGCGATGACCATGGCGGCCGCGGCGGCGGGTATGGAGCGCTGCGCGCGGGGCCGGGTGCGTCGTCGTACGTTCATGACAGTCATTTTCAACAAACATGGAAACCGTTGTCAACAACGCTCGTCATGCGGTCCGAGCAGGGGGCCGATTTGGTCGTGGGGGAGCCTGCGCCGGTAACCTGAATCATTCGCTGGAAGCATCTCGCTTCAACGCCCGTCGTCGTAATGAAGAGAGCACCGTGGCCGCCGACAAGATCGACACCATCGTCAGCCTGAGCAAGCGCCGTGGCTTCGTTTTCCCGTGCAGTGAGATCTACGGCGGACAGCGTGCCGCCTGGGACTACGGACCGCTGGGTGTCGAGCTCAAGGAGAACATCAAGCGCCAGTGGTGGCGCTACATGGTGACGTCGCGCGAGGACGTCGTCGGTATCGACTCGTCCGTCATCCTGGCCTCGGAGGTCTGGGTCGCCTCGGGCCATGTCGCCACCTTCACGGACCCGCTGACCGAGTGCACCTCGTGCCACAAGCGGTTCCGCGCCGACCACCTGGAAGAGGCGTACGAGGAGAAGAAGGGCCACGCCCCGGCGAACGGCCTCGCGGACATCAACTGCCCGAACTGCGGCAACAAGGGCCAGTTCACCGAGCCCAAGCAGTTCTCCGGTCTGCTCTCCACCCACCTCGGCCCGACCCAGGACTCCGGCTCCGTCGCCTACCTGCGCCCGGAGACCGCCCAGGGCATCTTCACCAACTTCGCCCAGGTGCAGACCACCTCGCGCCGCAAGCCGCCGTTCGGCATCGCGCAGATGGGCAAGTCGTTCCGCAACGAGATCACGCCGGGCAACTTCATCTTCCGCACCCGCGAGTTCGAGCAGATGGAGATGGAGTTCTTCGTCAAGCCGGGCGAGGACGAGCAGTGGCAGGAATACTGGATGGAGCAGCGCTGGAACTGGTACCGCGGTCTGGGTCTCCGTGAGGAGAACATGCGCTGGTACGAGCACCCGAAGGAGAAGCTCTCCCACTACTCCAAGCGCACCGCCGACATCGAGTACCGCTTCCAGTTCGGCGGCAGCGAGTGGGGCGAGCTGGAGGGTGTCGCCAACCGCACCGACTACGACCTCTCCGCCCACTCCAAGGCCTCCGGCCAGGACCTCTCCTACTTCGACCAGGAGGCCGGCGAGCGCTGGACGCCGTACGTCATCGAGCCCGCGGCCGGTGTCGGCCGCACCATGCTGGCCTTCCTCCTCGACGCCTATGTCGAGGACGAGGCGCCGAACGCCAAGGGCAAGATGGAGAAGCGGACCGTGCTGCGCCTGGACCACCGCCTCGCCCCGGTGAAGGTGGCCGTCCTCCCGCTGTCCCGGAACCCGGAGCTGTCCCCGAAGGCCAAGGGCCTCGCCCAGGCGCTGCGGCAGAACTGGAACATCGAGTTCGATGACGCCGGCGCCATCGGCCGCCGCTACCGCCGCCAGGACGAGATCGGTACGCCGTACTGCGTGACCGTCGACTTCGACACGCTCGAGGACAACGCGGTGACCGTGCGCGAGCGTGACTCGATGAAGCAGGAGCGCGTGTCGCTGGACCAGATCGAGGGCTACCTGGCCCAGCGCCTCATCGGCTGCTGACGCCGGACGGCACTCTTTCGCCCACCCACCGCCCGACCCGTTCGGCCGGTGGGTGGGCTTTCTCGTCCAGGAAGCCGTCGCGGTCACGACCTGGCGGCGGCCACGCCCGCGCCGTCCGCGGCCCGGTGGCAGCGGGCCGGCACTTCCCGCGGGGTGCGGGGGCAGCCGGCCGTCAGGGCCTTGGTGGGACCACCGGCGGCCGGTAGGGCCGACGCCGTCAACGGCCCTGCAGCGCCCTGACGTTGTCGCCGAAGGTCCAGTTCTTCGAGCCGTCCCAGTTGATCGACCAGGTCATCAGGCCCTTGAGCGACGTGCCGTAGTGCTTCCAGGCCTGGGACACCAGGGACGGAGCCATGTAGCCGCCGCCCGCGCCGGACTGGGCCGGCAGACCCGGGACCTGCTTGTCGTACGGCACCCTGATCGTCGTGCCCTGGACCACCAGCCCCTTGGCGAGGCAGTCGGTCTGCGCGGTGAAGCCCTGCACCGTGCCGGCCGCGTACGAGTCGCCGGAGCAGCCGTACATGCTGCCGTTGTAGTACTGCATGTTCAGCCACCACAGCCGGCCGTTGTCCGCGTACTTCTTGATGATCGGCAGGTACGCGCCCCAGATCGAACCGTAGGTGACGCTGCCGCCGGTGACGTACGCCGTCTCCGGGGCCATCGTCAGGCCGAAGCCGGCCGGCATCTGCGCGAGGATCCCGTCGATGATGCGGATCAGGTTGGCCTGGGACGGGGAGAGCCGGCCGATGTCCCCGCTGCCCACCAGGCCCGTCTCGATGTCGATGTCGATGCCGTCGAAGCTGTACTTCTTCAGGATCGGCACGATGGTCGCCACGAAACGGTCGGCGACGGCCGAGGACGACAGGTCGATGCCGGCCGCCGCGCCGCCGATCGAGAGCAGGATTGTCTGGCCGGACGCCTTGGCCGCACACATCTCGGCGGGCGTGGCCACCTTCACGCCGGCGTCCATGCCGTCCTCCCACAGGGCCGTGCCGTCGGAGCGGATGACCGGGAAGGCCGCGTTGATCACGTTGTAGCCGTGGGCGGGGATGCGGGAGTCGGTGATCGGGGTCCAGCCGAAGGGCGGGTGGACCCCGTTGGCGGAGCCGTCCCAGTTCTCCCAGTAGCCCTGGAGCACCTTGCCCGCCGGCCGTGACCTCACCGCGCAGGTGTCGGCGGCGGAGGCGGTGGGCGCGGTGGCGAGCGCGAGCGGGACGGCCAGGGCGGTCGTGGTGAGGGCGGCGGTGAGCAGGCGCAGGGCGCGGCGGAGCATCGGGCCTCCCGGTGGGGGATCGGTGAGGTGTCGTAGACATGACAGTGCGCTGGTCCAGACCTGCCGTCAATAGGTCTGGACCATTCGGCGCGCCCGATCATGCTGACAGCTATGGAATGACAGATATTGAAATCTGTCAGCTGTCATGTCAGAGTGGAGGCATGACGATGCGAACCCGACCCCTCGGAACCACCGGCCCCCAGGTCTCCGCCCTCGGCCTCGGCTGCATGGGCATGTCCGCGCTCTACGGCGACGCCGACCGCGCGGAGTCCGTCGCGACGATCCACGCCGCCCTGGAGGCGGGCGTGACCCTGCTGGACACCGGCGACTTCTACGCCATGGGGCACAACGAGATGCTCATCGGCGAGGCCCTGCGCGCCGCGCCGCCCACCCTGCGCGAAAAGGCGCTGGTCAGCGTCAAGTTCGGCGCCCTGCGCGACCCGGCGGGCAACTGGATCGGCTACGACGGCCGCCCCGCCGCCGTGAAGAACTTCGCCGCCTACTCCCTCCAGCGCCTCGGCGTCGACCACATCGACGTCTACCGGATCGCCCGCCTCGACCCGGAGGTGCCGATCGAGGAGACCGTCGGCGCGATCGCCGAACTGATCGAGCAGGGATACGTGCGCCATGTCGGCCTGAGCGAGGTCGGCGCCGAGACCATCCGCCGGGCCGCCGCCACCGCCCCGGTCGCCGATCTCCAGATCGAGTACTCGCTGATCTCCCGCACCATCGAGCGGGAGATCCTGCCGACCACCCGTGAGCTGGGCATCGGCATCACCGCGTACGGCGTGCTCTCCCGCGGGCTGATCTCCGGCCACTTCTCCCGCGACCGGCAACTGGCCGCGAACGACTTCCGCGCCCACTCGCCGCGCTTCCAGGGCGAGAACCTCCGGCACAACCTGAATCTGGTCGAGGCGCTGCGCAAGATCGCCGAACAGAAGGACGTGACGGTCGCGCAGATCGCCATCGCCTGGGTGCTGGCGCGGGGCGAGGACATCGTGCCGCTCGTCGGTGCCCGCACCCGCGAGCGGCTGACCGAGTCGCTGGGCGCGCTGGACGTCACCCTGGACGCGGCCGACCTCGCGGCGATCGAGGAGGCCGTACCCGCGGACGCGGCGGCGGGCGACCGCTACCCGACCGCGCAGATGGCGCACCTCGACAGCGAGCGCTGAACCCGCCGCCCGGTACGGTCTATGGCATGCCACCGACCAGCGAGACCCTGACCGCCGAGCGCATCCTCGAAGCCACCGAGGAGGTGCTGCGCCGCCACGGCCCGGCCAAGGCCACCGTGGTCGACGTGGCCCGCGCGCTCGGCGTCAGCCACGGCAGCGTCTACCGGCACTTCCGCACCAAGGCGGCGCTGCGCGAGGCGGTCACCAAGCGCTGGCTGGACCGGACCTCCGAGAAGCTCGCCGGGATCGTCACCGCCGGGGGCCGCGACCCCGAGCAGCGGCTGCGGGACTGGCTCGCCGCCCTCTTCGCCGCCAAGCGGCGGAAGGCGGGCGACGACCCCGAGCTGTTCGCCACCTACACCGTGCTCACCGACGAACTCGGGGGCGTGGTCCACGAGCACATAGCCGATCTGACCGGCCAGCTGACCCGGATCATCGCCGCGGGCGCCGAGGCGGGCGTCTTCCGTGTGTCCGACCCGGGCACCGCGGCCCGCGCCGTCTTCCAGGCCACCGGCCGCTTCCACGACCCCGGCTACGCCCGCGAGTGGACCGCCCCCGGCGTCGAGGAGGAGTTCCGGGCCGTCGTGGACCTGCTGGTGCGAGGGCTGCGGGCGGTCGGCGGTTGACTCGATGAGCACACCGGCACCCTTGGGTTCCAGGTGGGCCTGAAGCCGGCCGGCCACCCCGCGTCCGCCGCTGTTCGGGCGGCGGTGCGGTGAGGGCGCTCAGTCGTGTCAGCTGCCCCCGGCGCCCAGTGCGGTCAGCAGGACCAGAACCAGGGTGACCACCGCGAGCAGGCCGTGTGCCACCACGACCGCCACCGGGAAGTGCCGTTCGGCGGGGACGGTGCCTTCGGCTCCCGGGCCCGCGGCGGCCGCGGGCGCGGTGCGGTCGCGGTAGACGGGGATCCAGCGGGCCAGCATCACGAATCCCAGCAGGGCGACCGGCAGCAGCAGGATGAACGACGTCCAGGCCAGGGCGGTCTTGTCGGCCACGATGTAGATGATCCACACCAGCAGTCCGATCGCGGCCAGAGCGAAGTGGCCGAATACCACGGGCGCGGGCAGGCGGCTGGTGCCGGTCTGCTGCCGGCGAATGCCGCCGCGTCGGATCCAGGTGCCGAGCATGTAGAACCCGCCGAGAGCGGTGACCACCCAGGTGATCAGTGCGGCGATGTCCATGGGGAACTCCAGAGGGGAACGGTGGTGACGGCGGCTGGGGGACCCGGCTGCCGTCGTGGGGACGTGCCGAGGGGCCGGGTCACACAGCGGATCCGGCACACCTCCGGTTGCCGTCGGGCGTGTATCCCTCGGCCTGGGTGTTCTCGTCGGCGACCCGTACGCCGTAGCGGTAGGCGAGCTTGCCGCCCAGGAATCCCGAGACCGCGAGGGCCGCGATGCTGAGCGCGGACAGGGCGAGCTTGCCGATGCCCACACTTGCGCCGCCGGCGTAGTCGCCCTGCCGCCACAGGAAGCCGACGACGTAGGCGGCGGTCACCAGCAGGTTCAGCGTCATGTGGACCAAGGCGGTCCGGAAGGCCGGCGTGCCGGCCGGAATCGCGAACAGATCGAGGAATCCGACCATGGCCGCCAGCAGGGCACCGATCACCCCGACCGCGATCAGCCACTCGGACGCCTGGGTGAGGAACCCGGGGCGGTGCACGACATGGGACGCGATGTCGAACACCAGGCTGGTCACCCAGGCACCGATCGGCACTGTCACGAGGATCGGGTGGAACGGGTGCCCGTACGGGCCGGCGAGCGCGGCGCTGACCGGTCGCTTCGCCTCCAGCTGTGACTCACTGGCCATCGCAACCTCCCACTAGTTTCACCAATAAATCTTGGTCTTATTGCGGGGAGGCGTCAAGACGCGCAGTGCGGAGGGGTAAAAGAACGCTTGTGCCCACAGGACTGGGCGTTACCGTGGTGTGGTGGCTTTTGATCCGACAGTGCAGGCCGACGGGGCTGACAGCGCCATCGACTCCATCAGCGTCCTGAGTGAGGAGTCGCGGCGGCGTATGTTCGCCTTCATCCGCCGCGCCGGCCGTGCCGTCACCCGGGACGAGGCCGCCGCCAGTGTCGGCATCTCCCGCAAGCTCGCCGCCTTCCACCTCGACAAGCTCGTCGACGCCGGCCTGCTGCACGCCCGCTACGAGACGCCCGGCGGGATCCGCAAGGTCGGTCGGCGACCGAAGGTGTACGAGCCCACCGACGCCCAGATCACCGTGAACATCCCCGACCGGCGCCACGAACTCCTCGCGGATCTCCTCTTGGACGCCGTCCTGACCGAGGGTGCCGACGAGAGCGCCGCACAGGCGGCCGTGCGGACCGCGGAACACCGTGGCCGGCAGCTGGGCGAGGCCGCCCGCGAGGAGACCCGCCCCGGCCGCCTGGGCCCCGAGCGCGGGCTGACCGCCTGCGAGCGCCTGCTCGATGCGTACGGCTACGAACCGGTGCGGGAAACCCCGACCCGGCTGCGGCTGCGCAACTGTCCCTTCCACCCGTTGGCCGCCAGGGCCCCGGAACTGGTGTGCGGGATGAACCAGGCATTCCTCTCCGGCTACCTCGCCGGCCTCGAGGTCAACGGCGTGAACGCGGTCCTGGCTCCCGAGCCCGGGGAATGCTGCGTACGGTTGGGCACGAGCGACACCGATCGTGATGACCGGATGGCTCAGGACGGCTGAGGCGAGGCCGGCCGCCCACGGCGCCCAGAAGGTACTCGGACTCCTCGGCGGCCAGGGGCGGACGGCGGGTACGCGTGGCTCAGCGCGACGACTGCCGGGGCGCCGCCGGGTCGACCGTCGCCTGGTGGGCCTCGGCCAGGTGCTCCTGCGCCTTCAGCCACGGCAGGAACTGCGCGCCCTGCCGCCGGCCGCAGGTGTCGCACCGGATCGTGCGACGGACACCCCGGCGTTCCACCCGGACCACGTGTTCCCGGCCGTGCCGGTCCCAGCGGCTGACCTTGCTCGTCCTGCTGCCTGACGGCATCACGCCCTCCCTCCCCGGGCCGGCCCACCCGGCCGCAAGGAGTGTGCAGCAGGACCGCCGTCGACAGGGGCGGTTCATCCCGAATGGGGCAAGCCGTGCCCCGCGCTCAGCCGACCGTCCGGGGCAGCCGCAGGCTCAGCAGGCCGGTCAGCACGATCCCGGCCAGCTGCACCAGCAGCGTGGTGACCAGCGCGTCCCGCATGCCCAGATGCGGCGCGAGGACCAGGAACAGGGTGCCCAGCGTGGCCACGCCCAGGGCCAGTGCCGACTGCTGAGTGGTCACCATCACACCGCCGCCGACGCCGGCCCGGGCGGGCGGCACCTCGGACAGCACGAGCCGCATGATGTTGGGCAGTTGGAGCGCCTGACCCGCACCGGCCACGGCCGCGCCCGGCAGCAGCGAACCGAGGTCCAGATGCGGCCAGTCCCGCCAGGCGGCCAGCACGATCAGCAGGATGCCCACGCCCTGGACGACGGACCCGGCGGTGACCACCCGGGTGCCGTACCGGGCGATCAGCCGGGGCCCGGCGAGCGAGACGAACAGGAACGCCACGGCCATCGGCGCGAGCGCCAGCCCGGCCGGCACCGGGCCCAGCCCGGCGCCCTGCTGGAGCGCCAGCGCGATCACGAACATGAACCCGCTGAAGCCGATGGAGAACGGCACCATCAGCACCAGACCGCGCCGCATGGACGCCACCGCGAACAGGCTCGGCGGCACCAGCGGAGTCCGCCCCGCCCGGTCCGCCCGTCGCTCCACCACCCAGAACGCGCCCGCCGCGAACGGGAACGCGGCCAGCGACAGCCATGTCCACAGCGGCCAGCCGGCGGCCCGGCCCTCGGTGAGCGGCGCGAGCAGCGTCAGCAGGGACACCGCGAGCAGGACCGTGCCGGGCCCGTCCACGGGCTCCGGGTGCTGCGAGCGCGTCTCCGGTACGAACCGCGCCGCGAGCACCAGCCCCAGCACGACCACCGGCACATTGACCAGGAAGATCGCCCGCCACCCGGTTCCGGCGACATCGGCGGCGACCAGCACCCCGCCGAGTATCTGCCCGGCCACCATGGACAGCCCGGCCGTGGCGCCGTACAGGCTCATGGCCTTCGCCCGGCGCGCGCCGCTCGTGGCGGCCTGGATGGTGGCGAGCACCTGCGGCAGCATCGCGGCGGCCGCGGCGCCCTGCGCGGCCCGGGCCGCGACCAGGCTCCACGCATCGGGCGCCAGCCCGCAGGCCAGCGAGGTGACGCCGAAGGCGGCCATCCCGCCGAGGAACAGCCGGCGCCGGCCGAACAGGTCCCCGAGCCGGCCGCCGAGCACGAGCAGCACGGCGTACGCGACCCCGTACCCGGCGACGACCAGCTCCAGCACGGCCTCGCCCGCGGCGAGGTCGGAGCCGATGGTGGGCAGGGCGACATTGACGATGAAGAAGTCGACCAGCGGCAGCGCCGCGGCCAGCAGGACGGTGAACAGCCCGGGCCCGCCGAGCGCGGGCGGCGCGGCCGTCGGCCGGACGGCCGGGGCGGTGACGGTTTCACTCATGCCTCCGAGCCTGCGGGACCGCCCAAGCTGGTACCAGAGTGTCTTTCTCCTGGTAGCAGAACTACCCGGAAACAGGTTCGGGGATCAGGGGAGACCCTCAGTCCGGTGGTGAGAGCCCGTTGTCCTGGTAGTGGAAGCACCTGGAAACAGGCTGGCCGGAGCGGCACCCTGGGCGTATGACGACCACGGCCCAGGAGACCCCGCATCAGCCGGCCCCGCCGACCCGTCCGGGCCCGGCCCGGGGAGCGGAGATCCGCCGGCACGAGCTGGCCGCCTTCCTGCGCAGCAGGCGGGAACGCATCACGCCGGAACAGGTGGGCCTGCCGCGCGGCACCCGCCGACGCACCCCCGGACTGCGCCGGGAGGAGGTCGCCCAGCTCTCCGCGGTCGGCGTCACCTGGTACACCTGGCTCGAACAGGCCCGCGACATCCAGGTCTCGGTGCAGGTCCTGGACGCCCTCGCGCGCGCCCTGCGCCTCGACGCCAGCGAACGCGCCCACCTCTTCCAGCTGGCCGGCACGACCGACCCGACGCCCGCTGCGAACTGCCCGAGCGTCACCCCCGCCCTGCGCGAGATGCTGACCCGGCTGGAGCCGATCCCGGCCTGCATCCAGAACAGCCGGTACGACATCCTCGCCTACAACCGCACCTACGGCCGCCTGATGGGCGACCTGGACACGATCCCGCCCGAGGACCGCAACTGCGTGCTCCTCGTCCACACCGACAGGGACTGGCAGGCGGCGGTCGTCCACCTCCAGGAGACCCAGCGGTTGATGGCCGCCCGGCTGCGCGCCTCGCTGGCCGGCCATCTCGGCGAGCCCGCCTGGAAGATGCTGCTCAAGCGCCTGGAGACGGAGTCCCCGGAGTTCCGCGAGAACTGGCGGCGCTACGAGGTGGTCGGCACCCGCTCCAAGACCAAGGAGTTCCTCAACCCCTACGTCGGCCACCTCACCCTGGAACACACCGACCTGTGGCTGGGCCCCCAACTGGGCGCCCGGATGGTGACGTACACCCCGAAGAACGACGAGACCCGGGAGCGGCTGGAGCGGCTGCACGAGATCGCGTCCGGGGTGCCGGCGCGCTGACCCTCAGCCCTCCACCCCGGTGGAGGTGTGGGGCGCGCCGACCGGCTTGGACTCGGGGGAGCCGCGCTGGCGCAGGTAGACCGAGAGGATGGCCATCGAGGCGACGGCCAGCAGTTCGGACTGCCAGTTCTGGAGGGTGCGGCCCCAGAAGTCGGCCGATCCCAGGTACTCCCACCAGGAGATGGGCGCCTGGAGCCGGCGCAGGTGTTCCTCGTTGTAGGCGGCGGAACCGGTGATGGACTGCGCCAGCCAGGACCAGGCGAAGATGACGGCCATGACCAGGCCCAGGGAGCGGGCGTACAGCCGCTGCCGCCAGCCCTTGTCGGCGGCCCAGCGCGGCGAGGACGGGCCGGCGTGGTCGCCGACCTTCTGCTCCCGATCGCTCTCCACACCGGCCTTGTGCAGCTCCTTGGACTCGGGCGAACCGCGCTGGAGCAGCCAGACGGTGCCGAAGATGTAGAGGAAGAACTGGAGGTATTCCGACTGCCAGTTCTCGGTGACGTCCACGGCGAAGTCGGAGGTCGTCAGGTAGGCGAGGAAGCCGACCGGATACAGGCCGTCGGCGCGCAGCTGGTTGTTGAAGTCGGCGTGCCCGGCCACCGCCTGCCCGGCGAGGGCGAGCAGGAAGCCGGTGAGGAAGACGAGGGTGAGGCTGTTGTTCCGCAGGACGCGGGCGAGACGGTTCACCGGTGCATCAGCCCCACGGCGGTGAAGTAGCACAGGCCGGTGCCGACCAGAAGCAGGAGCAGGGCGAACAGGGTGCGCATGGCCGGCTCAGCCGCCTTTCACCGTGCACTGGTACGGCTGTCCGGGGCGGGGGACGCAGCCCGCCGCGGTGATCAGCCATCCGGCCGGGAAGGCCGACAGGAACAGGGTGTCGCCGTCCAGGACGACCTGTGCCTGCCGGCCGTAGACCCGGACGTTCCGTACGGTGCCCCCGTCGGGTAGCTGCTCCTCGGGAAGGGCCTTCGCGCACGGGGATTCGGCGGACTGCTCGACCTCCTGGCGCGTCTCCGGCGCGAGCGCCGCGCACGCGCGCGAGCCGTCGTCGCGCCGGACGCTCTCCTCGAAGCGCACGGCGGCCCGGGACGCGGCCGTCTCCCGCTCACCGAGCGTCCCGCACCCGGCCAGGCAGACGGCGCAGACGAGCACGGTCGGGCCGGTACGCCTCCAGCACGGCAACGAAAACCTCCACGGGCACGGCGGAGCTGCTGCCGGACATGGTGGGGCGAGCGCGCCGCCGGGGCCGGAAGCCGCGCCGTGTCCCGGGCGGACACGGAGCGTTCGGGCTACCCCGGCCGCCGGATCCGGCGACCCCGGGGGATGACGAAGGCAGGCCTCAGGCCCGCTCCCCGGCCCCCACCACCTGGCGCACCTGCGCCGACTCCAGCTGTTCGGCCGTCCGTTCAGCGGTGCGGCGGGCCCAGCGGCCGCTGGTGAGGAGGCCGAGGACCAGGATGGCCAGGCCGCAGCCGGCGAGGATCCACCAGCCGGGGCGGGCCGCCGAGACGAACACCTGCCGGTACGCGGACGAGCCGGTGCCGGAGGCCAGGACGGCGCCGATCACCGCGACGCCGAGCGTCTGGCCCAGCTGCCGGCTGGTGGAGGCGACGGCGGCGGCCACCCCGGCCTGGGCGCGGGGCATGCCCGACACCGCCGTGTTGGTGATCGGGGCGTTCACGAAGCCGAAGCCGATGCCGAAGAGGACGTAGCCGAGCAGGAGGGTGGTGTTCGCCGTCTCCGCCTCGAAGGCCGCGAACAGGACACCGCTCGCGGTCATCGCCGTACCGGCCACCAGCAGGGGGAGGCGGGGGCCGCGGCTGCCGACCAGACGGCCGGAGAGGGGCGCGCACAGGAACGTCGGCACGGCCATCGGCAGCATCCACAGGCCGGCGTGCAGGGCGTCGAGGCCGCGAACGTTCTGGAGGTACAGGGTGGACAGGAACAGGAAGCCGCCGAGGGCGGCGAACGCGCTGATCGCGATCACGGTGGCGCCGCTGAACGGGGCCGAGCGGAAGAAGCGCAGGTCTATGAGGGGTTCGGCGCGCCGGGGCTCGTACCGGAGCAGGGCCAGCAGGGCGGCCACGGCGATCACGGCGAACGGCGCCACGTGCCCGGCGCCCGACTCCGGCGCCTCGATGATCGCATACGTCAGCGAGCCGAACAGGGCGATCACCAGCAGCTGGCCGACCGGGTCGGGGCGGCGGGCCCTGGGCGCACGGGACTCGGGGACGAAGCGGAGGGTGAGCAGCAGGGCGGCGAGGCCGACCGGGAGGTTGACCCAGAAGATGGCGCGCCAGCTCACCGACTGCACCAGCAGCCCGCCGACGAGCGGGCCCGCCGCCATGGAGATGCCGACCACCGCACCCCACACACCGATCGCGCGGGCGCGCTCCCGGGCGTCGGTGAAGGTGTTGGTGATGATCGACATGGCGACCGGATTGAGCATCGAGCCGCCCACCGCCTGCATCATGCGGAACACGATCAGCAGTTCCAGGCTGGGGGCGACGGAGCAGAGCACGGAGCCGAGGGTGAACACCACCAGGCCCGCCATGAAGACGCGTTTGCGCCCGATCCGGTCGGCCGTGGAGCCCGCGAGCATCAGCAGCGAGGCCAGGACGAGCGTGTAGGCGTCGATCGTCCACTGGAGGCCGGAGGTGGTGGCGTGCAGGTCGCGCTGCATGGACGGCAGCGCCACGTTCAGCACGGTGTTGTCGAGGCTCACGATGAGCAGGCTCATGCAGCAGATCGCGAGCACGAGCAGGCGTTGGCGGTGGCTCGACTCGGGCATGGGCGCCATCGTACGCCGACTTCGATAGTGCGTCTAACTAATGGGTTGTACATGATCTTTGGCGATACGCGACAATGGGGCAATGCCCACGTCCGAGTCCCCCCTGCAGATCGGCCCGCACACCGTACGGCCGCCCGTCGTGCTCGCCCCCATGGCCGGCATCACCAACGCGCCCTTCCGCACGCTGTGCAGGGAGTTCAGCGGCGGCAAGGGGTTGTTCGTCAGCGAGATGATCACGACCCGGGCGCTGGTCGAGCGCAACGAGAAGACCATGCAGCTGATCACGTTCGACGCGAGCGAGCGGCCGCGCTCGATCCAGCTGTACGGCGTCGACCCGGCGACCGTCGGCAAGGCCGTCCGCATGATCGCGGAGGAGGACCTGGCCGACCACATCGACCTGAACTTCGGCTGCCCGGTGCCGAAGGTGACGCGGAAGGGCGGCGGATCCGCGCTGCCCTACAAGCGGAACCTGCTGCGGGCGATCCTGCGCGAGGCGGTGAGCGGCGCCGGTGACCTGCCGGTCACCATGAAGATGCGCAAGGGGATCGACGACGACCACATCACCTACCTGGACGCGGGGCGGATCGCCGTCGAGGAGGGCGTGACGGCCATCGCCCTGCACGGCCGTACGGCCGCCCAGCACTACGGCGGCACGGCCGACTGGGACGCCATCGCGCGCCTGAAGGAGCATGTCCCGGAGATCCCGGTGCTCGGCAACGGCGACATCTGGTCGGCCGAGGACGCGCTGCGGATGGTGCGGGAGACCGGCTGCGACGGCGTCGTGGTCGGGCGTGGCTGCCTGGGCCGGCCGTGGCTGTTCGCGGACCTGGTGGCGGCCTTCGAGGGACGTCCGCAGGACGTGGCCCGGCCGTCCCTGCGGGAGGTCGCCGACGTCATGGTCCGGCACGCCACCCTGCTCGGCGAGTGGATCGGCGACGAGTCCAAGGGCGTGGTCGACTTCCGCAAGCACGTCGCCTGGTACCTGAAGGGCTTCGCGGTCGGCTCCGAGATGCGCAAGCGGCTCGCGATCACGTCGTCCCTCGCGGAGCTGCGGGCGGGCCTGGACGAGCTGGACCTGGACCAGCCGTGGCCGACCGGTGCGGAGGGGCCCCGGGGGCGTACGTCCGGCAACAACCGGGTGGTGCTGCCGGACGGGTGGCTGAAGGACCCGTACGACTGCACGGGCGTCACCGAGGAAGCCGAGCTCGACACGTCGGGGGGCTGACCGACCCGGGGCTCCGCCCCGGACCCCGCCAGGGGCTCCGCCCCTGGACCCCGCCTCGCCCACCCACCACCCGACTCGGTGGGCTGGAAGGTGCCGTGACCGGGCTCGGTGGGCTGGGAGGTGGCGTGGGTCGGCTCTGTGGGCTGGGAGGTGCCACCACCCGACTCGGTGGGCTGGAAGGTGCCGTGACCGGGCTCGGTGGGCTGGGAGGTGGCGTGGCTCGGCTCGGTCGGGTGGAGGAATCCGTCAGCTCTTCTTCGGATGCGGAGTGGAGCCGTACGCCGTCAGGAAGCGGTCACGGAAGGCGCTCATCTTCCATACCGGTGCGTCGTGGGCGGGGCGCAGGCCGTCCGTCCATCCCCAGTCCGCGATCTTGTCGAGGACCTCGGGATCCTTGGCGACGACCGACACCGGCACGTCACGGCTGGCGTGGTTGCCGCTGACCCGGGCGATGGGCTGGTGGTCGCCGAGGAAGACCAGCACGGTGTCCTCGGTGCCGTACCGCTCCAGCCACTCGGTCAGCGCGGTCACCGAGTACTGGATCGACTTGCCGTACTCCTGGCGGGACTTGGTGGTGTCGGCGATGACGTCGGCCGGATCGTTGCCCGCCGCCTCGATGTCCTTGAAGACCGAGCCGTCGCCCAGCCGGTCCCAGCCCACCCTCTTCGGGATGGGCGCCCAGGGCTGGTGGCTGGAGGTCAGGATGAGCAGCGACATGCGCGACTTGCCGGCGGCGGGCTTCTTGCTGTGCACCCGCTCCTGGTACTGCTGGAGCGCGTACTGGTCGGGCATGGTCGACCAGCTGAACTTCGGCCCCCGGTAGCCGAGCTGGAAGGCGTTGTAGACCTTGTCGAGCCCGTACCACTTCTGCTCCGGCCACCCCTTCTGCACGCCCGGCATGACGCCGACCGTGTCGAAGGCGCCGGTCTTCTCGAACGCCCCCGTCAGGCTCAGGTGGTCGCTCGCCATGACCGTGCGGTAGCGCTGCTGGTTGCTGATCCACAGGCCCGACATGGTGGTGGAGTGGCCGAGCCAGCTGCTGCCGCCGTAGGTCGCCGAGGTCAGCCAGCCGCTCTTCGCGTGGAAACCGGCCTTGGCCAGGGCCTTGGTCCGCGCCGTGAGCGTCCTGTCCACTCCGGGCGCCATGACCGGGTCCTCGATCGCGCTGCGGCCGTAGCTCTCGATGAACGTGAAGATCATGTCCTTGCCGCGCAGATCGGGCACCAGCTGATCGGCCGGGGTGTTCCCGAAGGCGTCGACCCGGGCCACCTTCCGGAACTCCGCCTCGTCCTCGAGCGTGTCCGAGACCCGGCGGGCCTGGACCTTGAGCGCGGTCGCGGTGCGGTCGGAGGCGATCGGCACACCGGCTATCTGGAGGCCGAGGGAGGAGCAGGTGATCCAGACCACCCCGGCGATCAGCGTGCCCCGGGTCGCGGTGCCGGGGTGCCGGGCGAGGAGATTGCCCAGCCGGACCATGGACAGCGCCAGCAGGACGAAGACCAGCAGCACGAGAGCGATCACCCCGGCCACGGCGGCGAGGGTGGTCGTCCGGCCCAGGGAGTCCTCCAGATACGACTCCGCGTCGCCGAACAGACTCCAGTCGAGCACGACGTTGAAGCTGCGGCCCAGGTACTGGTTGAAGCCCATGTCGAGCGCGTTCAGCACGGTCATCGCCCCGAGCAGGACCCCGGACACCGCGGCCACCGCCACCCGCGGCCGGCGCGGCAGCGCGAGCAGCACGGCGGCCCCGATGATCGCCTCACCGGGTATCCGCAGGAACTTCGCGGGCCCGAGCCGGACGACGGTGTTGGGCATCACGAGCGCGGCGACGACGAGCACGGCGGCGAGCACGGTGACCGTGACGGACAGGGCCTGGGCGGCGGCGGGGTGCCGTGCCCGCCAGCGCCGCCGCCACGCCGACCAGAGGGTCCAGGGGCGGCGGGAGGGCCGTGGGGCGGGCGCGGCGGTCTCCTCGGGGACCGCCGCCTCCTCGGCTGACTGGAGCGCGCTCATGCCCTCCCGTACGGCTCCCCGCGAAACACCGTTCACGACGGCCGGGCAAACACCAGGTCAATTCAGCCGAGGGCAGCGGAACAGGGGCGCGGCGCTGTATCCATCTGCGGCTCCGCCGCGCGGGTGCGAACAACCCCCACGCACCCGCGGCCACCCGACAACGCCACCACCCCACCCCTCAGGCGCCCCCCACCGCCGTCAACAGCGCAAGCGGCGCGGCCGCGGACCGGGCCTCCCTCCCGCAGGCGTGCGGATACGGCACCGGCGCATCGTGCGGAGCACGCCCGTACCCCGCCAGTACCTCCGGCAGCCGATGCCCCGCCGCCGTCGCCGCGTCGACCAGCGCGTGGGCGACCGTGCGGGCCTCGTCGTGCAGCCCGTACCGCGCCAGACCCAGCGTGATCAGCGCGTTGTCGTGCGGCCAGACGGAGCCGCGGTGATAGGACAGCGGATGGTAGGCCGGCTGGCCGGAGGCGACCGTGCGGACGCCCCAGCCGGAGAAGAAGTCCGGCTCCAGCAGCCGGCGGCCCACCACCTCGCCGTACTCCTTGTCCAGCAGCCCCGACCACAGCAGATGCCCGGCGTCGGACGCCAGCGCGTCGATCTGGCGGCCCTGCCCGTCCAGGGCCAGCGCCGGGAAGGAGCGCTCCCCCATCCAGAAGTCCCGCTGGAACCGGTCCCGCAGGTCGGCCGCCGCCTGCTCCAGCAGGGCGGCGTACGTCTCGTCGGCCCACACCGCCCGCGCCACACCGGCCGTGCGCCGCAGCGCGTCGTACGCGTAGCCCTGGGCGCCCGCGGCCATCACCGCGCCGGTGGGCCGGGTGCCGTCGGCGCAGCAGATCGCGCCGGGGGAGTCCTTCCAGTTCTGGTTGGCGAGGCCGCCCTCGTCGGCGCGGTAGACGAGATAGCCGCGCGAGGTCAGGCCGCCGTGGTCCAGCATCCAGCCGATCGCCGCGCGGGCGTGCGGTTCCAGCCGGCGGGCGAGGACGGCGTTCCCGGTCTGTTCGACGTACGCGCCGAGCAGGACCAGGAACAGCGGGGTGGCGTCGACCGAGCCGTAGTAGCGGCCGAACGGCACCTGTCCGAAGTGGGCCAGCTCGCCGTGCCGTACCTCGTGCACGATCTTGCCGGGCTGGGCGACCGGGGAGAGGGCGGTGCCGGTGGCCTGGGTGGCGGCGAGCGCGGTGAGGGTGGCGGCGGCCAGCCGCGGGCGGTACGGCAGTGCGAACAGGGAGGTGAGCAGGGCGTCACGGCCGAGGAGCGTGAGGAACCAGGGGGCGCCGGCCGCCGGGACGCGCAGCTCCTCGCCGTCGGGTCCGTGCGCCGGGACCTGGAGCGCGGCCAGGTCGGCGAGGCCCCGGGCGCAGGCGGCGGCCAGCTCCGGCCAGCCGGCCGGGAAGGCCACGCCCTCCATGAACTCGGCTTCCCGCGCTGCGAGTTGTTCGCGCACGGCGGCGGGGTGGCGGGGCACGCGCAGGGCGCGTTTCTCGCCGTGCGGGCGGGCGATCACCCGCAGCAGCAGCTCCGTCGTGCCGTGCGGCGCGAGGTCGAGGGTCCACACCAGGCGGCGGGCGCCGGTGCCCGTCTCCTCGACGGCGTCGGGGGCCGGGTCGGCCGTGATCGTCGTACAGGACCGCCATTCGGCGCGCCGGTAGGAGAACTCGATGCCGTCGTCCAGGACCGCGCGGGAGCGTACGGCGCCGGCTTTGACGTAGGTGCGGTGGTCGGAGCGGAGTTCGAACTGGTCGGTGAAGTCGGCGTCGACGGTGAGCGCGAGCCGGACGGTGGTGGGCACCGGGCGGTTGCTGGTCACCCTCACGGACTCCACGAACGAGCTGTCACCGACGGCCTGTTCCCGGAAGAAGGTGTGCGCCGGGGGCTCCTGCCGGCCACCGCGCGGGACCAGTACACAGCGCGCCGCGTCCCCGTCCGCCACCGGGGTGAGCACCTCGGGCACCGCGCCGTCGACGGTGAGCTGCCAGCGGCTGAGGTGCCGGGCGTCCCGGACGAACAACCCGTCCGGGGTCGCGCCGCTGCGCACCCCGCTGATGTCACCACGGTCGCCCACGGCGGCGAAGGTGGCGCCGTGCACAAGCAGATGATGCCGGTCCGTCATCCCCGGTCCCCTCCTCTGTCACTCCTGTCGAACGGTGCGGTGTCCATGGGGGGTGCGACTTTTTGTGGGCTCTTGTCCAGAGCTTGACGCTCGTGCGGTGCGGCCCGCCGGTGGCACAGGTCGAGCGCCAGCGCCGCCGTCCAGCTGAAGCCGGTCGCGCCGCAGGGCTCGCCGGTGTACGGGTCGACGTACTCGGCGAAGCCGGTGGCGCCGGCGAGGTCGAGGACCGCCTCGCGCAGCGCGTCGGCCGCCGCGGTCTCGCCGTGCGTCCGCAGCCCGCGCTCCAGCAGCCAGCCGGTGTTGAACCAGGCCGGGCCCCGCCAGTACCGATGCGGGTCGAAGGCCTCCCCGAGCAGGTCGTAGCTCGGCACCAGCCGGGTGCGGTCGCCCAGGGAGAAGTGCGGCCCGCAAAGGGTGCGGACCAGGGCGGCGGTGAGGTCGCGGGGGAGTCCGGGCACGATCAGCGGGACCAGTCCGGAGACACCGCGCTCGGGGATCAGCCCGGCGCCCCGCAGGTCCCGGCACAGGAACATCCCGGCCTGCGGGTCCCACAGCCGCTCCGCCAGCGCCGCCGTCAGCCGTTCGGCGCGGGCCCGCCGGGCGGTGCCGGACGCGCCCAGTTCCTCGGCGATCCGCGCGAGGGCGTGCTCGGAGGCGATGAGCAGGGCGTTGAACGCCGGGTCCTCCACGGCGAACCCCCCCTCCCCGCCCCCGTCTCTCCCGCCCTGCCCAGCCCCGTCTCTCCCGCCCTGCCCAGCCCCGTCCCGGTATCCGCGATCGCGGTAGTCGGCGGCCAGCCGTACGTACCGCCCGTAGTCCAGATCCGTCGGCCGGTCCTCGGGGGCGCCGTGGTCGAGGTCGGCGCGGCGGAAGGTGCGGGCCGGGGCCGGGGTGATCCGGGCGAGCGGGGCGTCCCAGCAGGGGCTGTTGTCCATGCCCTGCTCCCAGGGATGGACCACGGACACCAGACCGCCGCCGCCCAGGTCCCGCCGGTGCAGCAGATACCGGTGCCAGGCCGCCAGCCGCGGGTACACCCGGGTCAGGAAGGAGCGCGCCCGAGACAGGCCCGGGTCGGCGCGGTGCACCAGCCAGGCCGCCAGCGCATGCACCGGTGGCTGCACGATGCCCGACGTCTGTACGGTGCGCGGGGCGCCCGCGGCGCGGCCCGCGGTGGCCGAGCGCCAGAAATCAGGGCTCGGGAAGTACGCGTCGAGCGGTACGGAGGGGTTGAACACGATGTGCGGGACGCGCCCGTCGCCCCACTGCGCCGACAGCAGCGTCTCCAGTTCGGTCTGGGCCCGCAGCGGCGAGACGTGCCGCAGCCCGATGGCGATGAACGCGGAGTCCCAGGACCACTGGTGCGGATACAGGCTCCGGGAGGGGACCGTGGAGCGGCCCGTCCAGTTCGCCTCCAGCACCCGGGCCGCACTGACGTGCAGGGACGTCATCGTCTCCGGTGGATGGGCCGGTGGATCGTATGCGATCTCGTACGGGGTGGGACGGGCAGTGAGCTGGGCAGAGCGATCCACTCGGGGCTCCCCGAAGACGTCCGGCCGACCGGGTTTGGCTGCGGCCACCGAAGGGTTACGTCTATTTAACACGCAAAACTTACTATGTAATGCAGGCTTGGGAAACACAAGGGGGTGCGCATGACCGGACGTCCGGGAAGGACCGGCAAGAGCGGAAGCCAGGCAGGGGCCGGTGATCTGCTCGAACTGGTGCGCAGTGGACGGGCCGTGACGCGTGGCGCGCTCCAGCAGGCGACCGGACTGTCCCGGGCCACCGTCGGCCAGCGCCTGGACCGGCTGTTCCGGGCGGGCTGGCTGCGCGAGGGCGCCGGCGGCCCGGTCGACTCGCCGCTCGGCGGGCGCCCCTCCATCACCCTGGAGTTCGACGACTCCCACGCCGTGGTCCTCGCGGCGGACCTGGACACCCGGCACGCCCGCGCGGCCGTCCTCTCCCTGACCGGCGAGATCCTCGCCGAGCACTCCGGCACGCTGGTGGTCGAGGACGGTCCCGAGGCCGTCCTCGGCGAACTGGGCCACTGGTTCGCCGAGCTGCTGACCAAGGCCGGGCACCGGGCCGAGGAGGTCTGCGGGATCGGGCTCGCGGTGCCGGGCCCGGTGGACAGCGAGACCGGCCGGGTGGTCCAGCCGCCGATGATGCCGGGCTGGGACGGCCACGACATAAGGGCCCGCCTGTCCCGCGCCCTCACCGAGCACACCGGAGCCCGCACGGTACCGGTCCTGGTGGACAACGACGCCAACCTCATGGCCTACGGCGAACAGCGCACCGGCTACCCCGACTGCACGGCCTTCGTGCTGGTCAAGGTGTCCACGGGCATCGGCGCCGGGGTTGTCGTGAACGGCTCCGTCTACCGGGGCGTCGACGGCGGCGCGGGCGACATCGGGCACATCCGGGTGGGCGCCGACGCGCAGTGCCGGTGCGGCGCGTACGGCTGTCTCGCGGCCGTCGCGAGCGGTGGTGCCGTGGCCCGGCGGCTGGCCGCCTCCGGGGTGCCGGCCGCCTCCGGCGCGGACGTACGGGACCTGCTGGCCGCCGGGCACCCGGAGGCGGCCGCGCTCGCCCGGGAGGCCGGGCGCCGGGTCGGGGACGTGCTGGCGACGGTCGTGACCCTGCTCAACCCGGGCGTGCTGATGATCGCGGGTGACCTGGCCGGCACGCCCTTCCTGACCGGCGTGCGCGAGCTGCTCTACCAGCGGGCGCTGCCCCGTTCCACGGCCCACCTGGACGTCGTCACCTCCCGGCTCGGCGAACGGGCCGGGCTGATCGGCGCCGGGGCGCTGGTGGTGGAGCACCTGTACGCGCCGGAGCGGGTGGAGGAGCGGCTGGCGGCGATGGGCGTGTGACCCCCGTGTTTCCCTGCTCGAACGCGTCCGCGGGCGGGTCCGCATGGTGAAACAGGGCGCTCTGTGGCAGCGTGATTCTCGCCACCCTTGATAAGGGTTGCGCTCAGATGAGCGAATCAAGTGCGGCTGCACTTCTCCAAGGGGTGGCACTCGGTGCCACCCCTTGTCTGTTCAGCGATCGAAATCAGACGTGTCGGGAGCTGCTCATCTGAGCGACAAACCGCACCTGTGGGCGCTGTTGTGTTCAAGAAGTGAAAACATACGGCTGGCTTCGCTTGCCAAGCCTTGACTTTCGATCCGCTGGCGGACGGGTGGTTACAGGCGTATGACGCGCAAGTGGACGTACCCATGAACCTTCGATCTGGGTATGTTCCTCGCCGTCAGGGCAGCCACCGTGGCCTCAAGGAGTCGAGACCCGTGTCGGAAAACAAAGAACCCCACGTAGCGAAGTTCGTTTACGACTTCACCGAGGGCAACAAGGACCTCAAGGACCTCCTCGGCGGCAAGGGTGCGAATCTCGCCGAGATGACCAACCTCGGTCTGCCGGTCCCTCCCGGCTTCACCATCACCACGGAGGCCTGCAAGGTCTACCTGGAGAGCGGTGAGGAGCCCGCGGCACTGCGTGACGAGGTAAGTGCGCACCTCGACGCCCTCGAAGCCAAGATGGGCAAGAAGCTCGGCCAGGCCGACAACCCGCTGCTGGTCTCCGTCCGCTCCGGCGCCAAGTTCTCCATGCCGGGCATGATGGACACGGTCCTCAACATCGGCCTGTCGGACAAGTCGGTGCAGGGTCTGGCACAGCAGGCCGGCGACGAGCGGTTCGCCTGGGACTCCTACCGCCGCCTCATCCAGATGTTCGGCAAGACCGTCCTCGGCGTCGACGGCGAACTCTTCGAGGAGGCCCTCGACAAGGCCAAGGCGGCCAAGAAGGTCACGGTGGACACCGACCTGGAGGCCGCGGATCTGAAGAAGCTGGTCACCACCTTCAAGAAGATCGTCAAGAAGGAGGCCGGCCGCGACTTCCCGCAGGACCCGCGCGAGCAGATGGACCTCGCCATCAAGGCGGTCTTCGACTCCTGGAACGGCGACCGGGCCAAGCTGTACCGCCGTCAGGAGCGCATCCCGCACGACCTGGGCACGGCCGTCAACGTCTGCTCGATGGTCTTCGGCAACCTCGGCCCCGACTCCGGCACCGGCGTCGCCTTCACCCGCGACCCCGCCTCCGGCCACCAGGGCGTCTACGGCGACTACCTCCAGAACGCGCAGGGCGAGGACGTCGTCGCGGGCATCCGCAACACGGTCCCGCTCGCGGAGCTGGAGCAGATCGACAAGAAGTCGTACGACCAGCTGATGCAGATCATGGAGACGCTGGAGAACCACTACAAGGACCTCTGCGACATCGAGTTCACGATCGAGCGCGGTCAGCTGTGGATGCTCCAGACCCGCGTCGGCAAGCGCACCGCCGGCGCCGCCTTCCGCATCGCCACCCAGCTGGTCGACCAGGGCCTGATCGACGAGACGGAGGCCCTCCAGCGGGTGACCGGCGCCCAGCTGGCCCAGCTGATGTTCCCGCGCTTCGACGACAGCGCCAAGACCGAGCAGGTCGGCCGCGGTATCGCCGCCTCGCCGGGCGCGGCGGTCGGCAAGGCGGTCTTCGACTCGTACACCGCGGTGAAGTGGTCCCGCTCGGGTGAGAAGGTGATCCTGGTCCGCCGGGAGACCAACCCCGACGACCTGGACGGCATGATCGCGGCCGAGGGCATCCTCACCTCGCGCGGCGGCAAGACCTCCCACGCGGCCGTCGTCGCCCGCGGCATGGGCAAGACCTGTGTCTGCGGCGCGGAGGAGCTGGAGGTCGACACCAAGCGCCGCCGGATGACGGTTCCCGGTGGCCACGTGGTGGAGGAAGGCGACCTGATCTCCATCGACGGCTCGACGGGCAAGGTCTACCTGGGCGAGGTCCCGGTGGTCCCGTCCCCGGTGGTGGAGTACTTCGAGGGCCGCATGCACCCCGGTGCCGACGACGCGGACGAGCTGGTCGAGGCGGTCCACCGCATGATGGCCTTCGCCGACCGCAAGCGCCGGCTGCGGGTGCGCGCCAACGCGGACAACGCCGAGGACGCGCTGCGCGCCCGCCGCTTCGGCGCCCAGGGCATCGGCCTGTGCCGCACGGAGCACATGTTCCTCGGTGAGCGCCGCGAGATGGTCGAGAAGCTGATCCTGGCCGACACCGAGGAGGAGCGCGAGGTCGCCCTGCGGGAGCTGCTGCCCCTGCAGAAGAAGGACTTCGTGGAACTCTTCGAGGCGATGGACGGCCTCCCGGTCACCATCCGTCTCCTCGACCCCCCGCTGCACGAGTTCCTCCCGGACATCACGGAACTCTCGGTGCGCGTGGCCCTGGCCGAGTCCCGCCAGGAGCCGCACGAGAACGACCTGCGGCTGCTCCAGGCGGTCCACCGCCTGCACGAGCAGAACCCGATGCTCGGCCTGCGCGGTGTCCGCCTCGGCCTGGTCATCCCCGGCCTGTTCACCATGCAGGTCCGGGCGATCGCGGAGGCGGCGGCCGAGCGCAAGGCGGCCAAGGGCGACCCGCGCGCGGAGATCATGATCCCGCTCGTCGGCACGGTCCAGGAGTTGGAGATCGTCCGCGAGGAGGCGGACCAGGTCATCGCCGAGGTCGAGGCGGCGACCGGTACGCGGCTCAAGCTGGCGATCGGCACGATGATCGAACTGCCGCGAGCGGCTCTCACGGCCGGCCAGATCGCGGAGGCGGCGGAGTTCTTCTCCTTCGGCACGAACGACCTGACCCAGACGGTGTGGGGCTTCAGCCGCGACGACGTCGAGGCGAGCTTCTTCACGGCGTACCTGGAGAAGGGCATCTTCGGGGTGTCGCCGTTCGAGACGATCGACAAGGACGGCGTCGGTTCCCTGGTGAAGGCCGCGGCGGAAGCGGGCCGGCGTACCCGCCCCGACCTGAAGCTCGGCGTCTGCGGCGAGCACGGCGGTGACCCGGAGTCGGTCCACTTCTTCCACGAGGTGGGTCTGGACTACGTCTCCTGCTCCCCGTTCCGCATCCCGGTGGCCCGCCTGGAGGCCGGCCGCGCGGCGACCCAGTCGGAGGGCAGCGACCACCGCTGACCTTCCCCGGAACCCGGAGCCGCCGTTGGTCCCCGACCCTCACCGATCGGCGGCGGCCCCGGAACACGAAAGAGAAGGGGCGGCACCCCAGTGCGGGGGGTGCCGCCCCTCGTCATGCGGAGCACAGCCGAGGCCCCCATCGGTCGTAAAAGGATCCGACGGCGCAGGAGGGCACACGGCCGTACCCCCTCTTTCGTAATCGCCCCGCATGGTTGATCGTTGGGCCGTGCATCGATGACGAACGTCAGGGGGGCACAGGATGACGATCAGTCGCAGGAATCTGCTGGCCGCGGGTGCGGGAGCCGTCGGACTGCTGACGGCTTGTGGATCCAACACCGGGCGTGGAGGCGGTGGTTCGGGACCGCGGTTGTCGCAGTGGTACCACCAGTACGGTGAGGCCGGCACCGAGCAGGCCGTCCAGCGGTACGCCGCCGCTTTCAAGAAGGCGCACGTCACGGTCCAGTGGCGGCCGGGGAACTACGACCAGCAGACCGCCGCCGCGCTGCTCACCGACTCCGGGCCCGATGTCTTCGAGGTCAACGGGCCCACCCTCGACCAGATCCAGGGCGGTCAGGTGGCCGACCTCACCGATCTCCTCGGGGGCGTCGCGGACGACTTCAATCCGGCCGTGCTCGGGCCCAAGACCCACCGAGGGCGGGTCTACGGCATTCCGCAGGTCATCGACATGCAGATGCTCTACTACCGCAAGAGTCTGCTGAAGGACGCCGGGGTCGCGCCACCCACCACCCTGGACGCCCTCGTCGACGCCGCGAAGAAGCTCACCGGTGGCAAGGTCAAGGGCCTGTTCCTGGGCAACGACGGGGGAGCAGGCGTCCTCGGCGGAACCCCCTTGTACGCGGCTGGACTCCAGCTCGTCACCGACGACGGCAAGGTCGGCTTCGACGACCCCGTGGCCGCCCGCACCCTCGGCAAGCTGCACCGGCTGTACGCCGACGAGTCCCTGCTCCTCGGCGCGCCCACCGACTGGTCCGACCCGGCCGCCTTCGTGCAGGGGCTGACCGCGATGCAGTGGTCCGGGCTGTGGGCGCTGCCGCAGATCAAGAAGGAACTCGGTGACGACTTCGGGGTGTTGCCCTTCCCGCGGGACGGAGGCGCAGGCCGGCCCGCCGTGCCCGTCGGCGCGTACGGGGCCGCCGTCAGCACGCGCGGCGAGCACCGCGAGCTGGCCGAGGAGTACGTGAAGTGGCTCTGGGTCGAACGCACCGACTACCAGGAGGACTTCGCGCTCTCGTACGGCTTCCATATCCCCGCCCGGATCTCCCTCGCGAAGAAGGCCACCGCGCTGAGGACGGGCCCGGCCGCCGACGCCGTCCGGTTCACCACCGACCACGGCTACGCCCAGCCGCTGCTGTGGACCCCGGCGAGCCAGACCGCCTACCAGGACGCGCTCAGCCGGATCATCAAGAGCGGTGCGAGTCCGGAGAGCGAACTGCGGGCGGTCGTCGGGAAGGTGTCGGCCGAACTCGACCGCGTGAAGAAGAAGCCGTGAGGCGCAACAGAGCGCTCTGGTTCTGGGCGTTCGTCGGGCCGTTCGCCCTCGGGCTCGCCCTGTTCACCTACGTTCCGCTGCTGTGGAGCGTGGCACTCAGCTTCTTCGACGCGCACAACACCGTCACACCCACGGACTTCGTCGGGCTGGACAACTACACGGCGATGCTGCGGGACGACGCCTTCACCGACAGCCTGCGGACCTTCCTCGTCTTCACCGCGTTCATCGTGCCCGTCACCTACGTGTGCTCCCTCTCCCTCGCCCTGATGGTCAACCGGGTCCGGCGGGCCCGGGCCTTCTTCCGGTCCGTGTTCTTCCTGCCGGCCGCGTGCAGTTATGTCGTGGCCGCGCTGATCTGGAAGATGTCGATCTTCAACGGGGTGCGGTTCGGGCTGGCCAACACCGTGCTGGGGTGGTTCGGCGGCGATCCCGTCGCCTGGCTGTCCACCACCGACCCGCCCTGGTACTGGCTGGTCATCGTGACCGTTCGGCTGTGGCTCCAGGCCGGGTTCTACATGATCCTGTTCCTCGCCGGGCTCCAGCGGATCGACCCCGTGCTGTACGAGGCGGCGGCCGTGGACGGGGCCCGGCCCGGCTGGACCGTGCTGCGGCACGTCACCCTGCCCCAGCTGCGCGCCACCTCGGTCGCGGTGGTGCTGCTGCTCGTCATCAACGCCTTCCAGGCATTCGACGAGTTCTACAACCTGCTGTCCGACGCCCGGGGCTATCCACCGTACGCCCGGCCGCCGCTGGTCTACCTCTACTACACCGCGCTCGGGCAGGGGCAGAACCTGGGGCTCGGCAGCGCGGGCGCGGTGATCCTCGCGCTGGTCGTCGCCGTCGTCACGGTGGGGCAGGCACGCTGGCTGAAGCTGGGAAGGACGGACGGCGATGGATGACGCCCTGGTGCGGGCCGGGCGGGCGCTGCGGCTGGTGCTGCTGATCGCGCTCGCCCTGCTCTTCCTGATCCCCTTCTATCTGCTCGTGCGCAACGGCCTGGCCGGTGAGCAGGACATCACCTCTCCCGAATGGACCTTCTTCCCACGCGAGGTGAGGTGGGGGAACGTCGGTGAGCTGTTCGACGACTCCTCCGTTCCCTTCGCCCGGTCCCTGCTCAACTCCGCGCTCATCGCCGTCGCGACGACGCTGGGCACCCTGCTCCTGGCGTCCCTCGCCGGGTACGGCCTCGCCCGCATCCCGTACCGGCACGCGAACAAGGTCTTCTACGGCATCCTGGGCACCCTGCTGGTCCCGGCGGCCGTCACCTTCGTACCGAGCTTCGTGCTGGTGTCGTCGCTGGGGTGGATCTCCACGCTCCGCGGGCTGATCGTCCCGACGCTGTTCCCGGCGTTCGCCTGCTTCGTCTTCCGGCAGTACTTCCTCGGTTTCCCGCGGGAGCTGGAGGACGCGGCGCAGGTGGACGGGCTCGGGTACTGGCGGACGTACTGGCTCGTCGTCGTGCCGGTCGCCCGTCCGGTGTTCGCCGCCGTCGGCACGATCGTGTTCCTCGGCGCGTGGAACTCCTTCCTGTGGCCGCTGGTGATCGGGCAGGACCGGAACGCCTGGACCGTGCAGGTGGCGCTGTCGTCGTTCACGACGTCCCAGGTGATCCGGCTGCACGAGCTGTTCGTCGCGGCCGCCGTGTCGATCCTGCCCCTGCTGCTGGTCTTCCTGTGCTTCCAGCGGTGGATCGTGGCGGGGGTGGAGCGGTCCGGGATCGACTGACCCGGCCGGGGGTCAGAGCGTGCCGCCGCTGTCCACGACCAGGTCGGTGCCGACGACGGAGGCCGCGTCGCCGGAGGCCAGGTACAGGACGGCGGCGGCGAGCCGAAGTTCTCCACCGCGGACCGCACCAGCGCCTCGGCGTCGGCCGCGCGGGAGACGCCGGCGGCCACCGCGAGGGCCTTGCCGCCCTGCTCCTCGATCAGCCGGACGGTCTCCGCGAGGGGGTCAAGTACGGCTCAGGCAGCCCGCACCTGGTACGCGGCGATCCGCACCGACTCGTCGTCCAGGCACTGCCCGTCGGCCAGATCGAAGCGCTGCTTCAGCAGCGGCGACGCCACGAACGGGCGGCCCTGGTGGGTGCCGGTAAGGCCGCGGGAGAGGACGGCCGCGCCGGTGAACGGGTCGCGGTTGTCGACGGCGTACAGCCGGTCCGCGCGGTCGCGGAAGACGGCCACCTGTCGGCCGTCCGGCAGCAGCGCCGCCACCCCGCGGCCCGGGACCAGCATGCTCAGGTCGCAGACCGTGAACCAGCCGTCCGCCAGCTGCAGCTGGACCTTCAGATCGGTCGTCTCGAGAGCCAGGGTCATCGCTGGGCGCTTCCTTCCAGGACGTCGTCGGCGGGCCGCAGGCCGATGTTCAGCAGCGGCAGGTCGGGCTTGATCTGGTCGCGCTCCGGGACGAAGGAGACGACCGGGTCCGGGGTGTCGGGTGCGTTCACGAAGGACACGAACCGGGCGAGCTTCTCGGGGTCGCCCACGGTCTCCGCCCACTCGTCGCGGTAGTGCGCGACGTGCTCCCGCATCAGCTTCTCCAGCTCGTCGCAGATGCCGAGCGAGTCGTGCACCACCACGTCCCGCACGTGCTCCAGGCCGCCCGGGATGCGCTCCAGCCAGGTGCTGGTGCGCTCCAGCCGGTCGGCGGTGCGGATGTAGAACATCAGGAACCGGTCGATCAGCCGGACCAGTTCGGCGTCGGACAGGTCCTGGGCGAGGAGGTCGGCGTGGCGCGGGGTGGCGCCGCCGTTGCCGCCGACGTACAGGTTCCAGCCGTTCGCGGTGGCGATCACGCCGAAGTCCTTCGACTGGGCCTCCGCGCACTCGCGCTGGCAGCCGGAGACCGCCGACTTCAGCTTGTGCGGGGACCTCAGGCCCCGGTAGCGCAGCTCCAGGTCGATCGCCATCCGGACCGAGTCCTGCACACCGTAGCGGCACCAGGTGGAGCCCACGCAGGACTTCACCGTGCGCAGCGACTTGCCGTAGGCGTGCCCCGACTCGAAGCCGGCGTCCACCAGCCGGGCCCAGATCAGCGGCAGCTGCTCCACCCGGGCGCCGAACATGTCGATCCGCTGGCCGCCGGTGATCTTCGTGTAGAGGCCGAAGTCCCGGGCGATCTCACCGATCACGATCAGCTTCTCGGGCGCGATCTCCCCGCCGGGGATGCGCGGCACGACCGAGTAGGAGCCGTTCTTCTGGAGGTTGGCGAGGAAGTGGTCGTTGGTGTCCTGGAGCGCGGCCTGCTCGCCGTCCAGGACATAGCCGCTCGCGCCGATCGAGGGGGCGAGCGAGGCGATGATCGAGCCGACCGTCGGCTTGCACACCTCGCAGCCCTCCCCGCCCCGGGCGGCCTCACGGCCGTAGCGGTCCAGCAGCTCCTGGTACGAGGTGAGGCGCAGCGCGAGGACGATCTCGTACAGCTCCTCGCGGGTCTGCGCGAAGCAGCCGCACAGGCCCTTGTCGACCTCGACGCCGGACGCCTCCAGCTCCGCGGTGACCAGCTGGCCCAGCACCTTCACGCAACTGCCGCACCCCGTACCGGCCTTGGTGCACTTCTTCACCTCGGGCACCGTCACGCACTGGTGCTCGGTGACCGCGCCGCGGATCGTGCCCTTGCTGACGTTGTGGCAGGAGCAGATGATCGCGTCGTCCGGAAGGGCGGACGGGCCGAGCTGGGCCCCCGAGCCGGCTCCTTCGGGCAGGACGAGCGACTCGGGGGAGACGGGGGGCACCGAGCCGGTGAGCGCGCGCAGCGTGCCGTACGCCTCCGCGTCACCGACCAGGATGCCGCCGAGCAGCGTGCCGTCAGAGCCGATGACCAGCTTCTTGTACACCCCGGCGCGGGAGTCGGAGTAGACGACGTCCAGGCAGTCGGCGGTGGCGCCGTGGGCGTCGCCGAAGGAGGCCACGTCGACGCCGAGCAGCTTCAGCTTGGTGGACAGGTCGGCGCCGGTGAACGTCAACTGTTCAGCCTCGTCCGCGGCGATCGTCGCGGCCGCGGTCTCCGCCTGCTCGTAGCCGGGGGCGACCAGGCCGTACACCCGGCCGTCCGCCGCCAGCGCGCACTCGCCGATCGCGAACACCTGCGGGTCGGTGACCGTACGGCACTGCTCGTCGACCGTGATGCCGCCGCGCTCGCCGACCGCCAGGCCGCAGTCCCGGGCCAGCTGGTCGCGGGGGCGCACGCCGGCGCTGAACACCACCAGGTCGGTGGCGAGTTCGGAGCCGTCGGACAGCTTCATGCCGGTGACGGCCCCGGAGGCGTCCGTCACGATCTCCTGGGTGCCCACGCCGGTGTGCACGGTCAGGCCCATGCCCTCGATGGTCCGCAGCAGCGCCGCGCCACCGCCCTCGTCCACCTGCACCGGCATCAGGCGCGGCGCGAACTCCACGATGTGGGCGTTGAGCCCGAGGCCCTTCAGCGCGCCGGCCGCCTCCAGTCCGAGCAGGCCGCCGCCGACCACGGCACCCGTGGAGGCGGTCTTCGCGTACTCCTCGATCGCGAGGAGGTCCTCGATCGTGCGGTAGACGAAACAGCCGGTGGCGTCCTTGTTCGGCACCGGCGGCACGAACGGGTAGGAGCCGGTGGCCAGGACGAGGGCGTCGTAGTCGACGGTGAGTCCCGAGCGGGCGGTGACCTTGCGCGCCTCCCGGTCGATGTGCTCCGCCGGGTCGCCCACGTGCAGCTCGATGCCGTGGTCCTTGATGAACTCCATGTCGGTCATGGAGAGGTCCTCCGGCGTCTTGCCGGAGAAGTACGAGGTCAGCTGGACGCGGTCGTAGGCGGGACGCGGCTCCTCGCACAGCACGACCACGCGGTGCGTGGCGGTCAGGCCGCGCTCGGCGAGCGCTTCGAGGAAGCGCTGGCCGACCATGCCATGGCCGACGAGCACGATCGTGGGGGTGGCCCCCAGGGTGGCGGTCATTCAGGAGCCTCCATCGTTGGTGAGCAGGTGGAGCAGAGGGCCGCCGTCGGAGGGGAGCGGCTCTGCTCCCTCCCAGGCGCGGGCCAGCGCGCCGACGGTGCCGAGTTCCCCGACCAGGACCCCGCCGACCAGGCGGTCGTCGCGGACGACGACCTTGCGGTAGGTGCCGCGGGTGGCGTCGGTGAGCCGCACCACGTCGTCGCCGGGGCGCGGCTCGGTCTCGCCGAAGGCGGCGAGGTCGAAGGGGGAGCCCGGCCCGGTGAGCGTCAGCCGGGTCAGGGAACGGGTGCCCGTGTAGCGGGCGGTGGTGTCCCGGGCGAGCAGCTCGGCGAGGACGTCGGCCTGTTCCAGGGCGGGAGCGGCCAGGCCGTAGACCGTGCCGTCGTGCTGGGCGCAGTCGCCGATGGCGTGGATGTGCGGGTCGGAGGTGCGCAGCGCGTCGTCGACGAGGATGCCCTTGTGGACGGCGAGACCCGCCTGCTCCGCCAGGCCGGTGCGCGGGCGTACCCCGCAGGCGACCACCACGAGGTCGGCGTCGAGGGCGTAGCCGTCGGCCAGCTCCACGGAGCGGACCGCGCCCGCCACGCAGCGCACGTCCCGCACCCGGCACTCGGTGTGCACCTCGACGCCCAGCTCCCTGAGGTGCCGCAGCACCAGCCGGGAGGCGTCCGGGTCGAGCTGGCGCTCCATGAGCCGCTCGGCCTGCTGGGCGAGGACCACCTGGGCGCCGCGCACGGCGAGCGCCCGGGCCGCGGAGACGCCGAGCAGCCCGCCGCCGATGACGACCGCGCGCACTCCCGGCCGGACCGCCTTGGCCAGCCCCAGGCAGTCGTCCAGCGTACGGAACGCGTGGACGCCCTCGGGGAACTGGTGGTCCGCGGTGAACAGGCCGCGCAGCGGCGGCAGCACCGGGTTGGAGCCGGTGGCCAGGACCAGCGTGTCGTATGCGATCGAGGTGCCGTCGGCGCAGTCGAGGGTCCGGGCGGCCCGGTCGATGCCGGTGACCCGGGTGCGCAGCAGGCCGTCGGGCGCCGGCAGGCCGATCACCTCGGGGGCGTACCGGCCGGCCAGCACCTCGGCGAGCAGCACCCGGTTGTACGGCGGGTGCTCCTCCTCGCCGACGAGCAGTGCGGGGGCGCCCAGCTCGCCGAGCCGCCGGGCGAGCCGTACGCCCGCGAGGCCGGCGCCGATCACCACCACACGCGTATTCGAGGTCATGTCCCGAGCGTGCGGCCCCGACGTTACCCGGCAGCATCACTCCTGTTTCCCGCGAGGAACGCTGCCCTCAGCACCGGCGCGCGGGGGGTGTGAGGGTCCCGTGCGCGCGCCGGGCCGGGCTGTGAGGAGGGGGCGCGGGCGGTGCGGTGGGACGGCGAGTCGCGCGGCCGTCATCGGGGCGGCCCCGCCGCGCACTTCTCCGCGGGCGGCGACCGCACCCGCCCCGGCGCCGAGGGATGCCGCCGCCCTGAGGCACTGACCTCGGCGGAGCCAGCGTCCTTCGGCGGACCGTTCGCCTCAGCGGCTGCCCGTCAGGTGGGCGAACACCACCACGTTGCCCTGGTAGCCGGTCGTGCGCGAGTAGCCGCCGCCGCAGGTGATGACGCGCAGTTCGGGGCGCGGGGCGGCGCCGTAGACCTTGTCGTCGGGGAAGTCGCGGGCCGCGTACACCTCCACCGCGTCCACGGTGAACACGGCCACCGTGCCGTCCCGGCGGTCCACCTCGATGGTGGCGCCCCGCTTCAGCGCGCCCAGGTCGTAGAAGACGGCGGGGCCCTCGGCGTTGTCGACATGGCCGGCGACGATCGCGGTGCCGGTCTCGCCGGGCAGGGTGCCGGCCTCGTACCAGCCGGCGAGGTTCTTCTGCTCGGCCGGCGGCACGTCCAGGCTGCCGGAGCGGGTGAGGGCCAGGCCCATCAGCGGGGCGTTCACGCGGATCGCGGGGATGCGGATGCGGGTGGGCCGGGACGGTGCGAGCGCGGCGGCCGTGTCCCGCCCGCCTCCCGGATCGAGGCGGCCCTCGGCGGCCGTCGGCTGCGGTGGCGTGTGCCGGACGGCACCGCTGCCGAGCAGCCACACCCCCGCACCGAGGGCCACGACGGTGACCGCGGCTATGGCGGTGTCGCCGAGCCTGGTGCTGCTGCGCATGCGAACCCCTCTCCCGGGGGTGGCACCCCCGAACGGGACCCTTGAGGGGACCGGCCCTGGGCCGGTCCCCTCCCCCTCCGGGCCGCGAGGGGCATCGGACCCGGAGGGGGCGGGATGTGCGGTACCGGCGGACGGACAGCGGAGGGTGTCCGTCAGATCCCGTCGCCTCTCGCCCGGCGATGCAGGAGCCAGGTACCGCCCGCGGCGGCGACGGCCAGAGCCGCCACGCCCGCCGCGGTCTGCACGGGGTCGGTGCCGAGTCCGCCACCGACCCCCGTCTTCACGCTTCCTCGCGGCTGCACCTGCTGCGCCGCGCTCAACGCCACGACCACCACCAGGTCGCCCGTCACCTGCCGGTCTCCCTCGGCGCACCGGGCGACGATCTCGTACGTCCCCGGCTGCGCGCTCGGCGGCACCCGGAACTGGCCGATCGCCTCGCCCTCGTGCGCGCTGGGCGCCAGCGTGAAGGTCCCGGCGCCGACCGCGCTCGCGTCCCCGGTCGCCGAGCCCTTGTCCCCGCACGCGGCGGTGTTCACCGTGACCTGCCCTCCCGGTGCCACGGTGGAGGGGTACACGTCCAGGCGGCCGGCGTCCACGGCGTAGGCGGGTGCCGCGGCGGCCACGGCGAGCGCGGTACCGGTCAGCAGACGGGCGGTGCGTCGCATGGTGCTCCCCAGGGCTTGTCCGACTCGTGCCCTACCGAGGTAAGTGGCTCCGCAGCCCGGCCGCTTCCTGAGGATTCGTCAGAAATGCGGTGAACGGGTGTCGCCGGCACCCCCCGCCCGGCCTAGTCCCCGCGGCGTTCCGGCAGGTCACGGGCGTACCCGGGGTCGGCGCGAGACGGTAATACGAAGAGCACACGAATGGAGCGGTGGCGCCGGTGAACGGGTGACGAAAGAAGGCCGGTGCCTGTGCGGCACCGGCCTTCACGGCTGCCGTCGGTCCTCAGGAGGGTGCGAGATCCACCGCCAGAGTCGTGTTGGCGCCCGCGGGGCGCTGCAGAGTGAACTTCTGCGTGTACGACTTGTCGTCGTCACACGTCACCGTGGCCGTGGCGCTCTGTGACTTCGTGGGGACCTTCTTGAGGGTGACCTTGTACTCACCCGCGTCCGTCACGTTCGGGCTCTTGTCCTTGCGCGTCTCCTGCTGCGACTTGATCGACACGGTCGTGGGGGAGCCCCCGTCGGCGCAGTCATCGACGTCCCCCGTGACGGTGACCTTCGGCGAACTGGTGTCGGCCACCGCCTGACTCGCCGCCGTGACCGTGGCCGCGCCGGTCAGGGGAAGTACCGCCGCGAAGGCGAGAATTGCGACACGATTGCGCATGACTTCTCCTAGCATGCAAGGGCATTCCTCTACCACGGTCAGGGTTCGGTCCGGGGTGGTCAAGGGGAACGATTACCCAGGGCGGACGGGGCAGAATTACCCACGGCGAACGCACTGCGGCCGCTCTATTCCCGGCCGGTCAGTCCGTATTCGATCGCCATGCGGGTGAGGTCGGAGCGCCGCCGGGAGCCCGTTTTCTCGCCGATTCGATCGAGGTGTGACCGGACGGTGTGCTTGCTGATGGAGAGTCGACAGGCGATTTCGTGATCGGTCGCGCCGTCGGCGATGTGCCGGAGAATTTCCTGCTCCCGGTCCGTTAAATGCCGGGGTTGTTTCAGCAGGCCGTCGACGGGTGTGGACAGATAATGACGGCCCGAGGCCACCACCCGAATCGCCGTCAGCAATTCCTCCGCCTCGGCCTGGCGGCTCAAAAATCCGCTGGCCCCCGCCCGGATGGCCTGAAGCGGGTCGATCCGCACGGAGGACGCCGTGACGATGACGGCATGCCCTCGCTTCCGCAGCTCCGCCACGGTCGCGGCGAGCTTCGTCAGCGGCTGCTGGAGGTCCATCAGGATCACGTCGGCGCCCCGCAGGGTGCCGTCCGCGCCCTGGAGCGAGGAGGCGTCGGCGACCAGGCGGAGATCGGGAGCGGTGCCGATCAGCTGCGAGACGCCGTGCCGGAACAGGGGGCAGTCCCCGATGACCGCCACCCGCATGAACCCGGCACACACAGGACGTCTCCGATCTTGCCCGAGGGGTCGCCCTCCTCCCCTCAGCCTCGACGGGGCCCGGCCCACCGGCGCGCCGGACTAGGCCGTCCGAGGGGGCACGCGCACCGGACGAGCGGCCGCCCCGGTGTTCCGGGGCGGCCGCCGTCACCCGTCCGCGCAGGCTCAGTTCACGTTGACCGCGCTCCAGGCGGCGGCCACCGCGTTGTACTCGGTGCTGCCCGCACCGTAGAGGTCCTTCGCCGCGTTCAGGGTCGCCGTGCGGGCGCCCTTGTAGTTCGTGGAGGACGTCATGTAGACCGTCAGCGCCCGGTACCAGATCTTGCCGGTCTTCTCCCGGCCGATGCCGGTGACCGTCGAGCCGTTGTAGGTCGGGGAGTCGTAGCTGACGCCGTTGATGGTCTTCGCTCCGCTGCCCTCGGCGAGGAGGTAGGCGAAGTGGTTGGCGACGCCGGAGGAGTAGTGGACGTCCAGGTTCCCGACCGACGAACTCCAGTTGTCCGCCGAGCTGCCGTCCCTGGAGGGCTTGTCCATGAAGCGCAGGGCCGGCTTGCCGAAGCCGGAGCGGACGATCCGCTCGCCGATGAGGTAGTCACCGGTGTCGGACGAGTTGTTCGCGTACCACTCGACCATCGTGCCGAGGATGTCCGAGGTGGCCTCGTTCAGTCCGCCGGACTCGCCCGAGTAGGTCAGCGCGGCGGTCTTGGACGTCACGCCGTGCGTCATCTCGTGCCCGGCGACGTCCAGGGAGACCAGCGGACCGAAGGTGGTGCCGTCCCCGTCGCCGTACGTCATGCAGAAGCAACTGTCGTCCCAGAAGGCGTTGTTGTACTTGCTGCCGTAGTGGACGCGGTTGTACGAGCCCTTGCCGTCGCCGGCGATGCCGCTGCGGCCGTGGATGTTCTTGTAGTAGTCCCAGGTCTCGTCGGTGCCGTACTGGGCGTCGACGGCGGCCGATGCGCGGTCCGCGGTGGCGCCGGTGCCCCAGTGGTTGTCGGCGTCCGTGAACAGGGTCGCGGGGGCCCGGCTGAAGCAGATGCCGAAGAAGCACAGGTCGGTCTTGCCCTCGGCGTCACCGGTGTAGGTGTTGCCCCGCGTCGGGTCCTTCAGCTGGTACGACGAGCCCGACAGGGTCGTCTCCAGCGGCACCGTCCCGCTGTACAGGGACGAGCCGTCGCCGGTGGCCGTCTCGATGCTGTCCCAGGCGTCGATCTGGGCGCCGGTGCGCGCGTCCGTCAGCACGGTGCGGGCGACCGGGTTGCCGAGCGAGTCCAGGCCGGCGGCGTTGGTCCGCCAGGCCAGCTTCGGGCTGCCGTGCAGGGCGTCGACCACCAGCTCCGGCTTGGCCTTGACCTGCTTCAGCCGCTTGCCGAGGTTGGCCGCGCGCAGGGCGTTCAGCGCCAGGTCGGCGGCTTTGGGGGCGGCGATGTCCGGGGTGACGGAGGGTACGGAGATCACCTGCCGGGTGGCGCGGTCGGCGCTGCGGTAGCCGCCGTCCGGCGCCAGGTGGACGACGAAGTCGCCGCCCAGGACGGGGAGTTCGCGGTAGGCGCGGTCGTAGCGGACGTGCTGGGTGCCGTCCTTGTCGACGATCACATCCCGGACACTGGTGTCCTGCGGGGAGGTGAGGCCCAGGGTGGCCGCGTGGGCCAGGAGGGCCGACGCGGCGTTCTCGATCGCGGTGGCCCGGGTCGGTCTGCCGTCGGCGTGGGCGGCGGGGGAGAGGCTGACGGCCAGCAGGGTCGCGGTGGCGACGGCGACACCGGCGGTTGCTGTGCGACGGGTTCCTCGGACGTGCTGCCGTATCCGGCTCATCTGTCTCCTCGGGAAGGCGCCAGGCTAGGCGTGGGGGTGGCGCTGATGTCACCGAGATTTAAGTGGCCCTGACATGTCATGTCCATAGCGTCTTCATGGAGATGTGTGGGGAGCCGGCGAGGGTACAGAATCGTTTCCGTGATCGCCGAGGACCCCCGCCCGCTGCCCTTCTTCGTCTACGGCACGCTCCGCCCCGGCGAGGTGAATCACGACCTGTTCCTCCGCGGCCGCACCCTCGCCGAGGAACCGGGACGCCTCACCGGCGCCGTGCTGTACGACGGCCCCGGCTATCCCTACGCCGTCGAGGAGCCCGGCGGCGAGGTGCGCGGCGAGCTGGTGACCGCCCGGCCGGAGGCCTACCGGGAGCTGCTCGCCGCACTGGACCGGCTGGAGGAGTACGCGCCGGGCGACCCCCGCAACCTCTACGAGCGCGCCGCCCGGGACGTCGTACGCGCCGCCGGCGGCACCGTCCGTGCCTGGGTCTATCTGGCCGCCCCACGCGTCGCCGCCCGGCTGCGCGGCACCGGCACCCGCATCGTTGACGGCGACTGGTTCTCCCGCCGCTGACCCGAGCCCGTCAGCTCAGCAGGGTCAGCCCCTCGGGCACCTCGATGCCGAACTCCTCCGTCACCATGCGCCGCGCCTCGGCCTCGTCCGTCAGCGTGCGCTCGGTCACCGTGCCGTCGGCGCGGGTCTCGGTGAACCGGGCGCCGTCCAGGGCGAGATGTCGCTCGGCGGTGGCCCGCTGGAGATACGGGCGGCGGGTGAACGGAGAGCGCGGGTGGGTGCCGATGAACCAGTTGAACATGCCGAAGTCGGCGGCGGTGAACGGCTCCAGCGTGAACGCGTACTGACCGGCCCACTCCCCGCCCCGGCGGTCGTACGTCTGAAGCTCCCACAGCTCCAGCGGCCCGTCGTGCGGCAGGTGCATCAGCCGGTGCCGGCGCCCGGCGCCCTCGCACTCGGTGCCGGTCACCAGCGGCACCGGCAGCAGCAGCGAACCGGCCGCGCCGAAGCCGACGTCCGCCAGATACGGCTGCGGCTCGCCGGCCACCTCCACCTTGAGCATCGCGTGCGTCCGCGGCCGGCTCTCCGGCGTCTCCGCGCCCACCACCACCCGCGCGGCCAGCGGGGTCACCCGGAAGCCCAGCGCCTCCAGCGCCAGCCGCAGCAGGGTGTTGTGCTCGTAGCAGTAGCCGCCGCGCCGGCCCCGGATCATCTTGGCCATCAGGTCGGCGGGCGCGAGGGAGGGGACCTCGCCCCGCAGCGGGTCCAGGTTCTCGAAGGTCAGCGACAGCGCGTGCGCCAGATGCACACCCCGCAGGGTGGCCAGGTCGGCCCGCCGCTCGCCCTTCCAGCCGATGCGGTCGAGGTAGGCGTCGAGGTCGTACTGTTCGGTGTCGGACATACCCCGAACCTAAGCGAGCCGGGCCGCCAGGGCCGCGTCCCCTGGTCCGAACCCCACTACGCCGATGGCCCTACGACCTCGACCCGGACCGCGCACGACTTGAACTCCGGCATCCGGGACGTCGGATCGAGCGCCGGGTTGGTGAGGGTGTTGGCGCGGCCCTCGCCCGGCCAGTGGAAGGGCATGAAGACGGTGTCCGGGCGGATGGCACTGGTGATCCGGGCCGGCGCCACGGCCCGGCCGCGCCGGGAGACCACCGCGACCGGGTCGCCGTCGGCCGCCCCCAGCCGGGCCGCGAGCCGCGGATGCAGCTCCACGAACGGTCCGGGCGCCGCCGCGTTCAGCTCCGCCACCCGCCGGGTCTGCGCCCCCGACTGGTACTGCGACACCACCCGCCCGGTGGTCAGCAGCAGCGGGTACGCGTCGTCCGGCTCCTCCGCCGTCGCCCGGTACACAACGGGCACGAACCGGGCCCGGCCGTCGGGGGTGGCGAAACGGTCGAGGAAGAGGCGGGGCGTGCCGGGGTGCACGGGGGCCGGGGCGTCGAGGGTGCTGCCGGCGTCCGGGGCCGGGTCGTGGGGCAGGGCGTCGGGAGCGGTGTCGGCGTCCGCCGTCGGGTCGTCGGGCAGGGCGTCCAGGGCCGTGTCCTCGCCGTCGACCGCGGCGGAGCCGGCGCCACCGGCCGCCGCGCCGCTCTCCGTACCCGGCGTCGTGCCACCGCCGGGTGTGCGGCCGGCGGGCCCGCCCACCGCGCCGCTCGCCGTACCCGGCGTCGTGCCGCCGCCCGCGCCGGGCGTCTCGCCGGCGTCCGCACCCGCCACCGTGCCGCCGGCGCGTGCACTCGACGCCTCGCCCACGACCGTGCCCCCGGTGCCCTCCTCGGGCGGGGTTTCCGGGCACGGCCAGAAGACGCCGTTCTCCTCGGCCAGGCGGCGGTAGGTGATGCCCGAGTAGTCGGCGAGGCCGCCCGCGCTCGCGCGGCGCAGTTCGGCGAAGACCTCCTCCGGGTCGGTCGGGAAGCCCTTCTCCACGCCCAGCCGGGCGGCCAGCTCGTGCAGGACGTACAGGTCGCTGCGGACGCCGGGCGGGGGAGCGACCGCCTGGCGGCGCAGCAGCACGCGGCCCTCCAGGCTGGTCGTCGTGCCCGTCTCCTCGGCCCACTGGGTGACCGGCAGCACGACGTCCGCCAGCTCCGCCGTCTCGGAGAGCACGACGTCGGCCACAACCAGGAAGTCCAGCGACCGCAGCCGCTCCTCGACGTGGGCCGCGCGCGGAGCGGACACCACCGGGTTGGAACCCATCAGCAGCAGCGCCCGGACGTCCGTGCCGAGGGCGTCGAGCAGCTCGTACGCGCTGCGCCCGGGACCGGGCAGGCTGTCCGGGTCCACCCCCCACACCCCGGCCACATGGCGGCGCGCCTCCGGGTCGTCCAGCTTGCGGTAGCCGGGCAACTGGTCGGCCTTCTGGCCGTGTTCGCGCCCGCCCTGCCCGTTGCCCTGCCCGGTGAGGCAGCCGTAGCCGGACAGCGGGCGGCCCGCCCGGCCCGTCGCCAGGCACAGGTTGATCCACGCGCCCACCGTGTCCGTGCCCTTGGACTGCTGCTCCGGGCCGCGTGCCGTGAGCACCATCGCCGACTCCGGCTCGCAGAACAGCCGTACCGCTTCACGGAGCTGCGGAACGGACACCCCCGTGATCCGCTCCACGTACTCCGGCCAGTGCGCCATCGCCGCGGCCCGGGCCTCCTCCCAGCCGCTGGTCCGCTCCCGGATGTACTCCTCGTCCGTCCGCCCCTCGGCCACCACCAGGTGCAGCAGGCCGAGGGCGAGGGCGAGATCGGTGCCGGGCCGGGGCGCGAGATGCAGGTCGGCCTGCTCGGCGGTCTTCGTCCGGCGCGGGTCCACGACGATCAGCGTGCCGCCGTTCTCCCGCAGCTCCGTGAAGAAGCGCAGCGACGGCGGCATGGTCTCGGCCAGGTTGGAGCCCACGAGGATCACACAGCCGGTCCGCGGGATGTCCTCCACCGGGAACGGCAGCCCCCGGTCGAGACCGAACGCCTTCATGCCCGCCGCCGCGGCGGACGACATGCAGAACCGGCCGTTGTAGTCGATCTGCGAGGTGCCCAGCACCACCCGAGCGAACTTGCCGAGCGTGTACGCCTTCTCGTTGGTCAGCCCGCCTCCGCCGAACACCCCGAGCGCGTCCGGGCCGTATTGCTCCCGCGTCGCCCCGAGCCGCTCGGCGATCCGGTCCAGCGCCTCGGCCCAGCTCGCCTCCACCAGCCGGCCGCCCTCCCGCACCAGCGGCGCGGTCAGCCGTACCGCCGGAGACAGCACCTGGGCCGCCGTCCGGCCCTTGCCGCACAGCGCGCCCCGGTTGACGGGGAAGTCCGGGCGCTCGGTGACCTCGACGCCCCCCTGGGGCAGGGGCGTGATGTTCATCCCGCACTGCAAGGCGCAGTACGGGCAGTGGGTGGGCGTCGAGGTGTTCTCCATACCGCCCAGCGTGCGTCGGGTGTGTTACGGCCCCGGGTCGCATCCGGTTACACGCCCGGCACGGCGACCTCCCCGCGCCGCCCCGCACACCGTGAGGTGATCGCGTCACCGCCCGGCGGCGAGCGCCCGCGCCACCCCGGGTTCCTTCGGCCCCAGGAACCGCGGGTCCGGCCGGAACACCGCGTCCAGCACCGCCTTGCCCGCCGCGAACACCTCGCGCGTGCCGCCGTAGTACCAGGTCGCGTCGTGCTTGGCGTCGACCCCGAGCCCGTAACTGTCGACCCCCGCCGCCTCGCACAGCGCCACCGCCCGCCGGATGTGGAAGTCCTGGCTGATCAGCACGGCCCGGTCCACGCCGAAGATCTTCTTGGCCCGGACGCAGGAGTCCCAGGTGTCGAACCCGGCGTAGTCGCTGACGATCCGCGCGTCCGGCACCCCGTGTTCGGTGAGGTACGTGCGCATGGCGTCGGGCTCGTCGTAGTCCTCCCGGCTGTTGTCCCCGGTGACGAGGACGACCTCGACCCGCCCCGCCCGGTACAGCTTCGCCGCCGCGTCCAGCCGGTGCGCGAGGTACGGCGACGGCTCGCCCTGCCACAGCCCGGCCCCGAACACGACCGCGACCTCGGTGCGCGGCACGTCCGCCGCCGTCCGCAGCCGGTCCGCCGTGGACACATGCAGCCAGGTCGACGGCAGCAGCGCCAGCACACATCCGGCCATCACGGCCTGCACCAGCCGCCGCTGCCCGGTACGCGTGCGCGGCCATCGCGGCCGACGGATCTTCATAGGTCCCCCCGTGATCGCCTCCGACCAAGGAGGACGCGAGCGAGGGCGATCCGGTTCGCCTCACAGCGTGCGTCCGTGCGAGGTGAACCCGCGGAAAATACCCGTGACGGCCACGCAACGGGCATGCAACGTCTCGCGGCCAGGATTCTTCCATGACGGCGTCCATCCCACCCCGCACCAGCAGCCGGCTCGTCTCCCCGCTCGGCCGCCGCCGCCCGGCTCCCCCCGCCGGGCTCGTCCTGGTCGCCCACGGCAGCCGCGACCCCCGGGCGCTCGGCACCGTACGGGCCCTCATGGCGCGGGTCCGCGAGCTGCGCCCCGCCCTCCCCGTCCACCTGGGCCACATCGAGCTGAACGAGCCCCTGCTCCCCGACACCCTCGCCGCCCTGGGCAGCGCCCCCGCCGTCCTCGTCCCGCTCCTCCTCGGCCGCGGCTACCACGTCAAGAAGGACATCCCGGAGATGGCCGCGGCAGTCTCCGCCCAGACCCGCACGGCCGGCCCGCTCGGCCCGCACCCGCTGCTGGCGGAGGCCCTGCACGCCCGCCTGACCGAGGCCGGCTGGCCCCCGGTCATGGACACCGCCACCCGGCGCACCAGCGCGGTCGTCCTCGCCGCGGCCGGCTCCCGCGATCCCGATTCGGCCACCGACACCCGTCGCACCGCCCGCCTCCTGGCCGACCGCCTCGGCGTCCCCGTGGTCCCGGCGTACGCCTCGGCGGCGACCCCGACCGTCCCCACGGCCCTGCGCACCCTGGCGGCCCGCGGCCGGCACCAAGTGGCGATCGCCTCGTACTTCACGGCCCCCGGCCGCTTCGCGACCCAGTGCGCGGCCCAGTCCCCATGGATCGCCTCGGCCCCCCTGGGAGCCCACGATGCGATGGCCCGCCTGATTCTCCACCGCTACGACCAGAGCCTGACGACACCGTCCACGGCAGCCGCCTGACGGGGCGCGAGGCTGTATCGGTGGGCGGCTGTGCCACGTGGGCGCGACAGGCCACACACAACCCGCAGCCACCCGAAAACAGAACCAGGCAGACGACTGGGCTTACTGTCGACTCATGGAAGGCACCACACTCACCACGGCATACGACCCGACGTCAGTCGACCGCTGGGCCCCGGAACCCGACAAACGCCCGGGCCGCACAGCCTTCCAACGCGACCGCGCCCGCATCCTCCACTCCTCCGCCCTCAGGCGCCTCGCCGGCAAGACCCAGGTCGTCACGCCAGGCCAGCGCAGCGCCAGCGCCTGGGACGCCAGCCCCAGAACCCGGCTCACCCATTCCCTGGAATGCGCCCAGGTCGGCCGGGAGCTGGGTGCGGCCCTCGGTTGTGACCCCGACCTGGTGGAGGCGGCCTGCCTCGCCCACGACCTCGGCCACCCGCCCTTCGGTCACAACGGCGAACAGGCGCTGAACGAGTTCGCCGACGACTGCGGCGGCTTCGAGGGCAACGCCCAGTCCCTCAGGCTCCTCACCCGCATCGAGCCCAAGCGCTTCACCGAGGACCGCTCCGTCGGCCTCAACCTCACCCGCGCCACCCTCGACGCCGCCACCAAGTACCCCTGGCCGCGCGGCACGCACCCGACCGACCCGGCGTCGCGGAAGTTCGGCGTGTACGAGGACGACCGCCCGGTGTTCGACTGGGTCCGGGCCCACGCCCCCGGCACCCGCACCTGCTTCGAGGCGCAGGTCATGGACTGGTCGGACGACGTGGCGTACTCGGTGCACGACGTCGAGGACGGCCTGCACGCCGGCCACATCGACCCCGACTGCCTGCACGCCGAGCCCGAACGGCAGGCGGTGTTCGAGGTCGCCATCGGCCGGTACGTCCCCGCGGACACCGCCCCGGCCGAGCTCGACGCGGCCCTGGACCGCCTCCAGGACGAGGAGTGGTGGCCGCACGGCTACGACGGCACCGCGGTCGCCCAGGCCCGCCTGAAGGACGCCACCAGCCAGCTCATCGGCCGCTTCTGCCTGGCCGCCGAGAGCGCCACGCGCGCCGCGTTCGGCGCCGGCCGGCTCACCCGCTACGGCGCCGAACTGGTCGTACCCCGCCAGACCCGCATGGAGTGTGCGGTGCTCAAGGCGGTCGCGGACCGGTATGTGATGCAGCGCGCCGAGCAGGAGCAGCTGCGCGCCGACCAGCGGGTGATCGTCGCGGAGCTGGCCGAGGCGCTCACCGCCCGCGCGCCCGAGGGCCTCGACCCCCAGTTCCGGGCGCTGTTCGACGCCGCGGGCGACGACCGGGCGCGCAAGCGGGTGATCGTCGACCAGATCGCCTCCCTCACCGACGCCTCCGCCCTCTCGCTGCACGCGAGACTGACGGGGCATATGTGAGAGGAACATGACCCCGGTGGCCTGATCGGGGCACTCCCTCTTCCCGCAGCCCGCCGCGTGCGGGACGCTCGCATGTGGCGGCACCCGCTGTGTTCTCTGGGGAGACACCCCCCAGACCCCCCGTAGGAGGCATCAAGTGGTCGACGCGGATCAGACATTCGTCATCGTCGGAGGCGGCCTCGCCGGCGCGAAGGCGGCCGAGACGCTGCGCGCGGAGGGCTTCACCGGCCGGGTGATACTGATCTGCGACGAACGCGACCACCCCTACGAGCGCCCGCCGCTGTCCAAGGGCTATCTGCTCGGCAAGGAGGAGCGCGACAGCGTCTTCGTGCACGAGCCCGCCTGGTACGCGCAGAACGACATCGAGCTGCATCTCGGCCAGACCGTCGACCGCATCGACCGTACGGCGAAGACGGTCCGCTTCGGCGACGACGGCACGCTCGTCCACTACGACAAGCTCCTCCTGGTCACCGGCGCCGAACCGCGCCGCCTCGACATCCCCGGCACCGAGCTGGCGGGCGTCCACCATCTGCGCCGGCTCGCCCACGCCGAGCGGCTCAAGGGCGTGCTGGCCGCGCTCGGCCGGGACAACGGGCACATCGTGATCGCGGGCGCCGGCTGGATCGGCCTGGAGGTCGCGGCGGCGGCCCGCGAGTACGGCGCCGAGGTCACGGTGATCGAACCGGCGCCGACCCCGCTGCACGGCGTCCTCGGCCCCGAGCTGGGCAACGTCTTCGCCGAGCTGCACCGCGAGCACGGCGTCCGCTTCCGCTTCGGCGTCCGGCTCACCGAGATCGTCGGCCAGGACGGCATGGTCCTCGCGGCCCGCACCGACGACGGCGACGAGCACCCGGCGCACGACGTCCTCGCCGCCATCGGAGCGGCGCCGCGGGTCGCTCTCGCGGAGGCGGCGGGGCTGGAGCTGGCCGACCGGGCGCACGGCGGCGGGATCGCGGTGGACGAGCGGCTGCGCACCTCCGACCCGGACATCTACGCGGCCGGTGACGTGGCGTCCTTCCCGCTCGCCCTGTTCGACACCCGGCTGCGGGTGGAGCACTGGGCGAACGCCCTGAACGGCGGCCCGGCCGCGGCCCGCTCGATGCTCGGCCGGGACGTCGTCAACGACCGCGTTCCCTACTTCTTCACCGACCAGTACGACCTGGGGATGGAGTACAGCGGCTGGGCGCCGCCCGGCTCGTACGACGAGGTGGTGATCCGCGGCGACGCCGGGAAGCGGGAGTTCATCGCGTTCTGGGTGGCGGAGGGGCGCGTGCTGGCCGGGATGAACGTGAACGTGTGGGATGTCACAGAGCAGATCCAGAACCTCATCCGCTCCCGGGCCCGGGTGAACATCGAGGCGCTCTCGGACCCCCACGTACCGTTGGCAGGGCTCGCCTAGGCGTCTGCCGGGCCCGGCCGCCGTGCGGCTGCGGGCCGTTCCCGGCCGGTGGCGCGGGTCGCCGCGCCCCTTCCCGGGCGCTGCACGTGCCCCATGTGTGTCAGTCCGCCCCCGTAGAATTCACCCGTGGCAGGACGGATCAACGACGAGGACGTGAAGGCGGTACGGGACGCGGTCCCGATCGACGCCGTGGTCTCGGAGTACCTCCAGCTGCGCAACGCGGGCGGCGGCAACCTCAAGGGCCTGTGCCCGTTCCATGACGAGAAGTCGCCGTCCTTCCAGGTCAGCCCGAGCAAGGGACTCTTCCACTGCTTCGGCTGCCAGGAGGGCGGCGACACCATCACCTTCGTGATGAAGGTGGACCACCTCTCCTTCTCCGAGGCGGTCGAGCGGCTCGCCGCCCAGGCCGGCATCACGCTGCGGTACGAGGAGGGCGGGTACAACCCGGCCCACCAGCGCGGCGAGCGGATCCGCCTGGTCGAGGCGCACAAGATCGCCGCGCAGTGGTACGCCGAGCAGCTCGCCACCAGCCCCGAGGCCGAGACCGGCCGGATCTTCCTTGCCGAGCGCGGCTTCGACCAGGCCGCCGCCGTCCACTTCAACGTCGGCTACAGCCCCCAGGGCTGGGACCACCTCACCCGCTATCTGCGTGGCAAGGGCTTCACGGACAAGGAACTGATCCTCTCCGGGCTCTCCCAGGAGGGCCGCCGCGGCCCCATCGACCGGTTCCGGGGCCGGCTGATGTGGCCCATCCGGGACATCGGCGGCGAGGTCGTCGGCTTCGGCGCCCGCAAGCTGTACGAGGCGGACAACGGCCCGAAGTACCTGAACACCCCCGACACGGCGATCTACAAGAAGTCCCAGGTCCTCTACGGCATCGACCTGGCGAAGCAGAACATCGCCAAGACCAGCCGGGCCGTCGTGGTCGAGGGCTACACCGACGTCATGGCCTGCCATCTCGCCGGCGTGACGACGGCCATCGCGACCTGCGGTACGGCCTTCGGCGGGGAGCACATCAAGATCCTGCGCCGGCTGCTGATGGACAACGGCTCGGCCCGCGTGATCTTCACCTTCGACGGTGACGCGGCCGGGCAGAAGGCCGCTCTGCGTGCCTTCGAGGACGACCAGAAGTTCGCCGCCGAGACGTACATCGCGATCGCGCCCGACGGCATGGACCCGTGCGAGCTGCGGCTGGCCAAGGGCGACGAGGCGGTCGCCGACCTGGCCGAACCCCGCACCCCCCTCTTCGAGTTCGCGCTCCGCCAGATCGTCGGCCGCTACGACCTCGACACCCCGGCGGGCCGCGCCGCCGCCCTGGACGAGGCCGCCCCGATCGTCGCCCGGATCAAGAACAGCGGCGCCCAGCACGAGGTCGCCGTCGAACTGGCCGGCATGCTCGGCATCCTGGACACCCAGTTCGTGGTCCGCCGGGTGGCCCAGCTGGCCCGCTGGGCGCGGGAGCGGGGCGGCGCCGGCCGGGGCCCGGCACCGGCCCCGCAGCAGCGCCCGCAGGAGGCCTACGAGCCGGCGCGGACCGGCTCGGGCCCCGCCCTCACCCTGCGCAACCCGGTCTACGCCACCGAACGTGAGCTGCTGAAACTCGCGCTCCAGCGCCCCGAGTTGGTGTCGCCCGCGTTCGACGCGTACGGCGTCGACGAGTTCACCGCCCCTCCCTACGCGGCCGTACGCCAGGCGATCGCGGAAGCGGGCGGCGCGGAGTACGGCGTCCAGGACCCGCAGGAGTACCTGGTCCGGGTCCGGGAGGCGGCCCCCGACGACACGGTCCGGGCGATGGTGACGGAGCTGGCGGTGGAGGCGATCATGCGCCGCACGGTGGACGAGGCCTACGCGGGCGAGCAGCTCGTCACGGTCCGTCGCCGTGCCGTGGCCCGCCGGCTCACCGAACTTCAGGTCACGCTGACCCGGCTCGGCCACTCCGATCCGGCCCAGTCGGCCGCCATCCAGAACGAGATGATGGTCCTGACCAGGTACGACCGGGCACTTCAGGACGAGGGCCCGTCGGCTCTCTGAGCGACCGGGATGACCGTCCGGTCACGGACCGGATGCAAAAAGTCACCGCACGCCCCTCGTGGCGGAGTTGTGTCGTACCCCACACTGGGTGCGGTGCCCGAGTCCTCGGAGCGCAGGCCGTCGACTCTCCGCTCCCGAAGTAGCGCTGCCGCAGCCTACGGCAGCGATCATCCTGGAGGTCGCCCCCGTGCAGACCCAGACCCTCGCCCAGACCGACAGCAGCAGCGCCACCGGCACCACCGCGGACGAGCCGGACGCGGAGTCGGATGTCCTCGCGGCCGTCCCCCCGCAGGGCCGTGCCGCCCTGCACCCGGAGGCGGTGCCCGTGGAGCCGACGGAACCGCCCGCCGAGGCACTCACCGAGGAGCCCGAGGAGCCCGAGGAGATCGAGGAGGCCACCGAGCCCGTCGAGCCCGTCGCGGCACCGGCCGCCGCCCGGGCCGAGACGAGCGGCCCCTCCGCCGACCTGTTCCGCCAGTACCTGCGCGAGATCGGGCGTATCCCGCTGCTCACCGCCGCCGAGGAGGTGGAACTCGCCCGCCGGGTGGAGGCCGGCCTGTTCGCGGAGGAGAAGCTGGTCAGCACCCCCGACCTGGACAGCCAGCTCGCGCTCGACCTGGACCGGCTCGTGGTCATGGGCCGGATGGCCAAGCGCCGGCTCATCGAGGCGAACCTGCGGCTGGTGGTGTCCGTCGCCAAGCGGTACGTCGGCCGCGGCCTGACCATGCTCGACCTGGTCCAGGAGGGCAACCTGGGCCTGATCCGGGCCGTGGAGAAGTTCGACTACGCGCGCGGCTACAAGTTCTCCACCTACGCCACCTGGTGGATCCGCCAGGCCATGTCCCGGGCGCTCGCCGACCAGGCCCGCACCATCCGCGTCCCGGTCCACGTCGTGGAGCTGATCAACCGGGTCGTCCGCGTGCAGCGGCGGATGCTCCAGGAGCGCGGCTGCGAGCCGACCGCGGAGGAGGTCGCCGCCCACCTGGACCTGGCGCCCGAGCGGGTCGGCGAGGTGCTGCGTCTCGCCCAGGAGCCGGTGTCGCTGCACGCCCCGGTCGGCGAGGAGGACGACGTCGCCCTCGGCGACCTCATCGAGGACGGCGACGCGGCGAGCCCGGTCGAGTCGGCGGCGTTCCTGCTGCTGCGCGAGCACCTGGAAGCGGTGCTGTCCACGCTGGGGGAGCGCGAGCGGAAGGTCGTCCAGCTCCGGTACGGCCTGGTGGACGGCCGCCCGCGCACGCTGGAGGAGATCGGCCGCATCTTCGGCGTGACCCGCGAGCGGATACGGCAGATCGAGTCGAAGACGTTGAACAAGCTCAGGGATCACGCCTTCGCGGACCAGTTGAGGGGCTACCTGGACTGAGGGTCCGGGCGGTTCTCCCTACGTGAGGCCGGCGATCGGTGCCTCGGCGGCGGCCGGGACCGCGGCCATGAGCACCGCCGCATCGATCTCGATGCTGCGGTCGGGCCGGCCGCTGCCGCAGTGCACGCGTCCCAGGCGGGTGACGGTCTCGTCGAACACCACCACCGCGGCCCGGTCCGCGGACACGGGGCACACCCCGCCCGGCTGCATCCCCGCCCGCGCCAGCCGCCCGGCATCGGCCGGGGACAGGTCGGTGCGGCGGATTCCGGCCGCGCGGGCGAGAGCCCCGTACCGCAGCCGCGCATGGCCGGGCAGCGCCGCGAGCAGCAGACGGTCGTCGGGCGTGACGAACGCCAGGGTCTTGACGGTCCGCTCCAGTGGGATCCCCAGCGCGGCGCACACCTCCGCGGGGCTGATCACGCCAGGGTGTTCATGCAGCCGGAAGGACACGCCAAGCGCTGCGAGGACCTCCGGCGGACCGGTGGGTGCGAGAGCGTTCACCTCGACGAGATTACCTGCCGGGAAGGGGAGTTGATCGCTGTTCGACCACGTGGGTGCGGCTTCACCGGGCGGGGGTGACCCAGTCGACCAGCTGGATGATCACGCCGTTCGGGTCGGTCACCTGGAAGAGCCGCTCGCCCCACGGCTCCTCCCGCAGCGGCATGGTGATGGTGACCTGCTCGTTCCTCAGCCGCTCGTACTCGGCCTCCAGATCGGTCACGGTGAAGGCCAGGATCAGCCCGGCGGCGTGCTGGTCCCGGAAGCCCTCGGGCAGGACCTCGATCCCCCGTCGCAGGAAGATCACATGGGCCGCGTCCGCACGGACGAGGGAGGCGAAGCCGTCCGCGGCGGCGGCCTCCTCGAAACCGAAGTGCTCGGTGAGGAATCGGGCGGAGGCGGTGACGTCGTCGACGTTCAGGGAAACGGCGGTGGCGGTGATCTGCATCTGTACACCGTACTCTATACAGCGTACAAAGATAGGGTTCACGTTTCGGAACCTCCCGCAGGAGTCCGCGAGAGAATGTGAACCATGGCGAAGCCGAAGGACCGCACCGGCGCAGGCGACCCTGCGCGCACCCTCGAACTGCTGTGGCGGGAGGCAGGACACAACGTCTCCAGACGCGGTCCGAAGCAGCAGCTCAGCATCGACACCGTCGTACAGGCCGCCATCGAGCTCGCCGACCGCGACGGCCTCGACACGCTCACCATGCGCCATATCGCCCAGGAGCTCGGCGTCACACCGATGACGCTCTACACCTACATCCCGGGCAAGGCCGAGCTCCTCGACCTCATGCTCGACGCCGTCTACCAGCAGATGCCCCGCACCGAGCACCTGCCGGGCACCTGCTGGCGCACCCGTGTCACGACCGTCGCCCAGGAGAACCGGGCTCTCTTCCGGCGCCACCCCTGGGTGGCCACCCTGCCCGTCACCCGCCCTGCTCTCGGGCCCGGCCTGATGGCCAAGTACGAGCACGAACTGGGCGCCTTCGACGGGATCGGACTCGACGACATCGAAATGGACGCCGCGCTCACCCACCTCCTCGCCTTCGTCCAGTCCACGGCCCGCACCGCAATCGACGCCCAGGCCGCCGCCCGCGACAGCGCCATGTCGGACCAGCAGTGGTGGGAGGCCAACGCCCCCCTCCTGGCCCGTGTCTTCGACCCCGCCCGCCACCCGCTCGCCACCCGCGTGGGCAGCGCGGCCGGCGCAGCCCACCAGGGCGCCTGCAACCCCGACCACGCCTACGAGTTCGGGCTGCGGTGCGTGCTCGACGGCTTCGCGGCACTCATCGAGGAGCGCAACGCCCGGGCGCGGGCCGAAGACCGCTAGGGCCTTTCTCCCGGATCAGGCCGGCTCCGACCGACCGACCCTGCCGGCCGACCGACCCTGCCGGCCGACCGAGTCTGCCGGCCGGCCGAGCCCGCCGGCCCGCCCGAGCGGGGCCTGGCGCGTGAGTCAGGCCCCGTGACCCCGGCAGGATCGGCCGGCGAGGCCCTAGTCCACCTCGGCCACAGCCTGCGCGAACTGGGCCTTGTACAGCCGGGCGTACGCCCCGTCGGCCGCCAGCAGATCCGCGTGCGCGCCCTGTTCCACGATGGACCCGTTCTCCATCACCAGAATCGTGTCCGCGTCCCGGATGGTCGACAGCCGGTGCGCGATCACGAACGACGTCCGGCCGGAGGCGAGTTTGGCCATCGCCTTCTGGATCAGCACCTCGGTCCGCGTGTCCACGGAACTCGTCGCCTCGTCCAGCACCAGGATGACCGGGTCCGACAGGAACGCCCGCGCGATGGTGATCAGCTGCTTCTCACCGGCGCTGACGCCCGTGCCCTCGTCGTCGATCACGGTGTCGTAGCCGTCGGGGAGGGTACGGACGAAACGGTCCGCGTGTGCCGCCCGCGCCGCCTCCTCGATCTCCCCGCGCGTGACCTCGCGCGAGGCGCCGTACGCGATGTTCTCCGCGATGGTGCCGCCGAACAGCCAGGTGTCCTGGAGCACCATGCCGATGCCGGAACGGAGTTCGTCCCGGGTCATCTTCCGGATGTCCACCCCGTCCAGGGTGATCCGGCCGCCCGAGACGTCGTAGAACCGCATCAGCAGGTTGACCAGCGTGGTCTTGCCCGCGCCGGTCGGGCCGACGATCGCCACCGTGTGCCCCGGTTCCACCGTGAGCGACAGGTCCTCGATCAGCGGCTTCTCGGGGTCGTACCGGAACGACACATGCTCCAGGCGCACCCGCCCGCGCAGCTGGGCCGGCCGCTCGCCCGGCACCGGATCCGCCTCCTGCTCCTCCGCGTCCAGGAGTTCGAAGATCCGCTCGGCCGAGGCGACACCGGACTGCACCAGGTTCGCCATCGACGCGACCTGCGTCAGCGGCATCGAGAACTGCCGCGAGTACTGGATGAACGCCTGCACGTCACCGATGGAGAGGGCGCCGGACGCGACCCGCAGCCCGCCGACGACCGCCACCAGCACGTAGTTCAGGTTCGACACGAACATCATCAGCGGCTGCATGACACCACTGTTGAACTGCGCCTTGAACGCGGCCTGGTACAGCGCCTCGTTCTGCTCGGCGAACTGCTGTGCCGACTCCTCCTGCCGCCCGAACACCTTCACCAGGGTGTGCCCGGTGTACATCTCCTCGATGTGGGCGTTCAGTTTGCCGGTGGAGCGCCACTGCTGCACGAAGTGCGGCTGCGACCGCTTGCCGACCCGGGTGGCGACCACGAACGACAGCGGCACGGTGACCAGCGCCACCAGCGCCAGCAGCCAGGAGACCCAGAACATCATCACGAGGACGCCGATGATGGTCAGCACCGAGTTGATCAGCTGGCCCATCGACTGCTGGAGCGTCTGCCCGATGTTGTCGATGTCGTTGGTCGCCCGGGACAGCACCTCACCGCGCTGGCGCTTGTCGAAGTACGACAGCGGCAGCCGCGACAGCTTCGTCTGCACGTCCTCCCGGAGCCGGTACATCGTGCGGTTCACGGCCCGGTTCACCAGCCGGGTCGCGATCGCCATCAGCAGACCGGCGACCATGAACGTGCCGAGCGCGAGCAGCAGGACGTTCCCGACGGCGTCGAAGTCGATGCCCTTGCCGGGCGTGAAGTCGGTGCCCTTCAGCATGTCCGCGACCCGGCCCTGGCCGCGCTCGCGCATGGAGGCGAGCACCTGCTCCTTGGTGTCCCCGGCCGGCATCTGCCGGCCGATGATGCCCGCGAACACCAGGTCGGTGGCCCGGCCGAGGATCTTCGGGCCGATCACGCTCAGGCCCACGCTGATCACCACGCACAGCAGCAGGGCGTAGATCGTGAGCCGTTCCGGTTTGAACTGGGCGACGAGCCGTTTGCCCGACCCCTTGAAGTCCATCGAGCGCTGGTCGGGGCCGCCCCCGGCCATCATGCGTCCCATGGGCCCGGCCATCAGGCGGCCTCCGCTTCCGTCAGCTGGGAGAGCACGATCTCCCGGTAGGTCTCGTTGGATGCCATCAGTTCCCGGTGCCGGCCGGTGCCGACCACCCGGCCCTCGTCCAGCACGATGATCCGGTCCGCTTCGCGGATGGTCGCCACCCGCTGGGCGACGATGACGACGGTCGCCTCGGCGGTCTCCTGGGCGAGCGCGGCGCGCAGGGCCGCGTCGGTGGCGTAGTCGAGCGCGGAGAAGGAGTCGTCGAAGAGGTAGATCTCCGGGCGCTGCACCAGGGTGCGGGCGATCGCGAGCCGCTGCCGCTGGCCGCCGGAGACGTTCGTCCCGCCCTGTGCGATCGGGGCGTCCAGGCCACCCTCCAGCTTCTGCACGAAGTCCTTGGCCTGCGCCACCCCCAGCGCGTGCCACAGGTCCTCGTCGGTGGCGTCCGGGTTGCCGTAGCGCAGGTTGGTGGCGACCGTGCCCGCGAACAGGTACGGCTTCTGCGGCACGAGTCCGACGGTCCTGGCGAGCAGCTGCGGATCGACCTCCTGGACGTTCACGCCGTCCACCAGGACCTCGCCCTCGGTGGCGTCGAACAGCCGGGGGACGAGCCCGAGGAGCGTCGACTTGCCGCTGCCGGTGGAGCCGATCACGGCGGTCGTCTCACCGGGCCGGGCGATCAGGTCGATGGACCTCAGCACCGGCTCCTCGGCACCCGGATAGCGGAAGCCCGCGCCCCGGATCTCCAGGTTCCCGTGCACGCGCAGCTCCGTGACCGGCGCGAGCGGCGGCACGACGCTCGAATCGGTGTCCAGGACCTCCTCGATGCGCTCGGCACAGACCTCCGCGCGCGGCACCATCATGAACATGAAGGTGGCCATCATCACGGCCATGACGATCTGCATCAGATAGGCGAGGAACGCGGTCAGGTCGCCGATCGCCATCCCGCCGCTGTCGATGCGGTGGGCGCCGAACCACACCACCGCTATGGACGACACGTTCACCACCGTCATGACGATCGGGAACATCAGGGCGAGCATCCGGCCGGTGGCCATCTGCATGTCGGTCAGCTCGGCGTTGGCCTTGCCGAACCGGCCCTGCTCGTACTCGTCCCGGACGAAGGCGCGGATCACCCGGTTGCCGGTGATCTGCTCGCGCAGCACCCGGTTCACCGTGTCCAGGCGGACCTGCATCGACCGGAACAGCGGGCGCAGCCGGCGCACGATGAGCGTCACGGAGACGCCGAGCACCGGGACGACCGCGACCAGTACCCCGGACAGCGGCACGTCCAGGCCGAGGGCGAGGACGATACCGCCCACGCACATGATGGGCGCCGACACCATCAGCGTGAACGTCATCAGGACCAGCATCTGGACCTGCTGGACGTCGTTCGTCGTACGGGTGATGAGTGAGGGCGCCCCGAAGTGACCCACCTCACGCGCGGAGAAGGACTGCACCCGGTCGAAGACGGCCCCGCGCACGTCCCGGCCGAGCGCGGAGGCGGTCCGGGCGCCGTAGTACACGGCACCGATGTTGCACACGACCTGCGCCAGGGAGATGCCGATCATCAGGGCGCCGAAGGACAGGATGTAACCCGTGTCCCCCTTCACGACACCGTTGTCGATGATGTCCGCGTTCAGCGTGGGCAGGTAGAGGGTGGCGCAGGTTTGCAGGAACTGGAGCAGTACCAGGAACGCTATGGGTTTCTTGTAGGGCCTGAGATAGGTCCGCAGAAGTCGTATGAGCACGCTACGTCTCTCGGAGTCGGCGACAGGGGCTGGTCGGTTGCCCCTGGCCCCTATCGTCGGACACTCCACCCGCGTTACCTCAACCGATTAATCCGGCGGTGTCCGGCCCCGTACGGCCCCCCGGGTCTGCGGTGTTGCACCCTCATATGGCCCGCTACGAGTTGAATGCCCCCGGGTGGGTCTGCTCCCGCACCGCCGTGAACTGCTGCCGTACCGCCTGCCCCACGGCCAGCTCCTCGCCCGGCTCCAGCACCTGCGCCGCCGCACCCTGCCAGGCCGGCGGGGTGCGCGGATCGAGGGCGCCCTGCGACACGCCGAGCGCCCAGGCCGCCTGCCGGGCCGCGCCGATCGCCGCGTAGTCCGCCGGCTGCGGTACGACGACCTGGGCGCCGAACAGCGAGGGCGCCGCGGCCTGCACGGCGGGCAGCTCGGCGGCCGGCCCGAGCAGGAAGATCCGCCGTACGTCCACGCCCCGGCCGCGCAGCACGTCCAGCGCGTCCGCGAGCCCGCACAGCATGCCCTCGAACGCGGCCCGCGCCAGATGCTCGGGCCTCATCGACTCGCGCCGCAGCCCCGCGAGGGTCCCCGCGGTGTGCGGCAGGTTCGGCGTCCGCTCGCCCTCCAGATACGGCAGCAGCACCAGCCCGTGCGCCCCCGGCGTGGACTTCATCGCCAGGTCGGACAGGCTCTCCAGGTCCGGCAGCCCGAGGAGTTCGGCGGTGCCGCGCAGGGTGCGTACGGCGTTCAGGGTGGTGACGACCGGCAGGTGCATGCCGGTGGCGTCGGCGAGGGAGGTGATCATCCCGGACTGGTCGGCGAGCGCCTCGGGGTGCACGGCCATCACGGACCCGGAGGCGCCGAGCGAGACGACCGCGTCCCCGAGAGAGATGCCGAGCCCGAACGCGGCGGCCATGGTCTCCCCGGTGCCGGCCGAGATCAGCAGCCCCTCCGGGGTCGTACCGGCCGCGTCCGCCGGGCCGATCACCTCCGGCAGCATCGCCTGGTGGCCGAGCGCCAGCTCGACCAGGTCGGGCCGGTAGGCGCCGGTGGCCGCCGACCAGTAGCCGGTGCCGGAAGCCCCGCCGCGGTCGGTGGTCCTTCTCACAGGCCGGCCGAGCAGCTGCCAGACGAGCCAGTCGTGGGCCTGGAGCAGCATGGCCGTCCGCAGCGCGTTCTCGGGTTCGTTCTTCGCCAACCAGCGCAGCTTGGTGACCGGCTGGGCCGCCTGCGGCACGCAGCCGACCGCCTGGGCCCAGGCCTCCCGGCCGCCGAGCGCGTCCACGAGGTCGGCCGCCGCGACCTGGGCGCGCTTGTCGCCGCCGACCAGGGCCGGGCGGACGGTGTTGCCCTGGGCGTCCAGCGGGATCAGCGCGTTCTGCTGCGCGGACACGCCGATGGCCTGGACGCCCTCCAGCAGGCCGCCTCCCGCGGCCTCGCCCAGGGACAGCAGCCAGGCCTGCGGGTCGACGTCGCTCGGGCGGCCTGAGCCGTCCGGCGTCTCGGCCGGATGCGGCGCGTATCCCTGCCGTAGTACGGCACCGGTGTCCGTGTCGCAGACCACGATGCGAGTGAAATCGGACGAGCTGTCCAAGCCGGCGACTATCCCCATGCCGAGAATTTTGCAGCATTCCTGCGCATGCGTTGGTCCAAGGCGCTCAAGGGGAGGCAGGTGCGTGGGGTGCGGGTGATCGTCAGGTGTTGCTCGTGCCCCACTCGTCCTCGCCCGTGCCGTTGACGTTGCGTTCGCGCAGGGACCGCACCCGCTGGGCCACCGACGCCGGGACCCGGTCGCCGACCTTGTCGCTGACCGTGTGGAACGCCTTGCCGGCGTAGACGCGGCCCTGCTGGGCGGCCGTCTCGGCGGTGTTGCGGACCGCGGGGTTCTCCGCGATCTGCCGCGCCGACTTCTTCAGCTGCTCGTAGCGCTCCCGTCCGGCCCTCGTGCCGAGTACGTAACCGAGGGCCAGACCGGCGAGGAACGTGAGCCGGTAGCGCATGGCTGCCACCCTTCCCGTGCGTAGGTCTCTGGTGCGGCGCTGACGCCGAGGGATACCGATTGGCGGAGCACCCCCCTGCTTGCGCTAATGTATGTGTCGCAGCGAGCGCCCGCCCCCTGGCGAATACCCAGGTAGGCACGTTCGATGCAACGAGGCGATCCTCCGTAGCTCAATTGGCAGAGCAGCCGGCTGTTAACCGGCAGGTTACTGGTTCGAGTCCAGTCGGGGGAGCTTCGGTCCTCCGTAGCTCAATTGGCAGAGCAGCCGGCTGTTAACCGGCAGGTTACTGGTTCGAGTCCAGTCGGGGGAGCGCTGAACGAGGACCCCGCAGGGGTCCTTTTTCATGTCCCCGGGAACCGCCGCGCCCGCGCCGCGTGTCCTCAGGCCATGAGCAGCGCGGAAGCCGACCATCCGAAGCAGGAGATCGTATGAGCGGCTATGCTGCGGCAGACGGCGCGCACACTTGTACGCGACACGCCGCTATGGGGCGGTAGCTCAGCCGGTTAGAGCAGCGGACTCATAATCCGTCGGCCGTGGGTTCGAGTCCCACCCGCCCCACCGCCGCCCGTCGGTGCAGGAACGTTTTCACCTGTGCCGCAGCGTTAACCCCCTCCGGCTGGAGGGGGTTACGGCGTCTCTGGAGATCATTGGCTCGGCCCAGGCTCGGCCGGGCGCCGTTCCGTGGGCGACCGAGCACGGACAGTCACCGGAGGGGTGCCGGCCGCGGCGCGTTCCCCGCGGGCGATCTCGAACCACGGCCGCGCTCGTCAGTGGGTCGCTCCGGCGGCGACCGCGATGTCCGACTCGTGGGCCAGTGCGGTCGACAGGACGACGCGGAGGCCGTTCGCCGCTTGGTCCACCGGGAGCGAGGGGACCTGGCCCTTCACGGCGCGGGGCATCTCGGGGGTGTGCGGGATGTGGACGAAACCGCCGCGCCGCTGCTTGCCCTCGGTGGCGAGCAGGTGCATCAGGCCGTAGAACACGCGGTTGCACACGAACGTGCCGGCGGTCTGGGAGACCTCGGCGTACAGGCCGGTCTGCTTCTGCACCTCCGTCATGCAGCGCTTGATCGGGAGGGTGGAGAAGTAGGCGGCGGGGCCCTCGGGGACGATGGGCTCGTCGACGGCCGTCCGGCCGGCGTTGTTGGCGAGGGGGCAGTCGTTGACGTTGACGGCGACGCGCTCGACCGAGATGCCGTTGCGGGGGGAGAGACCGATCGACAGGACGAGGGCCGGGTCCGTCTCCAGTACCGCCTCGCGCAGCACTTTCAGGGATTACCCGTAGATGCAGGGCAGTTGAACGGCCGTCACCTCCGTCCCGTCCGGCGGGTTCTCCTGGAGCAGCTGTGCCGCACCCCAGGAGGGGTTGTAGGTGTCGATGTCGAACGGCTCGAAGCCCGTCACCAATACGCGCGTCATGTGAACTTCCTTTCGCAGAGGGGAGTTTGGCTGTCGCGGACGGTCAGTCGATGTAGACGGAGGCGCCGTTCATGGCGGCCTGGCCGCCGGGCAGGATCCGGCCTGGGTGGCGCGGTTGACCATCTCGGTCTCGAAGTAGGTGGTGAAACCGAGGTACTGGAACAGGGCCGGGCGGCCAGTGCCCGCTGCGCGGCGGCGGGCAGGGCGCGTACCAGGGGATGGCCGGCGTACGGGATGAGGGCCGGCGGGAGGTACAGCTGTCCGGTGCGCAGTTCGTCCCGGAGCAGCCGGCGGGGGTCCCGGCGGACCCCGCCCTCGTGTACCGGTCCCGCTGGCCGCCGCCCGCGGTTGTCACCGGGCCCCCTCGGGCAGCGGCCCGGACGCGTCCGCGGCGAGGACCCGCACGCCGGGCAGCGGGGCGGCCCGGTCATGCCGTGGGTGCGGCGCCAGACGGGGGAGTGGACGGTGTCGAGGTACCGGTCGGCGCCGTCGGGGCACAGACAGGCGGCGGCGGTGCGCCCGGCGTCGGCCCGGAACAGCCGCAGCGCCGCCGCGACCAGGGCGCCCGCGCTGGCCCCGACGCCGATCCCGGTGGTGCCGCGCAGCTAGATTGCCGGACGTGGACTCCACCAGCCCCGCACCCGGGTCCACCCGGTCCGCGACGTCCCGCCACAGGGCGAGCGCCGTGCGTCCCTTGATGGACCCGTACGGGTTGTACCCCTCCAGCTTCAGCCACAGCTCCCGCGGTGTGCCCGCGACCTCCAGCCCCAGGCGGACCACCGGCGTCGGCGCCAGGCCGTCCCCCGCCCCCGGCATCCAGGTCATCAGTGCGCGCCGTTTCCGGTCGCCTCCTGCCACACATACTCCGCGATCTGGGCATGGGTCGCATACCAGACGTCATCCCGGGCGGCGATGTGGTCCAGCAGCTCCGCCAGGACCACGATCCGCGAGCGGTGCCCGATGACATGCGGATGCATCGTCAGCTGGAACAGGCCGCCCTCGGCGTGGGCCGCGTCGAACTCGTCCCGCCACAGCGGGATCAGCTCCCGGGGCGGGGTGTAGGGGCGCACGGCGGAGTAGCGGTCCATGTTGAGGTAGGCGGCGTCGTCGCGGATCCACTCCGGGGGGATCTCCACCACGCCCGTGGGCTCGCCGTGGGCGAGCAGTTCGTACGGCTCGTCGTCCGCCATCAGCGAGGAGTCGTAGCGCAGTCCCAGCTCCCGGGTGATGTCCAGGGTGTGCTCGCTGAAGTCCCAGGACGGGGTGCGGATCCCCACGGGGCGCCGGCCCGTCGCCCGTTCCAGGGTGTCCGCGCTCCGGAAGGCGAGGTCCCGCTCGTGCTTGTACTCCAGCTCCATGTTCCGTTCGTGGATCCAGCCGTGCAGGGCGACCTCGTGGCCGGCCTCGACGTAGCCACGGGCCTCCTCCGGACGCAGCAGGGCGCACACCGCCGGCATGAAGAAGGTGGCGGGCACGGCGTGCCGCGCCAGCAGGCGCAGGATGCGGGGCACACCGACGCGGGCGCCGTACTCGCCCTGCGACAGCTTGCCGGGCATGACCTCGCCGTCGCGCAGCGGGATGGTCTCGTGGTCGGGATCGAAGGAGAGCGCCACCGCGCAGCGCGCCCCGCCCGGCCAGGACGCCGGCCGGAGACTCCGTCCGGCGCGGACCCGGCCGACGTGCCGCCGCCATTCGGTCTCGTCCCATTCCCAGGGGCGTCGGGGAGCTCCCGAGGACGCAGACATCGCCATGTATACGGTCCTCACCCTCACTCGGGTCTGCGGGCTGTCCTCACCCGAGCATGTCAGCGCGTCGACCGCTGGTCAGCGGGGGGAACCCGCCATCCTGTCAGCAGGCGGCCCTGTCCGGATCCGGTACGCCGGGGCTCCGGCGGTCTGTCCGGGCGGCACCGCGCTCCCTACCGTGAGGGAGTACCGCCTCCTCGTGTGCCGCCGCTGCGGGCCGCGCCGCCATGGGCCGGGCCCGGGAAGGAGAACGGCCGCATGACACCTCCGCCTCGGTCCGCACCCGGCACGGCCGACGCCGCCCGCCCCGCGGCCGTCGCCGGCCCGGCCCTCCTCGACGAGGCACGCCGGCTGGCCCCCGAAGCGGTGGCCCTGCGCCGCGCCCTGCACCAGGGCCCCGAGTCCGGCCTCGACCTGCCGGCCACCCAGCGGCTGATCCTGGACGCGCTGGACGGCCTCGGCCTCAAGGTCCGTACCGGCGACGCCCTGTCCTCCGTCACCGCGACCCTCACCGGACGGGCCGACGGCCCGACGATCCTGCTCCGCTCCGACATGGACGCGCTGCCGCTCACCGAGGAGACCGGGCTGCCGTTCGCCTCGCGCAGCCCCGGGTTGATGCACGCCTGCGGGCACGACGTTCACATGGCGATGCTGGTGGGCGCCGCACGGCTGCTCGCCGCGCGGCGGGACGGGCTCACCGGGCGCGTGGTGTTCATGTTCCAGCCCGGCGAGGAGGGCCACCACGGTGCCCGCCTGATGATCGAGGAGGGGGTGCTGGAGGCGTCCGGCGCCCGTGCCGACGCCGCCTTCGCCCTCCATGTGCACCCGAACCTGCCCGCCGGCGCGCTGCGGCTGCGGCCCGGCCCGCAGATGGCGGCCTCCGACCGGTTCCGGGTCCTCGTCCGGGGCCGCGGCGGGCACGCCTCGGCCCCGCACACCACCTGCGACCCGGTGCCCGTGGCCTGCGAGATCGTGCTCGCCCTCCAGACGATGGTCACCCGCAGCCTGTCCGCCGACGACAGCGCCGTCCTCAGTGTGACCCGGCTGTCCGCGGGTACCGCGGCCGGCATCATCCCGGACACCGCGGAACTGGGCGGCACGCTGCGCACGCTGGCCGAACCGACCCGGCGGGGGCTGCACGAGGCGATCACCCGGGTCGCCCAGGGGGTGGCCGCCGCGCACGGAGCGACGGCGGAGGCGACCATCGAGTCCGGCTACCCGGTCACCGTCAACGACACCGCCTTCACCGACCTCGTGCTGCGCACCGCCGCCGACGCGCTCGGCCCCGGGGCGGCGGAGGTCCTGGCCGCCCCGCAGATGACGGCGGAGGACTTCTCCTACGTCCTGCGGGCCGTCCCCGGTGCCCTGGCCTTCCTCGGCGCGTGCCCCCCGGACCTGGCACCCGACGAGGCCCCGTCGTTGCACTCGTCCCGCATGGACATCGACGAGAGCGTGCTCGCCACGGGCATCGCCTGCGAGGCCGCCGTCGCGCTGGCCTTCCTCGCCGGCCACGGACCGGAGCCGGCCCGGTGACCGCCCCCGGCATACGGGCCGCCCGCCCCGGCGAACTGGAGCAGGTCGAGGCCCTGTGGCTGGAGGCGAGCCGCTGGCTGGCCGGCCGGGGCCTGGACCAGTGGCAGTACCCGCCGCGCCGGTGGCGCATGGCGGAGGCCATCGAGGCGGGCGACTGCTACCTCGCCTTCCACGCCGGCCGGCCCGTCGGCACGATCACCGTCCACGAGCGGGCCGACCCGGAATGGTGGCGCGACGACGACCCCGCGTCCGCCCTCTACGTCCACGACCTCGCGGTGAGCCGGGCCGTCGCCGGACAGGCGCTCGGCGCCCGGCTGCTGGACTGGGCGGGCGCGCTGGCGGCCCGGCGGGGCAAACGCTGGCTGCGCCTGGAGGCATGGAAGACGAACCGCCTGCTGCACCGCTACTACCTGGACCAGGGTTTCGACCTGCTGCGGATCGTGGACCTGCCGCACCGCAACTCCGGGGCCCTGTTCCAGCGTCCGGCCGCCGCCCCGGCCGGCCCCGCCGCGTCACCCGAACCGGAGGAGAGCCGACGATGACCACCACGGCGCGCCCCGCCGCCGGGGACCCGTACCCGACGCGCACTCCCGAGGCCCTGGCCCCGTTCCCGCGCCGGCACCCGGTCGTCTGGAACCCCGCCGCGGCCGGCCCGCTGTCCGCCGCCGAACTGGCCGCCTACGACCGGGACGGATGCCTGTACGTCGAGGCGCTGCTGTCCGCCGAGCAGACGGCGGCCTGCCTGGCGGAGACCGGACGGCTGGCGGCCGACCGGTCCCTGCGCGCGTCGGGGCGGGTGGTGCCGGAGCCCGACGGCGACGGCATCCGCTCGGTGTTCGAGGTGCACGCGCTGAGCGACACGTTCCGCGCGATCGTGCACTCCGCCCGGCTCGCCGACGTCGCACGCCAGATCCTGGCCTCGGACGTGTACGTCCACCAGACCCGGGTCAATCTGAAGTCGGCGTTCGACGGCTCGGGCTTCGGCTGGCACTCGGACTTCGAGACCTGGCACTCGGAGGACGGCATGCCGGCACCGCGCGCCCTGAGCCTGTCCATCGCCCTGACCGAGAACGCCCCGCACAACGGCCCCCTCATGATCATCCCGGGGGCGCAGCGCACCTTCGTCCCGTCCGTCGGCGAGACACCGCCCGACTACCACCGCACGTCCCTGCGGGGGAAGAACCTGCCCGCGGGACCGGCGGACCGGGCCGCGGTCACCGCGCTGGCCCGGGAGCTCGGCATCCGCCAGTTCACCGGCCCGGCGGGCTCGGCGGTGGCCTTCGACGCCGACAGCCTGCACGCCTCGGCCCCCAACGTCTCACCGTTCCCGCGCACCAACCTCTTCGTCGTCTACAACAGCGTCGAGAACCCTCTCGGCACCCCGTACGCGGCCCCGCGCCCGCGGCCCGGCTACCTGGCGAGCCGCACCTTCACGCCCGTACCGCGCCGGGCCGGTGATTCCGTTGACCCCCGGACGGAAGGCCCGTAGATTCCCCTCCCGTCGTGGGCAATGGTCCAGACCAGCTCTGCGGGGGGTGTGCTGTCGTGGCTCAGGAGCAGCGGGTGCGCGAGTCGGCCGGTGCCGAGCGGGGCGGGATCTTCTCGCCGCCGTACCTCGCCGCCACCCTGACCTTCGCCGTGGTGATGTTCCTGACCGGGTTCGCCGCCCTGGCCGCCGTGCCCACCCTGCCGACGGCGGTCCGGGAACTCGACGGGGTCTCCCTGCTCCCCGTCGTGGCGGGCTGCTTCGTCGCCGCCGGCCTGTTCGGCGGGCACTGGGCGGACCGGGCGGGCGCCCGGCGCCCCCTGGCCCTCGGCATGGTCCTGTCGGTGCTCACCCTGCTGGTGTCCGCGTCCAGCGTCTCGGTCTGGCAGCTCGCCGCCGGCCGGTTCGTGGACGGGCTGGCCGCCGGGATGGTCGCGGTGTCGGTGACCACCGCCGTCGGCCAGGCGTACCCCGAGCGGCTGCGGCCCAGGATGCTCGCCATGATGAGCGCCGGCTGGGTCCTTCCGTCCCTGCTCGGACCGCCGCTCGCCGGGCTGGCCGCCCTGCTGGCCGTCCGCGCCCGCGGCGGCTGACGCCCCGACAACGGGGCACGGACGGGGGCATGGACGGGTCCTGTCCGGCGGTCATACTGTCCGCATGGAACGCATCGGGGGATACCTCATCGAGCGCCGGCTCGGCGAGGGCGGCATGGGAACCGTCCATCTCGCGCGGACGCGAGGCGGCCGCGCCGTCGCGCTGAAGGTCGCCAAGGCGGAGCTGGCCGCCGACCCGGTCTTCCGGGAGCGGTTCCGCAGCGAGGTCGAGGCGGCCCGCGCGGTGGGCGGCTTCCACACGGCCCCGGTGGTCGACGCCGACGTCGACGGCGACCCGCTCTGGCTGGCCACCGCCTACATCCCCGGCCTCACCCTCGCCGAGCGGCTCGCCGCCGAGGGCCCCATGGACGAGCCGCAGCTGCGGTCGCTGGCCGCCGCGCTCGCCGAGGCGCTGGAGTCCATCCACTCCTGCGGCCTGGTCCACCGCGACCTGAAGCCGGGCAACATCATCATGGCCGCCGACGGGCCGCGCGTCCTCGACTTCGGCATCGCCCGGGCCGTCGAGTCGACCCGCCTCACCGCCACCGGCACCGCCTTCGGCACACCCGGCTTCCTCGCCCCCGAACAGGCCCTCGGCAACGATGTGACCGGCGCCGCCGACGTGTTCGCCCTCGGTGCCGTACTGGTCGCGGCGGCGGGCGGCGCCGCCTGGGGCGAAGGCACACCGATGGGGCTGATGTACCGCTCCGTGCACGAGTCGCCGGACCTGTCCGCCGTACCCGCCGGCCTGGCGGAGCTGGTCTCGGAGTGCCTGGCGAAGGAGCCCTCGGCCCGGCCCACGCCCAGCGCGCTGCTGGACCGGCTGACCGGCCCGGCACCCGACCCGGCCCGCCCGACGGCACCGCCGTACCCGCCGACGCTCACCGCGCCCCCGGCGACGCCCGGCGCACTCCCGGACACTCCCGGCACATCCCCGGCGACGCCCGGCACAGCCCTGCCGGCGTTCACCACACCGCCGCCGCCCACGACGCCCCCGCAGCCCGTGCACCATCCCGCCACGCCCCCGCAGTCGGCCGTGCCGTTCGCAACGCCCGGGCAGCAGCAGCCGTTTCCGGGATTCGGCACCCCGCCGCATCCGCAGCCCAGCCCACCGCCGGCCCCCTACGGCTTCGGACCGCCGATACCGTACGGCAGCCCGGAGGCCGTACTCGCCGACTCCCACTCCGGCGCCGTCGTCAACGCCACCGGAGTCCTCCTCGAAGTGACGGGCGCCACCGCCGACTTCGGATGGGACGAGATCGCGCACGTCGAACGCACCTGGCGCGGCCACCGCCTGACCCTCACCGTGCGGCTGTGGGACGGCGGCGTGTACTCCTGCGAGCTGAACGCCCGCCGCAAGGCCCGGCTCGACGCCTGGCTGGCCCAGCTCGACCCGGTACTCCACCGCTATCTGACCCGCTAGCGAGCCGGGTCCAACCGCCCGGCCGATTCCGGTAGTTGCCCGCTCACACGCTTGAACCGGTCAGGTCCTGGGCACGGACCTCCTACCGGCGTCCACCGCCGGGTGGTGTCGGCAGCAGGAGGGCGTCATGGACCGTCGCATCCGGGTACGTGTCAGCCGGCGGCCCGCCGCCCCGCGCGAGCAGGAGATCGACCGCAGGACTCCCTCCGGGCGTCTGCTGCCGTACTGACCCGGCCGGCATACCGGGCCGCCGCCGCGGCCAGGGCCGTCCGCAGGGGCGCGGGCGGTGCCGGGCCGTCGGGCACCGCGCTCGCCGTGACCGCCGCCGCCACCTGCCGCAGCTTGGTGTTGGACCGCTGGGACGCCTCCCGCAGCATCTCCCACGCCTCATCCGGGGTGCACCCGTGGGCCGCCATCAGGATGCCGCGGGCCTGGTCGATCACGGGGCGTGAGTCCATCGCGTGGCGCAGCTGCTCTATCTCCAGCCGCAGCAGATCCAGTTGCTCGGCGCGTTCCCGGGCCACCGCGGAGGCGGCCCGGTCGGGCAGGCCCGGGGGCAGGTCGGCGCTCAGCGGGTCATCGGGGTCCAGGCCCACCAGTTCCAGCACCCGGCGCGGCTGGCCCCGCCACCCGATCGCACCGACCGGTACGCCGTACCGGCGGCCGAACGCGTCCAGCGTGTCCAGGACCGCCAGCCCGGCCGTGTCGAGGAAGGTCACCCCCGTCACGTCGAGGTCGACCCGGGCGGCGCCCGCGGGCAGGGCCGCCAGCGCTTCGGCGAGGATGTCGGTACAGCCGCGGACCAGTTCGCCGCGCGCGGTGAGGACGATCCGCTCGCCCTCGGTGTGGCTGTCGACGGTCAGGGTGGCCGGCTGCCCGGTGTGCGGTGCGGGTGCCGCTGAGGTCATGTGTTTCGTCCCCGGTCCGCTGTGTCCGCTGTGTGGTCCGTCCTTCGCCTGCCCCCTGTGCCGGGGTCTACACCCCGGCGAGGCAAGCCCTGCCGCATACTGGGCACTCTGCTACCTGTGCGGCTGGGAGATGACGTGAGCGGAACGGAGCCGGCGCGGCCCCCGTCGGCCGCCGCCGTGCCGATGCCCTCGGTGCCGCGGCTCGACGTGTACCCGCTGACCGGGCGGACCGGGTTCCGGGCGGCGGGCGAGGTGAGTCTGCGTACGCGCACCGTCTGGGAGCACGCGCTGGAGCGGGCCGTTCGCGAGGGCGAGGACATGTACTACTTGGAGCTTTCCGCGCTGACCTTCGTCGACGTCGCCGGCGCCGGCGCGCTGGCGGACACGGCCCGGAGCTTCGGCGAGCGGCGGCGACTGGTGCTGTGCCGGCCGCCGGCCGCCCTGCCGCGCATGCTGGACCTACTGTGGCCCGGGCTGCCGGGGATCGAGGTGTCGACGTCATGACCAGGTCGGCCGAACCCGATGACCCGTTCGTGCATCCCGCGCTGTTCTACGGCGACACCGAGCAGTATCTGGCCGGAACCGTCCCCTTCGTCCGTGCGGCGCTGGCGGCGGACGAGCCGGTCGCCGTCGCCGTCCCCGGCGAGAACCTCCGGCTGATCCAGGACGAGCTGGGTGCCGACGGCGCCGCCGTACGGTTCCTGGACATGCGGGAGGCGGGACGCAACCCGGGCCGGATCATCCCCGGCGTGCTGCGCGCCTTCGCCGACGCCCAGCCGCCCGGCCGGCGGGTCCAGATCATCGGCGAGCCGGTCTGGGCGGGCCGCAGCCCGGCCGAGTACCCGGCCTGCGCCCAGCACGAGGCGCTGATCAACGCGGCGTTCCGGGGCCGCGAGGTCACCATCCTGTGCCCGTACGACACCTCCGCCCTGGACGAGCGGGCGCTCGCCGACGCGTACGCCACCCACCCGCTCGTCATCCCGGTCGGTTCGGCCACCGGGCGGACCAGCGCGGCCTACGACCCGGAGGGCGTGGTCGCCCGCTACAACGAGCCGCTGCCGCCCGGGCCCGGCACCGGCCCGGACGTGCTCGGCCTCAGCTACGACGAGGACTCCCTGTCCGCCGTCCGGCACCTGGCCACCGACCACGGCGCCCGGCTGGGCCTGTCCGGCCTGGCCCTGGAGAACCTGACCCTGATCACCGCGGAGCTGACCACCAACAGCGTCGTCCACGGCGGCGGTACGGGCGAGCTCACGGTGTGGCCCGAGGACGGGTACGTGCTGTGCGAGGTCCGCGACAAGGGCCGCATCACCGACCCGCTGGCCGGCCGCAACCCCGCCGCCCGCGACCAGCGGGGCGGACGCGGACTGCTGCTGGTCAACCTGGTGGCGGACCTGGTCCGGATCCACACCGGCCCGGAGGGCACCACCATCCGGTGCTACCTGGCCCGCTGAGGCCGCCGCCGCGGCCGGCGGGCCGCCCGGCCCGGCAGGCGGCCGTGACCCTCAGCCGCCCCACGGCGCCTGCCACGTCACCGTCGTGACCGGATCGCCGGTCATACGGCGGGCCCGGCCCGGCTCAGGCGGCGAGCGGGTCCAGGACCAGCGGCTCGATGCTGCCCTCCAGCATGGCGCCCAGGCCCTGCGCCACGCAGATGTCGGGCCGCTCGGCGATGTGCACCGGCATCCGGGTGGCCTGCCGCAGCATCTCGTCGAACCCGGGCAGCAGCGCCGAGCCGCCGACCATCATGATCCCGCGGTCGGCGAGGTCGGCCACCAGGTCGGGCGGGCAGTCGCGCAGCACCTCGCCGATGCCGTCCAGGACAGCCGTCAGCGGGGTCTGGATCGCGTCGCGCACGGCGGCGGTGTCCACGCGCACACTGCGCGCCAGGCCCGTCGCCACGTCCCGGCCGTGGATCTCGGTCGACGCCGGGCCGTGCGGGGTCAGGCCGTTTCCGGACAGGGCCAGCTGGAGCGGCCGTACCGCCTGGCTGGGCAGCATCAGTTCGTGCTCGTGCCGCAGATGCTGCACGATCGCGTGGTCCACGGCCTCGCCGCCCACCGGGATTCGCTCGGCGGCGACGATGGAGCCCAGCGAGAGCACCGCGACCTGGGTGGCCGCCGCCCCGCACACCATGACCATGGTGGCCTCGGGCCGCTCCACCGGCAGCCCGCACCCCACGGCGGCGGCGATCAGCGTGTCCACCAGCTCGACCCGCCGGGCCCCCAGCCCGACCAGCGTCTCGATCGTCGCCCGGCGGGCCAGCGGATCGGCGTCGTGCGGCGCGCAGGCCGCCGCCCGCAGCCGGGGCTTGCGGCGCAGGGCCCGGCGCATCTTGTCGCCGAGCAGGTGCCGCAGCATCCGCTGCGCCATCTCGATGTCGACCACCGTGCCACCGGAGATGGGCCGTACGACCCGGATGTAGTCCGGGGTACGCCCCGTCATCTTCTCCGCGAACTCGCCCACGGCGATGAGCGCGCCGGTACGGGTGTTCACGGCCGCCACCGAGGGCTGATCGACGACGAGACCGGAGCCCTTCACATACACCCGGGTACGGGCCGCGCCCAGGTCGACGGCGAAATGGCAGCGGCGCAACTGCTCCAGGCTGACGGTCACGGCGATCCTCCCGAGTGCCCAGTCCTTGAGCCCGCCTGATCGGCGGGCTCACTGGCATCCTGCGCGGGGCCGGAAGCGGGCGCCTTTCCTGGGCGGCCGGGCGGGGCGCCGCTGAACGGGCGTATTTCCGGCCCGTCCCGGTGTGTCGGCCGCGTCAGAGGGAGCGGGCGGCCTCCAGCAGCGGTTCGAGGGACGACACGGTGATCTCGCTGCCGCCCTCGCGCAGGCCGCGGCGCCCGGCCGCGGTGGGGGCGTAGCCGACGAAGCGGAGGCCGAGCTGCTGGGCGGCGGTCAGTTCGGCCACCGAGGAGCTGACCAGCACCGCGGAGCGGGCCGGTGTGCCGACGGCGTCCAGGGCCCGCCGCAGGCAGTCGGGGTGGGGCATCAGCAGGGCGAGGTCGTGGCTGCGGCCGTGGACACCCGCGAGGGGCAGGCGATAGGGCTCCAGGTAGCGGCGGACCGCCTCGGGGCCGGCGTCCGTCACCACGCTGACCCGGCGACCGGACCCGTGCAGGGCCCGGACGAGCGCGAGCGAGCGGTGGGTCGTGGGTGCGTCCGGTACGGCGTCCAGTTCGAGGGCGTCGAGGCGCGCCCGCAGCGTCGGGCCGAGCCGGTCCTGGGCGAAGGCCCGCAGCAGGTCCAGCGGATGCACGAACACCTCCCGGCCGGCCGCGCTCGCGCGGGGCAGCGGCCGGCCCGCCAACACCTCCTCCGGAGGGCGGTGCTCGACCACCAGGGACAGCAGCTCGCGCACGGCCTCGCGGGCCCGTTGCGCCGAAAAGAGCCGGGCGAGGGGACCGTCGAAGCCGATCAGGACCGTCTCGGCGTCGCCGAGGAGGGCCGCCAGCCGCCGGCGTGACGGTGCCGGCCGCTCCGGATCCGGCAGGGGCCTGCCCTCCGGGGCCAGCCACACGCTGTACGACACGGCCAGCCCCGGCACCGGCCAGCTGCGCACCGCCGTGTTCACCTGCCGCTGGGCCGCGCCCGCCCGGCGCAGCGGATGACGTCGGGTCAGCCGGGTGGCCGCCGCGCGCAGATGCTCCAGCAGGACCCCGGCGACGCCGCTGGTCTCACCGCGGACGAAGGCGACCGGGTCGACGACGTGCCAGGACAGCTCCACCACGGCGGTGAACGCGCCCGGGCCGGAGCTGGGCAGCGACACCGTGTGCCGGGCCTGGTGCGGGGTGAGGTCGACCGAGTAGTACGTCTCCGGGCGGGGCGGGCGGGAGCCGTAGGGCTGGACCGGGTCGAGCAGGGTGAGCGGGCCGTCGGGCAGCGTGTGGACGACGGCCGTACGGCCCGGGGTGGGCAGGCCCAGCTCGCGCAGGTCACGGCTGATGAAGGGACCCTGGACCAGGTCCCGTTCCCCCGGCTCGGCGGCGGCCGGCACGAGGACGCAGTACCAGGCGACCGGCGGGGTGTCCGGGGCGTCGTCCCGATAGAGCGGCCGGAAGCGCACGGAGCCCTGCGCGGCGGAGCTGGCGGCGAACTCGTCGTACAGCGCGGGCGGTACGACGACCATCACCTCCGCGGCGGCCTCCGGCGGCCCGGCGGGCGGCCGTCCGAAGGTCACCCGCAGACGCGGCGGATCGGCCAGCCGGGCCCGCGCGTGGGGGAGTTCGCGCAGGACGGCGACCAGGACGGGCAGCAGGAAGACGCCGGGTTCGGTGCGCACCCGGTAGCCGTCCGGGCGGACGTCCACCCGGTACCGGCGCGGGCTGAGCGCGCCGCGCGCGAGGATCTCGTGCACGGCGGCTTCGAGGGTGATGCGGGCTTCGGGGCGGCAGCTGAGTTCCTCGGCCGTGAAGTGGATCTCGGTCCGGCCGACGGGGAGTTCGACTCCGGCCTCGACCTCGGCCTCGGTTTCGGCCCCGGTTTCGGCCCCGATCCGGGCCTCGGTTCCGGCCGCTGCTTCGGCTTCGGTCCTGATCTCGGCCCCGGTTTCGGGTTCAGCCCCGGCTTCGGCCGCTGCTTCGGCTTCGGTCCCGAGCTCGGCGTCCGTTTCGGGCGCTGCTTCGGCGTGGGTCCCGATCTGGGCCTCAGTCCCGATCTCGGCTCCTGCTTCTGCCGCCGTTTCGGCTTCGGTCTCGACTTCGGCTTCGGTCTCGGCCTCTGCTTCGGCCTTGGCTTCGGTCTCCGCCAGGCCGGCCCGGAGCCGTCGCACGCTGTCCTCGCTGACCGTGGCGAACGGATCGCCCTCCACGGCCGTCCCCGTGCCCCGGGGAGCCGGGACCGACGCCTGGAACTCGCCCGGTGCCCGGCCCGCCCTCCGGTCGATGAACTCGCCGATGCGGCCGAGGAGTTCGCCGGTGCGGTGGCGGGCGGTGCGTGGCAGGCCGAGCAGGAGCAGCTCGCGTACGCCGTCCCGGAAGGCGTAGGCGCCCGGCGGGCCGCCCGGGACGGTGGTGAGCATGCCGCTGAGGATGACCTCGGCCAGGTGCTGCGGGCGTGGATCGGGTTCCACGGCGGCCTGCACCAGGCGCATGACCGGCAGGTCGGGGCGGCCCACCGCGAGATGGCCGGCCAGCCGGAACGCCTCGGGCGACGCGGTCGCCCGGAACCGCAGGACCAGCTCCTCGGCGGACAGCAGACCGACGTCCGTACGGTCCTCGGAGTTCGCCGGCAGCGGACGGCCCAACCGGGCCACCGCGGCCGGGACTTCCGCACCGCCCGGCGTCGTCAGCAGCGCGGCCCAGTGCGCCAGCCAGCGCGGCTCCGGCTCCAGCACGGGCAGCGGGACCACACCGCGGGCATCCTGTCGCTCGTCCTGCTCGTAGGGCGTGAACGCGAGCGACGCCGTCGGGGCCGCCGGGTGCGGGGCGGACAGCCGGCCGGCAGCGGCGGGCAGCGCCGTGTCCCGCCACAGGTGCTCGGGGAGCGGCTGAACGACGGCCAGGGGCATCCGGCGCGCCCAGCGGTGCAGGGTGGCGTACCACAGCGTCCCGGCGGGGCCCTGCCGCCACTGCGGGCCCATGCAGTCGCTGATCAGCAGGGTGACGGTACGGCCGTCGGCGGGCGCGTGCGCGTCGGGGCCGCGCACGGTGCCGTCGGCCTCGGCTCGGTACAGCACGACCGTGCGGAACGCGCCCGACTGGGCCAGCACCGTGTGCAGTTCGCGGACCAGGGGGCGCCAGACCGGCATGGTGGGACCGGCGTCGTACACCAGGTGCAGGCGCAGCCAGCGCTCCCGTGCCGGCCGCAGCACGGGCAGCCACCACTCGGGGTCGGCGCCCAGGCGGGCGATGCGGTCGGCGGTCGCCCGCTCGTCCAGCTCGTGGCCCACGGGAGCCTCGACGCGGCGGGCCAGCGGGCGCAGCGAGCGCTGCAACGCGAGCGGGTGGCGCAGCATCGGGGGCGCCGGCGCGAGGAGGGTGGCGTGGGACCGGTCCGCCGCCGGGGCGGGGCGGCGGGAGGGAAGGTGCAGCGGGACCCGGGCGGGCGGCCCGGGCGCCCGGGCCGGTTCCGGCTCCTGTGTCTCCCGCCGGGGCGGTGGCTGGTCCGGGGGCGGTGGCTGGTGCGGCGGGGCCGGCTCCCCGGTGGGCCGGTCGTCGGCGGACTGGCCTTCGGCGGCTTCCGGGCCGGGGGCATCGGGACCGGGGACACCTGGGCCGTCGGGCGTCATGTGCCGGGCCAGCCAGAGCAGTTCGGCCAGTTCCAGCGGGGTCGGGCGGTCCCCTTGGGCCGCCTGGGCCAGGACGTCGGCCAGGCGGACCAGGGGGTCCGGGGAGCCGGGGTGCTCAGAAGACATCGGACCGGGCGGTCTGCCCCAGGTACGGCATCAGCTGTTCGGCCAGCCGGTCCAGGGAGTCGGCGTCCAGGTCGGCGGAGCGGGCCAGGTAGATCGCGTTGAGGAGCTGGTCGGTGGCCAGGTCGCCGACACCCGCCCGGGACAGGAAGCGGTCGATCAGGGTCCGCGCGTAGGCGTCGGGTTCGCCCAGATGGGCGCGGACGATCTCGGCGAGGTGCCGGTCGTCCGGCTGCCGCAGATGCAGCGTGACACAGCGGCGCAGGAAGGCGGGCGGGAACTCGCGCTCGCCGTTGCTGGTGAGGACGACGAAGGGGAAGGCCCGGCAGCGGACCCGGCCGCGGGCCACCGGGACCCGCTCGTCGGTGCCGTCGGCCAGCACCTCGGCGATGCCGTCCGGCGCGAGCCGGGAGGCGCGCACCAGTTCCGGGATCTCGTACTGGCCCTCCTCCAGCACGTTCAGCAGGTCGTTGGGCAGGTCGAGGTCGCTCTTGTCGATCTCGTCGATGAGCAGCGCGCGGGGGCGGGCGTACGGCAGCAGGGCGGTGCCGAGCGGGCCCAGGCGCAGATGGTGCTCGATGCCCGACCCGTCGGCCGTGCCCTCCGTCCCCGCCGTCCCCTCCGCCCGGTCCGTCCCCTCCGCCCGGTCCGTCCGGTCCGGCCGGTCGGTCCGGGCGGCCTCCTGCCGGGCCGCGTACAGCCGCGAGAGCGGGTCGTACTGGTAGAGGCCGTCGTGCAGCGAGCTGCGGCTGGTGATGTTCCAGCGCAGGACCGGGCCGAGCCGCAGCTCACGCGCGACCGCGTACACGAGCGAGGACTTGCCGGTGCCGGGCGGGCCGGTGACCAGCAGCGGACGGCGCAGATACAGGGCCGCGTTGACCAGCTGGACCGTCTCCTCGGTGGCCTGGTACGTCTCGGCGCGGTGGGCGCGGTCCGGGGAGACGGCGGCGGCGTCCGCGGCCGCGTCCGGCGCCGGGAGCGCCGGCCCGCCGTCGAAGGCCCGCCAGGGCGGCGGCGGGGGCAGCTGGGTGATGCCGTCGTGCGGCTCGTTCGTGCCGGTGTAGACGGGCCACAGGGGCATGGGCTTCTTCTCCGGGGGACGGTCGGTCGTGCGGTCGGTCAGGCGACGGGCGAGTGCAGGCTCGCGGTGGTCTCGGGGAAGCACCGTGGATCGTCCCAGAGCAGCTGGAGGTCTCTCGCCCAGTGCCGCTCCGGCTCGTCGTCGGCGTCCGCGGTCAGGCGCAACGACAGGATGTGCCGCGGGAGTTCGGCGGGCGGGACGCCGGCGACCGAGGCGGTGAGCTGGTCGAGGAAAGCGCTGCCGGGACAGGGCGGATCCTGTGCCGAGGTGCCGGGGCAGGACGCGTCCGTGTGCGCGGCGCAGGGAGCGCCGGTCCGGGACCACAGCAGGACCGGTACGGGCACGGTGAGACCGACTTCGAAGTGCTGCCGTGCCGCGGCCGGCGGGGCCGCGAAGCCGGCCAGCCCGGCGTCGCCGTCCCACAGCCGCTTGCGCAGACTCGGCGGCCGCTCCCGCGTGCCGCACTCGACGCGGTGCACTTCGACGCCGCCTCCGGAGTCCAGCTTCTGCCACTTCTTGCGCAGCTGGTGGCGGAGCCGGCCACTGTGGTGACGCGCGCGGTCGGCCACCACCAGGGGATAGGCGCAGCCGAGCGGCGTGCTGTCGTCCGCGCCGCACTCCCAGTGCGCCACCGCCTCGTTGAGCCACTCGCGCGGCAGGACGAACGTCACCAGCTCGTCGGCGTCCGGGGCGAGCTGGGCGACCGCGTCGTCGATGCGGCTCTGGACGTAGGCCCGGACAGCGGTGCGCGGCAGCCGGCGCGCGCCCACCGGCCGTCGGTGGCCGTCGCGGTACGCGGACACCTCCACGGTGACCTGGTCGGGACCGGCGCCACTGTGATCGATCTCGACCACGACCGGGGACCAGGCCGGGGCTGCCGGCACCGCCGGGGCGTCCGGCACGCCCGGCACGTCCGGTGCCGCCGGGGACCGTAACGCCGCTTCCCCGTCCAGCAGTTCGCCGAGCCGGTCGGCGAACCGGCTCACCGCGTCATGGTCCGGGACCTCCCACTGCACATACGCGGCAGCCGCCCACAGGGAGGGGAAGCCGCCCGGCGGCAGGGGCGGCCCGAAGGCGCCCACCGCGTCCACGTACAGCCGGTTGGGGTCGCCGGGGTGGCCAGCGCCTGCCGCGGCCCGCCGCAGCAGGGCGTACAGCCGCCGGCGGGCGTCGTCCCGGTGGCCGGGCGTGGGCACCAGCTCGCCCAGCTCGGGCCAGTACCGGGCCATCACGTCCAGCGGCAGCATCCGGCCCTTGCGCACGTCCGGCGAGCCCGCGGCCGCGGTGACCATGCCGGCCACCCTGCCGTCCGGCAGCGTCGCCGCCGCCCCGCTGAAACCGGCCACGAGCGGCTGTCCGTGCCCCTGCCACGCCACCAGCTCCAGCCACTCGTCGGCGATCAACTGGCCGGATACGGCCTGGTATTCGGCGAGCGTGCCCTCGTCGTAGCCCTCGGGGAAGCCGTACGCGATCAGCTTGGGGTACGGCTCGGTGTACGCGGCGTCGGGCGGTGCGAAGCCGGCCGGGGCGAGCGGGACGGCACGCTCCAGTTCGAGTACGGCCACATCGCCGGGGTGGGTGGCTTCACCCGCCCAGCCGCCGTGGGCCACGACCGACGCGGACAGCTCGCCCAGCTCCCGGGCGTGCGGGAAGCTGACGGTCACCGCTGCCCGGTCGCTCCACCGGACGACATGCGCACAGGTGAGCACCCGGCGGCCGGTGACCAGGAAACCGGCCCCCACCTCGTTGCCGCAGGCGATCCGGGCGTGCCAGGCAGAGCTGCTCCTCACCGGTCGGTGGACCCCGGATCCGGCGAGGTCCGGTCCCGCGCGGTCCGGCCCTGCGCCGTCTGGTCCGGCGCGGTCTGGCCCGGCACGGTCCGGGCCGGCGCGGCCTGCCCCGGCGCGGCCTGCCCCGGCGCGGCCGGCTCCGGCTGCTGTTCCGGGGACCAGCTGAGCTTGACGACCAGGTGGCCCTCCGTCGATCCCTTCGCGATGACGGCACCGGCCTCCGCGGACAGCCGCACGCCGAACTCGATCTCCACCGCATCGGGGCGCAGGCTCCCGTCCCGGAAGACCCGCAACGCGGCCGCCGCGGCCGCCCGTACGCCGTCCAGCGCCCCCTCGAAGGTGCGCGCGGCCTGCGCCGGTCCGTCACCCCGCGAGACGAGGCGGGCACCGGACCTGGTGACCACATCCTCCACCACGACGAGCGCGCCGTCCTCGGTCCTGAACTCCACCCATCCGTCCATGGCGCCGGCGGCTCCCCCGTCGTATCTGACTCGTGACCAACTCCCATGTTACGCACCGTGCTTCGGGTGTCACATCCTCGAACACATGTGGCGGAACCCGTGCCGCGCCGGCGAGAACCCGACACTGCGCCAACCCGCCACCTCCGGCCGGCCCCGGTGCCCGCTGCTCCGCCCGACACTCGTCGCAGCACTCGACGCGCTCCACCCACACGAGAAGAGGCGTGGATGACCAGAGCACGAGGAGCAGGCAGACGCGGTACGGCCGTGCTGGCGGTGGCACTGGTGAGCGCCCTGCTGCCGGGCGGCCCGGCGGTCGCCCGGCAGCAGACCCCGGCCCCGCCCACCGCGCGGAGCACCACCGGCACCCCCACCACCGTCACCCTCGTCACCGGCGACAAGGTGACCGTCACCGACCTCGGCCACGGCAGGAAGACGGTCACCGTGCGGCGGCCGCGCGGGGCCACCGGCGCCGTCCGGACCCAGTCGGGCAACGGTCACCTCACCGTCGTACCGGACGAGGCGCTGCCGTATCTGCGCGCCGGTACGCTGGACCGGCGGCTGTTCGACGTCGGCGCGCTGATCCGGCAGGGGCTCGCCGACACCGAGACCGACGCGCTGCCGCTGATCGTGACCTACGCCCGGCACGCGCGGGCCGCCGTCCCGGCCGGCGCCCAGCGGACCCGCATCCTGGCCGGCCTGCACGGGGCGGCGCTGAAGGCGGACAGGGGCCGCACCTTCTGGCGGTCCTTCACCCGGACGCCCGGCATCGGCAGGGTGTGGCTGGACGGGCGGGTGCGGGCCGGCCTGGCCGAGAGCAACGCCCAGATCGGCACCGGGGCGGCCTGGGACGCGGGACTGACCGGCAAGGGCGTCACCGTCGCGGTCCTGGACACCGGCGCCGACCTCGGCCACCCCGACCTCCAGGACCGGGTCGGCACCGCGAAGAGCTTCGTCGAGGGGCAGGAGGTCGCCGACCGCAACGGGCACGGCACCCATGTCACCTCCACCGTCGGCGGCAGCGGCGCCGCCTCCGACGGCAAGGAGAAGGGGGTGGCACCCGGCGCGACGCTCGCCGTCGGCAAGGTGCTCGGCGACCAGGGCTCCGGCAGCGAGTCCCAGATCATCGCCGGGATGGAGTGGGCCGCACGGGACGTGCACGCCCGGATCGTCTCCATGAGCCTCGGCACGACGGAGCCCAGCGACGGCACCGACCCCATGGCCCAGGCGGTGAACACCCTCTCCCGGGAGACCGGCGCGCTGTTCGTCGTCGCCGCCGGCAACACCGGCGCCCCCTCCTCCATCGGCTCGCCCGGTGCCGCCGACGCGGCCCTCACCGTCGGCGCGGTGGACTCCGCCGACCGGGCGGCCGCCTTCACCTCCGCCGGACCCCGCTACGGCGACAACGCCCTGAAGCCCGACCTCGCCGCCCCCGGCGTCGACATCCTCGCCGCGCGCTCCCGACTCGTGCCCGGCACCGGCGACTACACCCCCATGAGCGGTACGTCCATGGCGACCCCCCAGGTCGCCGGGGCCGCCGCGCTGCTCGCCGAGGAGCACCCGGACTGGACCGGCGCCCAGCTGAAGGACGCGCTGATGTCCGGCGCGAAGCAACTCGACGACTCCGCCTATGTGCTGGGCGCGGGCCGGCTCAGCGTGCCGGACGCGGTGCACGCGACGGTCACCGCCACCGGCAGCGCCGACCTCGGCTTCCACAGCTGGCCGTACGAGGACGACAAGCCGGTCACCCGCACCCTCACCTACACCAACCGGTCCGACAGCCCGGTCGAGGTGCGGCTGTCGGTGCGGGGCGCGCCGGACGGCGTCGCCACCCTCGGCCGGGACACCCTCACCGTCCCCGCCCACGGCACCGCCTCCACCACCGTCACCAGCGACGCGTCCAAGGCGCCGGTGGGCCGGACGAGCGGGCGGATCGTGGCCGCCGACCCGGCCGGCGGCACGCTCGCGCACACCGTGTTCGGGCTGGTCAAGGAGGAGGAGCGGGACACGCTCACCGTCCACGTCAAGGACCGCGCGGGCGCCCCCGCCGCCGCCGACCTCACCCTCCAGCGGCTCGCCGCGGACGCGGACGCCCAGCCCGCCCACGTCGGCGCCTCGGGCACCCTCCGGCTGCGCCTCGCGCCCGGCACCTACTCCCTCGCCTCCTTCCTCGACGTGCCCGGCAGCCACGGCGCCGACTCCCTCGGCCTCGGCTTCCTCGCGGCCCCGGAGATCACGCTCGACCGCGACCGGGACGTCACCCTGGACGGCCGCGGACTGCGGGAGATCAGCGCGCACGTGCACCGGCGCACCGAGAACCGCCAGCTCGTCATGGAGTACGACCGGCAGGCGAACGGAGCCGACCTGTTCGGTGCCGTGCAGGTGCCCCTCGCCTACGACAGCGTCTTCGCCGCGCCCACGCCCGAGGTCGCCCAGGGCACCTTCGCGTACCGGACCGTGTGGCGGCTGGCCAAGCCGCTGCTGGAGGTCGAGGGGGTGGACGAGGCCACCGTCCAGCCGGGCGGCACGCTCATCGAGGGCCGCACCCGCCTGCCGCTGGTCGACGTGGGCGGCGGACCCGTCACCGGAGCCGCCGGCAAGGCGGTGCTCGCGCATCTCGCCGCCGGCGCCGACCCCGCCGCGCTCGCGCGGGCCGCGCAGGACGCGGGCGCCCGGGCCTTGTTCGTCACGGACGACGCTCCCGGCCGGCTGATGGCCTGGTGGGGCACGGACGACAACACCGACCGGCCGCTCCAGATCGCCACGGTCGACCACGCGGACGCGGCACGCCTCAGGGCGGCCGGCCGGGTCGACATGACCGGCACCCCCGACTCCCCGTACGTGTACGACCTTTCCGAGGGCCACCGGGGCGCCGTCCCCGACCGGGACCTCACCTACGCCCCCGGCCGCCGCGAACTCGCCGCCGTCCGCGTCAGGTTCCACGCCGCACAGCCGGGAAGCGGCGGCGAGTTCCGCTACTCGATCGCCGACGCCTTCCCGATCGGCCTCGGCTTCCAGGAACGCGTCTCGCTGCCCGCCGAGCGCACCGACTACGTCTCCACCGGTCCCGGCCGGCTCTGGCACGAGACGGTCACGACCGCCGACGGCGCGCTGGAGGAGCGGAGCGGGCTGGTGCGGTACGACGGCGGGACGCGGCCGGAACTGAACTGGTTCCGCCCGGTGTGGCACCCCTGGCTGGGCACCGGACTCGGCTGGGGCCAGCAGCGCGCCGGGAACCGGATCCAGCTGAACACGCCCGGCTGGGGCGACTCCGGGCCCGACCACACCGGCTTCGGCGACGTGTGGAGCGACGGCAGCGGGATGAGCCAGAGCACCGCCGTGTATCTGGACGGCACACTCGTCGACCAGGGCACCGGCTCCGCCGGCCACGTCTGGGACGCGCCCGCCGACGAGCACACCTACAAGGTCGTCACCGACACCGCCCTGGACGCCGGGCGCTGGCCGGTCGCCACCCGGGGCCACACCGAGTGGACCTTCCGGTCCGCGGCCACCCCGGAGGACCGCTGGACCTGCCTGCCGCTCATCAACCTCGCCTTCGACATCCCGACCGACCTCGCCGGCCGGGTGCGCGGCGGGCACCGGACCCGGGTGGGGCTCGCCGCCGTGTACGTGGCAGGGGCGGTCGGCACCGGGGCCCTCGGCGGCGGCCGCCTGGAGGTGTCCTACGACGACGGTGCCGGCTGGCGGACGGTCCCGCTGACCGGTGGCCTGAGCGCCTCCTGGCACGGCACGCTGAGCGTGCCCCGCGGCGCCGCCCACGTCTCCCTGCGGGCCTCGGCCCACGACGACCGGGGCGGCTCGGTGATCCAGGAGATCGTCCGGGCGGTGGCGGTGAGATGAGCTACGGCCGGGGGTGGTCCACGATACCCCGGACCACCCCCAGCTCCACCAGGTCCTGCGGCCGGATGCGCAGCTGCCCCGCGGTCGCCGCCACCTCCTGCGGCGGGCGTTTCAGGATGGCCGCGGCGAGTTCCGGGGCGATCACCGAGAAGTAACCGTCCGGCGTGATCCAGGTGTTGCCGGGCGCGGCGAGTGCGAGGGCGCCGCCGGAGCCGCCCTCGCCGATGACGAGGGTGGTGACCGGCACGCGGGCGGCGGCCACCGCGCCGAACACCTCGGCGATCGCCGCGCCGACGCCCTGCCGCTCCGCCTCCGCGTCGTTCGCGGCGCCCGGGGTGTCCACCAGCGTGAGCACGGGGATGCCGAGCCGGTCCGCCAGCCGGATCAGCCGGGCGGCGGTGCGGTACCCGGCGGGGCGGGCCGCCGTCCCGGTCTGCGCCGCGTAGGCCACGGTACGGCCGTCCCGCTCACCGAACCCGCACAGCATCCCGTCGGGATCGGTACCGCCGCACCGGTCGCCGCTGACGGCCGTCCGGTAGCTGAAGTAGGCGTCCAGACAGGCGTCCGCCCGTGGCCGCCCGGCGGAGCGGGCACGTCGGACGGCATCGATCCCGGTGCCGGGCAACACGCTGTCACCGAGCGCGGCGGGGACGGGCGCGGGTTCGCCCGGCTGCCCTGTCGTCCCCCGGGACAGCAGCCGTAGCCACCGGCCCAGCGTGTCCCGCAGCTCCTCCGGTGGGACCACCGCGTCCGCCGAGCCCGCCGACACCTGGGCCTCGGCCGTATAGGCCGCCGGGTCGGCGTCGGGCGGGCGGACCCGGGAGCCGGCGAAGCCCACCTGGGCGCCGGGCAGGGCCAGGATCACGTCCGCGCCGGCGCCGAGCGTGGCCCAGCCGCCACCGGTCGTCGGGTCCCGCAGCACCGCGATCTGGGCCAGCCCGGCCTCCCTGGTGCGGGCGGACGCGCGGGCCACCCGCTGGAGCTGGGTCAGCGCGAGCATGCCCTCCTGCATGCGGCTGCCGCCGGTCGCGATCAGCGGCACGACCGGGAGCCGGTGTTCCCGGGCATGGCCGTACGCCGCCTCCAGCCGGTCCCCGGTGCGTTCGCCCAGCGAACCGCCCAGGAAGCCGAACTCGAAGGCGATCAGCACCGCCAGGGTGCCCTGGACGCTCGCGGTGCCGCAGACGACCGACTCCCGCTCGCCGGTGCGGTCGGCGGCCCGGGCGCGGGAGGCGTCGTAGCCCTGCCAGCCGAGCGGGCCGTCCGGCTGCGACTCCCGTGGCGGGGCGGGCAGTTCGCGGAACGTGTCCGGGTCCGTGACCAGCGCCAGGATCTCCCGCGCCGAGAGCCGGTCAGGCATCGGGCAGGGCCCGCTTCATGATCTTCCCCATGTCGTTGCGCGGGAGCGCCTTCAGGTGGCGGACGACCCGGGGGCGCTTGTGCGGGGCCAGCCGCCGGGCCACATGGTCCGCCAACTCCTCGGCGCCCGGCGGGTTTTCCGGGTCCGCCGGGACGATCCAGGCCACGATCCGCTCGCCGAGGTCGGCGTCCGGCTCTCCGGTGACCGCCGCCTCGCGAACCCCCGGGTGCTCCAGCAGTGCGTTCTCGATCTCCCCGGCCCCGATCTTGTAACCGCCGCTCTTGATCAGGTCGGTGGCCTTGCGCCCGACGATCCGCACATACCCGTCCGGCTCCCGCACGGCCATGTCGCCGGTGCGGAACCAGCCGTCGGCGGTGAACGCGGCGGCGGTGGCGTCGGGCCGGTTCAGATACCCGGTGAACAGGTTCGGGCCGCGCACCTGGATCTCGCCGACGCTCTCCCCGTCGTACGCGGTGATCTCCGTGCCGTCCTCCTCCACCAGCCGCAGCTCCACGCCCGGCAGCGGCACGCCGACCGTGCCGGCCCGGGCCTCCTCGTCGGCACGCACGCCGGGCCGGGGGTCCGGGGGTGTCCACCGTGATGAGCACAGCATGAGCGTCTCCGTCATGCCGTACCGCTCGATCACGCGCCGCCCGGTGGCCGCCGCGATCCGCTCGTGGTCATGGACGGGCAGCGCGGCCGAACCCGAGACCAGCAGCCGGGCCCGTGCGAGCGCCTTCGCCAGCTCCGGGTCGTCCGGCAGGGCCTCGGCGATGCGGTGGTACATCGTCGGCACCCCGAACATCATGGTCGCGCCGTCGTTCAGCTCGCGGGTCACGCCCTCGGTGCCGAAGCGGCCCAGGTGCCGGACGCAGCCGCCGCGCCGCAGCGGTCCGAGGACGCCCAGCACCAGGCCGTGCACATGGAACAGCGGCAGCCCGTGCACCAGCACATCGTCGCCGGTCCACTGCCAGGCGTCGGCGAGCGCGTCCAGCGTGGTGGCGAGGGCCCGGCGGGGGAGGACGGCGCCCTTGGGCGGGCCGGTGGTGCCGGAGGTGTAGACGATCAGCGCCGGGTCGCCGTCCGCGGCCCGCTCCTCGGGCACGCTGCCCCGGCCGGACGCGTCGACATCGATCCGTGTCATGTCACCGAACACGGCGGGCAGTTCGGCGCCGGGCGCGGCGAGGACGAGCGACGGCGCGCTGTCGGCCAGGATGTGCGCCAGCTCCTTCTCGCCCGACTTCGGGTTGAGCGGCACCGCGGCCACCCCGGCGAGCAGCGTGCCGGTCACCGCGACGGCGGTCTCCAGCTCCGCGGTTGCCCACACGGCGACCCGGCGGGCGTCCCGGACCCGGGCGGCGACCGCGCCCGCGGCACCCGCGAGTTCGCCGTACGTCAGGGTCCGTGGCCCGAACCGCAGGGCGACCCGCTCGCCCGGACCGTCCGTCAGGGCGGGAAAGAGAGAGGACACGCGGCGCTCCTTGGCTGTCGGAAGAGCTGTCGGGGGACGACGGCACAATTATCCGACCGAGACGGGTGGCCCGGTGGGCGAAACGACGTCAGCGACGACACAGCTCACTGTCCGGGCACCTCGCGCTTCTCGCCGTCCGCCACCGGTGCCGGGGCGTCCCCGAAGGGGAAGGTCAAATGAGGTGTTCCGGTTCATCGGTGCTTGTTAGCCTCGCAGCCGCACGCCCATCGAACCGTCGTACGACAGGGAGCCCGCCGTGCCCCGCATCGCCCTCGCCACCTACGACCCCGGAGCCGAGCCGAGCAAGGACGCCGATCTGCCGGTGCTGGTGCGGGCGCTCACGGACGCCGGTGCCGAGGCGGAGGCCCGGTACTGGGACGACCCGGAGGTGGACTGGGGCGGCTACGACCTCGTCGTCATCCGCTCGACCTGGGACTACAGCTGGCGGGCCGCCGAGTTCACGGCCTGGGTGGAGCGGGTCGGCGCCGCGACCCGGCTCGCCAACCCGGCCCCCGTGGTGCGCTGGAACGCCGACAAGCGCTACCTCGGACAGCTGGCGGCGGCCGGCGTGCCCACCGTACCCACCCGCTACCTGGCGCCCGGCGAGCCGGCCGACCTGCCTGCCGGCCACGAGTTCGTGATCAAGCCGACCTCGGGCGCGGGCGCCCGGTTCGCCGCCCGCTACACACCCGCCGAACACGACACGGCGGTACGGCAGCTCGCGCGGATGCACGCGGAGGGCCTCACCGCGATGCTCCAGCCGTACCTGCCGGGGATAGACGTGACCGGGGAGCGGGCGCTTCAGTTCTTCGGCGGCCGGCTGCTGCACGCCAGCCGCAAGGGGGCGGTACTGGCGCCCGGCACCCCGTACGACGCCGACAAGGTCGCCCACCCCCGCCTGGAGCGCTGGCAGCCCACGGACGCCGAACTCGCCGTCGCCGACAAGGCGTTGGCGGCCGTGCCCGGCAGCTCCGGGCTGTTGTACGCGCGCGTGGACCTGGTGGACGGCGACGACGGCGAGCCCCGCCTGATGGAACTGGAACTGGTGGAGCCGAACCTGTTCCTGTGGCTGCACCCGGACTCGCTGCCGCAGGTGACGAAGGCGATCCTGACGGCGGCCCAGGACCTGGCCTAGCGTGTTTCGGCCAGTCGCCGGTTGACGCCGTGGCTCCTGGACGGGCGACGGCCCCCGGCTCAGGCTGGTGTTGTTACCGACGCATGTGACGTATTGGGGGTTCTGGTGAACAAGGTATGGCTGGTGACCGGAGCGACCAGTGGCTTCGGGCGGGAGATCGCCGAGGCGGCCGTCGCCGCAGGCGACGTGGTGATCGGCGCGGCCCGCCGTCCGGAGGCCCTGGACGATCTGGTGGCCGCCCACCCCGGGCGGGTGGAGGCGCTGCGCCTGGACGTGACGGACACAGCCGCCCTCGGCGCGGCCGTACGGGACGTCGTGGCCCGGCACGGCCGGATCGACGTGCTGGTCAACAACGCGGGCCGCACGCACGTCGGCGCGGTCGAGGAGACCACCGACGCCGAGCTGCGGGAGCTGTTCGACCTGCATGTCTTCGGGCCGGTGGCGCTCGTGCGGGCGGTGCTGCCGCACATGCGGGAGCGGCGCTCGGGCGCGATCGTGCAGATGAGCAGCATGGGCGGGCAGATGTCCTTCGCGGGCTTCGGCGCCTACAGCGGCACGAAGTTCGCGCTGGAGGGCATCTCCGAGGCGCTCGCGGACGAGGTGGCGGAGTTCGGCATCAAGGTGCTGATCGTGGAGCCGGGCGCGTTCCGGACCTCCCTGTTCGGCGCCGGCCGGGCCGGGCTCAGCCCCGACAGCGGGGTGTACGCCAAGGTGAGCGAGACCCGTGGGTTCGTCTCCGGCGGCGACGGCACCCAGCCCGGCGACCCGGCCAAGGCGGCGGCCCTGATCCTGGCCGCGCTGGAGGCCGAGGAGACCCCGCTGCGGCTGCCGCTCGGCGACGACGGGGTGAACGCGGTCCTCGGCCATCTCGACCAGGTCCGCGCGGAGGTGACCGCGTGGGAGAAGCAGACGCGGGCGACCGGGTTCGACACCCCGTAGGGCTCAGCCGACGGTCGCCGTCCGCTGGAGCAGGCCCCAGGTGAACTCGGCGACCACCTCGTGCCGTACGCCGTCCCGGTCCGGGGCGGTGAAGGCCAGCCCCCACCGGGTGGGGGCCGTGCCCTCCAGCGGCCGGGCGGGGGCGAAGGCGCGGGCGGCCTCGTCGACCGTGCAGGACCAGGGGGCCAGATCCTCCAGGGTGCGCAGGCGCGGCGCCGGGGCGCCCGGCGCCCGGACCAGCCACGCGTTCCACACCCCGCCGTCGGGCCCGACCAGCGCCTCGAAGCGCAGGTCGGGCCAGAGCGGCAGGGCCCACCGGCGCGTCTCGCAGTCGGCATCGCCGAGGCGGCGCGGCTCGACCGACTCCGGCTCGCCGAGGACGGAGCCGTACCGGGCGGCCGCGGCCCGGGCCCGGGGCGAGCGGACCATCGCCTGCCACCGCTTGTTGGCCTCGCGCATGTCGGCGACCGACGCGCCGAGCCGCCGCCGGGCGTCCTCCACGAGGTCCGGGTTGTGGTCGGCCATCCGGCGCAGCAGCACCAGCTGGAAGTCGAGATGCATGGCATCCATGGTGCCCGGCGGCTCCCGACCCATTGCCGGGGCACCTCCGCATGACTAGCCTGTGTTCGTCATGCCGATCGCCTGTTGATATCTCGAACGTCTTCTTCGACGACCGCCGATATCGTGCACAGGCGCTTACCCAAGGGAGGGGGCCGGACGTGGGACGCCTCGTGCCTGCCGTGACCCGGGCTCTCGACATTCTGGAGCTGTTCCTCGACGGGGACGGGACGCTCTCCGCCCCCGACATCGTGCGCAAGCTCCAGCTGCCGCGCACCACCGTGCACGAGCTGGTCACCACGCTCGCCGCACGGTCGTACATCGTGCCGGTGCCCGGACAGCCCGGACGGTACCGGCTCGGCGTACGCCCGTACCAGCTCGGCAGCCGCTACGCCGAGCAGCTCGACCTCGCCGCGGAGGGCCAGCAGGTGGCCCGCTCGGTCGCCGAGACCTGCGACGAGACGGTCCACGTGGCCATCCTGGAGGACACCGACGTCATCTACATCGCCAAGGTCGACTCCACGCACGCGGTCCGCATGGTCTCCGCCGCCGGCCGCCGGCTGCCCGCCCACTGCACCTCGGTCGGCAAGATGCTGCTGGCCGCGCTGCCGGAGCCGGAGCTGGCCGCGCGGATCCCGGACGGCACCGAGCTGGCCGCGATGACCCCGAACAGCATCACCGATCCGGCCACCCTGCGCGCTGCCCTGGCCGAGATCCGGCAGCGGGGCATCGCGTTGGAGAACCGCGAGTCCAACCCGGACGTCTCCTGCGTGGCCGCGCCGGTCCGCGACCGCACCGGCCAGATCGTGGCCGCGCTGTCCATCTCCGTCCCGATGATCCGCTGGAGCGAGGAGCGCCGGGCCGAGCTGGAGCAGCTGGCCGCGAAGGGCGCGGCGGAGCTGTCGGAGCGGCTGGGCCACCGGAGCGCGGTATGACGGCGTACGAGGTCGCGGTACGGGCCGAGGCGACGCTCGGCGAGGGCCCGACCTGGGACCCGGCGACGGGCCGGCTCGTCTGGCTGGACATCCTGGGCATGCGCATCCACACGTACGACCCCGCGTCCGGCCGCCGCACGGTCCGTACGACGGGGCAGCACGTCGGCGCGGCCAAGCCCCGCGCGGCCGGCGGCCTGGTGCTGAACCTGCGGGACGGCGTCGGTCTGCTGGACCCCGACGACACGTTCCGCTGGCTGCACCACGAGCCGGTCGCGGGCCGCCGCGCGAACGATGCCGCGGTGGCGCCCGATGGCTCCCTCTGGGCGGGCACGATGCGCTACGACGAGGCGACGGGCGGCGGCACGCTGTCCCGGCTGACCGGGGACGGCTCCGTGCGGACGGTCCTGTCCGACGTCACGGTCAGCAACGGCACCGGCTGGAGCCCCGACGGCAGCCTCATGTACTACGTCGACACCCCGACCTGCCGGGTGGACGTCTTCGATCACGATGCCGACGGCGTCCACAACCGGCGCCCGCTGGTGGAGATCGAGGAGGGCGCGGGTTTCCCGGACGGCCTGACGGTCGACGCGGAGGGCTGTGTGTGGGTGGCCCTGTGGGACGGGGGAGCGGTACGCCGCTACACGCCCGCCGGTGAGCTGGACCGGGTGATCACCCTGCCGGCCCCGCGGACGACGGCCTGCGCGTTCGGCGGCGCCGACCTGACCGACCTGTACATCACCACCGCCCGCACGGGCCTCACGGCGCCCCACCCCGTCGCCGGCTCACTGCTGGTCGTACCGGGAGCCGGAAAGGGCCTGCCCCAACCGGCGTTCGCGGGCTGATCGAGGTACGGAGTCCGCTCACCCGCACCGGCGGGGTGCCGCTGCGCCCACCCGTGCCGCCCCAGCGGCACGACCGCCCGCAGCTGGGGGGTGGCCCCGTGAGGGGCGCGGGGAACTGCGCGAGCGGCCACGCACTGCCCATAGCTGGGGGGTGGCTCCGTGAGGGGCGCGGGGAACTGCGCGAGCGGCCACGACGAACCCGCACCCGGCGGACGGCCCCCGCCATCCCCGCGCGCCCTGCAACCCCCGCCCCGCACCCGGCGGACGGCCCCCGCCACCCCCTACGCGCCCCTACAACCCCACCGCCTTCTTCTCCTCCACGGTCAACGGCGGAGCCGCGAGCGGCGGCTTCAGCGGTCCCACCACCGCGGCCGCCAGCACGCTCGGCGCCAGCAGCGCCTGCGCCCCCCGCTCCAGCGCCGTCACGTCGGTGACCCGGCGGGCGATGCGGCCGTTGCCCGTGGCGGTGTACAGCAGGCGGCCGACGTAGGCGGACAGCAGCCGGTCCCGCAGGGTGGGGCCGGCCTCCGTCGCGCCGGGGTAGAAGACGTCCGCCCCGATCGCGAGGTCCCAGGCCGCCCGCACCGTCCGGCCCACCGCCTTCTGCACCTCCCGGGACAGACCGGGCGCGCCGAACCCATGACGCCCTGTCACCTCCCGGAGGGCGAGCGCCGAGCGGGCCGCGACCGCCATCCCGTGCCCGTACAAAGGGTTCAGCGCGCACACCGCGTCGCCCAGGACCACGAAGTTCTCCGGCCACGCCGGCATCCGCTCGAAGAAGTGGCGCCGGTTCGCCGTCGTGCGCGTGACCGCGATCCCGCCCAGCGGCTCCGCGTCCCCGCCCAGCAGCTCCCCGATCAGCGGATGCCGTAGCTCCTCGCGGGCGTACCGCTCGAACTCCTCGCCGGTGCAGGGCGGTTCGCCGCTCCGGCCGCCGAACAGCGTGACGATCCACCGGCCGTCCTCCACCGGCATCAGCACGCCCCCGCGGCCGGTCCCCGTACCCCGCGGATCGGGTTCGATGGTGACGATCGGGAAGCCGGCCCGCGCCGGCTCCGGCGCCCGGTACAGCCGGCTCGCGTACACCAGCCCCGAGTCGACCTCCCGCCGCTCGACGGCCGGCAGCCCGAGTCCGGTCAGCCAGCGGGCCGCCCGGGAGCCTCTGCCCGTGGCGTCCACGACCAGGCCGGCCGTCAGCGTGCGCTCGGTGTCGTCGTGCATACGGACGCGCACGCCGGTCACCGCTCTGCCCGTACCCGTGAGGCCGGTCGCCTCGGCGCCCTCGACCAGCTCGATCCGCTCGTCATCCAGCACCAGTTGCCGTACCACCCAGTCCAGCAGGTCCCGGCTGGCGGGCAGCATGAAAGCGGACTCGGCCCAGCGCCGGTACCAGCCGTACGGGGACAGCGCCACCATGTCCGTGGTCACCGGCACCCGGTTCACCCCCGCCGCGCGCAGCCGCCCGATCGCCCCGGGCAGCAGCTCCTCCAGCGCCCGCGCCCCGCCCGACCACAGCTGGTGCACATGCCGGGCCTGCGGCAGTCCCTTGCGCGGCTCCGGCCCACCGGGCAGCGCGTCCCGCTCGACCACGGTGACCCGGGCTCCGCCGGCGGCCAGGGCACGGGCCGCGAGCAGGCCGGCGAGGGAGCCGCCGAGGACGACGGCGGTCGATCTGTGCTCACTCATGAACGGCGACGCTCTCTGCTGGGGCGGCTGGGAGGGCCGCACGCGAGCGGACGGCCTCGATGTCGTCGGGACGGCGGAGCGCTCGGGAGACGGCCCCGATCTCCCGGAGCAGGTCCGTGGTGTCGGGCCCGGCGGCCTGCTCGGCCGGTTCCGGGGTGCGGGCCCTGGTCTCGATGGCGTCGAGAATGCTCACCGCGGCCGCCAGCGCCCGGGCCCGCTCGGGCGGGTGGCCGAGTGCGAGCGCGGCGTCGTACGAGCGGGCGCCGAGGCCGGTGTCGATGTGCCGGGCCAGCGGCAGCAGCACGTCCCGGATGAACGTCTCGCGCCGGGTGAGCCGCAGCTCGGGCGTGGCGCGCAGCACGAACGGCACGCCCTCACCGCTCGCGCCGCGCATCAGCTGGTACAGCGGCCGCAGTTCGCGGTGGGCGAGCCGGACCCGCCAGCGGTCGTGCAGATACTGGCCGGCGTGCGGCAGGATGAAGCCGACCGCGATGAGGATGGCGGAGAGGGCGGCGACGGGCGGCGCGAGGTTGGTGCTCAGCCAGTCCAGGTCCCGCCCGCACCAGCGCGCGGTGACGGCGGTCAGCTTGATCCCGTCGAAGATCAGGTTCAGTACGTAGCCGGCGCCCAGCAGCTTCAGGCCCCAGCGCAGCCAGGCGTCCAGGCCCTCGGTGCGCACCCAGTTCCAGATGAGCCGCGAGGTGATCAGGCAGGCCACGGCGTGCGCGACGAGGTAGAGCAGGATCTCCTCGCGCATGAACGGCGTGCCGGCGTAGTAGGTGTCCAGGTCCCGCAGCCGCTCCTCGGGGGCGTCGGCGAGCAGGAACAGCACCCACAGGGCGATGATCACCCCGGAGTACACCGAGACCACCCAGCGCATCGCGCGCCGGGTGGCGGCCGAGCGGTCGGACAGCCCGTTGCGCCAGGTGATGATCAGCAGCAGACAGGACCCGCAGAACGCGGTGATCAGCGAATAGCACCAGGGCGCCGAGATGTTGGGCACGCCGGTGAGCCGGTTGACCCGGGCGATGGTGGACGGGGTGCAGAACACGAACACCGCGCAGGCGAGCAGCAGCAGCCCGCCGACCGCACGCAGCAGCGGGTCCCGCCACAGCCGGATGATCGTCGGCAGCTTGATCACCAGAGCGGCGGTGAGCACGGCGGTCGGGATCCAGAAGGAGATGTAGAACTCGCTGAGAAACCCGGAGGGATTCAGCGCCAGCACAGTCACCGAGCGGTTCCCCCGTGTGTGGACGTTCGGTTCGCCTGCTCACGCCCCCGGTACCCGAGAGACCGCTGCACAGGATCCGGCGGGGGATGCGGGGTCCCGGAGAGGTGGTTGCGGAACAGGGTGGCCAGGCGGTGGCCGAAGTCGTCTGCCTCGGCCTCCTCCGTTTCCCGGGAGCCGTCGCGGGCGGCCACGGTCAGGGCCGCCTCCCGCCAGCAGGGCCGTTCGGCGAGGGCGCGGGCCGCCTCGGCCCCGGCCAGGTGGTGGTGCCGGTGCCCGGCGTGCAGGTGCCACAACTCGTGGCCCAGGATGACCAGTTGCTGCACCGCCTCGGCTCGCTCCTCCACGATGACCACGTCGAAGTCGGCGAACTCCACCCACAGTCCGGTGACTTCGATCTCGTCCGGGAACCTCTCGAACCGCAGCTTCAGCGGCCGCCCGTCGCGCAGCGCGCTCATCTCCTCGCACAGCGCCCGGCACAACTCCCGTACGCCCTTCGGGGGCTCGGGCCGGCTGCGGACGGCGGCGGCGAGTTCGCCGGCCAGGGAGCGCATCGCCCCGCCGGAACGGAGGCCGCGCAGCCGCGTGGCGAGCCGTGCAGCTCGCTGTCGCGCGCCCGCGATGCTCATCGGTCTCCCTTCTCACCGCCGGTGTGCGGCTGGTCCGAGCGTACGCGCCTGGATGTGTCCGCGTCATGTGATCCGCCGACCGTCGTTCAAGGCCGAACGAGCCGTGAGCTTTGTGCAACCCATTGACGCGCGCGCACTTCGAATCTACGGTCCCGTTCGAAGTTACGGGCAGCATTCGGAATGTCGAACGTGGGGGCACGGTATGGCACAACCTGGCCTGAGTCGCAGGCACCTTCTGGCCGCGGCGGGCGGACTGGCGGTGGCCGGCAGCTTCGGCTTCGCGGCACTCGGCGCCGGCGCGGACGCACTCGCCTCCAACGCCCGTACCCGGGTGCGCTACTGGAACCTCTTCAGCGGCGGCGACGGCTCCAACATGATCGCGATGCTGGACGGCTTCCGGGACACCCACCCCGGCATCGCGGTGAAGGACTCCACCCTCCAGTGGGGCAACCCCTTCTACACCAAACTCGCCATGGCGGCCGCCGGCAACCGCGCACCCGACCTCGGCGTCATGCACATGGGCCGGGTCACCGGCTTCGCGCCCGGCCGCCTCCTCGACCCCTGGGACGTCGGCCTGCTCGCCAAGTACGGAGTACGGGAGCAGGACTACAACCCCAAGCTGTGGCAGCGCGGCATCATCGACGGCAAGCTCTACGCCCTCCCGCTCGACATCCACGTCCAGCTCTGCTTCTACCGCAAGGACGTGCTGAAGAAGGCGGGGCTGCTCGGCGACAACGGCCGGATCGTGCCCGTGACGTCCACCGACGAGTGGTTCGACGTGCTGAAGGAGGCCAGGAAGGCGACCAGGAAGGGCCTCCAGACCCTCGGCTTCTGGCACAACGACCAGAACTTCCAGTGGTGGTTCTTCGTCGCCTTCTACACCCAGCTCGGCGGCACCTGGTTCAACGACGCCGACACCGAGGTCACCTTCGACACCGACAAGGCCACTCGGGTCCTGGAGTTCCTGCGCCGGCACATCACCGACGGCTACGCCGACCCCGGCTTCGGGGGTGGCGCGGGCGCCGAACAGTTCGTCAACGGCTCCCCCTTCGCCTGGGAGGGCAACTGGTCGGTGCCGGTCTTCTCCGGAGCGAAGCTCGACTACGGCGCGATCCCGCTGCCACCCGTCTTCGGCAAGCAGGCCACCCACGCCGAGTCGCACGCGTTCGTCCTGCCCCACCAGTCCGACCGCGGCGGCGCCGCGAACGAGGCCGCCCACCAACTCGCCGCCTACGTCGTCCGGCACGCCCGGCAGTGGGCGGCCGGCGGCCACATCCCCGCCTACACACCCACCCTGTCCACGCCCGCCTACCGGAGGCTGGACCCGCAGAACGAGTACGTCTCCGCCATGAACCACCAGGCCACCGAGCCGAAGGTGTGGTTCGCGGGTTCCACCGGCATCCTCGCCCAGCGCGTCGGTCCCATCGTCGTCTCCTCGACGATGGGCTCCGCCAAGCCCGATGCCGTCGCCCGCCGGATGAAGAGCGAGCTCACCACGCTGCTCGCCATGAAGAACCCCATGGACGGCAGGACCGCCGCAGAAGGAGGTGCGGTCGCATGACGGCGACCAGCGCCCAGACCATCGCCGCACCCGCACGCACCAGGACCGCCGCGGACAGCGCCACTCTCCGCCGCAAGCAGGGCTTCCAGCACGGCGGCTGGTTCGTCGCCCCGTTCCTCGCCCTGTTCACCCTCTTCGTGATCTGGCCGCTGCTGCGCGGCGTCTACCTCAGCTTCACGGACGCCAACATCACCGGCGAGGGCGCGAGCTTCATCGGCCTCGACAACTACCGCGAGGCCCTCAAGGACCCCCTGATGTGGGACGCGCTCGGCCACAGCGCGTACTTCACGCTCCTGGTCGTGCCCTGCATCACGGTCCTCGCCTTCCTCCTCGCGATGCTCGCCCACCACATCGAGCGCGGCAAATGGCTGTGGCGGCTGTGCTTCTTCGCCCCGTTCCTGCTGCCCTCCACCGTCGCGGGCAATCTCTGGCAGTGGCTGTTCAACCCCGGCACGGGCATGATCAACCACGTCTTCGGCCTCGACACCCCGTGGCTGACCGACAAGTCGTACGCCATGCTCGCCATCGTCATCGAGACCCTGTGGTGGACGGTCGGCTTCAGCTTCCTGCTCTACCTCGCCGCGCTCCAGGGCATCCCCGACCACCTCTACGAGGCCGCCAAGCTGGACGGCGCGAACGCCTGGCACCGCATGGTGCACATCACCCTGCCGATGCTGCGCAACATCACCGGCCTCGTCATCGCCCTCCAGATCCTGCTCTCGCTCCAGATCTTCGACCAGGCCGTCGTGATGATGGACTTCGGCCCCGGCCCGGAGAACTCGACCCGCACGTTCGTCCAGTACACCCTCGAAGAGGGCTTCACGAGCTACCGCGTGGGCTACGCCTCCGCGATCTCCGTCATCTTCTTCGTGATCATCGCGGCCGTCGCCCTCGTGAGGATGTGGCTGCTGCGCAACCGTGAGGAGGCAGCCCGATGAGCATGGCCGCACCGCCGCGCAAGGCGTGGACCCCCAGTCAGATCATCCTCACCCTCCTCGGTGCGGCCGTCTCGGTCGTGTTCCTCGCTCCGTTCGCCTGGGGTCTGTTCACCTCCCTCAAGTCCGAGACCGAGGCTGTCGAGGTGCCTCCGCACTGGCTGCCGAAGGACTGGACGGGCCAGGCGTGGAAGGCCCTGTTCGACACCGGCAACATCACCGACTGGTTCGTGAACTCCCTGGTCGTCTCCGTCTGCGTGACGTCCGTCGTGCTGCTCGTGAGCGCACTCGCCGGATACGGCTTCGCCCGCACCGAGTTCCGCGGCAAGAGCGCCCTGATGGCCGTGGTCATGGCGGGCCTGATGATCTCCCCGGCGGTCCTCGGTGTGCCCCTGTTCACCACGGTCCAGCAGATGGGGATGGTCGACACCTACTGGGGCATGATCCTGCCGCAGTGCGCGCCCGCCGCGATGGTCTACATCCTCTACAAGTTCTTCCAGGGCATCCCGCGCGAGCTGGAGGAAGCGGCCTTCATCGACGGCGCCGGCCGCTGGCGGGTCTTCTTCACCATCGTGGTCCCGCTGGCCCGCCCCTCCCTCGCGGCGGTCGGCATCTTCACCTTCATCGCCTCGTGGAACAACTTCCTGTGGCCGTACATGGTCACCAACAACCCCGACCTGATGACCATGCCGAACGGCATCGCGACCGTCATGAACTCCTACGGCATCCAGTGGGCCCAGCTCATGGCCGGCGGTCTCATGGCGGGCCTGCCGCTGATCGTCGTCTTCGTCTTCTTCCAGCGGCAGATCGTGGCGGGCGTCGCCCACACGGGCCTGGCCGGACAGTGACAGGGAGCAAGCGGCCTTGAAACGCAGACTCGCCACCGTCCTCACGGCAGCGGCCCTGGCCCTGCTGCCCACGACAGCCTCGGCAGCGCCGGCCTACCCGGATCCCCTGCCCCTGAGCGGGCAGCAGATCATCCACGACCCCACCGTCCACCGGCTGAAGAACGGCCAGTACGTCGCCTACTCCACCGGCGGCATCATCGGCGCCCGCCTCTCCACCGACCTCCACCACTGGTCGGACGCGGGCAACGCCTTCACCACACCGCCGAGCTGGTGGTACGACTACAACACCACCGCCGACCCCTGGGCCCCCGACCTCACCTACCGCGACGGCCGCTACTGGCTCTACTACGCCGTCTCCTCCTGGGGCACCAACCACTCCGCGATCGGCGTCGCCACCTCACCCACCGGCCTGCCCGGCACCTGGACCGACCACGGCAAGGCGTTCGGCTCGGAGACGACGGACACCTGGAACGCGATCGACCCGGCGCTGATCCGGGCCGACGGCAGACTGTGGCTGGCGTTCGGCTCCTACTGGACCGGCATCCGCATGGTCGAACTCGACCCGGAGACCGGCAAGGCCGTCCCCGGCACCACGGTCCACCACCTGGCCAACCGCCCGGACGCCCCGTACGCGGTGGAGGGACCGTCGATCCTCCACCACGGCCGCTACTACTACCTCTTCGCCTCCTACGACGCCTGCTGCGCCGGCGTGAACTCGACGTACAGGATCCGCGTGGGCCGCTCGACGTCGGTGACGGGCCCGTACGTCGACAGCGAGGGCACGCCGCTGCTCGACGGCGGCGGCGACCTCCTGCTGGCCGGCCACGGCCGCTACGTCGGCACCGGCGGCGAGTCGACGTTCCGCAGCCGCGGCAAGACCTGGCTGGCGTACCACTACTACGACGCGGACGACGGCGGCACCCCGAAGCTGGGCCTCAACCGGCTTCGCTGGAAAGCAGGTTGGCCTGCACTCTCCTAGGGGCGCGGGGCTGTGTCCACAGGCGGCTCCGCCACGTGGGCACGACGAGCCGGAGACAACCCGCACCCGCCGACGCATCACCAGCACCCCACCCCGGAAGGCGAACATGCACCCCGCCCGCTTCACCCTCGACCCCGCTTTCACCATCGGCGAAGTAAGCCCCCGCCTCTTCGGCTCCTTCGTGGAACACCTCGGCCGCTGTGTCTACACCGGTGTCTACGAACCGGACCACCCCACGGCAGACGCCGACGGCCTCCGCACGGACGTACTGCATCTGATCCGCGAACTCGGCGTCACCACCATCCGCTACCCGGGCGGCAACTTCGTGTCCGGGTACAAGTGGGAGGACTCGGTCGGCCCCCAAGCGGACCGTCCCCGCCGTCTCGACCTGGCCTGGCACTCCACCGAGACCAACCGGTTCGGCCTCTCCGAGTACATCGCCTTCCTGAAGAAGATCGGCCCCCAGGCCGAACCCATGATGGCGGTGAACCTCGGGACGAGAGGCGTGGCCGAAGCTCTTGAGCTCCAGGAGTACGCCAACCACCCCTCCGGCACCGCCCTCTCCGACCTCCGCGCCGCGCACGGCGACAAGGAACCCTTCGGCATCAAACTCTGGTGCCTGGGCAACGAGATGGACGGCCCCTGGCAGACCGGCCACAAGACGGCCGAGGAGTACGGCCGGGTCGCCGCAGAGACCGCCCGCGCCATGCGCCAGCAGGACCCCGGCGTGGAACTGGTCGCCTGCGGCTCCTCCAGCCAGGCCATGCCCACCTTCGCCGAGTGGGAGGCGACCGTCCTGAAGGAGACGTACGACCTGGTCGACTACATCTCCCTGCACGCCTACTACGAGCCCGTCGACGGCGACCTGGACTCCTTCCTCGCCTCCGCCGTCGACATGGAGTCCTTCATCGAGAACGTGGTCGCCACGGCCGACCACGTGGGCGCGAGGCTCAAGTCCAAGAAGAAGATCAACCTCTCCTTCGACGAGTGGAACGTCTGGTACCTCTCGAAGTGGGAGGAGTACGCCAGGATCATCGACCAGTCCGACTGGCCGGAGGCCCCCCGCCTGCTGGAGGACAACTACAGCGTCATGGACGCGGTCGTCTTCGGCTCGCTCCTCATCGCCCTGCTCCGGCACGCCGACCGGGTCACCGTCGCCTGCCTCGCCCAGCTCGTCAACGTGATCGCGCCGATCATGACCGAACCGGGCGGCCCGGCCTGGCGGCAGACGACGTTCTTCCCGTTCGCGCAGGCCTCGGCGTACGGCCGGGGCCAGGTGCTCGACGTCCGCGTGGACTCGCCGACGTACGAGACGAGGAAGTACGGCGAGACGGACCTGCTGCACGCCACCGCCGTGCGCGCGGCCGACGGCACGGTCACCGTGTTCGCGGTCAACCGCAGCCGCACCGGGCCGCTGCCCCTCGAAGTCACCCTCAACGGACTGGAACTGACCTCCGTCACCGAGCACACCGCCCTCGCGGACGCCGATCCCGACGCCCGCAACACCCGCACCGAGCCCGAACGCGTCACCCCGCACCGGGTCGAGGGCACCACCCTGACGGACGGCACCCTCACCGCCGTACTGGAGCCGCTGTCCTGGAACGTGATCAGACTCGCCTGACCGGAATGCCGCCCGCCGCCCTGCCCAGCAGCGTCAGGCGGACCGTCCCGGGGCCCGACAGCGTGGTGAACTCCGAAAGGACCGCCAGCGCGAGGGTGTTGGCGCCCCGGGTGCGCAGGACGCCGTTCGGCAGGGCGAAGGTGTGCTGCGGGCCGACGTCGTTGATGTACTGGCCCAGGTTCCAGCCGTTGAGGAAGATCTGGGCACGGTAGGCCCGGTACGGGTCGTCCTCCAGGACCAGGCCGACCGAGGCGTCGATGTCGGCCGGCACCGACAGCCGGAACGTGGTCCGGTACCAGGTCACGCCCTGCCGCCGCTCGGCGCGCGGGAAGGTCACCTTCTCCCAGTCCCGGTCCCGGAAACCGGGCAGATGCCAGCCCTCCCGCTCGCCGTACAGGCCGCCGTTGTTCATCGGCCCCCGCACGGGGTCGGCAGCGGCCTCGCCCTGGATCCGCCACGTCACCTCCGGCGTGCCGCCCCGGAAGGTGACGGCCGTCAGGCCGCGCGCCGCCTTGTGCGTGTCGAGCGCCTTGCCGTCCTGGTCGTGCTGCATGCGCCGGACGAGGACGGACAGCACATGCCGGCCGGGGGAGCGCAGCTGCTCGCGCACCGGGAAGACCGCCGTCGCCGTCCAGCTGCCCTTGCGGATGGTGGTGTCCTTGTCCGGCACGGGCATCCGGTACGTGCCCAGCGGTTCGCCGTCCAGCCAGGCCATCAGCAGGCCCTGGGTGCCCGTGGTGCAGGCGAGCGAGACCTCCTCGATGCCGGTCGTGCCGGTGAAGGTGCCCCGGTACCAGACGTCTCCGTAGTGGAAGCCGTAGTCGTCGGCGAACAGCACCGGCTGCCCGTCCGGGACGGCCGTGGTGCTGTACGAGGTGGTCTTGTCGGCCGTCTTCCAGGACGAGTCGTCGAAGCCCGGGCCCGCCTCCGGGTTCTCGGTCCGCATCCGCCAGCCGCCCAGCTCGGGCAGCCGGACCTCGGGGACGTCCGGCAGCATCTCGGTGGTCATCAGGCTGCCGGACAGGGTGACCCGGGTGGCCAGCCTGCGCCCGTTCCACACCAGGGTGTCGATGCCGCGCGGAGCCCACACCTCCACGGTCGTCCGCTCGGTGACGTCACCCGTCAGGCGGACCTCCGAGCCATGGAGTTCGGCGTGCCGCAGCAGCGCCGGTCCGTAGACGAGCACGGTCCCGGACGGGGTGTCGTACGGGAACAGGCGGACGGCGGTGGCGTCGTCGGCGAAGAGCAGCAGCAGCGGGGTGTCGGACTCGCCCTTCTGCACCAGCACCCGGGTCAGGCCGCCCTGCCCGAGCGGGGCGTTGACATGCAGCTCGCCCCGGTCGTAGACCCAGGCGGCCTCCGGGTCCAGCCGCTGTACGTACGGCTCGGCCGGGCAGCTCAGGACCAGCTCGGCCATCTCGTCCCGCCGTCCCGCGAACACGGCGATGTCCTGCCGGCCCGCCGTCAGGCACATCATGGGCTGGGCGGTGGAGTACTTCAGCGTCCGCTCGCCCAGCGACAGCCCGGTGGTCAGCAGCTTGGCGTCCTTGCCGGGCACGGTGATCCGCAGCTTGCCGGCGTCGGTCGGCAGGTCGGTGGTGACCGGGTCCGTACCGTCGTTGCGGGCGACGTACACATGGCTGCCGGTGTCCGGGTTGGTCAGGTGGTAGACCGTCAGCCCCTCGGCCGTCACGTCCGCCGCCCGGTCCAGCCTGGCGAAGTCGGGCACGCGCTGGAGCAGGTGGCCGAGCTGGTGCATCGGGGCGATCTTGTCGGTGACGTTCCGGCCCTCGTCGATCGCGGCGCCGTAGTCGTACGACGTGTAGACGACCGGCGCGGGCAGCCAGCCCCACGACGTCCCGCCGAAGGTCATGTACACGTTGTGCAGGGTGAGGCCGTTGGCGAGGTTGGTCAGATAGAAGCGGCGCTCGTAGGCCGCGTCCCGGGTGCGCCGCGACTCGGCGTACCCCTTGCCGTCGAACCAGGCCCCGCCCCACGGATCGAACCAGCCGCCGCCGAACTCGGGCACGAACCCGGGCGTGCTCGGCGAGGCGGTGGCCCCGCCCTTCGGCCCGCCGGGACCGTAGTGCCCCCAGTCCGGCGGGGTCTGGGACGGCGAGGGATACCCGTCGAAGCCGTACAGCCAGCCGCCCTTCTCCCCGCCGGTGTCGAAGGAGCCGGGGATCCAGTAGCCGTTGCGGCCCTTGTCGTTGTGGAACAGCGGAACGTCGATCCCGTCGGCCCGCACCTTCCGGTAGAGGTGGGCCATGTAGTTCCGGCCGGTGGCCTCCCGCACGTGGGCGTCGTACTCGTTCTCGATCTGGTACAGCAGGATCGTGCCGGTGCCCTGCGTGAACAGATGCCTGCGGGCGATCCGGTTCACCTGGGTGAGCCACTCGTCGACGTGCGACAGATAGGTCGGGTCGTCGGTCCGGGCCGTGCCCTTCGTCGCGGTCAGCCAGCCGGGGAAGCCGCCGCCGTCGACCTCGGCGTTGATGTACGGGCCGGGCCGCAGGATGACGTACAGCCCGGTCTCGGCGGCCGTGCGGAGGAACAGGTCGAGGTCCCGGACGCCGGTGAAGTCGTACCGGCCCGGCGCGGGGGAGTGGTAGTTCCAGGCCACGTAGATGCTGACGGCGTTGTAGCCGTGCGCCCGCATCTTCTGGAGCACGTCCCGCCACAGAGACGGGCTCGGCAGCCGGAAGGGATGCATCTCGCCGGACCACACGACCAGCCGCCGCCCGTCCACGAGCAGCGAGTAGTGGTCGTAGCCGATGGTGTGGCGCTCGCCGTCGGCGCTCGGCGGGGCCGGCGCCGGGCCGGTCGGCGCGCTGGCGCCCGCGTACGCCGAGGGCGCCCCGGGGCCGCCGCTGCCGCCCAGGGCGAGGCCGAGCGAGGCCGAGCCGGCCAGGGCACTGAAGGTACGTCTGCTGAGCGCCAAGGTGGATCCTCCCGGGCGATCTTACGGGGCGCGGGTGCGGCCATTCTCCACGGAGGTACGCCCCACAATGGGCGCATGAGGATCTCGGCGCGGGCGGATTACGCGGTACGGGCGGTACTGGAGCTGGCCGTACGGCAGGGTAACGGCCCGGTGAAGGCAGAGGAAATCGCCGCCGTACAGGCCATCCCGCACAAGTTCCTGGAAGGGATCCTCGGCGACCTGCGCCGGGCCGGGATCGTCGAAAGCCGGCGCGGCGGAGGCGGCGGCTACCGGCTGGCCCGGGACGCGGCCGCGGTCACCGTGGCGGACGTCATCCGGGCGGTCGACGGCCCGATCGTGTCGGTACGCGGCGAACGCCCGACCGGCCTCGCCTACACCGGCACGGCCCAGCCCCTGCTGCCCCTGTGGATCGCCCTGCGCGCCAACGTCCGCCGGATCCTGGAGGGCGTCACCCTCGCCGACCTCGCGGCGGACGCGCTACCGGAGCCGGTCCGCGCCCTGGCGGCGGAACCGGCGGCCTGGGAGAACCCCTAGGGGGCCGGCGCTCGCCCGGCCGGGGACGGGGCGAGTGACGTCACGCCTGGCGAGGCGTGTCCGGAGGCCGTGAAAAGCCCGGTGTGAATGGCCGGAGTTCACTCTCCCGGTCCGGGGCGGGGCTTCCTACGATGCCCACGCCTCCATCTCCGGTTCACAGGTGGCACACAGATTCTTCACCTGTGAACGGTCGCGGCGGGAGGCGCACCCCCCACTCGACAACCGGGAGAAACCATGGCTGGTGGACTCCTCCTGAGCGGTGCTGTCGCCGCTCTGGTCACCACCGCGATACCCGCCCAGAGCCCGTCCTCCGTCTTCGACAACCCGCCCCCGGACAAGATCGTCATCGACGTGGCGACCGTGAACGGCTCCGGCTGTCCCGCGGGCACGGCCGCCGTGGCCGTGTCCCCCGACAACACCGCCTTCACGGTGACCTACAGCGCGTACCTGGCCCAGGCCGGCGGCAACTCCGACCCCACGGCCTTCCGCAAGAACTGCCAGCTCAACCTCGTGGTCCACGTGCCGCAGGGGTTCACCTACGCGGTCGCCAGCGCCGACTACCGCGGCTTCGCCTCGCTCCAGCGGGGGGCCACCGGCACGCAGAAGGCGTCGTACTACTTCCAGGGCTCCTCGAACACCGTCCCCAGGACGCACCCGTTCACCGGCCCCTACAACGACGACTGGCAGGCCACCGACGACACCGACTGGGCGCAACTGGTCTGGGCGCCCTGCGGAGTCCTGCGCAACTTCAACATCAACACCGAACTGCGCGTGAGCGCCGGCAGCACGACGCCCGGCAAGGTCAGCTTCATGACGATGGACTCGACGGACGGGGACATCAACACGGTCTACCACCTGGCGTGGAAGACCTGCCCGGGGGCGGCCGGCCGTCACTGATCCCGGCCGGACCGCCCGTGTGTCCGGGGCCGTAGCGGAGCCCGCGCTCCCCGCGGACGGGGGGGCGCGGGCTCGTGCAGTGGGTCAGCCGGAGACCCCGAGTGTGAGGGTTCCGGTGTAGCCGGACGAGGTGGGGCTGCCCAGGGCGGTGAGGGTGAGGAGGCCGGAGGAGGCGCCGCCGCCGTCGTAGACGGAGTCCTGGGAGAGGGGGTGCGACCGGGAAGCAGTACGCCGGCGACCGCACCCGCTACTCGCTCGCCTCCCGGCCCACCGGCAGCAAGGCGGTCGAGGCGCCGTACGTCGTCAAGCGCAACGGCTCCTACTACCTCTTCGCCTCCTACGACGTCTGCTGCCAGGGCACCAGCTCGACGTACAAGGTGAAGGTCGGCCGCGCCACCTCGGTCACCGGCCCGTACCACGACAAGAACGGGGTGGCGATGACGAACAACGGCGGCACGCCGGTCCTGGAATCGCACGGCAACGTCATCGGGCCCGGCGGGCAGTCCATCGTGCACGACACCGACGGCGACCTGATCGTCTACCACTACTACGACGGCAACGCCGGCGGCACTCCGAAGCTCGGCGTCAGCCTGCTCAGCTGGTCGACGGGCTGGCCGGTGGCGTACTGAGCGCGGGCACCAGGCCGGGATCGGCACCGAGGGCGGCGATCCCCTCGCGGACGGCATCCGTGAACCGCGTCAGCTCCGCCACCAGGGCCTCCCAGGCGACCGGCGCGGTCCAGCCGTCCGGCTCGCACACCGAACCCACCCGCCATCGCCCGGCCGACTCCATCCGGCCCTCCCGACCGTCCAGGACCGCGGAGCACGGGCCGTTCCGTCGGCGAACCTGTCAAGCACCCCGGCCTCGGCCCCGCGCCCAGGGCCTGGGGTACGGCCCCGCGGGCACGGCCTGCGGGGCCGGGCGGCCCGCCCTAGACGGCCGCCTGGCCCGTCCCCGCCGCGCTCGGCCAGCTCCGGGCGTTGGGCCAGCCCGTCGCGGGGGCCGGGGTCAGGCCGTGGGCGGGGGCCGGGGCCGTCATCCCGCGGACCTGGGCCGCGGTGAGCCCGCCACGGGCCGGGACCCCGGGCGGGGTGGGGGCGGCGGCCGGTACGGGGGTGGGGGCGGCCGGTACCGGGGCGGCGACGGGCACGGGTGTGGCGGCCGGCACGGGGGTGGGAGCCGCCGGCACCGCCGCGGCGGCCGGCACGGGGACGGGAGCCGGTGCCGGCACGGGTGCGGGTGCCGGCATGGGTGCGGATGCCGGCAGGGGGACGGGAGCCGGCGCCGGGGCCGGTGCGGGGGCGGGGGTGAATGCCGGCTGCGGGGCCGGTGCGGGCATCGGCTGGGCTGCCGCCGGCATCGGCATCCCGCCGCCGGCCGGCGTCACGGCGGCGGGGAGCGGCATGCCGGTGCCGGCGGCCGGAGCGGGACCGGCCGCGGTGAGCCGGATGCCGGCCCCGTTGGTCTCGCTGACCAGCCGGTCCACGGCCGCCGTACCCGAGCTGTAGTTGGTCCCGGTACCCAGCTCGGGTACGGCGGCTCCCCTCCTGGACCCGTAGAGCACCTGTTCCAGGCCGGACACCAGGCGACGCACGTCGACCTGGGGGCGCACCACGAGCCGCAGGAAGCGGCTGGAGGATCCGATCTTGTTGCCGCACTCGCGGACCAGGATCCGGTGCTCGGTGAGCATCCGGTCCCGCACCACCGTGCCCTCGGCGCCGACGGGCAGGCGCACGAAGAGGAAGTTGCCCTGGGAGGGGTAGACGGTGAGGCCGGGCAGCGCGGAGAGGTGGCTGGCCATCTCCAGGCGGTCGCGGCGGACCTGCGTCAGGCTCTGCGCGTACTCGGGGCCGTGTTCCTTCAGCATGAACACCACGTGCTCGGCGAAGGAGTTGAGGTTCCACTTCGGCAGCATCGAGCGGACCTTGCCCGCGAGCGCCGGGTTGGCGACGAGATAGCCGAAGCGTATGCCGTGCAGGCCGAAGTTCTTGCCGAGGCTGCGCAGGACGATCACGTTGGGGCGGAGCATGGCCTCCTGGACGACGCTCGGCTCGGCCTCCGCGTCGGCGAACTCCAGGAAGGACTCGTCGATCACCACCAGGTCCAGGTCGGCCATGGTGTCCATGAACTGCACGACCTGCTGGCGGCGCAGATAGCCGCCGTCGGGATTGTTCGGGTTGCAGATCACCGCGACCCGGGTGCCCCGGGACCGGATGAACTCGGCGTACTGCGCGAGGTCCAGGGCGAAGCCGTTCGCCTCCTGGAGCGGGAACATGTCGACCCGCTTGCCGGTCTCCATCGGCTGGTCGGTCCAGCGGCCGAAGGTGGGCACGGGGACGGCCAGGGACTCGCGGACGAGCAGATGGTCGATCCAGGTGATCAGCTCCGTGGAGCCGTTGCCCATCGCCACGCACTGCGGCGGCAGCTGGAGCAGGTCGCACAGCTCGCTCGTGATGGTGTCGGCGCTGCTCGGGTAGTACGTGATGATGTCCCGCAGCCGGCCCGCCATCTCCTCGAACATCGCCGGCGTCGGGAAGTACGGGTTGCACGGGATGCAGAAGTCCACCGGTCCGGCCCCGTCGCCGCCCTCACGAGTCAGCGCCGCCATGGAGGGGCTGTGCGCGGCGGTGCCGCGGAACAACGAGGTGACGTTGCCGGCCAAGGGGACCTCCGTTCAGGGTGGCCCGTGCGGGGGAGCACGGGCCACCCTTGGATACGGAGGAGGCCGCCGTGGTGTTCAACTCACGGAGTGCGTGAGTGACTTCACGCTCCGAACGAGTGGATCGTCGTCGTCCGGTAGGTCTGCCCCGGCCGGAGGACCGTCGTCGGGAAGTTCGCGTGGTTCGGCGAGTCCGGGAAGTGCTGGGTCTCCAGGCAGAGGGCGTCCCCCTGGCGGTAGGTGCGGCCACCGGTGCCGGTCAGGGTGCCGTCCAGGAAGTTGCCGGAGTAGAACTGGAGGCCCGGCTGGTCGGTGGCGATCTTCAGGGTGCGGCCGGAGCGCGGGTCGCGCAGGGTCGCGATGTGCTCGGGCCGCGCCGTGATCCCCTTGTCCAGGACCCAGTTGTGGTCGTACCCCTTGGCCTGCACCTGCTGCGGGTGGCCCGCCCGGATGTCCCGGCCGATCGGCTTGGCGTGCCGGAAGTCGAACGGGGTGCCCGCGACCGTGGCCAGCTCGCCGGTGGGGATCAGACCCGGGTCGGTGGGGGTGTAGCGGCCGGCGGCGATCGTGAGCTCGTGGTCCTCGATCGTGCCGCTGCCCTCGCCGGCCAGGTTCCAGTAGACGTGGTTGGTGAGGTTGACGACGGTGGCCTTGTCGGTGGTGGCCTCGTAGTCGATGCGCCAGTCGCCGTGCCGGGTGAGGGTGTAGGTCACCTTCGTCCGGAGCGTGCCCGGGTAACCCATCTCGCCGTCGACGCTGGTGTAGTGCAGGTGCAGCCCGACGTCGGAGCCCCGGGTGAACGGCTCGACGTCCCAGATGTGCTTGTCGAAGCCCTTGGTGCCGCCGTGCAGATGGTTCACGTCGTCGTTGACGGACAGCTGGTGGCTCGTGCCGTCCAGCGTGAACCGTCCCTTGCCGATGCGGTTGCCGTAGCGGCCGATCAGGGCGCCGAAGTACGGGCTCTTGGCCACATAGTCGTCGATGGTGTCGAAGCCCAGGGAGACGTTGGCGTGCCGGCCGTGGCGGTCCGGGATCTCCAGCGACTGGACGATGCCGCCGTACGACAGCACCTTCAGCCGGGTGCCGCCGTTCTCCAGCGACCAGCGGTGCACCTTGGTGCCGTCGGCGAGCGTGCCGAAGACTTCCTTCACCGGCTTCCTTCCCGTGGCCGCCTGGGCCGTGCCGCCGAGGGTGGTGGCGGCGAGGCCCGCCGCCGCGGCTCCTGCGATGACCGTGCGTCTGTTCAGTTCCATGGGTGCGGCTCCCTTGTCTGGGTGCTTACGAACCGGACTTGCGCTTGTTCCACACGTCGAACCCGACAGCCACCAGCAGGGCCAGGCCCTTGATGACCTGCTGCCAGTCGGTACCGACGCTCAGGAGGTTCATGCCGTTGTTCAGCACGCCGAGGACGAGACCGCCGATGATGGCGCCGAGGACGGTGCCGACACCGCCGCTCATGGACGCACCGCCGATGAACGAGGAGGCGATCGCCTCCAGTTCGAAGTTGACGCCCGCCTTCGGCGAGGCCGCGTTCAGCCGGGCGGCGACCACCAGACCCGCCAGGGCCGCGAGCACGCCCATGTTCAGGAAGACGTAGAAGGTGACCTTCTTGTCCTTCACACCGGACAGCTTGGCCGCCGGCAGGTTGCCGCCGATGGCGTAGATGTGGCGGCCGAAGACCGCGTTGCGCATGACGTAGCCGTAGCCGACGACCAGCGCGCCGAGGATGATCAGCACGATCGGAGCGCCCTTGTAGCTGGCCAGCAGCAGGGTGAGGGCGAGGATCGCCGCCACCAGGGCGGTCAGCTTCAGCAGGAACAGCCGGGTGGGCACGACGTCCAGCGAGAACTCCTGCTGGCGGCGGCGGTCCCGGAACTCCTGCCACACCACGGCCGCGATCAGGACGAGCCCGAGCAGCAGGGTGAGGTTGTGGTAGTTGGTGTTCGGGCCGGTCTCGGGCAGGAAGCCGTTGCCGAGCTTCTGCAGTCCGTCCGGGAACGGGCCGAGGGTCTGGCCCTTGAGGAGGATCTCGGTCAGGCCGCGGAAGAGGAGCATCCCGGCGAGGGTGACGATGAAGGACGGTATGCCGAGATAGGCGATCAGATAGCCCTGGATCGAGCCCGCCGCCGCGCCCACCAGCAGGCACAGCACCAGTGCGATGGGCCAGGACACGCCGTGCTGGACGGTGAGTACGGCCGCGAAGGCGCCGACGAACGCCGTGAGCGAGCCGACCGACAGATCGATGTGCCCGGCGATGATCACCAGCATCATGCCGATCGCGAGGATCAGGATGTAGCTGTTCTGGAGCACCAGGTTGGAGACGTTGCGCGGCAGCAGCAGGTCCCCGTCGGTCCAGATCGCGAAGAGGACCACGATCAGGCCGAGCGCGATCAGCATGCCGTACTGGCGCATGTTGCGGCGCAGGCCGCTCAGCACCAGGCCGAGCAGCCCTGCGCCGGCAGCCGATCCGCTCTTGCCCGGCGGCGCGGGGGCCGGGCTCTTGGCGGTCACATCCGTGCTCATCGCGTTACCTCTTTGTCCTTCGTCATGTGGCGCATCAGCACTTCCTGCGTGGCCTCGGCGCGCGGCACCTCGCCGGTCAGCCGCCCGGCGGCCATCGTGTAGATGCGGTCGCACATGCCGAGCAGCTCGGGAAGCTCGGAGGAGATGAAGACGACCGCCTTGCCCTCGGCGGCGAGCTGGTCGATGACCGTGTAGATCTCGTACTTGGCACCCACGTCGATGCCGCGGGTCGGCTCGTCCAGGATCAGCACGTCCGGCCCGGCGAAGATCCACTTGCTCAGGACGACCTTCTGCTGGTTGCCGCCCGAGAGCTTGCCCACCGGCTCGAAGACCGTGGGCGCCTTGATGTTCATGGACTTCCGGAAGCCCTCGGAGACCTGCCGTTCCTCGTGCTCGTCCACCACGCCCCGCCGCGCGACCTTGTTCAGCGCGGTCAGCGAGATGTTCCGGTTGATGGTGTCGATGAGGTTGAGGCCGTAGTGCTTGCGGTCCTCGGTGACGTAGGCGATGCCGTGCCCGACCGCCTCCGGGACGGTCTTCGTCCGGATCTCCCTGCCGTCCTTGAGGACCGTGCCGCCCGCGTACCGGCCGTAGGTGCGCCCGAAGACGCTCATCGCGAGTTCGGTGCGGCCCGCGCCCATCAGGCCCGCGATGCCGACGATCTCCCCGCGGCGGACCTGGATCGACACGTCGTCCACGACCTTGCGCTGCTGGTCGATCGGGTGGAACACGGTCCAGCCGCGGATCTCCAGCGCCGGCGCCGCGCCCTCTTCCGGCCGGTGCGGGGTGCGCTCGGGGAAGCGGTGGTCGAGGTCGCGGCCCACCATGCCGGCGATGATCCGCTCCTCGGTCGTCTCCGGCGCCTTCACATCGAGGGTCTCGATGGACCGGCCGTCCCTGATGATCGTCACCGAGTCGGCGACCCTGCGGATCTCGTTGAGCTTGTGCGAGATGATGATCGAGGTGATGCCCTGGTTCTTCAGCTCCAGGATCAGATCGAGGAGCTTGCCGCTGTCCTCGTCGTTCAGGGCCGCCGTCGGCTCGTCGAGGATGAGCAGCTTCACCTCCTTCGACAGCGCCTTGGCGATCTCCACCAGCTGCTGCTTGCCCACGCCGATGTCGGCGACCCGGGTCTCCGGATGCTCGTCCAGACCGACCCGGCGCAGCAGTCGGGTGGCGTGGCGCAGGGTCTCGCGCCAGTTGATGAGTCCGCGCGTGGCGTGCTCGTTGCCGAGGAAGAGGTTCTCCGCGATGGACAGATGCGGCACCAGCGCCAGTTCCTGGTGGATGATGACGATGCCGTGCTGCTCGCTGGCCCGGATGTCCTTGAACTGGCAGACCTCCCCCTCGAAGAGGATGTCCCCCTCGTAACTGCCGTGGGGGTGGACGCCGGAGAGCACCTTCATCAGGGTGGACTTGCCGGCGCCGTTCTCCCCGCAGATGGCGTGGACCTCGCCCTGCCGGACGGTCAGGGTGACGTCCGACAGCGCCTTGACGCCGGGAAAGGTCTTGACGATCGAGCGCATTTCCAGGACGGGTCCCGCCATGGTCGTGCCTTCCAATCCGTTGGGAACAGGGGCGGGGTTACTTGAGGTCGGCCTCGGTGTAGTAGCCCCCGTCGACGAGCACCTGCTGGTAGTTGCTCTTGTCGACGCTCACCGGCTGGAGCAGGTAGGCGGGCACGACCTTGGTCCCGTTGTCGTAGGTCTTGGTGTCGTTGACCTGCGGCTTCTTGCCCTTCAGGGAGTCGTCCATCATCGCGGCGGCGACCTCGGCGAGCTTGCGGAGGTCCTTGTAGACGGTCTGCGTCTGCTGACCGGCGATGATCGACTTCACCGAGGCCAGCTCGGCGTCCTGACCGGTGATCACCGGCAGCGGCTTGCTGCCCGAGCCGTAGCCGTCCGACTTCAGCGCGGACAGGATGCCGATGGAGATGCCGTCGTACGGCGAGAGGACCGCGTCGACCCGGCCGGTCTTGTAGGCCGAGGTGAGGATGTCCTCCATGCGCTTCTGCGCGGTGGTGCCGTCCCAGCGCAGGGTGACGACCTTGTTCAGGGCGGTCTGGCCGGACTTGACCACCAGCTGCTTCTTGTCGATGTACGGCTGGAGGACGCTCATGGCGCCGCCGAAGAAGTACTTGGTGTTGTTGTCGTCGTTGGAGCCGGCGAACAGCTCGATGTTGAACGGGCCCTTCTTGCCCTTGTCCAGCCCGAGCTTGTCGACGATGTACTGGCCCTGGAGCTTGCCGACCTTCTCGTTGTCGAACGAGGCGTAGTAGTCGACGTTCTTGCTGCCGAGGATCAGCCGGTCGTAGGAGATGACCGGGATGTGCGCGTCCGCGGCCTGCTGGAGCACGCTGTTCAGGGACTTGTTGTCGATGGCCGCGATGATCAGGCCCTTGACGCCCTGCGTGATCAGGTTCTCGATCTGCGAGACCTGCTGCTCCGGGTCGTCCTCGCCGTAGACCAGCTTGGTCTTGTAGCCCTTGGCCTCCAGGTCCTTCACGACGTTCTTGCCGTCGGAGATCCAGCGCTCGGAGGACTTGGTCGGCATGGCGATGCCGATGGTGGCGCCCTTGGCGTCGCCCGGCTTCGCCTTGCTGCCGCCCTCACTGTTCTGGCCACAGGCGGTGAGGGTGAGGGCGAGCGAGGCGGCTGCGGCTATCGCGGCGAGTGCGGCTCTGCGGTTGCGCATGGGATCAGTCCTTGTCGTTCTCGTCGTTGAGAGGAGCGGATGCTTCGACGGGGAAGCGGTTGAGGGTCCCGGGCAGCCGTGAGCCGAGCGGCGCCATGTCGCCGTCCGCGCCGTGCCGGGCGAGCAGGTCCAGGGCGAGCCGGCCGCGCCGCACCCGCTCCCGGGCGGTGTCCAGGGTCACGTCCCGCAGGTGGGTGCCCCACGGGTAGATGCCGGGAGCCTTGGACAGGCCGAACTTCAGATAGAGCGGTGCGCCGCGCCGGATCAGCTCGGCGACCTCGTACATCCGGATGTAACCGCCGAGGTCGTCGGGGGCCTCGATGTACATGTCCATGGGGGCGCCGGAGACCCGGCGGATCTCGGTGAGGTGGTCCAGCGTCAGGTCACTGGGCACGTTGACGGAGTCGGCGCCGAGCCGCTCGTAGACGGCGTACGAGGCCGGGTTGACCGGGCCGATCAGCGCCGAGACCTTCAGCGTGGTGTCGGCCGGGATGATCCCGGACTGCCGGGCCCGGTGCAGGGTCCACAGCACGCCCTCGTCGGCCACCAGCAGGCACTTGACACCCAGCGCGGTCGCCCGTACGGCGTCTTCGACGCAGCCCGCGACGGCGTCGTGGCCCCGGGCGCGCAGTCCGGCCCCCCGCGAGTCGGACCGCACCGAGCCGCCGATGTCCCAGGTGCCGCGCGGGCCGGTGAACAGGCAGAGTTCGATGTCGCGTTCGGCGGTGGCCTCGACCATCTCGGTGATCTCGGCGTCGGTGAGCATCCACACGCCGCTGCCCTGGCTGATCCGGTGGATCGGCACATCGAGGCGCGAGGCCTCCTTGAGGACGACCGTCAGCGCTTCGGGACCCTCGCACGAGGGGATCTCGGTGCGCCAGCGGCCGCCGCCCGGGAAGGTGTGGGCGGACGCGTCGGTGGGGTCGAGGGCGGGCGCGCTCAGGCCGAGTGCGGCGAGCACCTGCTCGCCGGGCCTGCGGGCTGCCGGGGCGGAAGCGTCGGTCACAAGCTGTCCTTAGTGTCCTGGTGTTCGAAATATCGGACGACGTTCGTGGCTCTGGGTATGAAAAAGCCTTGGTGGTACGCCGGTCGGGGCGCCGTCAGGTCGCGCCCCGACCGGCGTACGTCAGGGGCGGAGCAGCACCTTGCCCACCTTCGGATCGCCGGCTCCGACCAGCTCGATGGCCTGCGGGAACTCGGTCAGCGGCAGCTCGTGCGTGACCAGTGGCAGCGGGTCCAGCAGCCCGGCGCCGAACACCCGCACGGCGTGCGCCCAGGCGTCAGGGGGCGCCCCGAAGACTGTGTGCACCTCCAGCTGCCGTACGACGAGATCGGTCGGGTCGAGCCCATCCGCGCCCGGCGCCGGGATCCCGGTGAGGACCAGGCGCCCGCCGCGCCGGAGCAGTGCGGCGGCCGTGCGTGCGGCGGACGCGGACCCGGCGGTCTCGATCACCACGTCGAAGCCTGTGGGCAGCTCCCGGTCCCGGAGCCGGAAGTCACTCGCCCCGAACCGCCGGGAGAGCGCCTCCCGGTCGCCCCGGGTGCCGACGACGAGCAGCTCCGCCGGCGAGACGGCCTTCAGGAACTGCACGGCGAACATGCCCAGGGTGCCCGTGCCGACCACCGCGACCCGCTCACCCGGCCGGGCGTTCGCCTTCAGCGCGGCGGCGGCGATGCACGCGGCCGGCTCCAGCAGGGCGGCGGCGGTGAGGTCGGCGTCGTCCGGCAGGACGTGCAGCAGCCGGGCCGGCAGGGTCAGGGTGGCCGCCATGGCACCGGGCCGGGTGAACCCGGTCTCCTCGTACCCGGCCGTGCACAGCGTGGTCTCGCCCGCGTGGCAGCGGTCGCAGACCTGGCAGTTGCGGAAGCCCTCCCCGACGACCTTGCGTCCGACGAGGCTCTCGGGGACGCCCGCGCCCACCGCGCGCACGGTCCCCGACCACTCGTGGCCGGGCGTGAGCGGGTAACGGACGTATCCCTCGGGCCGGTTGCCCTGGTACACCTCGCGGTCGCTGCCGCAGATGCCCACCGCGTGCACGGCGACCAGCGCCTCGCCGGGACCGGGGTCCCGGGGCGTGTGGTCCTCCACCCGGTGACTGCCCGGCGCCTCGATCAGGACCTGGGAACTCACTTCGTGCCCTTCGGCTTGCGCTGCTCCCAGCCCTCGGCCCACAGGTCGAACCGGGCCTGCTGCTGCGGGAACTCGGCGGCCGCGTCGACGTCCAGCTCGACCCCGAGACCGGGCGCGTCGGAGAGGTGGAAGTACCCGTCGACGACCTGCGGCGCCCCCTTCACGACCTTCTTGATCTCCGCGTCCGCGAAGTCGTTGAAGTGCTCCAGGATCTTGAAGTTCGGGGAGGTGAAGCCGACCTGGAGGGAGGCGGCGGTGAGCACGGACCCGCCCACGTTGTGCGGGGCGACCAGCATGTAGTGGGTCTCGGCGGTGGCGGCGAGCTTCCGGGTCTCCCAGATGCCGCCGATGTGGCCGACGTCGGGCTGGATGATGTCCACGGCCTGGCTGTCGAAGAGCTCGCGGAACTCGATCCGGTCGTGGATGCGCTCACCGGTGGCGACCGGGATGTCCACCTTGGCGGCGACCTTCTCCAGCGCCTTGAGGTTCTCCGGCGGCACCGGCTCCTCCAGCCAGGCCGGCTTGAAGGGCGCCATCTCCTTGGCCAGCCGGACGGCGGTGGCGGGGGAGAAGCGGCCGTGCATCTCCAGCATCAGCTCGGCCTCGGGGCCGATGGCGTCCCGCACGGCCTCGATGAGCGAGACGGCGTACAGGGTTTCCTGGTGGTCCAGCTCGAAGTGCCCGGTGCCGAACGGGTCGATCTTCAGCGCCTTGTAACCGCGCTCCATGACCCCCTGCGCGGCCTTGTGGTACGCCTCCGGGGTCCGCTCGGTCGTGTACCACCCGTTGGCGTACGCCTTCACCTTGTCGGTGACCTTGCCGCCGAGCAGCTGCCACACGGGCACGCCCAGCGCCTTGCCCTTGATGTCCCAGCACGCCATCTCGACCACCGCGATGCCGGACATGACGATCTCGCCGGCGCGGCCGTAGTCGCCGTACTTCATACGGCGGGCCAGGTCCTCCACGGCGAACGGGTCCGATCCGAGAATGTGGTTGGCCTCGGCCTCTCGCAGATAGCCGATCAGCGCGTCGGTGTGCCCGAGCATACGGGTCTCGCCGACTCCCGTGATCCCCTCGTCGGTGTGCACCTGGACGTAGGTCAGGTTGCGCCACGGCGTGCCGACCACGTGCGTGCTGATTCCGGTGATGCGCACGGCAGTTGCCCCTCAGCTGTTCGAGATTTCGTCACACGTTCGAAATGCTGGCGTGACAGTAAGGACGGTCCGGCAGAGGTGTCAATGGGTCGAACAGGTAACGGTTTCGGCAAGGCTTTCGAGAACTCTTTCGACCTCGCACGAAACCTTCACAGCCGCGCCTGGAACCGGGTCCCGCGCGGACTCTAGTCTTCCCGCGTCATGGACTACTGCCTCCCGTGCCAACGGCACCTCAACGGCGCCCTGGCCTGTCCGGGGTGCGGAACTCCCGCCGAGCGGCTCGCCGTCGCCGCCGCCGTGCCCGCCGCGCACACGCACGGGTACGCGCAGGCGCCGACGGCATACGGGGAGCACGCGTACGAGCAGTCCCCGGCGCAGTCACCCGAGCAGCCCTACGGCTCCTCGTACGACGGGGCGTACCAGGAGCCGTACGACGAGCCGTACCGGGAGGCGTACGAGGAGCCGTACCAGGAGGCCTACGAGGAGTCGCACCAGGAGGCGTACGACGGCCGCGGCGCACCCGACGAGCCGGACGAGCCCGACGCGCCCGGCGAGCCCGGCGAGGAGGACCGGGACGCGCCCGAGGAGGCCGCCGACGAGGCCGCCGGGGACGTCGCCCCGGCCGGCCGGCGTGCCGGTGCCCGTGCCGCCGGGAGCCGGCGTGACCGCAAGGCCGCCGTGCACCGGCGCCGCCGGCGCCGTACCGTGCTGGTCGCGGCCGGCTTCGTCCTCGCGGCCGGCGGACTCAGCCTCGCCGAACTCGGCACGGACGCGCCCTTCTCGCCCTTCTCCAGCGACACCCCGGAGCCGGCCGGGGACACCTCGGTGGACGGTGGCGCGGCCTCCCCCGCCCCCGACCGCACCGCCGGCCCGCTCGACGCCGCCGGCGCCACGCCGGGCGCCGGCCACTCGGCGTCCCCCGGCGCCTCGGCCTCCGCGTCCGCCTCCGAGTCCCCGCGGGACAAGGACTCCGCTTCCCCCTCCGCCCAGGACACCGACGAGGCGGAGCAGTCGGCCACGGCGGGTTCCGGTACGGCCACCGCACCCCCCGCAGCCCCGGCCACCACACCCCCCGCCGCCACCCCGACCGCGACCCCGACGACCGCCGACCCCACCCCCCAGCCGTCACCCACGAAGACGTGCGACCGGGTCCTGTGGTGGTGCACCTGAAGCACGCCCCGGTGCACCCCGCGCCACCCGTGCCACCGGCCATCCGGGCTATCCACGACACCCGCCGGCCCGCACGGGGGTTGAGTCGGACAGGCGCGTCTCGCCGTACCGGTCTCGGGAATGCCCGATGCCGGAAGGGGTGTTCCGCCCAGCGGGAGCAGCGACTCAGTCGAGGAGAGCGGATGACGCAGGAGATCACCGTCCAGGGCACGGTCGCCGAGGGCTTCGAGACCGTGCGCGAGGAGTTCGCCGCCTTCGTCGCCGGGGAACGGGACGACTACGAAGGCCAGTTGTGCGCGTACGTCCACGGGCGCCGGGTCGTGGACCTGTGGGCGGGCGAGGGGGTGACGGGCGACGCGCTGTACGCCGTGTACTCGGCCACGAAGGGCGCGGCCCACCTGGTCGTGGCGCTGCTCGTGCAGGACGGCACGCTGGAGCTGGACCGCAAAGTCACCTATTACTGGCCGGAGTTCGCCGCCGAGGGCAAGGGCGCGCTGACCCTGCGCGATCTGCTCGCGCACCGGGCGGGGCTGATCGGCGCCGGCACCGGGTTCGGCCTCGCCGAGCTGGCCGACGACCGGGTGATCGCCGAACGTCTCGCCGACCAGCGGCCGTTCTGGCGGCCGGGCACGGCCTTCGGCTATCACGCGCTGGTGATCGGCGCGCTGACCGGCGAGGTCGTCCGCCGGGCGACCGGCCGTACGCTCCAGGAGGTGTACGAGGAGCGGGTCCGCGCCCCCCACGGCCTCGACCTGCACCTGGGCCTGCCGGCCGCGCACGAGCCCCGTTTCCGCACGGTCCAGCCGATGCTGCCGACCCCCGCCCAGCAGGCCCAGCGGGACGCCGTGCCGACCGGCCCGCACACCCTCGAGGCGATCGCGTACAACCGGCACGGCACGGACCCCACCGACCTGGAGAGCCTGCCGAACGAGCGGCTGATCCGCGCCAAGGGGCCCGCCTCGGTGGGCGGGGTCGGCTCGGCACGCGGTCTCGCGGGCATGTACGCGGCGATGATCAGCGAGGTGGACGGCAGGACCCCGCTGCTGAAGGAGGACACGCTGGCGGAGTTCGGCCAGATCCACTCCGTCGGCTACGACCTGGTGGCCCGCGCCCACAAAGCCTTCGGCCTCGGCTTCCAGGCGACCGCCGACGCCCGGCACCCCTTCCTGGGCGCCGGAACGATCGGCCACGCCGGCGCGAACGGCGTCCAGGCTTTCGCCGACCCCCACGCGGGTCTCGCCTACGCCTACACGCGGCGCAGGTTCGCCTTTCCGGGGGGAGCGGCACCGGAGAACGACCGACTGGCGGTCACGATCCAGCAGGCGGCGTCGGCGACGCCGTGACGCAGCCGCACCCCACGTCCAAGGGTGCGGCTGCCGCTGTATGGAACGACGAAGGTCAGACCAGCGTCACGGTGATGTTCCCGCGAGTCGCCTTCGAGTAGGGGCACACCTGGTGAGCCTTCTCGACCAGGGTGCGCGCCGTCGCCGCGTCGGCGTTCGGGATGTTCGCCGAGATCTCCACGATGATCCCGAACCCGTCCTCGTTCTTCCCGATCCCGACCTTCGCGGTCACGGTCGAACCGGAGACGTCGGCACCCTCCTGCCGGGCGACGACACCGAGCGCCCCCTGGAAGCAGGCGCTGTACCCCGCGGCGAACAGCTGCTCCGGGTTGGTGCCGGCGCCGCTGCCGCCCATCTCCTTGGGCGGGTTCACGACGACGTCGAGCGTGCCGTCGTCGGTGGCGACCCGGCCGTCGCGGCCGTTCTCGGCGGTGGCGACGGCGGTGTACAGGACGTCGGACTGCGTGATGGGCATGCGGTTGTCTTCCTCCTCGGTCCGCCGCGACTCGCGCCCACGATCGACGACGGATTTGGAAAGAAGTTACCGCATGCCGAAATCAGCGGGAAAGGCCGGCGGAGAACCGTCAGAGCTTGACGACCATCTTCCCGATGTTGTCGCCGCGCAGGACCCCGAGGAACGCCTCCACGGTGTTCTCGATGCCCTCGACCACGGTCTCGCGGTACTTCAGCGCGCCCGAGGCGACCCACGGGCCGACCTCCTGGACGAACTGGGGCTGGAGGTCGTAGTGGTCGCCGACCAGGAAGCCCTCGATCCGGCCGCGGGTCTGGATCAGCCGGGCCAGGTTCTTCGGGCCGGGCGCGGGCTCGGTGTCGTTGTAGACCGAGATCATGCCGCAGACCGCGATCCGGCCGCCCTGGTTCAGGGAGCCGATGGCGGCCTCCAGGTGGTCTCCGCCGACGTTGTCGAAGTAGACGTCGATCCCGTCGGGCGCCGCCTGCCGCAGCTGCTCGGCGACCGGGCCGTTCTTGTAGTTGAACGCGGCGTCGAAGCCGTACTCCTCGACCAGCAGCTTGACCTTCTCGTCGGACCCGGCCGAGCCGATGACCCGCGAGGCGCCCTTGAGTTTGGCGATCTGGCCGACCTGGCTGCCGACGGCGCCGGCCGCGCCGGAGACGAAGACGACGTCGCCCTCCTTGAAGGAGGCGGTGCGCAGCAGGCCGGCGTAGGCGGTCAGGCCGGTCATGCCGAGGACGCCCAGGTACGTCGACAGCGGCACTGTCTGCGGGTCGACGGTGACGGCCGGGACGGCCGTCGGGCCGACCTTGACGGCGTTCTTCGCGTCCACGACCGCGTACTCGCGCCAGCCGAAGAAGTGCAGCACGTGGTCGCCGACGGCGATGCCCTCGGCGTGGGACTCGATCACCTCGCCGACCGCGCCGCCCTGCATGACCTTGCCCAGCTCGAAGGGGGCGACGTACGACTTCGCCGCGCTCATCCGGCCGCGCATGTAGGGATCGACGGAGAGGTACTTGTTCCGCACCAGCACCTGGCCCTCGCCCGGGGTCGGGACCGGCGCCTCGACGAGGGCGAAGTCCTCGGGCTTCGGCCAGCCGACGGGACGGCTGAGCAGATGCCACTCGCGGTTGATCATGACGGGAGCCTTTCTATTACTTCAGTTCCTGAAACAACCATGCGCCTGAATATTTCAGGATGTCAAGTAACCGGGTATCCTGGTGGGCATGTCCACCCCATCGAAGACCCACCGTCCCGACGCCCTGACCATGGAGGTCGTCGAGCTGATCGGTGACGTCGTGTCCCGCTACTACGCGGACTACGAGAAGGCGGCGGGCGAGCACACGCTGACCGGCGCGCAGGCCCGGCTCCTCAGCCTGCTCTCGCTGGAGCCGCTGCCGATGCGCAAGCTGGCGCAGAAGCTGAAGTGCGAGCCGTCGAACGTGACCGGGATCGTGGACCGCCTGGAGTCCCGCGGACTGGTGGAGCGCCGCCCCGACCCGGCCGACCGCCGGGTGAAGGTGGCCGCCGCCACCGACGAGGGCCGCCGGGTGGCCCGGGACCTGCGCGAGGGCCTCCACTTCGCCCGCGAGCCGCTCGCCGGCCTCTCCGCGGACGAGCGCCGCTCGCTGCGGGACCTGCTCCGCCGGATGCTGGACGACTGAGCATCCCGCACGCCCGTGCGGAGCCAGTAGAGTCTCCGGCATGCGCGATCTTGGGGTGGGTTTCGGTTATCTGCTGAAGGGGCAGCGGTGGGTGGCCCGGCACGGCCGCCAGTACGGGTTCGGGCTGCTGCCCGGGCTGATCACACTGGTGGTGTACGCCGCCGCGCTGGTCGCGCTCGCCGTGTGGGGCGAGGACGCGGTCGGCTGGGCGACCCCGTTCGCGGACGACTGGTCGAGCCCCTGGCAGGGCCTGTTCCGCGGCTTCCTGACGGCCGTCCTCTTCGCCCTCGGCCTGCTGCTGGCCGTGCTGACCTTCACGGCCGTCACCCTGCTCGTCGGCCAGCCCTTCTACGAGAACCTGTCGGAGAAGGTCGACGCCGACGTCTCACCCGACGGCGCCGCCCCCCGGTCCGACCTCCCGCTCTGGCGCGAGCTGTGGATCTCGGCCCGGGACAGCCTGCGCATCCTGGTCCGGGCCGGGCTGTGGGGCCTGCTGCTCTTCGCCCTCGGCTTCCTGCCGTTCGTCGGGCAGACCGTCGTCCCCGTGATCGGCTTCTTCGTCACCGGCTTCTTCCTCACCGAGGAACTCGCCGCGGTGGCCCTCCAGCGCCGGGGCGTCGACCTGCGCGCCCGGCTCACCCTGCTGCGCTCTCGCAAGACCCTGGTCTGGGGCTTCGGCACCCCGCTGGGCGTGGCCTTCCTGGTGCCGTTCGTCGCGGTGTTCCTGATGCCGGGCGCGGTCGCGGGTGCCACGCTCCTCGTCCGTGACCTGCTGGGCGAGGAGAGCGCGGACGAGCGGAGCGCGGACGAGCGGAGTGCGGACGGCCAGGAGGTCACGTCCTGACCGTGGCCGCCACGGCCACCGCCACGACGGCGCGCACCTGGGCGATGATGTCCAGCCGGTTGCGGACGAACTCCGGGTCGCTGACCGTGCCGGTCGCCGGGTCGGTGTTACCGGCGCCGAACCGAAGCACCGGCGTGTGCAGATGGCCGCCGGGCAGGGTGTCGCGCAGCCCGAGCCGGTCGCGCAGCAGGGTGGCCCGGTAGGCGATCTCGTTGGAGAGGTAGTCGCCGCCGGCCCCGGCGCGGGCGGTGGAGCCGGGGGTCGGTCCGTCCGGCCGTACGACGGGGTCGGTCCCTCCCGCCGGGATCTCGGTGACCTCTGTGTGGTCGTACACCGGGAACCGGCCGGTGTGCGCGGCCGCGATGGCGGTGTACGGGAGGGTGGTGCCCGTCCATTGCGGCTGCGAGGCCGGGTCGGCGACCGGAACGGTCTCCGTCCGCGAGACCTTGTCGTTGTCCGGGAAGCCGCCGCGCCAGGCGCCGTTGGTGCGCTCGATGTCGAACCGGCCGACGCGGCCCTGGCTCACGGTCGTGAACAGGTCGACCCGCGGCAGATACGGCCGCAGCGTCCGCTCCACCGTGCCCTCGGCGAAGTCCTGCCAGCGCACCGGGAACAGGGCGGTCTCGATGCGCGCCGGCCCCTGCGCCGTCTCGACGACCGTGCCGTCCAGCGCGAGCGCGGTCGCCCCGGACGGATTGGAGATGCGGATGTCGCGGTCGAGGGTGAAGGGGTCGAAACCGGTGAGCAGCACCCGCCGCAGTGGCCCCTTCGCCGGGTAGCGGATGTCCGTCTGCCCGCGCGAGGTCCGCTCCAACCGGTCCAGCAGGGCGGACCGTTGCGCATCCGCGAGCCCGAACTCCGGCTGCCAGGTGCGCACTTCCCGGGTCAGGCCCAGCCGCGCCCAGTACAGCGGCCGGTCGTCGTCCCGCGGGAGGTCACCGCCCCCCGGTCCCCGCCCCTGCGCCCGGTCCACGGCCCGCCGCCACAGCGCGGAGCCCTCCCGTACGACGATGCGGCGGGCCTGCGCGTAGGAGCGCGCGTGCGCCAGCGCCCGGGCGAACTCCGGTGCCGCATCGTCGAATCCGGACCGCCGGAGGATCTCCTGCGGTACGGCACCCGCCAGCCGCTGTTCCTCGACGGTGGGGGAGGGGGCGGCGGCCGGGGCGGCGGTGGCTGCGGCCGGGGGAGCGGACAGGCCGGCGAGCAGGGCCAGTCCGAGGACGGCGAGACGAAGTCGTGGAGAGCTCAAGGGAGTTGAGGTCCTTCCAGTAGGCGCCGCGACTTCGGCCCACCGTACTCGGCTGCGGGCCGGTGGGGGCCGATCGCGCCGTTCCCCGCGCCCGTGCGGGGCGCTGTCCGGCCACACGGGCAAGCGCCCCCGGCCGCAGCCTCGTCAGCCCACCGGCTCCCCCAGCAGCCGCAGGAAGTCCCGGAACGCCCCCGGCATGTCGACCGACTCGGGGTCCAGCAGCCACTGGTACTGGAGGCCGTCCATCACGGCGACGAGCAGCGGGGCGGTGCGCTCCGGGGTGAGGCCGCTGGGCAGCAGGTCGCCGTACTCGGCGCGCAGGACCGCGGTCATGGACTCCCGGACCCGGGCGTACCGCTCGGTGAAGTAGGCGCGTGCCGGATGGCCCTCGGTCACGCTCTCGCCGAGCAGCGCGGAGAAGGTCTGGATGATCGCCGGGCGCATGGTGTTGTACTCGACCAGCGAGGCCAGCAGGTCCATCCGCCACTGTGTGTCCGGTACCGCGTCCCATCGGTCCCGCTCCTGGAGCACGGCCACCAGCAGGGCGTCCTTGGTGGGGAAGTGGTGCAGCAGACCCTGCTGGGTCAGTCCGACCCGCTCGGCCACCGCGGCCAGGCTCGCCCCCCGGTAACCGCGCTCGGCGATCACCTCCAGGGCGGCCCCGACGATCTCCGCGCGCCGCTCCTCGCTCCTGACCCTCGCGTTCATGACGTCACCGTACGGCATCACCCACCGCGATATATAACGGCCATATAACGAAACCTACCACTCTACAGGTGGCGGAGGCACGATGGAGGCCCCTGCACGGACTCGACGAGGAGGAACCGCGATGGCGGGATCCCTGCGCACCCCGGCCGAGAAGGCCCGCGAGGCGGTCGTGGAGGCGGCCCTCGCCGCACTCGACCTCGACGCCAAGGCCCGGCTGCTGGCCGGCCAGGACATGTGGACCCTGCCGGCCCTGCCGGAGATCGGCCTCGGATCGCTGGTCATGTCCGACGGCCCCATCGGTGTCCGGGGCGTGCGCTGGACCGCCGACGACCCCTCCGTGGCCCTGCCCTCGCCGACCGCGCTCGCCGCCGCCTGGGACCCGGAACTCGCCCGCCGCGCAGGCGTGCTGCTCGCCCAGGAGGCCCGCCGCAAGGGCGTCCACGTCCTGCTCGCCCCCACGGTCAACCTGCACCGCTCCCCGCTCGGCGGCCGCCACTTCGAGTGCTACAGCGAGGACCCCCACCTGACCGGCGAGATCGGCACCGGTTACGTCCGTGGCGTCCAGTCCGGCGGAGTCGGCACCACCGTCAAGCACTTCGTCGCCAACGACGCCGAGACCGACCGCTTCACGGTGAACAACCTGGTCTCCGAACGCGCCCTGCGCGAGCTGTACCTGGCCCCCTTCGAGGCGATCGTGAGGAACGCCCGCCCCTGGGGCATCATGACCGCCTACAACACGGTCAACGGCACGACCATGACCGAGCACCACCACCTGGTCAACGAAGTCCTGCGCGGCGAATGGGGATTCGACGGCTTCAACGTCTCCGACTGGATGGCCGCCCGGGACACGGTGGGCGCCATCCGCGGCGGCCTCGATGTCGCCATGCCCGGCCCCCGGACCGTGTACGGCCCGGCCCTCGCCCAGGCCGTACGGGACGGCAGGGTCGACGAGGCCACGGTCGACGCGGCCGTCCGCCGGGTGCTGCTCCTCGCCGCCCGCGTCGGGGTCCTGGAGGGCGCCGAACCGGTGGTCGCCGAGCCGCCCGCGCCGGTCGACGGAGCGGCCCTGGCCCGCGAGATCGCCCGCCGCTCCTTCGTCCTCGTCCGCAACGAACGCGGCGCGCTCCCGCTGAAGCCGGGCACGCTGGCCCTGATCGGCGCCGCCGCCCGCGACGCCCGCATCCTCGGCGGCGGCTCCGCCACCGTCTTCCCGGCCCGGATCGTCTCCCCGCTCGACGGCCTCACCGCCGCCCTCCCCGACGGCACCCTCGGCTACGCCGTCGGCGCCGACCCGGCCACCGAACTGGCCGTCGCCGACCCGGGCTTCACTCTGCGCGCGGTCTGCCGGAACGCCGACGGCGAGATCATCGGCACCCGCTCCGCCCCGGGCGGCCTCATCCAGTGGATGGGCTCCGACCTCCCCGAGGGTGTGACGTACGACACCCTGCACACCGTCGAACTGACCGGCACCTTCACCCCCCGCGAGTCCGGCCCGCACACCTTCGGCGTCAAGGGCACGGGCGCCTTCACACTCACCATCGGCGGCACGACGTACTACGACGACGTCCAGCGCCCCGCCAAGGAGGACCCCTTCGAGGCGCTCTTCGCCGCCCCCGTTCCCCGCGCCCAGGCCGAACTCACCGCCGGCGAACCGGTCGACGTCTCCCTCACCCACGTCGTCCGGCTCCCCGAGGACCTCCCGATGAAGGTGGTCACCTTCGCCCTCGCCCACTCCGGACCGCAGCGCGACCCCGACGAGCTGATCGCCGAGGCCGTCGAGGCCGCCCGCAGCGCCGACACGGCGGTCGTCATGGTCGCCACCACCGACCGCGTGGAGTCCGAGGGCTTCGACCGTACGGACCTCCGGCTCCCCGGCCGTCAGGACGACCTGGTCCGCGCGGTCGCCGCCGCCAACCCGAACACCGTCGTGGTCGTCAACTCCGGATCCCCGGTGGAACTGCCCTGGCGGGACGAGGTCGCCGCCGTCCTGCTCGGCTGGTTCCCCGGCCAGGAGGGCGGCGCCGCCCTCGCCGACGTCCTCACCGGCGCCCACGAGCCCGGCGGCCGGCTCCCCACCACCTGGGGCTCCCTCGCCGACGCCCCGGTCACCCAGGTCGTCCCGGCCGACGGCGAGCTGCCGTACAGCGAGGGCGTGTTCATCGGCTACCGCGCCTGGGAGCGGGCCGGCCGCACCCCGTCGTACCCCTTCGGCCACGGCCTCGGCTACACCGACTGGGCCTACGAGTCCCTGGACGTCGACGACGCCGGCACCGCCTCCGGCACCACGGTCCGCGTCCGCGTCCGCAACACAGGCGAGCGGGCCGGCCGGGAGGTCGTCCAGATCTACGTCTCCCCGGCCGGACCCGGCCCCGAGCGCCCGGCGCGCCGGCTCGCCGGCTTCGCCTCCGTCGAGGCCGGGCCCGGCGAGAGCGCCGAGGTCACCGTCGAACTCCCGCGCCGCGCCTTCGAGGTGTGGGACGAGACGGCGAAGGCGTGGGGCTTTGTGAAGGGTTCGTACGAGATCGCCGCCGGACGCTCGATCGCGGACCGCAGGCTGACCGCGCCGATTAACGTCTGATCCGGGACAAGTCCCCCGGCGCGGGGGGCGCGTCCCCACCAGCAGCCCCGGTCCGGGACCTGACCCCTGGGCCGGGGCTTCACACCGCTGCCGTCACCGGCCCCGCGCACCGAAGCCGTACACCGTCTCGGACCGGAAGACCTCGCCGGGCCGCAGCACGGTGCTCGGGAACTCCGGCCGGTTGGGGGAGTCCGGGAAGTGCTGTGTCTCCAGGGCGGTCCCGGCGCCGGGCAGGAACGGCCCGGACAGGTGGTCGGCGGTGTAGAGCTGGAGGCCGGGCTCGGTCGTCGCCACCGTCAGGGTCCGCCCGGACGCGGGGTCGTACAGCTCGGCCACCTCCTCGGCCGTCTCGGTCACCCCCTTGTCCAGCACGAAGTTGTGGTCGTGACCGGAGCCCGTCTTCCGGGCCGTACGGAAGTCGAAACGCGAACCCGACACGTCCTCCGGCGCCCCCGTCGGGATCAGGTCCGCGTCCACCGGCGTGTAGCGGGACGCGGCCAGCCGCAGTTCATGCCCGCCCGCGTCGCCGGAACCGCTCAGGTTCCAGTACGTGTGGTTGGTCAGGTTCACGATCGTCGGCGCGTCGGTGACCGCCTCGTAGGCGATCCGCAGCGCACCCGAGGCCGCCAGCGTGTACGTCACCGTCACCGCCAGCCGGCCCGGGAACCCCTCCTCGCCGTGCGGGCTCACCCGGCTCAGCCGCACCCCGTGCGCCACCGGCGTCACGTCCCACACCCGCCGGTCGAACCCGCGCTCGCCGCCGTGCAGCGAATTGGGGCCGTTGTTGCGTGCCAGCGGGTACGTCCGGCCGTCCAAAGAGAACCGGCCGCCCGCGATCCGGTTCGCGTACCGGCCGATGACGGCACCCAGATACGGCTCCGGATGCTCCAGATAGCCCTTGAGATCGGGGAACCCCAGCACCACGTCAGCCGTCCGCCCGGCCGCGTCCGGAACCTCGACCGACTGCACGATCCCGCCGTACGACAGCACCCGCACCCGCACCCCGGCGCGCTCCAGCGTCCACCGGTGCACCGCAGTGCCGTCGGAAAGTGTGCCGAACAGTTCGTCCATGTGGGAAACCCTAGGTCACGGACGACTCGCCGTGATCGTGCGGTACGCGATCTCCGCCAGCCGGGCCTGGCCGTCCTTGCTGGGATGGAACCAGTCCCAGTGACTGAGCTGGTCCGTGCCGAAGCGGTAGTCGTACACCGCGTTGCCGTCGAAGCGGCAGCGGCGGTCCTGGGCGCAGACCTCCTTCAGCACCTTGTTGTACGCCACCACCCGCTGCTGCACGGTCTCCCGGCGCAGCGTCGCCGCGCCGGTCAGATCGTCCGCGCCACCCAGCATCGACGGGCAGATGCCGAGCTTCCACACCTGCTTGCCCAGCGGATTCGCCCGGCCCTCCGACCACAGCCGCTTCAGATTCGGCACGCTCGCCACGTACACCTGCGTCTTCGGCAGCGCCGAGCGCAGCGTGCTCATCGCCTCCTCGAAGTCCGCGCGGAAGTCCGCCACCGAGGTCATCGCCGACGCCGAGGACCGGCAGGCGTCGTTCGCCCCCACCATCACCGTCACCAACTCCGGGCCGCGGGCGGCCGCCTGCGCCATCTGCTCCGGCAGATCGGCCATCCGGGCGCCGGTCACCGCGTAGTTCCAGCTGCGCTCCGCCGCCCCCGGCACCCCGAGCAGCCGCACCGCCAAGCTGTCCACCCCGGCGTCGCTGCCCGTCGCCCACGACACCTCGGGGCAGTCCGACAGCACCGTGCAGGCGTCGAAGCCGCGCGTGATGGAGTCGCCCACCGCGGCGATCGAGTCCGGGCTGCGGTCCCACACCGGAGGCCGGGCCGTGCGCGCCTTCGTGCCCTCCGGCTCGGCCGGACTCCCGCGGCCGCCGTCACATCCGGCGGCCCCCAGCAGCACGGCCGCCACGACGGCGAGAGCGGCCCGCACCCGGTGGCTTCGCTTCCGCATTCCCTGCTGTTCCCCTCGCTCGACGGTCCTGCACTCCCTCCCATGACAACGTCCGAGGGTTCCCGGCCGTCCACCCGGGAACGGCGCACCCCCGTACAAGCGTCCCCCTGGGTGAATGGCGGCGTTTTCCTGACACCGGGACCGACGGTACGTCACACTCCTTGCCCCGCCGCAGGGTAGCCTCGCCATCAACGCGGCCGTCGCGCCACTGCCGCCCAGCCAGTCCGCAAGATGTCCCGCTCTGCCCGGAGGTTCCGGTGACGACACGTGGAGTTCTGTACGTGCACTCCGCGCCGCGCGCGCTGTGCCCGCACGTCGAGTGGGCCATCGCCGGGGTGCTCGGCACGCGCGTCAACCTCGACTGGATCCGGCAGCCCGCGGCCCCCGGCACCTGGCGCTCGGAGTTCTCCTGGCAGGGCCAGGCCGGCACCGCCTCCAAGCTCGCCTCCGCCCTGCGCGGCTGGCACCTGCTGCGCTTCGAGGTCACCGCCGAACCCTGCCCGACCGCCGAGGGCGAGCGCTACAGCTGCACCCCCGACCTCGGCATCTTCCACGCCGTCACCGGCCTCCACGGCGACATCCTGATCCCCGAGGACCGGCTCCGCGCGGCCCTGCTGCGCAGCCAGAAGGGGGAGACCGACCTGGAGGCCGAGCTGTCCAAGCTCCTCGGCAAGCCGTGGGACGACGAACTGGAACCGTTCCGCTACGCCGGAGAGGGCGCCCCGGTGCGCTGGCTGCACCAGGTGGTCTGAGTCCCCGGACATGCGTGAAGGGCCCCCACCGTCCGGTGGGGGCCCTTCACGTGCGGTCTCAGATGGTCCTGAACGCCAGAACCACGTTGTGCCCGCCGAAGCCGAACGAGTCGTTCAGCGCGGCGATCCGGCCCTCGGGGAGCGCCCGCGGCTCGTCGCGCACGACGTCCGCGTTGACCTCGGGGTCCAGGTCCTCGACGTTGATCGTCGGCGGAGCCGTACGGTTCACCAGCGCCAGGATCGACGCGACGGTCTCGATGCCGCCGGCACCACCGAGCAGGTGACCGGTCATCGACTTCGTCGCGGAGATCGCCATGTGGTCGAGGTCGTCGCCGAAGACCTTGCGCAGCGCCTTGATCTCGCCGACGTCACCCTGCGGCGTGGAGGTGGCGTGCGCGTTCACGTGCACGATCTCGGCCGGCTTCAGGTCCGTGCTGTCCAGCAGGTTCTGGAGCGCGTGCGCGATGCCGTTGCCGGACGGCTCCGGCTGCGTGATGTGGTGGCCGTCCGCGGAGATGCCCTGGCCGACCGCCTCGACGTAGATCCGCGCACCGCGGGCCTTCGCGTGCTCCTCGGACTCCAGGACGATCACACCGGCGCCCTCGCCGAGCACGAAGCCGTCGCGGCTGGTGTCGTAGGGACGCGAGGCGCCCTGCGGGTCGTCGTTGTTCTTGGACATCGCCATCATGTTGCCGAACGCGGCGATCGGCAGCGGGTGGATGGCGGCCTCGGTACCACCGGCCACGACCACGTCCGCACGCCCGGTGCGGATCATCTCGACCGCGTACCCGATGGCCTCCGCGCCCGAGGCGCAGGCCGAGACCGGGGTGTGCACACCGGCACGGGCACCCAGCTCGATCCCGACGTTGGCCGCGGGGGAGTTGGGCATCAGCATCGGCACGGTGTGCGGGGAGACGCGGCGAACGCCCTTCTCCTTGAGCACGTCGTACTGGTCCAGGAGCGTCGTCACGCCGCCGATGCCGGAGGCGATGACCGCACCGAGACGGTCGGGATTCACGGACGCGTCCTCACCGGCCCTGGCGGTGAAACCGGCGTCCTGCCAGGCCTGCTGAGCGGCGATCAGCGCGAACTGCGCGGACCGGTCCAGCTTGCGGGCCTGCGGGCGGGGGAGGACCTCGCCCGGCTCGACGGCGATCTGCGCGGCGATACGGACCGGCAGTTCGGCCGCCCAGTCCTGCTCCAGCGGGCTGACGCCGGACTTGCCGGCGAGCAGAGCCTCCCAGAACGAAGCTACGTCGCCACCCAGCGGTGTGGTTGCGCCGATACCGGTGACGACCACGGTGCGATTGGTCGGGCTCACGGGAATTCTTTCTCCAACGGATGCGGGATTCTACGGCGCCACCGCCGGGTGGCGGGGCCTTGCAGCCTGACGGCCTTACGGCCTACGAGGTGGCTCAGGCCTGGTGGTCGAGGATGTACTTCGTCGCGTCGCCGACCGTCTTCAGGTTCTTGACATCCTCGTCCGGGATCTTGACGTCGAAGCGCTCCTCGGCGGCCACGACGACCTCGACCATGGACAGGGAGTCGACGTCCAGGTCGTCGGTGAAGGACTTGTCCAGCTCAACGTCCTCGACCGGGATGCCGGCGATCTCGTTCACGATCTCGGCGAGACCCTCGACGATCTCTTTCTCAGTGGCGGCCATGTCAGGCGCTCCTTCTTCGATATCCAGATGGTTAGGGCATTTCGATCCGTCCCGGACCACACGATCCGGCACGGAGTGCCTAGGGGAGGGTAACGACCGTGGCGGCGTAGACGAGACCCGCCCCGAATCCGATGACGAGCGCGGTGTCGCCGCTCTTCGCCTCCCCGGTCGCCAGGAGCCGCTCCATCGCGAGCGGAATCGAGGCGGCCGAGGTGTTGCCGGTGGTGCGGATGTCACGGGCGACCGTGACGTGCTCCGGCAGTTTCAGCGTCTTCACCATCGAGTCGATGATCCGCACGTTGGCCTGGTGCGGGATGAAGACATCCAGGTCGTCCGGGGTGATTCCGGCCGCGTCCAGCGCCTGCTGGGCGACCTTCGCCATCTCGAACACGGCCCAGCGGAACACCGCCTGGCCCTCCTGCGTGATCGCAGGGAACTTGATGTTGCCCTCGGTGTCGAGGGGCAGTTCGGACAGGTCACCGAGCCGGAACCGGTCCCACGGGACGGTCTGCTTGATCGTCTCGGCCTTGTCGCCCTCGGAGCCCCACACGGTCGGGCCGATCGCCGGCTCCTGCGAGGGGCCGATCACGACCGCGCCGGCGCCGTCACCGAACAGGAACGCGGTCGCCCGGTCCTCCAGGTCGGTGAGGTCGCTCAGCCGCTCCACACCGATGACGAGCACGTACTCGGCGGAACCTTCCACCACGATGCCCTTGGCGAGCGTCAGGCCGTAGCCGAAGCCCGCGCAGCCTGCCGAGATGTCGAAGGCGGCCGCCTTGGCGGTGCCGAGCTTGTCCGCGATCTCGGTGGCGACGGCCGGGGTCTGGCTGAAGTGCGAGACGGTCGACACGACCACCGCGCCGATCTGCTCGGCGTCGATACCGGCGTCCGCGATCGCCTTCCCGGAAGCCTCGATCGCCATCGCGGCCACGGTCTCCTCGGGGCCCGCCCAGTGCCGCGTCTCGATGCCGGAGCGCGAGCGGATCCACTCGTCGGAGGAGTCGATCTTCTCGAGGATCACCTCGTTCGGCACCACCCGGGTCGGCCGGTAGCCGCCGACACCGAGGATGCGCGCGTACGGGGCGCCCTTGCTGGGCTTGATCTTCGACATGCTCTCGAGCTCCTTCTCAGGCGTGCTCGGCGATGAGCTCGCGAGCCGCGTCGAGGTCGTCGGGGGTCTTCAGGGCCAGCGTCGCCACGCCCGGCAGGGCCCGCTTGGCCAGGCCGGTCAGCGTGCCGCCCGGGCACACCTCGATGAGCGCGGTGACGCCGAGCTCCTTGAAGGTCTCCATGCACAGGTCCCAGCGCACCGGGTTGGCGACCTGGCCGACCAGCCGCTCCAGCACCTCGGCGCCGGTCGCGACGGTCCGGCCGTCCTTGTTGGAGACGTAACGGACCTTCGGGTCGGCGGGCGCGAGCTCCGCGGCGGCCTTGGCCAGGGTCTCCACGGCCGGGGCCATGTGGTGCGTGTGGAAGGCACCGGCGACCTTCAGCGGGACGACCTTGCGCACGCCCTCGGGCTTGTCCTCGGCCAGCGCGGCCACCTGCTCCAGCGTGCCGGCGGCGACGATCTGGCCCGCACCGTTGATGTTCGCCGGGGTCAGGCCCAGCTTCTCCAGGTGCGCGACGGACGTCTCGGGGTCGCCGCCGAGCAGCGCCGCCATGCCGGTCTCGGTGACCGCGGCGGCGTCGGCCATGGCCAGACCCCGCTTGCGGACCAGGCCGAGGGCGTCGGTGTCGGTCAGGACGCCCGCGAAGGCGGCGGCGGTGATCTCACCGACGCTGTGCCCCGCGACCGCGCCCGGGGCGATCTCGGACATGTCACCGAGTGCCGCGGCGGACAGGATCCCCGCGGCGACCAGCAGCGGCTGGGCCACCGCGGTGTCACGGATGGCGTCGGCGTCGGCCTGGGTGCCGTAGTGCACCAGGTCCAGTCCGATGGCGTCCGACCATGCGGCGACGCGGTCCGCGGCACCGGGCAGGTCGAGCCAAGGAGTCAGGAAGCCGGGCGTCTGGGCGCCCTGGCCGGGAGCGACGAGTACGAGCACTCTCACACTCTCTCTTGGGGACGGCCGCGGCCGCCCGTGAGGACAGGGACGAAGAACACGAGGGGGTTTTGTGGGGCCCCCACAAAACCCTATGCCTGGGTATCACCGTCGGCCAGACGCCCCAGGATGAGCGCGATCCGCAGTGTGAACGCGGATCGTACATCGGACGGCGACCATCCGGTGACATCAGTCACACGTCGGAGCCGGTAGCGCACGGTATTCGGGTGAACGAAGAGCATGCGGGCCGCGCCTTCCAGGCTGCTCGCCTGCTCCAGGTAGACACTCAGGGTTTCCAGCAGCGCCGACCCCGCTTCCTCCAGCGGTCTGTAGATCTCCTCCACCAGCTGCTCGCAGGCGCTCGGATCGCCCGCGATCGCCCGCTCCGGGAGCAGATCGTCCGCCAGTACCGGACGCGGCGCGTCCTGCCAGGCGGTACAGGCCTTCAGTCCCGCGGCGGCCGCCTGCGCGGACCGGGTCGCGGCCAGCAGATCGGGTACGACGGGCCCCGCGACGACCGGCCCGGCGGCGAACGGCCCGATCAGCGACTTGGCGACGGCGAGAGGATTGTCGCTGCCGCCCGCGATGACCACGAGCCGGTCCCCGAGCACCCCGGTGAGCACCTGGAGCTTGGCGTGCCGGGCGGCCCGCCGGATGGCCTCCACGGTCAGCTCGCTGTCGCCGTCGGGCGCGGTTCCGAGCACGACACACACATGCTCGGGCGAGTTCCACCCCAGCGCGGCGGCCCGGCTGAGCGCCCCCTCGTCGGCCTCCCCGCTGAGTACGGCGTTCACGACGAGCGACTCCAGCCGCGCGTCCCAGGCACCCCGTGCCTCGGCGGCCTGGGCGTAGACCTGGGCGGTGGCGAAGGCGATCTCGCGGGCGTAGACGAGCAGGGCCTCCCGCAGCACGGACTCGTCCCCGGGAGCCGCCACCTCGTCGATGGCGCTCTCCATGACCTCGATGGTGGTGCGCACCATCTCCACGGTCTGCCGCAGCGTGATGGCCCGGGTCAGTTCGCGCGGCGCGGTCCCGAAGACGTCCGTGGAGATCGCCTGGGGGGCGTCCGGGTGCCGGAACCACTCGGTGAAGGCCGCGATGCCGGCCTGGGCGACGAGGCCGATCCAGGAACGGTTCTCCGGGGGCATGGCCCGGTACCACGACAGAGTGTCGTCCATGCGCGCGATGGCCTGCGCGGCCAGACTGCCGGAGGATTTCTCCAGCCGTCTCAGGGTCGCGTCGTGCGGGTGGACGTCGTGTACTGCGGGGTCGCCGCTGTGGGATTCGGGTTCGGGCACGTGGACAAGACTGCCTTATCGGGACGGGACCGTGTGTCGCCGGGGGCTGTGCTCGACGGCTCGGCCACCTCCGGGGCGCCTCGGCGGGTGGGGCTAACGTGGTGCCCGTGATGGACGTACGGCGCGCCGGCGAGCGCTACCGAGGCGGGGACCCGGAGACCGGGATCGACACCCGCCACGCCTTCTCCTTCGGTCCGCACTACGACCCCGACAACCTGCGGTTCGGCGCGCTGATCGCCTGCAACGAGGAGCGGCTCGCCCCCGGTGCCGGGTTCGACGAGCACCCGCACAGTCACACCGAGATCGTGACCTGGGTGATCGAGGGCGAGCTGACCCACCGTGACTCGACGGGACACGAGACCCGGGTGCGCGCCGGGGACGTCCAGCACCTCAGCGCGGCCGCGGGTGTCCGCCATGTGGAACGCAACGACGGCGCGGTCCCGCTGACCTTCGTCCAGATGTGGCTGACCCCACGCGACCCCGCCGGCGACCCGTCCTACGCACTCGTCCCCGGCATCGCCGACGCGACCCCGTACGCGGTGCCGAACGCGGGGGCGGTGCTGCACGTACGGCGCCTGACCTCCGGCGGGCGAACGGCGGTGCCGCACGCGGAGTACGTCTACGCGCACGTGGTGCGGGGCGAGGTCCGGCTGGGCGGGGAGACGCTCGGGGCGGGCGATTCCGCCCGCCTCGCGGACGCGCGGGGCCTGGAGGCGGTGGGGGTGACCCCGGCGGAACTGCTGCTGTGGGAGATGACGGGGTAGCCGGCGGGGGCACTGCCCCGGCCGGCGTCAGCCGCGCAGCTCCGCGAGCACCGCGTCGGTGAACACCGGCCACGCCTCGATCGCCCAGGGCCCGAACGCCCGGTCCGTCAGGGCGACCCCGGCCACCCGCGCGTCAGGGTCGATCCACAGAAACGTACCCGACTGCCCGAAATGCCCGAACGTGCGAGGGGACGACGAACCCCCCGTCCAGTGCGGCGACTTGGAGTCGCGGATCTCGAACCCCAGCCCCCAGTCGTTGGGATTCTGGTGGCCGTAGCCCGGCAGGACGCCCTTCGTCCCCGGGTACTGCACGGTCATCGCCGCCGCCACCGTCCGCGGATCCAGCAGCCGTGGCGCCTGCACCTCCGCCGCGAACCGCAGCAGATCCGCCACCGTCGACACCCCGTCCTTCGCCGGCGAACCCTCCAGTGACGTCGACGTCATACCCAGCGGTTCCAGCACGGCCTGCCGCAGATACTCCGCGAACGGAATGTCCGTCGCCTTGGCGATATGGTCCCCGAGCTGCTCGAACCCGGCGTTGGAGTACAGCCGCCGGTCCCCGGCCGGAGCCGTCACCCGGTGCTCGTCGAAGGCCAGTCCGGAGGTGTGGGCGAGCAGATGGCGGACCGTCGACCCGGGCGGCCCGGCCGGCTCGTCCAGCTCGATCGCACCCTCCTCGTACGCGACCAGTGCCGCGTACGCCGCCAGCGGCTTGGTGACGGAGGCCAGCGGAAAGCGGTGCTCCACGGGACCGTGTGCCCCGAGGACGGTTCCGTCGGCTCGTACGACACCCGCGGCGGCGGTGGGGACGGGCCAGTTCTCGATCAGCGCCAGGCTCTGCAACGACATGCGTCCGAGCCTATGCGGCTCACAGCAGCAGCCGCATCGACGGGTCCGGATCCCGCGTGAAGCCGAGGGAGGCGTACAGCGGCTCGGCCTCCGGCGAGGCGTTGAGCAGCACGTGCCCGGCACCCCGCGCCCGGAACCAGGCCAGCAGCTCCTCCATGCACGCGCGCGCGTGGCCCCGCCGCCGGGCGTCCGGGTCGGTCGCGACACTGAACACGTGCCCGACCCGCCCGTGCGGGTTCCCGGCCTTGCCGATCCGGTACTCCACCGTCCCCGCCGCCAGCGCGGCCAGCGTCCCCGGCCGGCCGGGACGCTCCACGACGAACACGGCGAAGTCCCCGTCCTCCTCGGCCAGCCGCCCGGCCAGCGTCGGCAGCGACTCCGCCTGCCAGCCGGTCGGCCCGGCACCCCCCTCGCTCCACAGCGCATCGATCATCACCTGGCGCAGTCGCAGCACCTCGGCGGCGTCCTCGGGCCGGGCCCGGCGTGCAAGACTCATGGGCCGCACGCTAGTCACCCGCCCCGGCCTGCGTCCCGTCGATTTCTTACCGGACCGGCTTGCTTGGAGTGCACTCCAAGGTCATAGCGTGGGGGCCATGACGGTGATGCAGACCACGCCCGCGGCCACCGAGCACGCCCCCCGCACCGACATCTGCTCCGCCCCACCCCGGCGCCACCCGCGCCCCGACGGCCAGGACCGCTACACGATCAGCGAGGTCGTCGCGTTCACCGGCCTGACCGCGCACACCCTGCGCTGGTACGAGCGGATCGGCCTGATGCCGCACGTCGACCGCTCCCACACCGGCCAGCGCCGCTACAGCAACCGCGACCTGGACTGGCTGGACTTCGTGAACAAGCTCCGGCTGACCGGGATGCCGGTGGCGGACATGGTCCGGTACGCGGAACTCGTGCGCGAGGGCGAGAGCACCTACGGGGAGCGGCGGGCGCTGCTGGAGGCGACCCGCAACGACGTCCTGGGCCGGATCGCCGAACTGCGGGACACGCTCGCCGTACTCGACCGCAAGATCAGCTTTTATGCGACGGAGGGGACCACTCGATGACGGACGCCAGGATTCCGACGGCACGGCTCGGCGCACAGGGACCGGAGGTCGGCGTCCAGGGACTCGGCTGCATGGGCATGAGCTTCGCGTACGGCCCCACGGACGCCGGCCAGGCGCGCGCCGCGCTGGACCGGGCGCTGGAGCTGGGCGTGACGCTGTACGACACGGCGGACGCCTACGGCGCCGGGGAGAACGAGCGGTTCCTGGCCCCGTTCTTCAAGGCGCACCGGGACGAGGTGGTCATCGCCACCAAGTTCGCCCTGGCGATCCCGCCGGACGACCCGACGAAGCGGATCATCCGCAACGACCCGCCGTACATCCGCCAGGCCGTCGAGGCCAGCCTCAAGCGGCTCGGCGTCGACGTGATCGACCTCTATTACATGCACCGCCGCGATGTGAACGTCCCCATCGAGGAGACCGTCGGCGCGATGGCGGAGCTGGTCCGCGAGGGCAAGGTCAAGCACCTCGGCCTGAGCGAGGTCACCGCCGACGAACTGCGCGCGGCGCACGCCGTGCACCCGATCGCGGCCGTGCAGTCGGAGTGGTCCCTGTTCAGCAGGGACATCGAGGCGAGGGTCGTACCGGCCGTGCGGGAGCTCGGCGTCGCCCTGGTGGCGTACTCGCCGCTCGGCCGTGGCTTCCTCACCGGCTCCTTCGCCGACGCCCATCAGGACCTCACGGCCGACGACTTCCGCCGCCAGCACCCCCGCTTCACCGGCGCCAACGCGTCCGCCAACGCGGCCCTGCTGGAGCCCCTGCGCGCCATCGCCGAGGCGCACGGCGCCACCCTCGGCCAGACCGCCCTGGCCTGGGTCCACCAGCGGGCGACGGCCGAGGGCCTGACGGTGGTTCCGATCCCGGGCACCCGCAAGCCGGGCCGGGTGGAGGAGAACGCGGCGGCGACCCGGATCACCCTGACGGAAGCGGAACTGGCCCGGCTGGAACCGATCGCGGCCGAGGTGGCGGGCGACCGCTACGCGGACATGAGCTTCGCCTCCGCGGGCAGGGAGGTGTAGCTAGAGCTCGGCCAGCAGCTCGGCCTTCTTGGAGGAGAACTCCTCGTCGGTGACCAGCCCGGCCTGGTGCAGCTCCCCGAGATGCCGGATCCGCTCGGCGATGTCGGCGGGGTCACGCCGTGCCGGGGCCGGTACCGCGGGTGCCGGCCCCCGTGACCGCACCGCCGCCAGGACGGCCGCGGCGAACGGCAGCGACTCGTGCACGGGGCCGTACCCGAGCCCGAACACCACCGCCGCCGGATCCTGGTCGGGCTGCACGGCCCCCGCCGCACCCCCCGAGCGCGGCAGCAGGCGCAGATGCCCCTCGAAGACCTCCGGCGAGCGCCACTCCACCCCGCTGAGGTCGGTGACCGCGAAGCTCTGGTCGCCGGCCTTCCACTTCGCCGAGGACGCGCCCGTCCAGGACCAGCGGAACTGCACGGACGTCCCGTCGAAGGACGCCTTCCCGTCGTACGCCTTGAAGTGCAGCGGTGTCCGGGGCGCCGCCACCAGGTGCCGTTCGGCGGGCCCGGACTCGGTCAGCAGACCCTTCAGCTCGTCGGCGTAGTACTCGGCGAGGGTCTCCCGCTCGGCCGGCAGCACCAGCCGGTAGGGGTCGGAGCCCTCCTTCAGCTGGCCGTCGGCCGCCTCCATCAGCGGATCCGCGCCGGGACGCGGCTCGAGCCGCAGTACGACCGTGCCGCGCCTGCCCGGCGCGAGCGTCACGCCCTCGAGCGCGGACAGCGGAATCCGCCGCTCGCCGAGCGCCTGGAACAGCTTCGGTGTCCGAATCCCCCGTTCGTAACGGATGAGCACGGAGTCGGACTCGAACTCCCAGACGGCATGAAAACCCGCCAGTACGTCACCCATGCGGCTCATCGTATGCGGCACGTGCTCCTCCGTCGCCACCCGCGCAGACCGCACTTCCTGCTGTTTCTACGCGCGTCCGGCCGTCGTCGTGCCGGACAGACCGGACCGGCACGCATCGTTCTCCCGTGCGCACGTCACCGAGCCGTACGCGCCCACGCCGACGTCGGCGAGGTTGCGCAGGCTGTCCGTGCCCGGCTGGAAGTAACCGCTGTGGCCCTGGGCGTCCCGGGCCGACAGCACCCGCGCCCCGAACCCCGAGGACACCGGGTCGGCGCCGTGGCCGAGGCCGCCCAGCTCCAGGTACGGCACGTCCTGCACCCAGTCGCTGGCGTCCCGCATCGCCCACACCCGGGCCGTCGTGCCCAGATGGGCGGCCTTGGTGACGCGCATGCCGGGGCTCGCGGCCACCGCTATGTCGGCGACCCGGCGGGGCATGCCGTGCGCGGCGACTCCGCAGACGACCGAGCCGTAGCTGTGACAGAACATCGACACCGGAGACCGGCCGGGCAGGGCGCGCAGCAGCGCGTTCAGCCGTACGGCACCCTCCTCGGCGCGCAGTCCGGTGGCCGCGTCCACCCCGAGCCCGTCGGGGGAGGTGTAGTCGGCCCAGGCGATCACGGCCGTACGGGTCGTGGGGCTCGCCGTGCGCTCGGCCGCGTACAGCGCCTTGGCCATGCCGACCGGGGCGCTGTACTTGCGGTACGTCCGCTGGAAGGTGAGCAGGTCGGTGTCGACGCCGGGGACGACGACCGAGATCCGCCGTGCCTCGGTGAGGTCCCCGAACACCTCGGCGATCCGGCCCGAGCCCTCGGGGTCGAAGGCCAGGATCTGACGGCCGGGGCTCATCAGGGACTCGTAGCGGTGCATCCGGCGGCCCGCGTCCTGCTGGCCCGCGACGCTGAGCCGGCTGTCGTGCATGCGCGTGCGCTCGACCTTGCGGGCATGGTCCAGGGCGATGCGGTTGGCCTTGTAGCGCAGCGGGGCGGGGGCGCCGTTCATGTTGCCGACCGCGAGCGGGTAGCGGCGGGCGAGGTGGTCGCGCTCGTGGGGGGTGAGGGAGGCGAAGAAGCGGCTCAGGCGCACCGGGGCGGCCTGCGGGTCCGGCAGGTGGAGACCGTGGATGCGGCCGTGCTCCCATTCGGTGAGCGAGGCCTGGAGCGCCGTCGACCCTCGGTGGCTGCGCAGGGCGGTCCAGCCGGTGGTGGCGAGCATCACGAACACCACGGCCAGCGCCAGCAGTGCGCGCCAGACGTTGAGTTGCGGGGAGGTGTCGAAGGAAGTCACTGGGAGGACACACTAGGAGAACGAGAGGGTCTCGGGGTAACCGAGTGACAGGGATCACGTTTCGGCGGACGGCGGACACGGTGCCGGCGATCCGCGGACGTTGTGACCGGGATGCGCCCGACGCCTGCCCGCGGTTTCGTCGGACGCCCTGTCAACGGTCTCAGGTGGTGCGCCAGTTTCCCGTCAGCGCCGATCCCACCTGATCGAGGTACGCCGCGGTGAGCGTGCGGATCGACTCCAGGCCGAAGTCCTCGCTCGTGCACCACTGCCGCTCGGTGACGCGAATCACCCCGCCGAACACGGCCACCGCCAGCCGGGGCCGCGGATCGGTGTCCACGTCGACGCCCTCGCGCTCGGCCAGCACCCGCGCGATGGTCTCCTCCGTGGCCGCCGACCGGCGCAGATGGGCGGCGAGCAGGGCGGGCGTGGAGTCGATCGTCCGGTACATGCGCAGATACAGCTCGACCGGGACGACCGACTCGACGGTCTCGCGGATCGCGTCCCAGCCCTCCAGGAACGCCTGCCGCAGAGCCTTCATCGGCGCCTCGTGCGGCGGACGCGCGCGGACGGCCGCGATGAAGGCCGCCTCCGTCATCTCCTGGACCGCGAAGGCCACGTCCTCCTTGCCCGCGAAGTAGCGGAAGAAGGTGCGCTGCGAGACGTCCACGGCCTCGGCGATCTCGTCGATGGTCGTCTGCTCGTACCCCTGGGTGGTGAACAGTTCGAGAGCGGCCCGCAGCAGCGCCTCCCGTGTGCGCCGCTTCTTGCGCTCACGCAGCGTCTCCATGGCCCCTCTCCCGTGCGCGTCCGACGGCCCCAGCCTATGCGGCGATGTCGTGTCAGTAACCGACTAGTGAGTTGGTTTGTCAACTGGCAGTCGCTGTCACTAATCTGAGATTATGACTAGTCGGACCACCGTCGACACGACGGGACCGGGGGACAAAACACCCGCGGACCCGTCGGTGCCCCGCCCGGCCGCCGGCCTGCGCGGCCATCCGTGGCTCACCCTCATCACCGTCGCCGTAGGGGTCATGATGGTGGCCCTGGACGGCACCATCGTGGCCATCGCCAACCCGGCCATCCGCGACGATCTGCACGCGTCCTTCGCCGATGTGCAGTGGGTCTCCAACGCCTACTTCCTCGCCCTCGCGGTCACGCTGATCACCGCGGGCAAGCTCGGCGACCGCTTCGGCCACCGGCAGACCTTCCTCATCGGCGTGACCGGCTTCGCCGCCGCCTCCGGCGCCATCGGGCTGTCCGGCAGCATCGCCGCGGTCGTCACCTTCCGGGTCTTCCAGGGACTGTTCGGCGCGCTGCTGATGCCGGCCGCGCTCGGCGTGCTGCGGGCCACCTTCCCGGCCGAGAAGCTCAACATGGCCATCGGCGTCTGGGGCATGGTGATCGGCGCGTCCACGGCGGGCGGCCCGATCCTCGGCGGTGTCCTCGTCGAGCACGTCAACTGGCAGTCGGTGTTCTTCATCAACGTGCCGGTCGGTGTCCTCGCACTGCTCCTCGGCGCGCTGATCCTGCTCGACCACCGGGCGGAGAACGCCCCGCGCTCCTTCGACCTCCCCGGCATCGCCTTGCTGTCCGGCGCGATGTTCTGCCTGGTCTGGGCGCTGATCAAGGCCCCGGCCTGGGGCTGGGGCGACGGCAAGACCTGGCTGTTCATAGCCGGGTCCGGCCTGCTCTTCGCCGTCTTCGCCTTCTGGGAGACGAGGGTCGCCGAACCACTGATCCCGCTGGGCCTGTTCCGCTCGGTCCCGCTGTCGGCCGGCGTCGTCCTGATGGTCCTGATGGCCATCGCCTTCATGGGCGGCCTGTTCTTCGTGACGTTCTACCTTCAGAACGTCCACGGGATGAGCCCGGTCAAGGCCGGCCTGCACCTGCTGCCGCTCACCGGCATGATGATCGTCGGCTCACCGCTCGCCGGCACCGCCATCACCCGACTCGGCCCGCGCATCCCGCTGGCCGGCGGCATGGCCGTGACCGCGGTCGCCCTGTACGGCATGTCCACGCTCGAGGCCGACACCGGCAGCGGTGTGATGTCCCTCTGGTTCGCGCTGCTCGGCCTCGGCCTCGCACCGGTCATGGTCGGCGCCACCGAGGTCATCGTCGGCAACGCCCCCATGGAACTGTCCGGCGTGGCGGGCGGCCTCCAGCAGGCGGCCATGCAGATCGGCAGCAGCCTCGGTACGGCGGTGCTGGGTGCCGTCATGGCCTCCAAGGTCGACAGCGAACTGCCGGACAGGTGGGCGGACGCGGGGCTGCCGCAGCTGACCCCCGCTCAGCTGGACAAGGCGTCCGAGGCGGTTCAGGTCGGCGTGGCCCCGGTGACGAAGAGCATGCCGGAGCCGATCGCCATGAAGATCACCACCGTCGCCCACGACACCTTCCTCTCCGGCATGACTCTCGCCTCCCTGGTCGCGGCCGGTGTGGCCGTGCTCGCCATCTTCGTCGCGCTGTTCACCAAGCGGGGCGCGAACGCGGAGGCGGGCGCGGGGGTGGGCCACATCTGAGCCCGGGCTCTGCGCCTCTCCTTCCGGTCTTCTTCCGGTCTTCTTCCGACAGTTCCCCTATCAGGGTGACTCCGCTAAAGATCCCTCGCCCCCGGCAGGCGCCGCAGGTCACAGTGGGTCAAGTCCTCCGCAGGGCATGGGGGACGGACGGGCCGCGGCGCGCGCTGCTGGAGGGGGGCAGCGCGCGCAGGTCTGCCCCGGAGGAACCGGGGTACCCGCACTCCGAAGCCGAACTGTCCACAAGCCTCAGGGAGTTGATGATGGCTGGCTTCGGGCATGGAACGCGCGGGTACCCCCGGTCGCGTGGCCGGACGTGGCAACGGACCGGGCCGGACCGTGCGACGCTCGGGATCATCGGCACGATCTGCGCGGTGGCCGGCTTTTTCGCGCTGGGCATCGTGCTGGGTCCGGTGGCGATGTTCTGCGGCTGGCAGGCGATGGGCCGCAAGTGGTCGAACGACGGCAACGTGCCTGCCCTGGTGGCCCTGATTCTGGGCGCGATCGACACGTTGCTGGCCATCATCGCCCTGGCGGGCGCGGCGACCTGGGGCCACGGGCTTCTCTAGCCGGCAGCGTCTCGCCGTAGGACTGCCGGTCGTCTCGTCGCGGCTGCGGGTGCGCGGTGGCTGCCAACCGAGCCACCTCGGCCCGCAGCGAGCGCACCTCCTCGGTCAGAGCGGCGATCGCCTCCGTCTGCCGCCGCTCCTCCACATCGTCCTTCTCGAACCGCGAGATGAACCACGCAGCGATGTTCGCGGTCACCACACCCAGCAGCGCGATCCCGGACAGCATCAGGCCGACGGCGATCATCCGCCCCAGCCCGGTGGTCGGCGCGTGATCGCCGTATCCCACGGTCGTCATCGTCGTGAAGGACCACCACACCGCGTCACCCAGCGTCCGGATGTTCCCGTGCGGCGACTCGCGCTCCACGGACAGCACCGCGAGCGATCCGAACATCAGCAGGCCGACGACGGCCCCGACGACATAGGTGGTCAGCCGGATCTGCGGAGCCATCCGGGCCCGCCGGCCCACCAGCAACAGCGTCGACACCAGCCGCAGCAGCCGCAGCGGCTGAAGGACCGGCAGCACCACCGCGCACAGGTCCGGCCAGTGCCGCCGTACGAACTCCGTGCGCCGGGGGGCGAGAGCGAGTCGCACCAGATAGTCGACGGCGAACGCCCCCCACACCACCCACTCCACCACCGTGCACACGGCCGTCAGCGAGTAGCCGGCCGAAGCGTCGACGATCGGCACCGCGTACGCGATGGCGAAGGCCACCGCGAGCGCCAGCAACGGCCGTTGGGTGTACCGCTCCCACCGTGCCTGCGCCGACAGTTGTTCCATGCCCGCAATCGTAAAGAAGAGGTAAGGCCGATGCCGCGCCGATGGGGCGCGGGGCCGTGCTTGACGTGCGGCGCTGCCGCGGGGTGGGACCAGCCCTCGCCGGGTTTCGGCGTCCCGATGGGGCGCGGGGCCGTGCTTGACGTGCGGCGCTGCCGCGGGGCGCGACCAGCCCTCGCCGGGGGTTTCAGCGCCCCGGAAGGGGCGCGGGGAACTGCGCGACCGGCCCTCGCCGGCCCGCAGATCCCCCCGACCCCAGTCGGCCGAAGCCGAGCGCAGCGGCTACGCGTCGCCGCCCGCCGCCCCCGGGTCCGCCGCCGAGACGTCCAGCAGCTGGTACCGGTCGATGGCCTGCTTCAGCGCGGACCGGTCGACCTTGCCCTCGCGCGCCAGCTCGGTGAGCACCGCGACCACGATCGACTCGGCGTCGATGTGGAAGAAGCGACGCGCGGCGCCCCGGGTGTCCGCGAAGCCGAAGCCGTCGGCGCCGAGGGACTGGTAGGTGCCCGGAACCCAGCGCGCGATCTGGTCCGGAACCGATCGCATCCAGTCGGACACGGCCACGAACGGACCTTCGGCGCCGCTGAGCTTCCGGGTCACGAACGGCACCCGCTGCTCCTCGTCCGGGTGCAGCAGGTTGTGCTGCTCGCACTCCACGGCCTCGCGGCGCAGCTCGTTCCAGGAGGTCGCGGACCACACGTCCGCCTTGACGTTCCAGTCCTCGGCGAGGATTCGCTGCGCCTCCAGTGCCCACGGGACCGCCACGCCCGACGCCATGATCTGCGCCGGGATCGAGCCCGCCGTGCCCTCGCTCAGCTTGTGGACGCCCTTGAGGATGCCCTCGACGTCCACGTTCGCCGGCTCCGCCGGGTGCTGGATGGGCTCGTTGTAGACGGTGAGGTAGTAGAAGACGTCCTCGCCGTGCGGATGCTCGGCATCGGCGCCGTACATCCGGCGCAGGCCGTCCCGCACGATGTGCGCGATCTCGTACGCGTACGCCGGGTCGTACGCCACGCACGCCGGGTTGGTGGACGCCAGCAGCTGAGAGTGGCCGTCCGCGTGCTGCAAACCCTCACCGGTCAGGGTCGTACGGCCGGCGGTCGCACCCAGCACGAAACCGCGCGACAGCTGGTCGGCCATCTGCCAGAACTGGTCACCGGTGCGCTGGAAACCGAACATCGAGTAGAAGACGTACACCGGGATCAGCGGCTCGCCGTGCGTGGCGTACGCCGAGCCGGCCGCGATCAGCGAGGCCGTGCAGCCCGCCTCGGAGATGCCGTCGTGCAGCATCTGGCCGGTCGGCGACTCCTTGTAGGCCAGGAGCAGGTCCCGGTCCACCGCCTCGTACTGCTGGCCGAGCGGGTTGTAGATCTTCGCACTCGGGAAGAAGGAGTCCATGCCGAACGTGCGGTACTCGTCCGGCGCAATCAGCACGAACCGCTTGCCGATCTCCTTGTCCCGCATGAGGTCCTTGAGGAGGCGCACAAAGGCCATGGTCGTCGCGATGGACTGCTGACCCGTGCCCTTCTTCACAGTCGCGTACGCCTTGTCGTCCGGCAGGGCGAGCGGCTCGGAGCGGACGACGCGGGTCGGGACGTAACCGCCGAGCGACCTGCGGCGGTCGTGCATGTACTGGATCTCCTCCGTGTCCCGGCCCGGGTGGTAGTACGGCGGCAGGCCGGACTCCAGCTCCTTGTCGGAGATCGGCAGGTGCAGACGGTCCCGGAAGCGCTTGAGGTCGTCGACCGTCAGCTTCTTCATCTGGTGCGTGGCGTTGCGGCCCTCGAAGTTCGGGCCCAGCGTCCAGCCCTTGATCGTCTTGGCCAGGATGACCGTCGGCTGGCCCTTGTGCTCCTTGGCCGCCTTGAAGGCCGCGTAGATCTTGCGGTGGTCGTGCCCGCCACGGCCCAGGTGCAGGATCTGGTCGTCGGTCATGTTCTCGACCATCGCGCGCAGCCGGTGGTCGTCGCCGAAGAAGTGCTTGCGGATGTAGGCGCCGGACTCGGTGGCGTACGTCTGGAACTGGCCGTCCGGGGTCGTGTTCATCTTGTTGACCAGCACGCCGTCGCGGTCCTGGGCCAGCAGCGGGTCCCAGGTGCGGTCCCAGACCAGCTTGATCACGTTCCAGCCGGCGCCCCGGAAGACCGACTCCAGCTCCTGGATGATCTTCCCGTTGCCGCGCACCGGGCCGTCGAGCCGCTGGAGGTTGCAGTTGACCACGAAGGTCAGGTTGTCCAGGCCCTCGCGCGCGGCGATGGTCAGTTGGCCGAGCGACTCCGGCTCGTCCATCTCGCCGTCGCCGAGGAACGCCCACACGTGCGACCTGGAGGTGTCGGCGATGCCGCGCGCCTCCATGTAGCGGTTCATCCGCGCCTGGTAGATCGCGCCGAGCGGGCCGAGGCCCATGGAGACGGTCGGGAACTCCCAGAAGTCCGGCATCGAGCGCGGGTGCGGGTAGCTGGACAGGGCCCTCGGGTACTTCGACTTCTCCTGGCGGAAGCCGTCCAGCTGCTCCTCGGTGAGCCGGTCGAGCAGGTACGCGCGCGCGTAGATGCCGGGGGAGGCGTGGCCCTGGAAGAAGACCTGGTCGCCGCCGTCGCCCTCGTCCTTGCCGCGGAAGAAGTGGTTGAAGCCGACGTCGTAGAGCGAGGCGGAGGAGGCGAAGGTGGCGATGTGGCCGCCGACGCCGATGCCCGGGCGCTGGGCGCGCGAGACCATCACGGCCGCGTTCCAGCGGGTCGCGTTGAGAATCCTGCGCTCGATCTCCTCGTTGCCCGGGAAGAACGGCTCACTCTTGGTCGGGATCGTGTTGACGTAGTCCGTGCTGCGCATCTCGGGCACGGCCACGCGCCTCTCGCGGGCCCGCTCGATCAGGCGCAGCATGAGATAGCGGGCCCGCTCCCGGCCGCGCTCGTCGACGGCGGCGTCCAGGGAGTCGAGCCACTCCTGGGTCTCTTCGGGATCGAAGTCAGGAACCTGACTCGGAAGGCCGCCAATGATGATCGGGTTGCGATCGGATCCGGAAGCCACGCTGTTCCTTACCTGTCAGAGGGCCAGATTTTTTGCACCTGCCTACACCGTTCCCCATCGTGTACCTCGGGAAGGCGTACGTCATCTCCACCGTCGTCCGCCCGGCGCTCGCCGGCGTCCCACCGGTCAAAACGCAACGATACGCCCGGGGTGTGACGTGTTTGGCAAAATTGTTCGAGCGACGTAACAGTGGATGATTCCGAACCGTGCAAATCAGGCACACCTGCGTGATGTGGGTCGCGCGGAATCGAGATACGGTGCCAGGAGTTGCGGCGACACGGCCGGGATCGTCACCGTTTCGGCGGTCCCGACGGCCGGGTACTTGCGCGATCCGCCCCGCCCGTGTGGACTACGGCCAATGCTTCGCGCACGCGCGTGGCTGAGATACTTACCAAGACATGATCAGGAGGCAACCCGTGAGCGCGACCGCGGACCACGCGGAGGAGCGGACGAACCCTGCCGCCAGGCTGGGGTTCCAGCCCGGGCAGGTGGTCCAGGAGATCGGCTACGACGACGACGTCGATCAGGAGCTCCGCGAGGCCATCGAGGAAACCATCGCAGGCGACCTCATGGACGAGGACTACGACGACGTGGCCGACGCCGTTGTGCTGTGGTTCCGTGACGACGACGGCGACCTGACGGATGCGCTGGTGGATGCCACCACGTACATCGAAGAGGGCGGCGCGATCCTGCTCCTCACGCCGAAGACCGGCCGTTCGGGGTACGTGGAGCCGAGCGACATCCAGGACGCCGCCACGACGGCCGGCCTGACCGCTTCGAAGAGCGTCAGCGTCGGCAAGGACTGGAGCGGAAGCCGGCTGGCGACGCCGAAGGCGGCCAAGTCCAAGCGGTGACCGTCCTGCGGTGACCGTCCCCTAAGACCGGACGGGCTGAGAACGCTCGGCCCGTCCGGAATCCCCCGGTGATCACTGCGTAGGGTGGACCCGAGCGTTTGCTGTGCTCGCACCTCTCACCCGAACAGCCCACCGAAGGGAACGACGATGGCGATCCAGGTCGGCGACAAGGCCCCCGACTTCGAGCTCAAGGACAACCACGGCCGGACCGTGAAGCTCTCGGACTTCCACGGCCGGAAGAACGTGGTCCTGCTCTTCTACCCCTTCGCCTTCACCGGCGTGTGCACCGGCGAGCTGTGCGAGCTGCGCGACAACCTGCCGAAGTTCGCCGACCGCGACACCCAGCTGCTCGCCGTCTCCAACGACTCCATCCACAGCCTGCGCGTGTTCGCCGAGCAGGAGGGCCTGGAGTACCCGCTGCTCAGCGACTTCTGGCCGCACGGCAACGTCTCGCGCGCGTACAACGTCTTCGACGAGGACAAGGGCTGTGCCGTCCGGGGCACCTTCATCATCGACAAGGAGGGCGTCGTGCGGTGGACCGTGGTCAACGGCCTGCCGGACGCCCGTGACCTCGACGAGTACGTGAAGGCGCTCGACACCCTGTGAGCCCGGCTGCGGGCCGACACCTGTGATTCTCCGGCTCCAGGGTCTGCGGGGCGCGGGAACCCGTCACTAGGATCGGCACGTTGATCCCATATCCGAAGAACGACGGGGCTCCCCGCCCCCGAACACCACATGGAGGACCCGTGGGAGTCAGCCTCAGCAAGGGCGGCAACGTATCGCTGACGAAGGAGGCCCCGGGCCTGACCGCCGTCATCGTCGGTCTGGGGTGGGACGTGCGCACCACGACCGGCACGGACTTCGACCTCGACGCCAGCGCGCTGCTGCTGAACACCTCCGGCAAGGTCATCAGCGACCAGCACTTCGTCTTCTTCAACAACCTCAAGAGCCCCGACGGCTCGGTCGAGCACACCGGTGACAACATCACCGGTGAGGGCGAGGGCGACGACGAGCAGATCAAGGTCAACCTGGCCGGCGTCCCGGCCGACATCGACAAGATCGTGTTCCCGGTGTCGATCTACGACGCCGAGAACCGCCAGCAGTCCTTCGGCCAGGTCCGCAACGCCTTCATCCGCGTCGTGAACCAGGCCGGCGGGCAGGAGATCGCCCGGTACGACCTGAGCGAGGACGCCTCCACCGAGACCGCCATGGTCTTCGGCGAGCTGTACCGGCACGGCACGGAGTGGAAGTTCCGCGCCATCGGCCAGGGCTACGCCTCCGGCCTGCGCGGTATCGCGCAGGACTTCGGCGTCAACGTCTGACACGAAAGACGTATGAGGCCGAACAGCCCTTGAGTCCGGCGCCGCACCGTTTACGGGCGGCGCCGGACGCGCAGGACAACCAGGGAAGCACCACCAGGGGAGGACCAGCATCATGGGCGTCACACTCGCCAAGGGGGGCAACGTCTCCCTCTCCAAGGCCGCACCGAACCTCACCAACGTCTTGATCGGGCTCGGCTGGGACGCGCGGTCCACCACCGGCGCCCCCTTCGACCTGGACGCCAGCGCGCTGCTGTGCGGCACCGGCAACCGGGTGATGGGCGACGAGTGGTTCGTGTTCTACAACCAGCTCAAGAGCCCCGACGGCTCGGTCGAGCACACCGGTGACAACCTCACCGGTGAGGGCGAGGGCGACGACGAGTCGATCCTGGTGGATCTCGCCAAGGTGCCGGCGCAGTGCGAGAAGATCATCTTCCCGGTCTCCATCCACATGGCGGACGAGCGCGGCCAGACCTTCGGCCAGGTCTCCAACGCCTTCATCCGCGTCGTCAACCAGGCCGACGGCCAGGAACTGGCCCGCTACGACCTCAGCGAGGACGCCTCCACCGAGACCGCGATGATCTTCGGCGAGCTGTACCGCTACCAGGGCGAGTGGAAATTCCGTGCAGTCGGACAGGGGTACGCATCGGGGCTCCGAGGCATCGCTCTAGACTTCGGAGTCAACGTTTCGTAAAGCCGCGTACGGCACGGGGGAGACCCTCCCCCAGACTCCGTCTGGGAGGGACCCCCAACAGATGATGGGGTAGCCAGTGCTTCTGAAAACCTTCGGCTGGTCGTTCGCGGTCACCGCGCTCGGCCTGGTCGCGGCGGCGTTCTACGGGGGGTGGACCGCCTTCGGCATCGTGGCGATCCTGGCCATCCTCGAGATCTCGCTGTCCTTCGACAACGCGGTGGTCAACGCCGGAATCCTGAAGAAGATGAACGCCTTCTGGCAGAAGATCTTCCTGACGGTCGGCGTCCTCATCGCGGTCTTCGGCATGCGGCTGGTCTTCCCCGTCGTCATCGTCGCGATCAGCGCCAAGATGGGCCCGATCGAAGCCGTCGACCTCGCGCTCAACAACAAGGACCGCTACCAGGAGCTGGTCACCGACGCCCACCCGGCGATCGCCGCCTTCGGTGGCATGTTCCTGCTGATGATCTTCCTCGACTTCATCTTCGAGGACCGGGACATCCAGTGGCTGCGCTGGATCGAGCGGCCGCTGGCCAAGCTCGGCAAGGTCGACATGCTGTCGGTCTGCATCGCCCTGGTCGTCCTGCTGATCACGTCCTTCACCTTCGCCACCCACGCCCACCAGCACGGCGGCGCCCATGTGGACAAGGCCCAGACGGTCCTCATCGCCGGTATCGCCGGTCTGATCACCTACATGATCGTCGGCGGTCTGTCCGGCTACTTCGAGGACAAGCTGGAGGAAGAGGAGGAGCGCGAGCACGAGCAGGAGGAAGAGGCCGCCCGCAGCGGCAAGGAGAAGCCCGCGATCGTCCTGGCCGGCCAGGCCGCGTTCTTCATGTTCCTCTACCTGGAGGTCCTGGACGCGTCCTTCTCCTTCGACGGTGTGATCGGCGCCTTCGCCGTCACCAACGACATCGTCCTGATGGCCCTCGGCCTCGGCATCGGCGCGATGTACGTCCGGTCGCTCACCGTGTACCTGGTCCGCCAGGGCACCCTCGACGACTACGTCTACCTGGAGCACGGCGCCCACTACGCCATCGGCGCCCTGGCCGTGATCCTCATGGTCACCATCCAGTACGAGATCCACGAGGTCATCACCGGCCTGGTCGGTGTCGTCCTGATCGCCTGGTCCTTCTTCTCCTCCGTCCGCCGCAACCGGGCCCTGGCCGCGGCCGGCGAGGGCACCGGCGAGAAGGCCGAGGTCTCCTCCGGGGTGTGACACCCCGGTCGGTGAGGAACGCTCTGAGCGGGGCGGCCGACGCGGTCGGCCGCCCCCTCGGCGTCACAACGGGTACCTGGGGGCGGGAATGGGTTTCTTCGACGGGCTGCTGGGCGGGCGCGCCGCCGACTTCGACTCGGGCAACGCGTCGACCAACGCGATCGAACTGACCAGGCGGCACCCGGCGGTGTCCCTCACCAAGCAGGACGCGGCCACCGGCCACCTGCGCGTCAACCTCACCTGGCGGATGCGGACCTCCGACTTCGACGGGACCAGGGGCACCAGCCTGTTCCGGCACCCGTTCAAGGCGCTGAAGCCGCCGGAGGTCCTCGGTCACGGGCAGAGCATGGTCAACGTCGACCTCGACCTCGGCTGCCTGTACGAGCTGTCCGACGGCACCAAGGGGGTCGTCCAGCCGCTCGGCGGCTACCTGGGCGACGTCAACGCACCGCCGTACATCAAACTCAGCGGCGACGACCGGTTCGGCTCGGGTTCCGGCGAGACGATGTACGTCAATCTCGACCACCGCGACGCCCTCAAACGTCTGCTGGTCTTCGTCTACATCTACGATCAGACCCCCGCCTTCGACCGTACGCACGCGATCGTCACCCTCTACCCGAGCAACGGCCCCCGTATCGAGATAGGCCTGGACGAACGCCACCCCCAGGCCCGCTCCTGCGCCGTGGTCATGATCGAGAACATCAAGGGCGAACTGATGGTCCGCCGCGAGGTGAAGTTCGTCTACGGCTTCCAGGGCGAACTGGACCGCCTGTACGGCTGGGGCCTCCAGTGGGGCAGGGGCTACAAGGCGAAGGTGGACAGGTGAGCGTCGGTAAGGGGCGCGGGGAACCGCGCGACAAGCCACCCCGCACCCGCAGTCGCCGTACCAGCCGGTAGTCCCGAGCTGCCAGGCGCACCTACCGCCCGACGAACTGCGGCCCCTGAGGCGGCAGCCGGAAGTACGGGTCCCCCGCCGTGGCCGCCGGCGCAGGCATCGGCTGTGGGTATCCGTACGCGGGCGGCTGCTGCGGCACAGCCGCCGTCGGCTGCTCGGGAGGCAGCGGCTGGGACGGCGCCGGCTCGGCCGGAGCGTCCGCCGTCTCCGACTCGTCCACCGAGATGCCGAAGTCCGTGGCGAGCCCCTTGAGCCCGTTCGAGTAGCCCTCGCCCAGCGCCCGGAACTTCCAGCCCTCCCCGCGCCGGTACAGCTCACCGCAGATCAGCGCCGTCTCCGCGCCGGTCTCCGGCTTGATGTCGAACCAGGCCAGCGGCTCCCCGTCGGCGACCGCCGCGTCGTACAGCAGGATGCACAGCGCCGGCACCTGGTCGAAGGGGAGCCCGTCCGCGGAGGCGACCAGCAGGATCCGGCCGACGCTCGGCTCGACACCGGCGAGGTCTGTCTGGATCGTGTCGGTCAGACCCTCGGTGATCCGCTTCTTGCCCAGCCGCCACACCTTCCCGGAGGGGTGCCGGGGCTGGTTGTAGAAGACGAAGTCCTCGTCGGAGCGCACACGGCCGTCGGGGCCCAGCAGCAGCGCCGACGCGTCCACGTCCGGGACCTCCTGCCCGGGCGTCCAGCGCAGCACGGCGCGCACCGTGGTGGCCTCGAGCGGGACGTTCGACCCCTTCAGCATCGCGTGCGTCATGCGGTCATCCTGCCCTCTCGGTCCTGGTCACGACAATGCGGGGGGTTGGCACCGTCACGGGCGGGTTACCGGAAATTCATGCCCGCTGGGAACCCCGGACATGGATCCCTACGTACTATTACCGGCCACCCTTTACCGAACCCAGAGGCTCGGCTCGCGCTCCGAGGGAGTTCTATGCGTCATTTCGGGCACATCGCCCCCGAGGTGCGGCAGCGCCTCTTCCATCAGGAGCCGTGCGTGTTCACCGCCGACTCCCCGGCCCGGCTGCTCTCCGCGGCCCTGGGCGCCACGCTGTACAGCCCGGCCACCCGGCCGCGGCTCGCCGAGGACATCGTCAAACAGGCGGGCAACGGCGTGGTCTCGATGGTGCTGTGCCTGGAGGACTCGATCGCCGACGCGGAGGTCGGGGCGGCCGAGGCCAACCTCGTCCGGCAGTTCGCCGACCTCGACGCGCGTCCGGGGGCGGAGCCGCCTCTGCTTTTCATCCGGGTGCGCACCCCCGAACAGATCCCGGACCTGGTCCGCCGCCTCGGCCCGTCCGTGCGCCTGCTGTCCGGATTCGTGCTGCCGAAGTTCACCGAGGAACGCGGCATGCCCTTCCTGGAGGCGCTGCACGCCGCCGAGACGGCCAGCGGGCGCCGGCTCTTCGCCATGCCGGTCCTGGAGTCCCCCGAGCTGCTCTACCGCGAGTCCCGCGTGGAGACCCTGGAGGGCGTCTTCCGCGCGGTCGACAAGTACCGCGACCGGGTGCTGGCGCTCCGCCTCGGCGTGACGGACTTCTGCTCCTCCTACGGCCTGCGCCGCGCCCCCGACATGACGGCGTACGACGTCCAGATCGTCGCCTCCGTGATCGCCGACGTCGTGAACGTGCTGGGCCGCGCCGACGGCACCGGCTTCACCGTCACCGGCCCGGTCTGGGAGTACTTCCGGGTCCCCGAACGTATGTTCAAGCCGCAGCTCCGGCAGAGCCCGTTCCTGGAGGTGCAGGCCGTGGAGCTGCGCGAGAAGCTCATCGAACACGCCATGGACGGACTGCTCCGGGAGATCTCCCTCGACCAGGCCAACGGCCTGCTCGGCAAGACCTGCATCCACCCCTCCCACGTCCTGCCCGTGCACGCACTCTCCGTGGTCAGCCACGAGGAGTTCAGCGACGCCCAGGACATCCTGCGGCCGGAACGCGGCGGTGGGGGTGTACTCCGGTCGGCCTACACGAACAAGATGAACGAAGTGAAACCGCACCGCGCCTGGGCCGAGCGGACCCTGCTGCGCGCCGAGGTCTTCGGCGTCGCCAACGAGGACGTCGGCTTCGTGGAACTGCTCGCCGCCGGCATACCCGGCTGAACCTTTGTCCCTCTCTCCAAGGAACGCATGAAGAACGCAGTGAACGACGGGGTCTGGTCCGGCAGCTGGGTCGCCGAGCGGCTCGGGGTCGGACTCGTGGGCGACGACGGGCTGCCGGCCCTGCTGGGTCTCGCGCTGCGCCGCAACCCGAAGCGAGCCCACCTGCTGGTCTCGAACGTCCTCGGCAAGCACGTCCCGCAGTCGCCGTCGGTGGTGTACGACCACGGATTCCGGCTGGGCCGCGAGGTCGCTGCGCTGCTTGGTGCGGAGGCGGGCGCCGCCGTCGTCCTCGGTTATGCGGAGACCGCGACGGGGCTGGGGCATGCGGTGGCCGACGGGCTCGGTTCGGCGCCGTATCTGCACTCCACGCGGCGGCCGGTGGCCGGGGTGGCGCGGGCGGGCGGCTTCGAGGAGGCGCACTCCCATGCCACCTCGCATCTCCTGCTGCCGGAAGACCCTGGTCTGCTGGCCGGGGACGGGCCGCTGGTGTTGGCGGACGACGAGTTCTCCACCGGTAACACCGTGCTGAACACCATCCGTGACCTGCACGAACGGTACCCGCGGCGGCGGTATGTGGTGGTGGCTCTGGTCGACATGCGCTCGGCTGAGGACACGGCTCGCCTCCGGGCGTTCGCGGAGGAGATCGGGGCGCGGGTGGATGTGATCGCCACGGCGTCCGGGGCAGTTCGGCTGCCGGACGGAGTGCTGGAGAAGGGGCAGGAACTGGTCGCGGAATGTGAGTCCGCCGGGTGCGGGTCCGTTGTGGCCGGTCGCGCCCACGCGGCGGAGCCGCATGATGTCCCGCCCGGCGCCCCTGGAGGGGCGCACCGGCCGAGGCCAGTCACCAAGCTCGACCTGCACTGGCCCTCGGGTCTTCCTGATGGCGGCCGGCACGGTTTCACCCCTGCCCACCGAGCCCGGCTGGAAGCGGCACTGCCCGCCATGGCCGCCCGCATACAAGACGCCCTGCCCGCCGGTGCCCGGCGTGTCCTCGTGCTCGGCTTCGAGGAGCTGATGTACGCCCCGCTGCGGCTCGCCCGCGAGCTGGAGGGGATCACGGACGCCGAGGTGCGGTTCTCCACCACCACGCGCTCGCCCGTCCTCGCGCTGGACGACCCCGGTTACGCGATCCGTACCCGCCTGGTCTTCCCGGCCCACGACGACCCGGCCGACGGTCCCGGCGAGCGGTACGCCTACAACGTCGCGGGCGGCGGCTTCGACACCGTCGTCGCCGTGGTCGACTCGGTCGCCGACACCCCCGCCCTGCACGCGCCCGACGGCCTGCTGGCCCGGCTCGCGGCGCACGTCCCGCACGTCCTGCTCGCGGTTGTCCCGTCGTACGTCCCGCACGCTCCCGAAAGGCCGGCCATGCTGCCCGAGCCCCTCCGCGGCCCCGCATTCTCCTCGTACGCGCCGGAGGAGGTCGGCTGGCTGCTCCAGGACCTCTCCGACGTCACGCTGGAGGCGCCGACCGAGGAGCGGGAGGAGGCCATCCAGAGGGGCGGCGCGCACTACGCCGAGTCGCTGCCGGTGGAGTACCAGCCCAGCGAGCAGTACCAGGAGCTGTTCCACACGGCCCTGGACGCGTCAGCCACCCGGCTGGCTCGGGCGGTCGGCGTCGTCACCGACACGGTGATCAGCGAGCGGTCGCCCCGCCCGGTGCTGGTCTCCCTCGCCCGCGCGGGCACCCCGGTCGGCATCCTCATGCGCCGCTGGGCACAGTTCCGGCACGGTCTCGACCTCCCGCACTACGCGGTGTCGATCGTGCGCGGCCGGGGTATCGACGCCAACGCGCTGCGCTGGCTGGCCGCCCACCACGACCCCCGGGACGTCGTCTTCGTCGACGGCTGGACCGGCAAGGGCGCGATCACCCGCGAACTGGCCGAGGCCATCGAGGAGTTCGAGGAGCGGGACGGGGTCACCGGCTTCGACCCGGAGATCGCCGTCCTCGCCGACCCCGGCTCCTGTGTGCGCACCTACGGCACCCGGGAGGACTTCCTCATCCCGTCCGCCTGCCTCAACTCGACCGTGTCCGGTCTGATCTCCCGTACGGTGCTGCGCGCCGACCTGGTCGGGCCGCACGACTTCCACGGCGCCAAGTTCTACCGCGAGCTCGCCGGCGCCGATGTCTCCGTGGCCTTCCTGGACGCCGTCTCGGCCCGCTTCCCGGAGGTCGCCGACGCCGTCGACGGCGCGGTCAAGGAACTGCTGGCCGAGGACCGCACCCCCACCTGGGCGGGCTGGCGGGCCGTGGAGCGGATCAGCGAGGAGTACGGCATCCACGACGTCAACCTCGTCAAGCCGGGCGTCGGCGAGACCACCCGGGTGCTGCTGCGCCGGGTGCCGTGGAAGATCCTCGCGCGGGCCGGGGCCGGTGCCGACCTGGACCATGTGCGGCTCCTCGCCGAGCAGCGCGGGGTGCCGGTCGAGGAGGTCGGCGAGCTGCCGTACACCTGTGTCGGGCTGATCCACCCCCGGTACACGCGCGGGGCCACGGGTGCCGACGGCAAGGCGGTGAACGTCTGATGCCGGTGCTGGTGGCGAGCGACCTCGACCGTACGCTGATCTACTCCTCGGCGGCCCTCGCGCTGACCATGCCGGACGCGCGGGCGCCCCGGCTGCTGTGCGTGGAGGTGCACGAGGCCAAGCCGCTCTCCTACATGACGGAGACCGCGGCCCAGCTGCTGACCGACCTCGGGGACACGGCCGTCTTCGTGCCGACGACGACCCGGACGCGCAAGCAGTACCAGCGCATCAACCTGCCCGGCCCGCCGCCGAAGTACGCGATCTGCGCCAACGGCGGCCATCTGCTGGTGGACGGGGTCACGGACGCCGACTGGCACGCGAGCGTGCTGACGCGGCTCGCCGACGAGTGCGCGCCGCTGGCGGAGGTCCAAGAGCACCTGCTGCGCTCCGCCGACCCGGTCTGGGTGCGTAAGCACCGGGTCGCCGAGGACCTGTTCGCCTACCTCGTGGTCGAGCGCGAGCTGCTGCCCGCGGAGTGGGTGAAGGAGCTGGCGGTGTGGGCGGAGAACCGCGGCTGGACGGTGTCCCTGCAAGGCCGCAAGATCTACGCCGTGCCCAAGCCGCTCACCAAGAGCGCGGCCGTCCGCGAGCTGGCCCGCCGCACCGGCGCGGAGCTGACGCTGGCCGCGGGGGACTCTCTGCTCGACGCCGACCTGCTGCTGGCCGCCGACCGAGGCTGGCGCCCCGGCCACGGCGAACTGGCCGACACCGGCTGGAGCGCGCCGGAGATCGGCGCGCTGCCGGAGCGGGGGGTCCTGGCGGGCGAGCGGATCCTGCGGGAGTTCCTGAGAACGGTACGACGGCCGACCTGAGGGGCGCGGGGCTGTGCTCGATATGCGGCTTCGCCGCGGGGCGCGAGGAACCACAACGGACCCGCACCCGCCGGAGGCACGGCGCGGCACCCCCGTAGGCGACTATCCGCAGCACCCGCCCCCGCAGCACCCGCCCCCACCGGCCCCCGGCGCGGGCGCGGGTGTGTTCGACGACACGCCGCCCACAGCCACGGTCGACAGCAACTTCACGGTGTCGTCGTGGCCCGCGGGGCAGCTCGCGGGGGCGGCGGACTGAGCCATCGGTCGGGAGAGTTCGAACGTGTCGCCGCAGGTCCGGCAGCGGTACTCATAGCGAGGCATGCGCCCAGGTTAGCCGTCAAGGCCCCACCGGGGACGTCTCAATGTTTCATGAGTGTTGCTTTCTATCCGGCATATGTGCAGGGCTTTCACAAACGTTACTGATAATTTGTGAACGCCGTTGCGAGGATGCTCAGCTCACCCGCGCGAGCAAGACCTAGTGCGGAGGGAGACGCAGGGTGACCAATGCGTCGCAGGGGGAGGACGGCCCCATGGGGGGTGGCCGTGGCGAGAAGCCGGCGAACGCCGACGAGACCCTGCATCTGAGAGTCGACGCCCTCAGGGCGGACGAGACCATGCAGCTGCGCGTCCCGGAGCCGCCGCAGCCGCCCGCTCCGGGCGGCGGCCGGGCCGAGCGCCGGCGCACCGCGCGCACCGCCGAACGGGAACGCACCGCGAACCCGGGCGCGGTCGTGAGCGCGGTCGTGAGCGCGGCGGGCCGCCTGTTCGCCCCGCTGGCCCCGTACGCCCGCCGTGCGGCCCCCTATGCGCGCCGCCTGAAGCCGGTCTACCCGCGCCCCGGCCGCACCGGCTGGCGCCGCTGGATACCCTCCTGGCGCCAGTGGCTCGGCGCCACCCTGACCTCGATCGGTCTGCTCGGCGCGTTCCTCGTCACCGCCTATGCGATGACGGACATACCGGACAACCTCAACTCGTACGCCACGCAGCAGGACAACGTCTACTTCTGGTCCGACGGCACGCCCATGGCCCGCACGGGCTGGGTGCAGCGGCAGGCGATGCCCCTCGACGACATACCCGAGGACGTCCGCTGGGCGGTGCTGGCGGCGGAGAACGAGAGCTTCTACTCGGACCCGGGCATTTCCGCAAAAGGCATCACCCGGGCGGTGTTCCGCACGCTGGGCCAGGGGGACACCGAGGGTGGATCGACCATTACCCAGCAGTACGTGAAGAACGTTTATCTGACGCAGAACCAGACGATCAGCCGTAAATTCACCGAGGCGATGATCGCCCTCAAGCTCGACAACAAGATGAGCAAGGACCAGATCCTCGAGGGCTATCTCAACACCAGCTGGTTCGGCCGCGGCAGCTACGGCATCCAGCGCGCGGCCCAGGCCTACTACGGCAAGGACGTCGGCAAGCTCAACGCCTCCGAGGCGGCCATGCTGGCCTCGCTGCTCAAGGGCGCCGGCCTCTACGACCCCACCCTCAGCGCGGCCAACCACGCGCGGGCGGTCGAGCGCTGGTCCTGGATCCTGGACCGCATGGTCAAGATCGGCAAGCTGTCGCCGCAGGAACGGGCCACGTACACCGAGTTCCCCGAGCCGCTGAAGAGCAATCCGCTGTACAACACCGGTGCACAGAGCGACTACCTGGTGGAGCTGGCCTCGCAGTACGCCAAGAAGGCCGGACACCTGACGGACAAGCAGTTCGACCTGGGCGGCTACCAGATCTACACGACCTTCGACCGCAAGCGGGAGCGGGCCCTCACGGACGCCGTCACCAAGGCCCGCAAGCAGGCCAGGAAGGACGATCCGGCGGTGGCGAAGAACGGCCACTACGGCGCCGCCTCGGTGGCCGCGGACGGCCGGATCCTCGCCGTCTACGGCGGCCCGGACCACCGTAAGCAGGGCTACAACGAGTCCAACGCGACCACCGTCCCGGCCGGCACCGCGTTCACGCCGTTCGTCTACGCCGCCGGACTCGAACACGGTGTGCGCAAAACGCGCGGCGGACCCGCAACCCCGGTCACCCCGGACAGCGTCTACGACGGTGACGACGGCGTGCCCGTCACCACCCCGGAGGGGCCGTACTGGGACCGCAGCGGCAAGAAGGTCGCCGCGCACAACGACGGCGGTGCCTCGTACGGGCAGATCACCCTGCGGGAGGCGATGGCGAAGTCGGCGAACACCCCGTTCATGCAGCTCGGCATGGACGCCGGCCTGGACAAGGTGCGCCAGACCGCCGTGGCGTCCGGACTGCTGTCCTCCAGCATGGGTCCCCAGGTGCCCGCCCTGTCGCTGGGCAACTCCACGCCCAGCGCGATCCGGATGGCCAGCGGCTATGCCACCTTCGCGGCCGGCGGCAAGCACACCGAGCCGTACTCGATCCGCCGTATCACCCGCAACGGCCACCCGGTCGCCCTGGGCACCCCGCACCCGAAGCGCGCGGTCGGTGCGCAGGTGGCCGAGGAGGTCACGGAGGCGCTCACCGACTCCTTCCGCACCGCCCACCCCGACGCGGCGGCCGGCCGGGCCGGGGTGTCCGGGAAGGCCGGCACCACGGAGAAGGACACCGCCGCCTGGTACGTCGGCACGGCCGACTCCGTGTCCACCGCGGTCGTCGTCTACCGCATCGATCTGGCGAGGTCCCTGGAGCCCCTGCCGCTCAAGGGCCTGGCCGGTACGTCCGCCCACAGCGTCCCGTATGCCCTCTGGTCGGCCGCGACGGGCCTCGGCTGAGCCGTGACCCGTCCACCCTCCCCTCCGCAGAATGAGCCGCGCATGCCCCGCAAGATGTCGTCGACAGGCCGCCGCCGAGCCCCCCGCCGCAGTGCGCCCCGCGCCACCCGGCCGCAGGTTCTGACGCTGGCCGCCCTCCTCGTCGTGGCCTCACTGGTGGCCGGGTTCCTGGCGCTGTCCGGCACGGACAGCAACAGCACGCCGGCCGCCGCCGCCGGCAAGAAGCCCAAGGCCGGGGCGCCGAAGGCCAGCCCGACTCCGGAATGGGACGGCAAGACCAAGGTTCTCGGCGACGGGTCCACCTCCTACACCGGGCCGCAGAAGGGGCAGTTGGCGCCGAAGCCGCTCAAGCCGGGCGAGAAGCCGCCCCAGTTCGTGGTCTTCTCCTGGGACGGCGCGCTGGAGGGCAGCGACCACCTGTTCTCGCACTACCGGGAGCTGGCCAAGCAGTACGACGCCCACATGACGTTCTTCCTCACCGGCATCTACCTGCTGCCGAAGAGCAAGAAGGCCCTCTACCACGGCCCCATGCACTCCGCGGGCGACGCCGCCATCGACTACGCCACCGACGACCACATCCGCACCACGCTGGAGCAGCTGAGCAAGGCGTACCAGGACGGCAACGAGATAGGCACCCACTTCAACGGCCACTTCTGCGGCGCCAAGGGCGGCGGCGACTGGAGCGTGCAGGAGTGGAAGAGCGAGATCGACCAGTTCTACTCGTTCGTGGAGCGCTGGAAGACCAACACCGGCTGGAAGGACGCTCCCGCGCTGCCCTTCGACTTCAAGAAGGAGGTCACCGGCGGCCGGGCGCCCTGCCTGGAGGGCCAGGAGAACCTCCTGAAGGCCATCAAGAGCTACGGCTGGCGCTACGACGCCAGCTCCCCGGGCGACTTCCAGATCTGGCCCGGCAAGAAGAACGGCATCTGGGACTTCCCGCTCCAGCTGCTGCCGTACACCGACAACGTGCAGGCGCTGTCGATGGACTTCAACTTCCTCTACAACCAGTCCGACGGCGAGGTCCAGGGCGACCCGGCGAAGTACCCCGAGTGGGAGCAGATGACCGTCGACTCCTACATGAAGGGCTTCAACCGGGTCTACTACGGCAGCCGGGCGCCGCTGTTCATCGGCAACCACTTCGAGGACTGGAACGGCGGCATCTACATGAAGGCCGTCGACCAGCTGGTGAAGAACGTCTGCACCAAGAAGGGCGTCAAGTGCGTGTCCTTCAAGGAGCTGACCGACTGGCTCGACGTACAGAAGCCGCAGACCCTGGCCGCCCTGCGCGGCCTCGACCCGGCCCAGTCGCCGGACTGGTCGGCCGTCGTCAAGTGACAAGTACGCTCTGGGGATTCCACTTGTGCAACCCCCTTCACAACCGCCACACCCGCCGTGGCAAGATGCCCCTCGCCCGGTAGGTGTACCGGCGTAGAGGGGAACATCATTGAAATCAAGAAGACTGAGCCGTAGGCGGCGCCGCACGGCCATAGTCACCGCCGCGGCCGCCTCGGTGGTCGCCGGCGTGGCCCTGGTGCCCAACTGGAGCGCAGGCGCGGCCGTGACCGACGACCCGACGGTGGACGCGGCCACCAAGGCGACCTTCCAGCGGCTGGCCGATGCGGTCTTCACCGACCGCACGCAGGCACTCGTGGAGGGCGCCGGAAAGCAGGAGACCCGGCACACGTCCGGCTTCTCCGGATCGGTGCGCCTGTCCGGCGGACAGACCCAGCAGCAGAGGTCCGCGCTGGACGAGTTGCGCGACCGGCGCAGCCGGCTGGCCCGGCTGGGCGAGACGTACCGGGCGGGCAGCACCAAGGTCACGCTCGACGCCACCCAGGTGAAGGGCCGGCACGCCAAGGTCGCCGTCACCGAGACCACGACGCTGAGCTACGACAAGGCCACCGCCAAGAGCCCGAAGTCGACCGGTTTCCAGGCGCACCACGAGCTGACCTTCACGGCGGACCGGCACGGCACCTGGCAGCTGACCGGCATCAAGGACACCGACCAGGGCTACCTCGCGGTGAACCAGGTCGCCAAGCCCACCGTCGCCAAGGTGAAGACCACCGCCGAGGACGACGGCCCGCCGTCGGCGGCCCGCGCGGCCACCTCCTGGCCCGCACCGGCCAACGCGAAGAACTTCTCCGCGACCGGCTACGACTACAAGGCCATGGTGGCCTACGCGCAGAAGTACTGGAACAACTACAACCCGGCCTACCCGGACTTCAACGGGCAGGGGGCCGGCGGCGACTGCACCAACTTCGTCAGCCAGGCCCTGAAGGCGGGCGGCTGGAAGCACGTACCCGGCTACACGTACGACTTCCACAAGTGGTTCGGCAACTCCGAGATCCAGTCGGACTCGTTCATCGGTGTCAACGAGTTCTCCTGGTTCGCCCTGTCCTCGAAGCGGGCCACCAGCCTGGCCAACGTCTACCAGATGGACCTCGGTGACGTGCTCCAGATGGACTTCAACCGGGACGGGTCCAAGGACCACTCGATGATCGTCACCTACCGGGACCGCCGGGGCGTGCCGTACGTGAGCTACCACTCGACCAACACCTACAACAGGTCGGTGGCCAGCCTCGTCGCCTCGTACCCGACCGCGGCGTTCTACGCCTACAGGACCTGACCCCTGCCCGGCTGCGTGCCCGGCCGCCCCGGTTCCTCCCGCTTCTCCTGGAGCATCCGCTGCTCCTGAGGGGAGGACTCGGGGTGGCGGGCCCGCCAGTACGGGTTGTCGTGCGGCAGGGCGTGCCCGACCCGGCCGTACATGCCGAACGTCATCAGCAGCAGACCCACGATGAAGCTGAAGAAGACGTTCTGGATCTTGAAGGCCAGGAAGTTGCTGCCGGTGTCCAGCAGGCCGAGGAACAGGAAGCCGTTCAGCAGGAACAGCACGCCGAGGACCATGTTCAGGGTCGACGCGAAGTTCCCCCCGATCACCATTCCGACCAGCAGCAACGCGCCGATGCCGATCGACAGCACGCTGAGTGCGCCGTTGGTGTTCAGCCCGGCGACCGTGTCACCGCCGGTGTTGAAGAAGCCGATCTGGTCGATCAGGCCCAGAATGCCGAAGATGACCAGGAAGGCGCCGATCAGGCCCGCACCGATCCGGTAGACCAGGTTGAGCCGGTGGTCGACGGGCAGATGATCGTCCAGCAGCATCCGCCGGCGCTCCCGGTCGTCCTTCGCGTGCACGTGTGTGGCCATGTTCCGCCTCCCTCGGGCGCTAGCGGAGGCCATCCGTCCACTTCAATATCCGCCTGCCCCGCACCTCCGGCAACACACGCCTCAGTGCCCGGCGCCGCGCTCCTCGCGGATCTGCGCCACCACACGCGTCACCGCCTGCCGCACCCCTTCGGTCTCGGTCAGGAAGTGCCAGTAGTCCGGATGCCGGCCCTCCAGCGTGCCGATCGCCCGTTCCAGCCGGGCCACCGCGTCGTCCAGCGGCCGGGCGTGCCGCGGATCGGGGGTGGTACGGCCCGTCATGGCCAGCCGCTGGGCGTCCCGGATCGCGAACCGGGTCCGCTCGATCTCGGCCTGCGGATCCTTCTGTACGGCGTTCAGCCGGGCAAGGCGGTCCCCGGCTGCGGAAACGGCCTCGTCCGTGGCGTTCAGCAGGGCCCGTGCGGTCGACAGCAGCGAGGTGGCGTCCGGCCAGCGCCGGGCGTCCCGGGCCGTCTGCGCCTCCCGGAGCTTCAGCTCGGCCTGCCGTACGTTCTCCGCGGCCTGCCCGGGCACCTGCTGAAGGTCCTGCCAGCAGGCGGCGGCGAACCGGCGGCGCAGCTCGCTCAGCACCGGCTCCACCTGCCCGGCCCGCGTGGTCAGCGCCTGCGCCCTGGTCCGCAGCGACACCAGCCGGTGATCGATCTCGGCGGCCTTCTCCGGCAGCCGCTCGGCCTCGGCCCGGATCGCCCCGGCCTCCCGCTGCACCCGTTCGGCCCGCTCCAGCGTCGGCTGCACCCCGTGCTGCCCGGCGCCCTGGTTCAGCTTGGTCAGCTCCGGCGAGAGGGCCGCCAGCCGCGCGGCGAGATCATCGCCCCCGAGGCCCTTCTCGCGGACGGCGTCCAGCGCGTTGCTCGCGGCCAGCAGCGACTGCCGGGCCCGCTCCACGGCGGGCGCCAGCCGCGCCAGCCGGGTCTCCGCCGTGCCCAGCAGCGAGGCGAGCGAGTCACCGAACCGGTCCAGCTCCTGCCGGACCCCGAGCAGCTCGTCCTTGGCCGCGGTCAGCTCGGCACGTGCCCGGGAGGCCGTGCCGGCCTCCAGGTCGTCCCGGTCCAGATCGTGGGCGTCGACGGCCTGGATGTAGCGCCGGCTGGCCTCGTCGATCCGGCGCCCGAGCGCCTCGAAGTCCAAGACGGCGCGCCGGGCGGCGGGGGAGTCGTCCACCGCCGTGATGGTCTCGATCGAGATGCGCAGATCCCGCTGGGCGGTGTCGAGTTCGTAGAACGCGGTCGCGGCGGCGTCCTTGGCGGCCTGCGCCTCGGCCCGCTGGCTCTCCGCCCGCCCGCCGAACCAGCGCCGGGTGCCTCCGCCGGCGAACGCGGCGGCCAGTACGGGCCCGGCCAGCATGGGCAGGCTCAGCAGGGTGAGGGTGTCGCGCAGGGCCGAGCGCCCGCGCCGGAGCCTCGGGGCGGACGGCGGGTACGGCTGGGTCGCTGGCGTGCCCGGTGTCGCCGTCACATCCCTCTCCCGTGCTGTGGTTCGCCCTGGGTGGTGTCATTCTCCCACCCGTGCAAGACGAACACACGGGCCGGTCAGTTCGCGGTACGCGCGGTGTTTTTCCCCTCCGTGGAGCCCGCTGGGAGAACCCCCTGTCTCCGGTTTGCAGCGCAGCCCACCGGGCAATGTAGGCTGTCGACCTGTCCCGGGTGCGTAGCTCAGGGGTAGAGCGCCTGCCTTACAAGCAGGATGTCGGCGGTTCGAAACCGTCCGCGCCCACAGGTCCGGCCCCTCGGAGGAGTCTCCGAGGGGCCGTTCTCGTGCGCTTACTCCTGCTCCGCCTCCTCGTGGGCGTGCTTCAGCCTGGTGCGGGCGTCCACGCGGTCGGCCGCCGCCATCTCGGACCAGAAGCGGTGTGTGCTGACGAAGACCGCGAGTTCGTGTTCGCGGCGCCGCAGCTTCTCCACCTCGGCCTGCTCGTCCTCCGTCCAGCCGGGGGACGCGGGCCGCTCCACCTTGCGCCAGCCGTTGTCGTCGCTGAAGCCGTCCATCGGCTCGACCGACCAGGGCAGCCGCTTGAGCAGGGCCGACAGCTCGGCCCGGACCTGATGCAACTCCTCCTGACCGGCGAGGAGGTCACTGGGAAATTCATAGGTCGTACCCACGCGGCAATGCTACGCCTGTTCGATTTTGTGAGGCGAGGCCGGCCGTGGGGTTCGGGCCGGGTTCAGTCGAACGAGTGGCCGGGCGTCAGTGCCCGGCGGCCCGCACCTCCGCCACCAGCCGCGCCGTCACCGGCACCGGTACCCCGTGCCGCTCGGCTGCCCGCAGCACGGCCCCGCCGATGGCGTCGAGTTCGAGCGGGCGGCCCGCCTCGGCGTCGCGCTGCATGGACGACTTGGCTGCGGGCGGGAAGGCGTCGTACCGGGCGAGGGCCTGCGCCGGGTCGGCGGGGGCGCCGCAGGCGCGGCTGACGGCGGCGGTCTCGGCGACCAGCGCCCGGAGTTCGTCCCGGTGGCGGCTGCGGGCCGTGCCGAGCGGGACGCCGTACCGCGTGGTGAGCAGGGCGAACGGGGCGAGGAAGGCCATCTTGGCCCACAGGGCCGCCGTCTCGTCCCCGGCCACGCGGGCGGTCGTGCCGGCGGCGGTGAGGGTCGCGGCCAGCGCGTCGAGCCGGGCGCGGGGTACGGCGTCCCCGGCCAGGTCGATCTCGGTGAACGGGCTGCCGTGTTCGATCACGCCCGGCGCGACACGGGTGGACTCCACCCGGATCACGGCCGGGGCGACCCGGTCGGGGCGGTAGCGGGCGCGCAGGGCGGCGGGGTGTTCGACGCCGTTCAGCAGCGGTACGACCAGGGCGTCGCCGAGGGCGGCCGGCGGGACCCGGGTGAGGGCGGAGTCGAGCGCGGTCTGCTTGACGGTGATCAGGCAGGCGTCCACCGGCTCGCGCAGCTCGGTGTCCGCCTCGACGGGGGTGGTGAAGTCGCCGAACTGCGGGCTGCGGACCGTGATGCCGGTACGGCGCAGGGTGCCGGCCGTGGCCTCCCCGGCCAGGCACAGTACGCGGTGCCCGGCGCGGGACAGGAGGGCGGCGAGCAGGCCGCCGGTGCCGCCGGGGCCGAGGACGGCCACGGTGAGCGGGTTGGTCATGAAGTTGTCCTTTCGACGGTCGGCCCCGGAGGTCGGTGGCCGCCTTCGTGGTGATCATGGCAGGGGGGCGGAGGGGTGCGCCAGACTTGTCTCATGTGCCGGAGCATCAAGACCCTGCGCCCGCCCGCACTGCCCGGTGAGGCCACGGACGACGACATTCGCGCAGCCGCGTTGCAGTACGTACGCAAGATCTCGGGCTTCCGCGCCCCCGCCGCCCACAACCGCGAGGTCTTCGACCGAGCGGTGGCCGCGGTGGCGGAGGCCACGGCGGAACTGCTCGGGGGTCTGGAGGTGCGGGGTCGGTCCGCGAGAGGCCCGGGACAGCGCACCTGAGGGTCAACCCCGGCCACTGGCAGGGCCGTTGAGTACCCGTTTCGCACCGGGATCCGGTCGGCGGTTTATCTGACCGACCGTCAAACAATACTGAAAGCAAGGAGATTGACGTTCGGTGTGTCCGCGAGGGGGTGCGCCGGATGGCCGCGACACGGGCATGGCCGGACGGAGGCGCTGCCCATGCGGTCGGATGTTGAACTTGCAAGCATTGATTAGGTTCGCCTAACCTGGTGCTCCCTTCGGTACCGCCGCCCCCACGACCGGCCCGCTCAGTCCCCGGCCGGCCCGACCGACACCGAACAGGAGCGATCCCTCATGTCGGCACGTCTCAATTCCGCTCAGCCCTACGTCCTCGGGCTCTTCCGCATCGTCATCGGCCTGCTCTTCGCGGTGCACGGCGCAGCCTCCCTCTTCGGCGTCCTCGGCGGCGCCGTGGGCACCAACGGCGGCACGATCGAGGCCGGCACCTGGCCCGGCTGGTACGCGGCGGTGATCCAGCTGGTCGCCGGTGGTCTGGTGCTGCTCGGCCTCGGCACCCGCGGGGCCGCGCTGATCGCCTCCGGCTCGATGGCGTACGCCTACTTCGACGTCCACCAGCAGGCCGCGCTGTGGCCCATCCAGAACGGCGGCGAGCTGTCGGCGCTGTTCTGCTGGGCGTTCTTCCTGCTGGTCTTCACCGGCTCCGGCGCCTTCGGCCTGGACCGGCTCTTCGCCCGGCGCGGGTCGGCGGACGGCGAGCCCGCCTCGGAGCAGACGCCCGTCGCGGCCTGACCCGCACGCGACGCGCCACCCTGTGAACATTCGGTAATCGCCCCACGAGCCCCCCGCGAAACTCCCGTCACACCCTCCGCGTACGCTGTATGGCTGTTCAACGGGGGAGTGACGGGAGTCGTCGTGTTCGAGAGCGTGGGGTCGCTGGCGGCCGGACCATGGATCTATGCCGTGGTGGCCCTGTCGGTGCTGCTCGATGTGTTCCTGCCGGTGCTGCCGAGCGGCGTGCTCGTCATCACGGCCGCCACGGCGGCGGCGGCGGGTACGGGCGCGGCGGCGGGCCGGGTCCCGGGCGAGGTGCCGGACATCCTGGCCCTGATCGTGTCCGCGGCCACCGCCTCGGTCCTCGGCGACATGGTGGCCTACCGGCTGGCCTGGCGCGGCGGGGCGCGGCTGGACCGGGCGATAGCCCGCTCCCGGCGGCTGACCACCGCGCAGGAACGTCTCGGCGAGGCGCTCGCGCGGGGCGGCGGCGCGCTGGTCGTGCTCGCCCGCTTCGCCCCCGCCGGCCGCTCGGTCGTCTCCTTCTGCGCCGGCGCCGCCCATCGCCGCGTCCGCGAGTTCCTGCCCTGGTCGGCCCTGGCCGGCCTGTCCTGGGCCGCCTGGAGCGTCGCCCTCGGCTACTACGGCGCCCAGTGGCTGGGCGCGACCTGGCTCGCCACGGGCGTCTCGGTGGCCGCACTCTTCGGAGCGGGCGCGGCGGCGGGCTTCCTGGTGCGCCGACGTCCGGCTTCCTGAACCGGACCCGCAGTCGCCGTACGGCCTCAGGCGCTACGGCGACTGCGCGCGTCTCAACAGCCGGCCAGGTAGTTCGTCAGCGCGCTCTTCTCGGCGGAGTCCACCGAGAGGTTGTAGTAGTACTTCACCTGCACCCAGGCGCGCACGTACGTGCACAGGTACGCGGTCCGGGAGGGCACCCAGGTGGCCGGGTCCTGGTCGCCCTTGGCCTGGTTGACGTTGTCGGTGACGGCGATCAGCTGCGGCCGGGTCAGGTCGTTGGCGAACGCCTGCCGCTGCGCGGTGGTCCACTTGCTCGCCCCGGAGTCCCAGGCCTCGGCCAGCGGGACGAGGTGGTCGATGTCGAGGTCGGCGGCGGCGGTCCAGGTGGCGCCGTCGTACGGGGAGTACCAGCTGCCGCTGGTGGCGGCGCAGGAGGAGTCGGTGACGACGTTCGTGCCGTCCCGCTTGAGGACCGTCTCGCGGGTGTTGCACGTGCCGCTGACGGTGATCCAGTGGGGGAACAGGTCGCGGCTGTAGCCGGTGCGGTTCTCGGTGGCCACGGTGAGCTGGGAGAGGTACGTGCGGGCGGTCGAGGCGCTGACCGGCGTGGGGAGCGCGGCGGAGGCGCTCGGGGAGTTGAACAGGGCGACGGAGGCTATCAGGCCGGTGAGCGTCGCGAGTATGCTCGCCCGTCGACGCGCGTAGAACTTCGGCATGTGTGAACTCCCTTGTGGGGTCGGGGTGTTGGTGCGTGAGCGAGGGAATGCTCGCGGCGTGGTGTTGCCGGGGGGTGAGCGCTCGGTAAGAAGCTAGTGACGTGTACATGTCACGACAAGGTTCACTGCGGAACCTTCACATCCCGTACGATGGGTGGCGCAGAAGGGGAGTAGCTCTTCGCCGGACCGTCGACATACTGCTCAGCGAGCCTGAGCCGGCGCCCGGAGGCGATCCCGTACGGGACCGCCAGCGAGACCTTCGGCAAGCAGTACACGCCCGTGCCCCCCGGTGCGGGCGCCACGTGTGCTGCCGTGCCGAGGTGTCATCGCGTGACGTACCGCACTCTCGGCGGGGCAGCCCCGACCGATTGAGGAACCTTGCTCAGCATCACCGTGACGGCGCTCGTCTTCGGCGTCGTCTTCCTCGCCGAACTGCCGGACAAGACCGCGCTCGCCGGCCTCGTCCTCGGCACCCGCTACCGCGCCTCGTACGTCTTCGCGGGCGTCGCCGCCGCCTTCCTGCTGCACGTCGTGCTCGCCGTCGCGGCCGGCAGCGTGCTGACCCTGCTGCCGCAGCAGATCGTGCACGCCCTCACCGGCGTCCTCTTCCTCGGCGGTGCCGCGATGCTGCTGCTGAAGGGCGGGGCCGATGGCGACGAGGAGATCAAGAAGCCCGCCGACCAGTCCTTCTGGAAGGTCGCGGGTGCGGGCTTCATGCTCATTCTGGTCGCAGAGTTCGGCGATCTCACCCAGATCATGACCGCCAACCTCGCCGCCCGCTACGACGCCCCGGTCTCCGTCGGTCTCGGCGCCGTGCTGGCTCTGTGGGCCGTCGCCGGACTCGGCATCGTCGGCGGAAAGGCCCTGATGAAGCGGGTCCCGCTGCGGCTGATCACGCAGATCGCGGCGCTGCTGATGCTGGCGCTCGGTGTGTGGAGCCTGTGGGAAGCGGTGCGGGGCTGAGCCGAACGGCGGATGAATGCTCGCCGGAAGTGGTGGCGGGAGCACCGTAATGTTTTGTACCGTGGAGGAACAAAGTGGCTCCCGCCCGTTTTCCCTGACCGGCGGGCGGGGCCGCCTTGTCATCCCGACCTCGGGGTCTTTCGCCAATTGGAGCTGCCGATGCCGGCCACCGCCACGCCCACCGTCCTCACCGCCCGTGCCCTCCTGCTCGACATGGACGGCACCCTCGTCAACTCGGACGCCGTGGTCGAGCGCATCTGGCGGCGCTGGGCCGGGCGGCACGGGCTGGACGGCGACGAGGTGATGAAGGTGGTGCACGGCCGGCAGGGCCACGCCTCCATGGCCGTACTCCTCCCCGACCGGCCGGTCGAGCAGAACCTCGCCGACAACGCCCGCATGCTCGCCGAGGAGACCGCCGACACCGACGGCGTGGTCGAGATACCCGGCGCGAGCGCCTTCCTCGCCGCGCTGCGCGGGCTCCCGCACGCCCTGGTGACCTCCGCCGACGTCGCCCTGTCCACCGCCCGCATGAACGCCGCCGGGCTGCCCCTGCCCGAGGTCCGCATCACCGCCGAGTCGGTCGGCGCGAGCAAGCCCGACCCCGAGGGCTTCCTCAAGGGCGCCGCCGAACTGGGCATCGACCCGGCCGACTGTGTCGTCTTCGAGGACTCCGGCGCGGGGATCGCGGCGGGGCGCGCCGCGGGGATGCGGGTCGTGGGGGTGGGGCCGCGCGCCCGCGCCCATGGGCCCGACGTCGTCGTACCGGACCTCACGCATGTGCAGGTCGAGGCGCCGGCCGACGGGACGGTTCGGTTGCGCATCGGCTAGGTGCTGTCGCCAGGGCCCGGCGCGGCGAGCGTGCATGCCGCCGCGGGGCAGGCGGAAGTCCGGCGACAGGGCCCAGGGGGCGGGGCGCTCCGCCGGGGTGCCGGGTGCGGGTGCGTGGTGGTCGATCGCGCAGTTCCCCGCGCCCCTCGGGCGGGTACGCGGTTCCGGCGTCTTCACGGTTCCGTCGTCTCCGCCTCCAGGCTTTTTCGCGTTGCCGGGCCGTATGTGCCCAGGTCGTCGCCCGTGATGCCCCGGGCCAGCTGGTAATTGCGTACGGCGTCCTCCACGGGGCGGGTGAAGGTGCCGTTGATCCGGTCGCCGTAGAGGTTCAACTGGCGTAGCCGCAGCTGGAGTTCGGTGACCTCCGGGCCGGTGTCGCCGCTCCGCAGCACCGGCGCCGTGGCGGGCGTGGCGTGTGGGCTGCCGGACTCCGTCCCGGACGGCGTGGGGGAGGCGGTGCCGGAGGCGCTGCCGGAGGGTGTGGGGCTCGGCGACGGCGACGCGCTGCCGGCGGACGGGCTCGGGTCCGCCGATGCGGAGGGGGAGGGGACCGGCGAGCGGGGCGTGACCGGCGGTGCCGGTGCCGCCGGTGAGGCGGGTGCCCGGGTGGTCGCGTCCGGAATGCGCTCCCTGACCTCCTGCGCCGCCCGGTCCCGGGCCGGCCCCTGGTAGGAGAGCACCGCGAAGCCGCCCACCGCGAGAACAGCCGCCCCGAGGCCGCCGACGGCCACCAGCACGACACGGCGAGACCGCCGGGGCCGGGGCTCGCCGGTCCCGGCCCCGGTCCCCGCCCCAGCCCCGGCCCCGGTCCCGGTCCCCGCCCCAGTCCCGGCCTCGGCTCCGCCCGGCAGCCGCATCATGGATTCCGCGTCAGCCGGACCAGCCGGGTCGGGGCGGCCTGCCGGATCCACCGGGCCTGCCGCACCCACCAGGCCTGCCACACCCCCCGGGTCCGGCGACCCTCCCGCTTGCGGCGCCGGTGTCGGGAGCCGCGGCTCCATCGCCTCGCCTCCCGGCGCCGCGGGCCGGTGTCGCTCCGGGCCGGTGTTCGCGGGCGGTGCCTCCACGTACGGCCGTATGCGTATGGGATCGAAGTCCTCCGCCGCTGCCGCCTCGGCCGTGCGCGTCTCGTGCAGTGCCTCGGCGGCCCGCTCGGTGCAGTCGCACGACGGCGTGTTGTCCGGCCCCCTCGGTGCCCCGCACTCCGGGCACGTGGTCCCCTGCCTCCCCGTCACGTCAGTCCCCTCCCCTCGGGAACTCCCGAGATTATGCGGATCTCCCCCGCTTCCGCAGGACTCGACAGGCCATAAGCGGTGACTACGACCACGATGGAAGAGGTCCACCGAGCCCCTGGAGGTTTCCATGGCCCTGGAGACACACGGCACGGCGAAGGACGTGGGCGGCGGGGAACACGTTCCGGGCAGCGTGCTGGTCCCGATCGGCGCCCTGCTGCTCGGACTGCTGCTGGCCGCGCTCGACCAGACCATCGTGTCGACCGCGCTGCCGACGATCGTCAGCGACCTCGGCGGCCTCGAACACCTCTCCTGGGTCGTCACCGCCTATCTGCTGGCCTCGACCGCCGCCACCCCGCTGTGGGGCAAGCTCGGCGACCAGTACGGGCGCAAGCGGCTGTTCCAGACCGCCATCGTGATCTTCCTGATCGGCTCGGCGCTGTGCGGCATGGCGCAGGACATGCCCCAGCTGATCGCCTTCCGGGCGGTGCAGGGCCTGGGCGGCGGCGGGCTGATGGTGCTGTCCATGGCGATCGTCGGGGACATCGTGCCGCCGCGCGAACGCGGACGCTACCAGGGCCTGTTCGGGGCCGTGTTCGGCGCCACCAGCGTGCTCGGCCCGCTGCTCGGCGGGCTGTTCACCGAGCATCTGAGCTGGCGCTGGGTGTTCTACGTGAACCTGCCCGTCGGCGTGGTCGCGCTCGCCGTGATCGCCGCCGCCCTGCACATCCCGCGCCGCACCGCCCGGCACGTCATCGACTACCTGGGGACGTTCCTGATCGCCGCCGTCGCCACCTGCCTGGTGCTGGTCGCCTCGCTCGGCGGCACCACCTGGGCGTGGGACTCGGCCCAGCTCATCGGGCTCGCCGTACTGGGCGTGCTGCTCGCCCTCGCCTTCGTCGCCGTCGAGCGCCGGGCCGCCGAACCGGTCCTGCCGCTCAAGCTGTTCGGTATCCGCACCTTCACCCTGGCCGCCGTCATCAGCTTCATCGTCGGCTTCGCCATGTTCGGCGCGCTGACCTATCTGCCGACCTTCCTCCAGGTCGTGCACGGCGTCTCCCCGACCCTGTCCGGCGTGCACATGCTGCCGATGGTGTTCGGCCTGCTGCTGTCCTCCACGGTCTCCGGGCAGATCGTCAGCCGCACCGGCCGCTGGAAGGTGTTCCCCATCGTGGGCACCGGTGTGACCGCCCTCGGGCTGCTCCTGCTGCACCGGCTGGACGAGCAGAGCCCGACCGCCGAGATGAGCGTCTACTTCTTCGTCTTCGGCCTGGGCCTCGGCCTGGTCATGCAGGTCCTCGTCCTCATCGTGCAGAACGCCGTCTCCTACGAGGACCTCGGCGTCGCCACCTCCGGCGCCACCTTCTTCCGCTCCATCGGCGCGGCCTTCGGCGTGGCCATCTTCGGCACGGTCTTCGCGAGCGGACTCGGCGACAAACTCACCGACGCCTTCCGGGGCGTACGCCTGCCGCCCGGCATCACCGCCGACGCGCTGAAGGCCGACCCGCGGGGCATCGCCATGCTGCCGCCCGCGCTGCGCCCGGCGGCCCTGCACGCGTTCGCGAGCTCCATCACGGACGTCTTCCTGTACGCCGCGCCCGTCGCCCTGCTCGGCTTCCTGCTGGCCTGGTTCCTGAAGGAGGACCGGCTGCGCGGCTCGGTCACCGCGCCGGACGTCTCCGAGACCATCCCGCCCAACCCGGTCGAGCGCTCCTCCTACGACGAGGTGTGCCGCGCCCTGTCCGTGCTCGGTACCCGCGAGGGCCGCCGGGAGATCTACCGGAAGATCACCGAACGGGCCGGGTACGACCTGCTGCCCGCCGCCAGCTGGCTGCTGGTGCGCATCCGCCGCTACGGCTCCGTCGAACCGGCGGTGCTGGCCGAGCGCAGCCCCGTCCCGCTCCAGGCGGTGATGGCCGCGGCCCGCCAGGTCGAGGAACGCCGGCTCGCCGAGCGCCGGGGCCTGGACCTCGTCCTGACCGACACCGGCCGTGAGGTCGCCGACCGGCTCGCCACGGCCCGCGAGGAGTCCCTGGGCGAACTGCTCGGCGACTGGTGGCAGCCCGGCTGCTCGGCCGACCTCACCCAGCTGGTCCACGAACTCACCGGCGACCTGTGCGGCGCCGAACGCGAACGCCCGCACAACGGCGGCAGGGTCGCCAGGGTCAGCTGACGACCTCCGACGGACCGTGATCAGGAGCCGGGACGGACCCCAGCTCCTTGCGGAACCAGTGTTCGGCGTACGGGTCGGTGTTGTGCGGGCGGGTCTCGGTGTACCCGAGGCGTGCGTACAGGGCGCGGGCCTCGACCAGGTCGCTGCGGGTGTCCAGGACGATCCGGCGGGCGCCCAGCAGACGGGCGGCCAGCTCGGCGGCGGCCACGAGGTGCGCGGCCCCGTTCAGGCCGCGCAGCTCCGGCAGCACGAACACCCGGGTCAGCTCGGCGGTGTCCGGATCCAGCAGCCGTACGCCCGCCGACCCGGCCGGGGTGCCGTCGTACCGCCCGACGAGCAACTGCCCGCCGGGCGGGGCGAGGTCGGACCCGGTGCGGGCCGCGATCTCCCGCTCCAGCTCCGCCGGATCGGTGCGGTGCCCCTCGTGCAGCAGGTACCAGCGGTCGCTGACCTCCGTGTAGTACGCCCGCCACAGTGCGGCGGCCACCGGGGAGTCGTACGGCTCCGGAGCGATCGTCCATGTCATGCCGGCCATTGTCGGGAGCCGCCCTGCACCCTCCGCAACCGGATTACGTGCTCGACCGGGAGGTGCCGGCGGAGCCGTTTGTGCGCCGGGTTCCGGGTCACCCGGAGGGAGAACCGGCCAGTGGGGCCGGTCCGATCGGAAGGCAACCATGTCCACAGGGCTGATCATTCTGCTGATCGTGATCGCGGCGATCGTGGTCGTCGGTGCGGCCGCCCTGCTCCTGCGGAGCCGCGGACGGCACGGCGGGTCCGGCCTGAAGCGGCGCTTCGGGCCCGAGTACGAGCGGGCCGTGGCCCTGCACGACGGGGACACCAAGGCCGCCGAGCGGGAGCTGGCCGAGCGCGTCGAACGCCACGGCGACCTGCGGGAACGGCCGCTGGACGGAACCGCGCGGCAGCAGTACGCGGAGCGCTGGACGGCCGTACAGGAACACTTCGTGGATGCTCCGCGTGAGGCCGTGGCCGAGGCCGACCGGCTGCTCGCGGAACTCGCCGCGGTGCGCGGCTACCCCGACGGCGGGCGGTACGAGGAGCAACTGGACGCGCTGTCCGTGCACCACGCCGACCACGTCGACGGCTACCGGCAGGTGCACCGGGTGGCCAGCTCGAATGCCGCTGCCGGCGGCGGAACCGAGGAACTGCGCTCGGCGCTGCTCGGCGCACGCGCCCTCTTCGACGACCTGACCAGCGCGGAGTCCGGCCGGCACCGGGCCTCCTCCGGCACGGCCCGCGCCACGGCCCCGGCCGGCAGCCGCTCCCATGCACCGTGGGCCCCGCACCGGAGCCGACCGAAGGAGAGCTGAGCGTCATGTCGGACAGCACACACGACCCAGGCCCCGACCAGTACCCCGAGGGGCGCTTCACACCTCGGACAGGGGACGAACGAAGGACGCCCGGCCAGCGCTGGGCGGCGGCACCCGAGGCGGCGACGGAGGACTGGGCCCCGGGCGACGCGCCCCCGGGCCGGCGCACGCGCCGCGAACCCCGCCCGCAGGAGCGGCTGCCCGGTGAGCCCGGAGCCGGTTCGGGCCGGTCGGCCGGGGAGTCGGGAACGAGAGGCGACGCCGGCCGGCCGGCCGGACCCGGGCGCGAGGGGCTCACCGGGGACGACCGGAGTCCGGAGGACGCGTCTCAGCCGCCGCCGGGGCCCGCCGGGATGCCCGAGGGCGTCACGGAGCGGCACTCTCAGTCGCCGTCGGGGCCCGCCGGGATGACTGACGGCTCCACGGGGCGGCATTCTCAGTCGCCGTCGGGGCCCGCCGGGATGACTGAGGGGTCCACGGGGCGGCATTCTCAGTCGCCGTCAGGACCGGCCGGGATGACTCAGGGCGCCGCGGAACGACACGGTACGGAGGGGCTCAGGCCCGGGACCGAGGGTCTGGGGCCCGGTGTCGACGAGGGGTTCATCGGCAGTCACCGGACGGAGCGGTCGGCGATCTCGGAGGAGGACCGGATGTCGCAGGAGGACCGGATGCCCGACAACGGTCTCGGTGCGCCGTCCCCCGGCGAGGTCACCGGACGCGAGACCGGGGGCACCGAGTCCCCGGGAGCGGACAGCTGGCCGGCGCCGCCCGGCGGTGGGACCGCCCCCGCCCCCTCCGGCACCGGTGCGCCGCTGCTGGCCCGGGAGGAGACCGAGCGCTGGGAGGAGCGGATGCACCGCGTTGCCGCCGACTTCGTGGACCAGCCCCGGCAGGCCGTGGAACAGGCCGACCGGGCACTGGAGGAGATCGCCGCGCGGTTCAGCGAGGCCGTGACCCGGCGCCGCCGCACCCTGCGGATGTCCTGGGAGAGCACCGAGGAGCGCGGACCGGGCGCGGAGACCGACACCGAACAACTCCGGCTCGCCCTGCGCGACTACCGGGACCTGGCCGGGCGCCTGCTACACAGCTGACCCCGGCACGTCCCCCGTGGCGGCAGCCCTGCGCTGCCGCCACTCGCGTACGACCTCCTCCACGTCGTACGGCTTCTTCCCCAGCGGCGGACCGGGCGGCGGCTTGAACATCATGTCCCGGATCCGGACGTTCACCTCTTCGATGATCTTCCGGACGATCCGCTCCGAGGGCGCCGCGTACGCCGCCGCGAGTGCGTCCTCCGCCTCCTTGCGCAGCGCGAGCGAGGGCGGCAGCACGGCCAGCCCCTCACGCACCATCTTCCGCTTGACCCACCACAGTTCGTCGTACGTGGAGTCGACCTCCGCGGGCAGTGGCTCCCCCGCACCCGGCAGCCGGTCGAACTCCCCGCGCCGCTGCGCGTCACGGATCTGCTTGTCCACCCAGGACTCGAACGGCACCCCCGGTGGCTTTCGCTCGGTCATGAGCCCATTGTGCCGGACGCAACCCTGCCGGGCGTTTTATCATGCGGCGGCGGTACGGCAATCCGCCCACCGTACAAGGACGTTTTCAGGGGGAGCGCACGTGCTCGAACTCACCATGGCCACCGTCTCCGGGGCGGACGAGGGTGCCACGGCCGGGATGACGATGGCCGAGGCGCCCAGCGAGCCCGGCGCCGTGCTGCGGGTCGGCCGTGACGCCGCGGTGTGCCGGCTGGTCACCCCCGAGGACTGGCTGTTCGTCTCCCGCGTCCACCTGGAGTTCCGGTGCGGCCCGGACGGCGGCTGGCAGCTGACCTGGCTGCGCGGCTCACAGCCGGACCCGGCGTCCGAGGTCCGGCTCACCGTCGGGGAGTACGCGCAGCCCGTCGGCTACGGTGCGACCGTACCGCTGCCGCACGGCGGGTCCGGCGAGATCGTCGTCCAGGACCGCACCGCGCCACGCAGTGTCAACGTCGGCTTCTACCACGAACTCTGAGCCCCGCCCGGCTCCCGGTTCAGCCCAGCACGCGGGCCACGGCAAAGCCGTCGTAGCCCTTGCCGCCGACGGTCTGGAGCGCCGTGCCGCTCAGCCGCGGATGGCCGGCGATCAGCTCGATCGCGGCCCGGGTGCCGACCACGTCCGGCTCGGTGCTGCCCGGGTCGATCACCCGGCCGCCGCGCACCACGTTGTCCACGACGATCAGGCTGCCCGCCCGGGTGAGCCGGAGCGCCCACTCCACGTAGTGCTCGTTGTTGGCCTTGTCCGCGTCGATGAAGACCAGGTCGAAGGGGGCCGGATTCTCGTCGGCGAGCTTGGGCAGCGACTCCAGGGCCGGCCCCACCCGCACCTCCGTGATCCGGTCCAGGCCCGCGCGGGCGATGTTCCGGGTGGCGACGTCGGCGTGCTTGGCGCTGTACTCCAGCGAGATGAGTCTGCCGTCCTCGGGCAGGGCACGGGCCAGCCAGATCGTGCTGTACCCGCCGAGCGTGCCGATCTCCAGGATGTGCCGGGCGCCCTGCACCTGGGCGAGCAGTTGGAGGAACTTGCCCTGCGCGGCCGTGACCGCGATCGGGGGCAGACCGGCGGCCTCGCTGTCCCGCAGGGCGGCCCGCAGCGCCTCGTCGTCCGGTGAGAGGTGGCTGATGAAGTAGTCGTCTACGTCGTCCCAGAGCTGCGACCCGCTCATAGCGCCTGCTGCCTTTCCCGAGTGTCTTCCGGAGGCTGTTCCGCCCGGCCCGCTTCGATGATCTCAGCCGAGCGGCGCGGGCGGGGAGACCGGCGACGGCGGAGTCACCGGCCGTCGGGAGTGCCGTACGACGATCAGCGCGGCCGCCGCGACGACGGCGGCCAGTGTGCCGCCCACCGTCAGCGACCAGGCCGGGATGCCGGCGACCCGGCGCAGCTCGTCCTCGTAGATCACCTGCTGGACCGGTGTGTCGGCGGCGGCCCGGCGCAGTTCGTGGTCGCCGGAGATCCGGGCGGGATCCGGGAAGCTCTGGGTGAGCGCGGTCAGGTACGGGGTGCGGGCGGCCAGCTTCCCCAGGGCGCCCTGCCGTACGCCCACCCGGCCCGCGAAGAGCACGTCGGGCCGGGTGCCGCCGATCGTCGTACGGGTCTCCATGCGGTGTGCGGCGAGGACGTACAGGCCGAGCGACTGCGGGGTGGTGGCCAGCCGGGACAGGCGCATCGGGTAGACCGGGCGGTCGGCGGCGAAGGTGAGGTGCAGCGGGTCGAGGGCGCCGCTCAGCGGGGTGCCGTGGGTGCGCGGGGCGAGGCGGACGGCGACGTACTCCCAGTGCCGGTCGACGTACGGCTGGAGGGCGGTCTTCAGCCGGGCGGGCAGCGAGAAGCCGTGCTCGTGCAGCCAGTCGGCCAGGGCGGCCGGGTCGGTGGCGGTCAGCCGGGCCACGTCGAAGGGGCCGAGCCGCTGGCGGCCGACGACGCCGACGCCCGCGCCGTCGACGCCGGCACCGGGGGCCGGGGCCCCGGCGGCCATGTCGTGGTCGTCGAAGGGCCAGTCGCCGTTGTGCGGCCAGAAGTGGTACCGGGTGCGGTGGACCGGGGCGACGGCCTCGGTCAGCTGGTCGAAGAGGGCGGGGTCGCCGAGGCGGACGGTGGCCCGGTGCGGGACCGGCATGATCCAGGCGGCGTGCGGGGCGCTGCCGCCGACGGTCAGCCGCATCACGATCTGCTCCTGCCGGCCGTCCCAGCGGAGCACCGACTGCTCGCTGGAGACGGCGATCCGGGTGGCCGGGTCCGGGACCATGGCCCCACACCCACAGGCATAGGCCGGGGCCATCAGCCAACCGATCTGGACGCCGAGCAGGGCGAGGAGGACGGTGAGTATCCGCGCACGTTTCACGGGGCTGGAGACGGTGCCGACGGGAGAACGGTTCCTGGTGGGGGGTGTGGGGTGCGTGCAGGTGCCGGTGCCGCTACGAGCGCCCCGAAGGGGCGCGGGGAACTGCGCGATCAGCCCCCACGCACCCGCACCCGGCACACGACCGGCCCCCCACGGCGCCTACCGGCTCTCCACAGACGGTGCGGAACCCGGCAGCGGACGCCCCGCGCACTCCGACATCCTCCACACCGCGACGCCGCCCACGACAGCCGCGGCCATCATGTAATACGCGGGCATCATCATGTTCCCCGTCGCCCCGATCAGCGCCGTCACCACCAGCGGAGTCGTACCGCCGAACAGGGACACGGACACGTTGAAGCCGATGGACAGGGAGCCGTAGCGGACCCGGGTCGGGAAGAGCGCGGGCAGCGCGGCCGGCATGGCCGCCGTGAAGCAGACCAGCAGCAGACCCAGCGCGCCCATGCCCAGACCCACGGCGAGCAGACTGCCCTCGCGGATCAGCAGCAGCGCCGGGATGGACAGGAACAGGAAGCCCGCACAGCCCACCGCGATCACCGGACGCCGGCCGACCCGGTCGGTCAGCGCGCCCGCGAACGGCTGGACGATCATCATCAGGGCCATCACCCCGAGCACGACCAGCAGACCGTGCGTCTCGTCGTACTTCAGCTCACTGGTGAGGTAGCTCGGCATGTACGACAGCAGCATGTAGTCGGTGACGTTGAAGACCAGCACCAGGCCCATGCACAGCAGCAGGGACTTCCACTGGCCCGAGATCATCTCGCGCAGCGGCACCTTCGGCCGGGCAGCCTCCGCCTTCTCGACCTCGGCGGCGAACGCCGGGGTCTCCTCCAGCTTCATCCGCAGGTACAGGCCGATGATGCCCATCGGACCGGCGATCAGGAACGGGATCCGCCAGCCCCAGGACGTGAGGTCGTCCGAGGACAGCAGGGCCGTCATGACCGTGACCAGACCCGCGCCGCCGATGTAACCGGCCAGCGTGCCGAACTCCAGCCAGCTGCCGAAGAAGCCGCGCCTCTTGTCCGGCGCGTACTCGGCGATGAACGTGGACGCGCCCGCGTACTCGCCGCCGGTGGAGAAGCCCTGCACCAGCCGGGCGGCCAGCAGCAGGAGCGGCGCGCCGACGCCGATCGTCGCGTACGACGGGATCAGGCCGATCGCGAACGTGCCCGCCGCCATCATGATCATGGTGAGGGCGAGGACCTTCTGCCGGCCCACGCGGTCGCCGAGCGGGCCGAAGACCATGCCGCCGAGCGGGCGGACCAGGAAGGCCGCGGCGAAGGCGCCGAACGTCGAGAGCAGCTGCGCGGTGGGGTTGCCGGACGGGAAGAAGACCTTGCCCAGAGTGACCGCGATGTAGCTGTAGACACCGAAGTCGAACCACTCCATCGCGTTGCCGAGCGCCGCCGCCTTCACGGCGCGCTTGACGAGCGCGGGGTCGGTGACGGTGACGTCGTGGGCCTTGGTGGCCCGCCGGGTCTTCTGATGCGGGAGAACGGCTGTGGCGGTCGCCAAAACGGGGCTCGCCTACCTTTCGACGGGGACAGGGACGGACCCGGACGGCGGCGATGACGTACGACGGGGCCGAAAAACGACCATAGGGGCACTTCGGCCCCTTACGTGTCGTATGCACTTAAGTGCAGAGTGCAGCAAAAACGCGCTTACGCAGGTACGTCTGCCCGCTCACACTGCGCCATTCCTGCTGCTCAGTGTGATCCTTCTCGCGCCTCCGCCGCGCAACCCGGCGCGGCCCGGACTATCGCCTTTCGGACAAAGCGTGGACGGACGTCAGGTGAATCGGGGTTTGCCGACGTCCTCCCCCCGGGGTCTGCGAGCCTCGTACGAGGCCGTGGAGGGACACCGGCGCGCAGGCGGCGCGCGGGACGACCGGGGCGGGAGGCCGACGAAGCGTGGCGAACGTGGAGCACAGCGGACGACCGGCGGAGGCTCTCGGCGGGGCGGACGCCGGAGCACGGCTGCGCGCCGTCCGGCTCGCCCTGTGGGCGGTGGCCGCCCTCCTCGCCGCCCGGCAGCTGGCCGCCGTCCTGACCACCCCGAGCGGCGAGCGCCTCACCGACCTGGAGACCTGGGTCGGCCCCGAAGGCGTCCTGCACGTCAACGGATCGATCTACGACTCGACCCGGTTCACCGGCACCCCCTTCGCCGGCCTGGTCCTCAAGCCACTCACCCGCTCGGCGGAAGCCGCCCTCGGCTGGGCCTGGACCTTCGGCAGCCTGCTGCTGGTCGTCACCCTCGGCCTGGTCGCCGCCCGCGCGCTGCCCCAGCCGGTCGGCCGGCGCACCTCCCTGCTGGCCGCACCGGTCGCCGTCAGCCTCCTCATGCTGTCGCTGCCGGTCCGCAACGCCCTGTGGCTCGGCCAGACCAGCATCATCCCGGTGCTGCTCGTCCTGCTCGGCTGCTTCGCCGTACGCGGGGAACGCATGAGCGGTGTGTGCATGGGCCTGGCCGCCGCGCTCCAGCCGACCGTGCTGCTCTTCACCCCGCTGCTGTGGTTCACCGGCCGCCGCCGGGGCGCGCTCACCACGGCCGGCACCTTCGCCGCCTGCACCGCGCTCGCCTGGGCGGCCCTGCCGCACGACTCGCACACCTACTGGGTGCACCACATGGCCGGCGTGGGCCTCGGCGGCAAGGCCGACGCCCTCGCCAACCAGTCCCTGCACGGCGCCCTGCTGCGCCTGGGCTTGAGCGGCCCGCTGGAAACAGCCCTCTTCCTGCTGCTCGGCGCCGCCGTCGCCGCACTCGCCCTGCGTCGCGCGGTCCGCTACGCCCACGACGGCCAACTCCTGCTCGCCGTGGCGATCACCGGCTGCGCCGCCGTCGCCGTCTCGCCCGCCACCTGGCAGCACCAGCTGCTGTGGGTGCTGCTCGCGGTGGTCGGCCGGGTCGGCAGGCGGGCCTCGGACCGGTACGTCTGGCCGGTCGCCGTCGTCCTCGTCACCACCCTCCCGGCGCAGACGATGCTGCCGCACATGGCGGTGGTGTACCCGCTGCGAGACAACCTCGTGCTGCTCGCGGCCCTGGCCGCCGCCACGTTCGTGCCCTTCCTGTCCCGGACCTCGCCGCACTACCAGATCCCGGTCGCCGCCGAGTACGCCCCGCCGGTGCCGGCCCGCTTCCGCCGCGTCCCGCTCCTGCCTTTCCTGCGCCGGGTCCTCACCCGCCCCAACCTGCTCCTGGAGCTGCTCCTCCTCCGCGTCACCTACGCGGCCTACCAGGAGGTACGGCTGGCCGCGACCGGCGGCAGCAACTCCGCGGGCCGGGCGACGGCCGAGCAGCACGGGCAACTGATCCTCGACGCCGAGCGTTTCCTGCACATCGACATCGAGCACGCGGTCAACCACGCCGTCGTGAAGATCGGCTGGCTGCGGGACTTCTTCGACTTCTACTACGAGTCCTTCCACTTCGTCGTCCCGCTGACCGTCCTCGGCGTCCTGTACTGGCGCCGCCCGGCCGACTACCGCTGGGCCCGCGCCTCCCTCGGCTTCGCCACCCTGCTCGCCCTGGCCGGCTTCTGGCTCTTCCCGCTGGCCCCGCCGCGCCTGATGCCCGCTCTCGGCATGATCGACACCGTGCACGGCGCCCAGGACTTCGCCCAGCCGGACTACGGCACCCTGACCGCGCTGACCAACCAGTACGCGGCGATGCCGTCCCTGCACTTCGGCTGGTCCCTGTGGTGCGGCGTCGTGATCGCGGTCGTCGCCCCCTGGTGGTGGATGAAGGCCCTCGGCCTGCTGCACCCCTTCTTCACCGTCTCGTCCATCGTCGCCACGGGCAATCACTGGGTGCTGGACGCGGTGGGCGGCGCGGCGGTCGTCGCCGCGGGCTTCGGGCTGTCGTACGTCTTCCAGGGGCCGCGCGCCCGGCTGGTCGCACGGGCGGCGGCCCAGGACAGCCGGGAGCCGGTCAAGGACACGGCTCCCGGCTGATCACTTCGCCGGCCTGGCCAGGCGTTCCTGGAGCCGGGAGTGCCTGAACTGGTACACGGGTCCGGTCACCCGCAGCAGGTTGTTCTCGTGGGCGTCCTTCAGGAACGCCAACAGGCGCACGGGGGTGCCCTGGCTGCGGGCGAGCCGTACGGCGGTGAGGGCGGTCGCGACGGCCAGGTTGGGCAGCACCCCGCACCGGACGGCCGGACCGATGCCGACCGTCACGCCGAAGGCGACGCCGGTCCGGAGCCCGGCGAGTTCTCCGCCCTGGGCGCCCCAGTACACGCCGATGGCCGCGCCGACCAGCAGACCCAGGGGCAGGCGCACCCGCAGGTGGTGACGCCAGACGTCGACCGGATCGATGACCCGGCTCGCCGCCGTCGGCGACGGCGGGAACTCCTCCGGCGGGATCTCGTACGGGAAGCGCACGTGCGGAGCGAGTATGGTCCGGCCGATCAGTGTGGCACCGCTGCCCTTGATCAGCGCGGGACCGAGACCGAACGGGACGGCGGCCAGAACGGCCCACCACAGAGGGGCCGGACTGCCGAGGAACCACCGGGTGCCCTCCAGCAGGACGACCGCGCTGACATAGGAGGCGGCACCCAGGGCGATCGCACCACGGGGGAACACGTCCCTCCAGCCTGCGCTGTGCAGCGGTTGAGGATGGTTGAGTTGCCGTTGGCGCAGGGCCACATCGACGGCGGCCCCGAGCACCACGCTCAGGGCCGCAGGGATTCTGAGGGCACTGCTCGCGGTCACCAGCATGTACACGGCAATGGCCAGGTAGATCGGCATGGTCAGCGACCAGGTGACCCACGCTCTGAACCGCTGGTGGCCCCAGGAGGGGAGCTGCCACCAGCACAGGTCGACCGTGTCCCGCTCGGTGAGCCGCGCGGCGATGTACCGGAGCGTCCGCTCCGCCTGTTCGGGGCTGTAGGCGGGTCTCTTGCGCCCCTTCCTCGGCGTGTACGCCCACCTGACCGCGTGATCGAGCAGACGGTTCTCGATGGCGGCGGCACTGCGCAGACGGAGGATCTCCGCCACCACCGAGGGGTCGAACCGCTGCTCGTACAGCAGGCTGATTGCCAGCGGCCCGGACAGTGCCTTCGCCAGCGGGCTCTTGCGTTCCCTGGCCAGTCGGCGGTCGAGTTCCCGCCAGGCGGGAGGCGGGTCGGGCATGTCGTTGAGCAGGTAGCCAACCGTGTCGCGGGGAGCGACCGGCTGGAGTTCCAGGGCGACGGCGTCGCTCAGCCGGGCCTGGTGAGCGTCGGCGATCTCCAGGGCCTCCACCGTCCGCGAGACCAGCAGGACGCGTACCGGCAGCGCCGCCAGCGCGGCGATCGCCTCGGCGCGCACCTCTTTGGCGACCTCGTCCAGGCCGTCCAGGAACAGCGCGACACGCCCGGTCTCCAGCAGCGCACGGACGTGTAACTGCTTGTACCGCCGGGAGACGACCCGGACCGCCCAGTCGACCGGCTTCTCCTCGTACGGGTCCCAGCCGTTCAGCGACAGCAGGACCGGCACGGGGAGACGTGCCGCGCCCTGCGGCGTCCTGGCCGCGGCCCGGGCTTCGAGCGCCCGCTTGAGCAGCAGCAGGACGGCGGCGGACTTGCCGGCCGCCTCCGGGCCGACCAGCAGGATCCGGCCGGAGGCGAGCCCGCCGTAGACCTCGTACAGCTCGCCGATCCCGCCCCCGGCCCGGATCCGCTCCTCCATGGCCGCCCGGAGCCCGGGGAGCGGGGGAAAGCGGGGTTCCGTCCCTTCGGCGGTGGCCGCGGCGACCCGGCAGGTGAGGCTCTCCCTGCTGACCTCCCAGCGAAGAGGCAGCGGCGCCGGTGTCAGGAGGCGCCGCCGGTCCGCCTCCTGCACCGACCATTTCAGGAGTGATTTGGCCAGCTTGTCGGCCGCCTTGTCCAGGCGTGCCGGGGTGAGCGTGTAGCTGTTCTGGTACACCTCAACCCGGTTGTGATCACCGTTCTGGACGAACGCCGGACCATGGAACTCGCCGGTCATTCCGTGGTCCCCAGGTAGAAGACCTGGTGGTTGTGGTCGCCGTTCTGGAAGTAGGCGGGACCGCGGAACGTCTGGAACACCCGCTGCCCGCCGGAACCGCCGGCCGTTCCGTACTCCCGCGCGAGCGCCCGCACCTCTGCGGTCACCCGGCCCCGCTCGGCGGGTTCCAGGCCCCGCAGCATCTCGGCGAACTCCGCCGTCCACCTCCGGGTGTGCTCCGCGCGCACCCGCTCCCGCTCGTCCTCGCCCACGGCGGCGTCGACTACGGCGACGGTCTCCTCCAGGCCCGCCTCGACCTCCCTCTGCCGCTCCGTGTCGCCCCGGCCGAGGAGCCGGGCGAACCGGGTCATGCCGACGCCGTAGCCGTGGTTCACCGCTGCCGTGAGCACCGTGGTGCCGCAGAGCACCGCCAGTTCCGGGACAGCGTTCAGCCAGTCCATGTCCATGTGTGACCCCCCACTCAGATGCGGGTCTCCAGCCCGCATTCGAACCAGATGGTTTTGCCGCCGTCGCACCCCCGTGAAACGCCCCATTTGTCGACCACGGCCTCCACCAGGCTAAGCCCCCGTCCACTTTCCGTGTACGCGGGGGCACGGTCTGTTACGACAGGGAGTCGAGTGAAACCGTCGGACACCTCGGCTCGCACGCCCGCCGCCTGGCGCACCAGCAGCACCGTGCAGCGGCGGTCGGGCACGTGCCGGACGACGTTGGTCACCAGCTCGCTCACGCCCAGCTCGACGGCGAAGGTCAGCTCCTGCAGCTCCCATTCGTCCAGCAGCGAGCGGACGATCCGGCGGATGTGGCGTACCGAGTGCTCGCCGACCGTGAGCTGCATGCGGTACTGGGGAGTGTGGGGAATGTTGAGGTTCACAGGACGAGGCTGACGGCGGTTCACTACGCTCTGCTACAGGATGAACACAACGGGTCCGGGAGGGGACTTGTCATGGTGAACATCAACACCCTCGACCCGGGCGCCTCGCCGCTCGACTACTACGGCTTCGAGTTGCGCCGATGCCGGGAGGCGGCCGGGTTGACCCAGCGGCAACTGGGGGACATCGTCAACTACACGGGGTCGCTGATCGGCCAGGTGGAGACGGCGCGGAAGTTGCCGACGGTGGAGTTCAGCGAGCGCGTGGACGCGGCGCTGGGGACGGGTGGGTTACTGTCCCGGCTCGTTCCGCTGGTGATGCGTAGTCAACTTCCGGCGTGGTTCCAGCAGGTGGCTGAGCTGGAGGCAAGGGCCACCCAGATCAACACCTTCCACACGCACCTGTTTCATGGTCTGTTGCAGACCCGGCATACGCGCGTTCCGTGCTTGGCGCACTCGACCAGATCAGGCTCGACGACCGTACTGCCGCACGTATGGCTCGCCAGCTCATCTTCGAGAAGCAGGAGCCCCCGTTCTTCTGGGCAATCATCAGCGAGGGTGCGTTGCTTCAAGAGATCGGCGATAAGGACGTCATGCGTGAGCAGCTCGCACACCTACTGGGGTTCGAGGGCAACCCCCTGATCAACATCCAGATCCTGCCGTTCACGGCCGGGGCGCACGCGGGACTGCAAGGCTCGTTCGACCTCTACCACTTCGAGCACGACCCGGCCATCGTGTACACGGAGGGCTATGGCGGCAGCGGGCATCCAACCGCCGACCGAGGCACCGTCAAGAAGTGCTCACTCCGTTACGATCATCTCCAGGCTGCCGCACTGTCCCTCCGGGACTCGGTGAAGCTGATTCGGCGAGTGATGGAGGACCGCTATGGAGACCAACTGGCGTAAGTCCAGCTACAGCGGCGACGAGGGCGGCTCGTGCGTCGAATGCGCGCCGCTGGGCGGCCTGGCCTGGCGCAAGTCCTCGTACAGCAGTGACCAGGGCGGTGATTGCGTAGAGATCGCCTCCGCCCCCTGCGCCATCATCGCAGTCCGGGACTCCAAGACCCCGGCGGGCCCGATCCTCACCGTCGACCCCGCCGCGTTCACCACCTTCGTCTCCTGGACGTCGGCTACAGCCGCTGAATGATCGTCCCGGTCGCCAGCCCACCGCCCGCGCACATGGTGATCAGCGCGAACTCCTTGTCCGCGCGCTCCAGTTCGTGCAGGGCGGTGGTGATCAGGCGGGCGCCCGTCGCGCCGACCGGATGACCCAGGGCGATCGCACCGCCGTTGACGTTGACCTTCCCCAGGTCCTGCTCGAAGACCCGGGCCCAGCTCAACACCACTGACGCGAATGCCTCGTTGATCTCGACCAGGTCGATGTCCTTCAGCGACATGCCCGCCTTGCCCAGTACGGCGTTCGTGGCGTCGATGGGGCCGTCGAGGTGGAAGTGCGGGTCGGCGCCCACCAGGGCCTGTGCCACGATCCGAGCCCTCGGCTTCAGTTTCAGGGCGCGGGCCATGCGCTTGGACGCCCACATGAGCGCGGCCGCGCCGTCCGAGATCTGGGAGGAGTTGCCGGCCGTGTGTACCGCCGTCGGCATCACCGGCTTGAGGCCCGCCAGCGCCTCCATGGACGTGTCGCGCAGGCCCTCGTCCTTGTCGACCAGTCGCCACATGCCCTGACCGGCGTGCTGCTCCTCCTCGGTGGTGGGCACCTGGACGGCGAAGGTTTCGCGCTTGAAGCGTTCCTCGGCCCAGGCGAGAGCCGCCCGCTCCTGGGAGCGCAGGCCCAGGGTGTCCACGTCCTCGCGGGAGAGCCCCCGGTGCCGGGCGATGCGCTCGGCGGCCTCGAACTGGTTGGGCAGGTCGACGTTCCACTCGTCGGGGAACGGCTTGCCGGGGCCGTGCTTGGAGCCGGAGCCGAGCGGGACGCGGGACATGGCCTCGACGCCGCAGCTGATGCCCACGTCGATCACGCCCGCCGCGATCATGTTGGCCACCATGTGCGATGCCTGCTGGGAGGAGCCGCACTGGGAGTCGACGGTCGTCGCGGCCGTCTCGTAGGGCAGGCCCATGGTCAGCCAGGCGGTGCGCGAGGGGTTCATGGACTGCTCGCCGGCGTGGGTCACCGTGCCGCCGACGATCTGCTCGACGGCGTCGGCGGGGATGCCGGTGCGGCCGAGGAGTTCACGGTAGGTCTCGCCCAGCAGGTAGGCGGGGTGCAGATTGGCGAGCGCGCCGCCGCGCTTGCCGATCGGGGTGCGGACGGCTTCGACGATCACGGGTTCGGCGGCCATGGGTGCGGGTCCTCTCCGAGAGGGCTCTCCTCCAGAACTAGTACGCGTTCTAGTTCTGCTCAGCAGTCTGCTGACGTGACGTCCATCACCGCAAGGGTCCTGCGCGTGCCGAGGTTGCGATCTGCACGACTTCCCTACGGATTGGGGCTGCCGTACCTCTTGCGACTTGTAGAACCCGTTACTACCGTCACGGCACCCGCTGATGGACCGTCAGATGGCTGGAGCCGCCGATGCCCTGTCCAGCGCTGCCCGACGGGTTCGACCTCACCGATCCCGATCTGCTGCACCACCGCGTGCCCCTGCCGGAGTTCGCGGAACTGCGCCGTACCGAACCGGTCCGCTGGATCCCGCAGCCGGGCAACGTCGCCGGCTTCCGGGACGAGGGCTACTGGGCCGTCACCCGGCATGCCGACGTCAGGTACGTCTCCACGCATCCGGAGCTGTTCTCCTCCTCCCTCAACACGGCGATCATCCGCTTCAACGAGCACATCGAGCGCGACACGATCGACGCGCAGCGGCTGATCCTGCTCAACATGGATCCACCGGAACATACGCGGGTGCGGCAGATAGTGCAGCGCGGGTTCACGCCACGCTCCATCCGCGCGCTGGAGGACCGGCTGCGCGCCCGCGCCGAGGCGATCGTCACCGCCGCCCGCGCCCGCTCCGGGCCCTTCGACTTCGTCACCGAGGTCGCCTGCGAACTGCCCCTCCAGGCCATCGCCGAGCTGATCGGCGTGCCGCAGGAGGACCGGTCCAAGATCTTCGACTGGTCCAACAAGATGATCGCCTACGACGACCCCGAGTACGCGATCACCGAGGAGGTCGGCGCCCAGTCGGCCGCCGAGATCATCGCGTACGCCATGAACATGGCCGCCGAGCGCAAGCGGTGCCCGTCCCGTGACATCGTGACGACCCTGGTGGCTGCGGAGGACGAGGGCAACCTGAACTCGGACGAGTTCGGCTTCTTCGTGCTCATGCTGGCGGTGGCCGGCAACGAGACCACCCGCAACGCCATCACCCACGGCATGCACGCGTTCCTCACCCACCCCGAACAGTGGGAGCTGTTCCGCCGCGAGCGGCCGGCCACCACGGCCGAGGAGATCGTCCGCTGGGCCACCCCGGTCAACGCCTTCCAGCGCACGGCGACCCAGGACACCGTGCTGGGCGGAGTGCAGATCAGGCAGGGCGACCGGGTCGGCCTGTTCTATGCCTCCGCCAATCACGATCCCGAGGTCTTCACCGACCCCGACACCTTCGACATCACCCGCGATCCCAACCCCCACCTGGGCTTCGGCGGAGGCGGTCCCCACTACTGCCTCGGCAAGTCCCTCGCGGTCCTGGAGATCGACCTGATCTTCAACGCAGTCGCCGACGCGATGCCCGGCCTGCACCTGGCCGAGGCCCCGCGCCGCCTGCGCTCGGCATGGATCAACGGGGTCAAGGAATTGCGGGTCAATGCGGGCTGACTTTCGGGGGCGGTGTTACTGATCGCCCCCTGTGGGACCGCTGTCCGAGCAATGATCCCGTACCTCTCCGGGACTGCTCCGGCCGGCCGAGTCACTCCCGGCCGGATGCCAGCACCGCCAGCACCGCCGACGTCAGCGCCGCGATCAGCAGGGGGATGCCCAGCCCGTGGTGCACGACCAGCCATGCCCCCAGGCAGGCTCCGCCCGCCATCGCGAGGACCGAGGCCGAGCGGCGTGGGGAACGGTGGCCCGTGGCGTCGCCGAGGCGGGATTCGGAGGCGAGGGCGGTCAGGGTCATCGTCAGGACCGTGGTCGTCAGATCGGGCACGCCCAGTTTGCGGACCGTCGCGTTGCGCAGCCCCATCGCGAAGGCCGTGAGGGCGATCAGGGCATAGCGGGTGCCGGTGGTGTCCGGCCAGGCGAAGGCGACCGCCGCCGACACGGCGACCAGCAGCGCCTCCGCCGCGAGGGTCAGCCGGGCCCACCGGCGGCGGGAGCCCTTGCCGTGGTGGACCGCCAGCCGCCCGCCCGCCACCGCGCCGAGCAGGAAGCAGACCAGGGAAGTGGCCGTGTGCGGGACGGAGAAGCCGGGGGCGCCGGCCGCGGCGAAGCCGAGGACGACCACGTTGCCGGTCATGTTGGCGGTGAAGACCCGGCCCAGGCCCAGATAGCTGACGGCGTCGATCAGCCCGCTGACCACGGTGAGCGCCAGCAGTACGGCCACCAGCCGCAGCCCGCGCGTCTCCGGGTCCCGCACCCCCGGTGGCGTCGGCGTACTCATTGTTCCTCCGCACGGAGATGTCCCCCGGCGCAGCCTGCGTCCGTCGGGTTCGGTACGTGGCGCAGGACACGCGGGCGGCGGGGAAAGCAGCCCGGTCGGTCCATCGGCAGGCCGGCACCGCACGCCCGGACATACGCGCGCACCCTCGCCGAGGGGAGGCGAGGGTGCGGGTATGGGGGCGGTGCCGCCGCTGGGTCAGCGGTGGCGCCGCTCAGTCACGGGTGGCTCAGTACCAGCCGTTGGCCTGCCAGAAGCTCCAGGCCTTCACCGGGCTGCCGTAGCGGGAGTTCATGTAGTCCAGGCCCCACTTGATCTGGGTGGCCGGGTTGGTCTTCCAGTCGGCGCCGGCGGAGGACATCTTCGAACCCGGCAGGGCCTGGACCAGGCCGTAGGCGCCGGAGGAGCTGTTGGTGGCGGCGGGGTTCCAGCCGCTCTCGTGCTCGACGATCTTGCTGAAGGCGTTGAACTGCGCGGCGTCCGGGATCATCTTGTGCGCGATCGCCTGGGCGGAGGAGGCCGAGGTGGTGGCGGCCTGGGCGGGCGCCGCGGTCAGAGCCATACCGGCGGTGGTGGCGGCCACGGCGGCGGCGGTGAGGGCCTTCTTCGGGGAAGCGATGCGGCGGATGAAGGAGACGGACACGGAGAACCTCTTGCGTCGGGGACAGTGGATCGCCCGCATGGGGAGGACCACGTGCTGTGGCCGCATGCGTCGGCGCCGCGGCCCGGGTGGGCTCGTGGCGCCTGGCGACGTCGTCCAGACAACCAGGCCCGGAAGCCGTCCGCAATGACCCCTTTTACTAGTTGTGGCCGGATGGGCGGAGAACGTCTGCTCTGTGACGTGGGTCGCAAACCGCAGGTCAGAAGGGGTGCAGCAGAGGGCGTATCGGACAAATTGGACTACGGCCCCGCGTCGTAGGTGACGTGCGTCATGTGGGGTGCTTCACCGCCTCGCTCACAGCGCGGATGCGGATCGTCACCCAGGGGGACCGTCGAATGTGACCGCGGTCTCGAAAGCGGCCCGCCGGGTGGCCCGGCGCAGCGCCCGCAGCACCGCCGGCCCGAGAACGAGCGTCAGCGCGACCGTGGACAGGGCCCGGCCCAGGTCCCAGCCGAGCGAGGTGGCCAGGCAGTACGCGCCGAAGCGGGCCAGGTTCGCGGCGACCGGGGCGTCGGCGTCGAAGGAGATGTTCGAGGCCGCCGTACCCAGGAAGGGCCAGCCGGCCAGGTTCATGAGCGTGCCGTAGGCGAAGGCCGCCAGGAAGCCGTACACGGCGAGCATCAGCAGTTCCGCACGGCCGCGCCACCGGACGGGGCCCGGCAGCAGGCCCGCGCCCATCGTGAACCAGCTCATCGCCAGCATCTGGAACGGCAGCCACGGCCCCACCCCGCCCGTGAGCAGCGCGGACGCGAACATGGTGACGGAGCCCAACGCGAAGCCGAAGCCGGGCCCGAGCACCCGCCCGCTGAGCACCATCAGGAAGAACATCGGCTCGATCCCGGCCGTGCCCGCGCCGATCGGCCGCAGCGCCGCCCCGGTCGCGGCCAGCACGCCCAGCATGGCCACCGCCTTCGGCCCGAGATCCGACTCCGAGATCGTCGCCGCCACCACCGCCACCACCAGCACCAGCAGCCCCGCGAACAGCCAGGGCGCGTCCTGGGCGTGGGCGCTCAGCCGGGAGGTGGGCGGAGCGAGGAAGGGCCAGCAGAAGGCGACCACCCCGACCGCGCCGGCCAGTGCCAGCGCGGCGAGGGAGCGGGGGCCGAGGCGGACGGCGTCAACCCGTGGGGCGCGGCTCATGCCAGCGCCTCCCGTACCTCGGCCACCGTCAGCCAGCGCTGCGGGGCCAGGATCTTCGTCACCTGCGGCGCGAAGGAGGGGGACGACACCACGATCTCGGCCGTCGGGCCGTCGGCGATCACCTCGCCCTCGGCGAGCAGCACCACCCGGTGGGCGATCTCGGCGGCCAGCTCCACATCGTGCGTGGCCATCACGATCGCGTGCCCCTCCGCCGCCAGGCCGCGCAGGACGGCGACCAGGCGGGCCTTGGCCGCGTAGTCCAGGCCGCGCGTCGGCTCGTCGAGGAGGAGCAGGGGCGGCCGGGCGGTCAGCACGACGGCCAGCGCGAGCGCGAGGCACTGGCCCTCGGAGAGGTCACGCGGGTGCGTGTCGTCCGGGATGCCGGGCAGCAGCTCCGACACCAGCGACCGGCAGGTGCCGGGTGTGGCGCCCGCGTCCTGGTCGGCCGCGCTGCATTCGGCGGCGACCGTGTCCGCGTACAGGAGGTCGCGGGGGTCCTGGGGGACCAGGCCGACGCGGCGGACGAGGTCCTTCGGTGCGGTGTGGTGGGGTACGGCACCGTCGACGTGGACCGTGCCGGTGGTGGGCGCGACCAGGCCGACGAGGGAGTTCAGGAGGGTGGACTTGCCGGCGCCGTTGCGGCCCATGAGTGCGATGGTCTCGCCTGCGGTGACGGTGAGGTCCACGTGGCGCAGGGCCTGGATGCGGTCGCGGCGGATGGAGAGGGAGCGGAGTTCGGCGATGTGGGTATGCGGGGGGTTCGGGATGGAGGCTGGGCGGCGCCGGAAAAGCCGCCGCCCATCCGGCAGCGGGCGGGACTGCGGCTCCCCGAGGGGCGCGGGGAACTGCGCGACCGGCCCCCGCGCACCCGCAGTCGACGTCGCACGGGTGTCCGCGGTTGCGCGTGCGGTCAGACGGTCTCGCAGTCCGGGGGCGCGGCGGCGGGCGTCTCGTACGGTCAGGGGGAGGGGGGACCAGCCGGCCAGCCGGCCGAGGGCGACCACCGGGGGGTACACCGGGGAGACGGCCATCACCTCGGCCGGGGTGCCGACGACCGGGGGTGTGCCGGGGGCGGGCAGGAGGACGACCCGGTCGGCGTACTGGATCACCCGCTCCAGACGGTGCTCGGCCAGCAGAACCGTCGTACCCAGGTCGTGCACCAGCCGCTGCAGCACGGCCAGCACCTCCTCCGCCGCGGCCGGATCCAGCGCCGAGGTCGGCTCGTCCAGGACCAGCACCTCGGGGTGCGGAGTGAGAACCGAGCCGATCGCGACCCGCTGCCGCTGCCCGCCGGAGAGGGTGGCGATCGGGCGGTCCCGCAGTCCGGCCAGGCCCAGCAGGTCGAGGGTCTCCTCCACCCGGCGCCGCATCACCTCCGGAGCGAGCCCCAACGACTCCATGCCGTAGGCGAGTTCGTCCTCCACGGTGTCCGTCACGAAGTGCGCGAGCGGATCCTGGCCCACCGTGCCCACGACGTCGGCGAGTTCCCGCGGCCGGTGGGTACGGGTGTCCCGGCCGGCCACCGTCACGCGTCCGCGCAGGGTGCCGCCGGTGAAGTGCGGGACCAGCCCGCTGACCGCGCCCAGCACGGTCGACTTGCCGACCCCGGACGGACCGGCGAGCAGCACCAGTTCACCCTCGGGCACCTCGAAGTCCACACCGGCGACGGTGGGTTCGGCCGCACCGTCGTACGTCACTCTGACATCCTCGAAGCGGATCACGGCTGCTCCCGGGGGACGGCGAAGGCGGGCAGGAGGGCGAGCAGGACGGCCGCGGCGGGCCAGAGCGGGAGGGTGGGGGCGACGAGGGGGACGACCCCGGGGTGCAGTGCCTGCGGGTCGCGGACGGAGGCGAGCGTGAGCAGCGCGGCCACCGCGGCACCCGAGCCCGCGACCAGCCAGGCGCGCAGGCTCCACGGGTCCGGCCGGTACCGGGTGCGCGGGGAACGCCGGCCGCCCAGCCGCAGCCCCGCGAGCGCGGCACCGACACCGGCGAGCAGCACGGGCACTCCGTACGTACCCCCTTCGGCCGTCAGCAGCCCGTACGTGCCCGCGCACACGCCGAGCAGGCCGCCGACGGTGAGGGCGGCCGTCGTACGGCGGACGGGGGCGGGGACCTCGGCGGTACGGCCGTAACCGCGGGACTCCATCGCGGCGGCGAGCGCGACCGAGCGCTCCAACGCGCCCTCCAGGACCGGCAGTCCGACCTGGAGCAGTCCGCGCAGGCCGCGGTCCGGCCGGCCGCGCAGTCGGCGCGCGGCGCGCAGCCGCTGCACGTCGGCGACGAGATGCGGGGCGAAGGTGAGCGCGACCACGACGGCCACGCCGGTCTCGTACAGCGCGCCGGGCAGGGACTTGAGCAGGCGGGTGGGGCTGGCGAGCGCGTTCGCCGCGCCGACGCAGATGAGGAGGGTGGCGAGCTTCAGGCCGTCGTAGGCGGCGAAGAGAACCGCCTCGGCGGTGACCCTGCCGCCCAGCCGGATGCCCTGCGCCCAGTGCGGGAGAGGGACTTCCGGGAGGGTGAGGAGTGTGTGCGTGCCGGGGATGGGGGAGCCGAGCGCCACCGCGAACAGGACGCGGATCAGGAGGACGGCGAGGGCGAGCCTGGCGAAGGCGGTGTAGGAGCGGGACCAGGGGGCGGGGGAGCGGTGGGTGGCCACGACGTAGGCGGAGGCGGCGATGAGGAGGGCGAGGAGGAGGGGGTTGGTGGTACGGGTGGCCGCCGTACCGAGACCGAGCGCCCACAGCCACCAGGCGCCGGGGTGCACGGTGGCCCGGTACCGGGCGGGGACAGGTGCGCTCACCCACGCCGGCGGGGTGCCCGAGCGACCCGAAGGGGCGCGGGGAACTGCGCGATCAGCCACGACGCACCCGCACGCGCACGACTGCCCGCCCTCACCCGGACGCATCGCGCCGTCGCCTGGCCTGCCACACCGCCGCGCCCGCCAGGAGGGCGACCACACCCGCGCCGATCGGCAGGCCCAGCGAAGGGCCACCGGAGTGCGACCCGCTCTTCTCCTTCGCGGCACCCCCGGCCGACACCTGCTCACCGCAGCCCTGCCCCGGATAGCCGGCGATCGCGCACAGCAGGGCGTTGGTGTCGTAGCGGAGCGGCTTGGCGACGGCGGCCAGCGCGTCCGCGCCGGTCGCCTCGGGGGACACCCGCGCGCACGCCGTACGGCGGGCCGGCGGCACCTCGCCGGACGGCGCGTCCGCGCGCGTACCGAAGTCGAGGACCAGAGCCACCCGCTTCGTCCCGGACTTGGCGGGCGTACCCGCACAGATGGTGTCGAAGTCCGCCGTACCGCGCGGCCGGTTCGCGTCCGCGGAGTCCGCGCTCACCGCGAACCGGAAGCCCTGGACCGCGCCGTCGTCGGGGCGGACGGACGACGGGCCCTGGGTGGCGTACGTCCAGTGGCCGCCGTCGCGCTCCCAGAAGGACCAGTAGCGGTAGCCGGTGGCGCCGGCCCGCCCGGCGGAGCCGAGGAGCAGCAGCGCGGCGACGAGCGCCGGTACGGCACGGCGGACGGCGGTCACGGCCGGCGCTTCTTCCGGCCGCTGAGCAGGAAGCCGATGCCGATGCCGGCGACGAGACCGACGCCGACGATCCACCAGACGCCGGTGCCGGAGTCCTCGGAGTCCTCCTCGTCCGACGCCGGCTTGTGCGCGGCGGAGTCCATCTGCGGTGCCGGGCCCAGGGCGTTGAGGGAGCGGACCAGGCTGGTGCCGTTGAAGTCGCCCGGCTGCTCACCGAGCGCGTGCGCGGCGAGGATCAGCTGGGCGTAGGCGGCCGGGCCGCTCTGTGTCGCCCACGGCCCGGCGTTCTTCTCCAGCCAGGCGTACGCCTTCTTCGCCGGCTCGGTCCGGCCGTTCGCGGCGAGTGCGACGACGGCGTCGGCGGTGTTGCCGAAGTCGGGCTGGTCCTTGGCGCCGGGCAGGGCGGACCGGAGGTGGCCGGTCTTCGCGACGGCCGCCGCCAGGTACGCGCCGGCGTTGTCGGCGACCTGCTCCCGGGTGAGGTGGTCGGCCTGGGCGCAGGCGTCCTGTGCCGGTGCCTTGCCGGTCTCCGCCACGAAGCCCTTGCCGAGCGTGCCGAGCAGGCCGGCCGCCGTCGCGTCGGCGTTGGCGAGCAGCTTGCCCTTCTTGTCGGGCTGGTAGGCGAGGGCGCCGCCGCCGTCCTGGTCGCAGGGGATGGACCGCGAGGCGAGCAGGTCGTAGGGGGTCTTGCTGCCGGTGTGCACCTGCGCGGGGTCCTGGCCGACCGCGGCGAACGCGCCGATGACGACGCCGGTGGAGTTGGTGTCGCTCGGTCCGCCCGGCGCGTACGCCCAGCCGCCGTCCTTGTTCTGTGCGTTCGTCAGCCAGACCAGGGCCTTGCGGACCTCCTTGCCGTGCCCGCCGACCGCCTGCAGCGCCTGGACGGCGGCGGCCGTGCTGTTGGTGTCCGGCATGACCTTGCTGTCGCAGTCCTTGGCCGGGGTGGCGCGGAACGCGGCGAATCCGCCGTTGTCACACTGCTGTCCGACCAGCCAGTCGACCGCCGAGGCGGCCGGCCGGTAGCCGAGCGTCCGCTGGGCGAGCAGGGTCAGCGACTGCCGCCACACACCGTCGTACTTCGGGTCCCCCTTGCCGTAGAGCCCGGACGGGGCCGTCACCTTCGGAGCCGGTGCGGACGGGGACGGGTCGGCGGCCGTGGCGGGCGCGGCGGCGGCCAGCACGCCTATGGCGGCGAGAGCCGCGGCACTGCGGCGGACGTTCATGGTCGGCGACTGCCTCTCCTGCGGGGAACCGGCAGCGCACGGGACCACCCCGGGCGGCTCGGCTCCGTAAACCTCGACGGTGCCGTGCGCGGCGAGCCGCCGACGCACGCGAGCCGGTCAACCTCCCGCCCGGGGCGGTCCGGCTCACCGCGTCTGGGCGGCTCACGGATCGGGGTATCCCCTGTTCGAACGAAGTCGAGAACTCAGGAAAGCACCAGCGCCCACATTGCACCGGCTTCCCCCCGTACGGGTGTGATGACGACCCCGCCACTTTACCGGCCGCCCTCCACGAGCCGAGGGGTGGCTGTGGGCACAGGGGTGCGGTGACCGGGGTCACGGCCTTGTGGCTCAGGCCGCGTACGTCCCCGCCGTCGGTGTCACCCTCGCGCTCAGGTGGTCGGCCATGCGGCGCAGGGTCTCGCGGCAGTCCGTGGAGTTCTCGCCCGTCACCACCCAGTGGGCGAGGCGGTCGGAGGTGTCCGCGTGGGGGGCCGCCGTCACCGGGTCGCCGGTGCGGCGGGTGAGGACCATGCGTTCGGCGGCCGGTTCGTGTTCGGCGGCGGGGTCCAGGTACAGGTGGGTCAGGCGGCCGGTCATGGCCGGGTAGGCGAACTGGACGGCGGCGGCCTGCTGTCGGGTGGGGGTCAGCTCCGGTTGCCGGCCGGTGGCCAGGGCGGCGGCGGCCCGGGCGAGGTCGACGCCGGTGGCCCGCTCCACCAGCATCGGGATCAGATCGCCGGGCAGATGCGGGGCGACGCCCAGGACGCGGGGGCCGCGGGGGGTCAGCCGGAGGGTGAGATGCACGACCGTGTGGGTCAGACCGAGGGCGCGTACGGCCCGCTCGACGCACTGGCGCAGGAAGCGGTTGTGCAGGAGCCCGTCGTGGGCGTGGACGCAGTGCCGCAGCGGGCGGCGGGCGGGCGCCGGCCCCGGGGCCGTCCGGGTGAGCGCCACGATGCGGACCTCGTCGTCCAGGACGACGGTCTCGGCGGACACCAGCGTCCCCTCGGTGTCCTCGGGCCCGGCCGTCGGCACCCGGTGCCGCAGCAGCAGCGCCCGTGACTCGGCGGGCTCGGCGCACACCGCGGCCGTCTCGTACGGCAGGCCCGGTAACCCCAGCCGGCCGGTGATCCGCGCGGCGGTGACCAGATGTTCCCGGCACCAGGTCAGCACGCCCCCGACCGGGCACCCGGCCGCGAACCGGACCACCGCCTCCGCCGTCTGCGCCTCCCGGGCCGGGTCGACGGCGAGGTGCCCGGACAGATGCGGGCGCGCCCAGGCGGGCGGTTCCGGGGCGACCAGGACCACCGGGCGGACCGCGGCGATCCGCGCCAGCGGGAACTCCCCGCAGGTCTCCAGGCGGCCGGCCCCCAGGACGACGACGGGCTGTGCCATGGGTGCCTGCACCTCCCTCGGGGGGCACGGCGGACGAGATACACCCCGGGTGCCGCTCCCCCATCGGCGGCACCCGGGGCGGGTCGGATCTTGCTCTCCGTGCCGTGATCCTCACCCACCGCGCCCCCAACTGTCAACGATTGCTGCGTAATTCGGCAGGGAGCGTTGTCACGTCTGGTCGCCGAACGGGCGAACGGGTAGCCTCGCGTCAGCCCAGCCACCGAACGGACGACAGGCCCAGGGGGGACCTCGGTGAGTGACGCCTACGTCTCGCTGGCCGATGTCCTGGACCGGCTCGGCGAGTTGACCGGCCGGCCCGGCCGGCTGCCGGAGACCCTCGACGTGGCCGGTCTCTCCTACCGCACCGGCGTCCCCGTCGGCATCGTCGTCGAACTCCTCTCCGGTGGCCGGGCACCCGAGACCTGCCTGGCCCAACGCGTGCGCCAGCGCCTGGACTTCATCCGGGAGACCCGGCGCCGGCCGGACGGCAAGCGGTACTCGCTGGACGAGCTGGCCAGGATCGCCGGCACCAGCCGGCAGTGGCTGAGCGAGTGGCGCAAGAGCGGCATGCCGAGCCTGGAACACACCGACCGGCTGCGCCGGTTCTTCGGCCTGCCCGCGGGCTTCTTCACCGCGGACGAGCCGGAGGCCCTGCACGAGGCGCTCCAGCCGGTGCTCCAGAGCCTGGAGGCAGAGGCGGACCCGCTGCTGCGGCTGCGCGAGAGCGGGCTGGTACGGCTGGCCGCCCGCGCCCCGCAGATGAACGCCCGGCAGCTGGCCACCCTGGCCGACCTGGCCGAGATGATCATCGCCTCGGAGCGGGCGGGGGACACCGGGCGTGCCTGAACGGAAGCACGCGAGGTCGCCCAAGCGCTTCCTCGACCGGCTGGTGCGCGACACCGCCCGGACCCTCACCCCGCCGACCACGCCGACCGCGTTCCTGCACGCGCTGTGCGCCACGCTCAGCCCGCAGCTGGACCGCCCGGTCCGGCTGAAGTTCGTCGCCTTCCCGGCGGGCCTGGACGTCTCCGGGATCACCCTCGCCCGGGACGAGGACTACATCGTCGTGGTCGAGGAACGGGCCCCGGACGCGCACAAGTTCGTCATCGCCGGACACGAGATCGGCCACATCCACTACGGCACGCTGGACGTGCACTACCCGGACGGCCTGCCCGCCGCCGCCCGCCGGTTGCTGACCCGCACCGACGACGACATCCCCTGGGACCGGGTGGTCGCCATGGCCACCCGCTCGCCCGCCGCGACGGCGGCCGAGGCCGAGTGGGAGGCCGAGGAGTGCGGGCTGCGCCTCGCGGCGAAGTTCCCCAAGGTCGTCGGGCCGGGCGCGGCCGGCCGGATGACCCAGGACACCCTCACCGACCGGCTCTCGTCCTCGCTCGGCAACATCGGCGGGCCCTGATGCGCTGGGACATCGCCGGCTCCTTCGCCGCCTACACCGTTCCGGCCGCTCTGCTGGCCGTGGCCTTCGTGATCAAAGTGCCGCTGCTGCGGCGCGCCTGGCAGGACCCGATCCTGCGGGCCACCGCCCTGCTGCTCGGCATCGGCGCGGTCACCTTCGCCTCGCTGCCGCCGGCCAACCTGCACCGCATCAACGTGCTCTCCGGCATCCCCAACTTCGCCGGGCTCTGGGTGTACTCGCTGCTGACCGCCTACTGCGGCGCGTGCCTGTGGCTCATCATCACCTGGCGGGAGCCGCCGTCCGCGGCCCGCCGCAGGCGCACCCGCCTGGTCTGGATGGCGTACGCCGTCATCATCGTCGGCCTGTGGACGACGTTCCTGCTCGGCGACCACCGCGAGGAGCGGCTGCGCGACCTCGACACCTACTACGCCGGCACGCCCTGGATGCGCGAGTTCGTGCTGCTCTACCTCGTCGCCCACCTGGTGTCCGCGCTGGTCGCGGCCGGCATGCTGTGGGCCTGGTACCGGGATGTCGAGGACACCTGGCTGCGCCGCGCGGTGATCTTCCTTCAGGAGGCGTACGCCCTCGGGCTCCTCTTCGACGTCGCCAAACTCGCGGCGATCGGCGCCCGCTGGAGCGGCCGGAACTGGGACTGGCTGTCCACGTACGTCGCCCCGCCGTTCGCCATCGCCGAGGCGGGCCTGGTGGCCGTGGCCTTTATCGCCGGACAGGCCGGCCCGCTGGTCGCGGAGCGCCGGCGGCTGGTGCGCACCCACCGGCGCCTGAAGCCGCTGTGGCAGATCATGCTGACCGTCACCCCGCCGGCGGCGCCCGCGACCGGCCGGGTCAGCGGCGCCGCCCTCCGCCTCGAACTGCGCCGGGCCGCCATCAACGACGGCCTGCTCAAGCTGGGCCCGCACCTGTGCGCGGCCCGGCGCGAGCGGATGCGGCAGGCGGCGACGGCGGCCGGCCACCCGGAGGCCGTCGCGCGGGCCATCGCGGCCGCGGTGGACATCGTCGTCGCGACCGAGGCGCTGCGCGCACCCGAGGACCGCGCCGGCGCGCCGGACCGGCGTCCCGGGCCGCCCTGCGTCCCCGAGAGTGAACTCGAGTGTGTCGCCAACGCCTTCCGGTTCCACGCGGCGGACATCGACAGGTTCCGCCGGGAGGCGGCCGCCACGGAAGGTCTCACCGCACATGCCTGACATACCCACCGCCCGCCGTACCGCCCTGGTCATCGGCGGCAGCACGGCGGGCATGCTCGCCGCGTCCGTGCTCGCCACCCGCTTCCACGAGGTGACGATCGTGGAGGCCGACCGGCTGCCGGCGGGCCCCGAGCCGCGCAAGGGCCTGCCCCAGGCCCGGCACGCCCATCTGCTGTGGTCCGGCGGGGTGGCCGCCCTGGAGGAACTGCTGCCGGGCATCACCGGGGAGCTGACCGCCCGGGGCGCCGGGCTCATCGGCGTGATGCGCGACCTGGTCAGCAAGGCGCCCTCCGGGCAGTGGTTCAGGCGGTTCGCCGACTCCCGGCACCACATGATCGTGTGCAGCCGGGACCTGCTGGACGCGGTGATCCGCGCCGACGTCCTCGCCCGGCGCCGGATCACGCTGCTCGACGGGGTCCGGGTGGCGGGCCTGGCCGGCGACCGGCACCGGGTGACCGGCGTCCGCGTGCCCTCCGGCCCGGACGGCCGACTCGCCACCCTGCGCGCCGACCTGGTGATCGACGCGAGCGGCCGCGGCTCCCAGGCGGACAACTGGCTCCAGGCGCTGGGTCACGCCCCGGTCGAGGAGCGGGTGGTCGACGCGGGCGTCGCCTACGCCAGCCGGATCTACGCGGCGCCCGGCGACACGGCGCTGCTGCGCTACCCGGTGGTGAACGTCCAGGCCGACCCCCGGGACGCGCCCGGCCGTGGCGGGGTCGTCGTACCGATCGAGGGCGACCGCTGGCTGGTCACGCTCTCCGGCACCCGGGGCGGCCGGCCCACCGCCGACCCCGACGCGTTCGAGCACTTCGCGCTCACCGGGCTGAAGGACCCGGTCATCGGCCGGCTCCTCGCCCAGGCGAAGCCGCTGACCGACCCGGTGACCACCCGCAGCACGGCCAACCGCCGCCGCTACTACGAGAAGAGCGAGACCTGGCCGGAGGGGTTCACCGTCCTCGGCGACGCCGTCGCCGGCTACAACCCGGTCTACGGCCACGGCCTGTCCGTCGCCGCGCAGAGCGCGCTCGCCCTCGGCCGGGCCCTCGACCGCCACGGCCCCACCGCCCCCGGCACCGCCCGCCGCATCCAGCGCGCGGTGGCCAGGCCCGTCGGCAATGCCTGGAACCTCGCGGTCGGCCAGGACGCCTACTACCCCGGGGCCGCGCCCCAGCCGCCGACCTTCGTCGAACGCCTCCTCACCGCCTACGTCGACAAGGCCGTGGCCGCCGGCTCCGGGAACCCGCACGCGCTGCGCGGTCTGCTCGACGTGATGAGCCTGCGCACCCCGCCGGGCCGCCTGTTCGCCCCCGACATGCTGTGGCACGTCGTCGCCGGCCCGCGCAAGGGCCCCCTGCCGGGCCCGCCCCTGACCGAGGCGGAACGCGAGGCGGCGGGCCTCGACTGACCGCTCGCACTCGGGGCAGGCGCCGGTGAAGGTGGCGCTGGACATTCGCGGCCCGTCGGTCCGCGGCCGGCGCCCCGGGGTGCCCCTCACGCCGCCACGTACGCCACCGGCTCGCTCCCGGCCACCGGCTCCGCCCGCCCCAGCCTCACCAGGCGGCGCAGGTGGGACTCGGCCTCCGAGACCGCGATGTTCCGGGAGCCGTAGGGGATGTCGGCCCAGGGGCGGTTCCACTCCATGCGGGCGGCGAGCTGCCAGGGGGTGAGCGGCTGGGCGAGGAGGGCGAGCAGGTTCGACAGCCGGCTCTCGTGGTGGCCGAGCAGCTCCCGCACCCGGCCCGGGGCGTCCGTGAAGGCGTGCTGATGGGCCGGGAGGATCTCGGCGGGGGCCAGCCGGCCGACCCGGTCCAGGGAGTCGAGATAGTCCCCAAGGGGGTCCCCCCGGTCGAGCGGAGCCGAGACCGGGGGAGGACCGATGGTGTTCGCGTCGTCCGGATCCTCGTACAGGCCGATGTGCGGGGTGATCCCGGGAAGCAGGTGGTCACCGCTGAACAGGCGGCCGTTTCCCGGGAGTTGCGCCGGATGCTCCTCCTCCAGGTGGAGGCAGACATGGCCGGGGGTGTGCCCCGGGGTCCAGATCGCGCGCAGCCGGCGGCCCGGCAGGTCGAGGAGTTCGCCGGGGACGATGTCCCGGTCCGGCAGGGCGGGGGAGAGGCCGGGCAGCGTCCGGTCGCGGGCCCGTCGCAGCGGCGCCACGTGCTCCTCGGGCGCGCCGGCCGCCGCCAGTTTGTCCGCCATGTACGAGAACCACCGCTCCGGCCGGCTCTCCCGCGCCCGGCGTACGATCGCCGTGTCGGCCGCGTGCAGCGCCACCCAGGCGCCGGACGCCTCGCGTACCCGCGCCGACAGCCCGTGGTGGTCCGGGTGGTGGTGGGTGACGACCACGCCGTACACCTCCGCGACCGCCGTACCGCAGGCCGCGAGCCCGGCCGCCAGGGTCTCCCAGGACGCCGGGTCGTCCCAGCCGGTGTCGATCAGCACCGGACCGCGGTCGGTGTCCACCACGTACACCAGCGTGTGCCCCAGGGGGTTGTCCGGAATGGGCACCTGAACGGCCCGCACACCCCCACCGTGATCGAACGTCCTCGCCATGCGCCCTCCACCCCGCCGCCGGCACCCCATGGCCATTGCCCACTATAACTAGAACTGATATCAGTTCTGAAACAGCGTCAGAAACAGGCGGTGCGGCGGGAGGCAGTCGGTCATGACCGAGCTCGTGGAACACGGACAGCTGTTCATCGGCGGGGAGTTGACCGACCCGCTGGGCCGGGACGTCATCGAGGTGATCTCCCCGCACACCGAGGAGGTCATCGGCCGCGTGCCGCACGCCTCCCGGGCGGACGTCGACCGGGCCGTGGCCGCAGCACGTCGCGCCTTCGACGAGGGGCCCTGGCCGCGCACCACGCTGGAGGAGCGGATCGAGGTCGTCACCCGGATCAAGGACGCCGTCGCCGCCCGGCACGAGGAGCTCGCCCGGGTGATCTCCGCCGAGAACGGCTCCCCGTACTCCTGGAGCGTCCTCGGCCAGGCGCTCGGCGCGATGATGGTGTGGGACGGGGCGATCAGGGTCGCCCGGGACTTCCGCTACGAGGAGCGCCGGGACGGTGTGCTCGGCCCGATCCTGGTCCGCCGCGAGCCCGTCGGCGTGGTGGCCGCCGTGGTCCCGTGGAACGCCCCGCAGTTCGTCGCCGCGGCCAAGCTGGGGCCCGCGCTGCTCACCGGCTGCACGGCCGTCCTCAAGCCGTCCCCGGAGTCCCCGCTGGACGCCTATCTCCTCGGCGAGATCGCCCGCGAGGCGGGTCTGCCCGAGGGCGTGCTGTCCATCCTCCCGGCCGACCGGGAGGTCAGCGAGTACCTGGTCGCCCACCCCGGCGTCGACAAGGTCGCCTTCACCGGCTCGGTCGCGGCCGGCAAGCGGGTGATGGAGGTCGCCGCCCGCAATCTCACCCGGGTCACCCTGGAACTGGGCGGCAAGTCGGCGGCGCTGGTGCTGCCGGACGCGGACCTGGAGGCGGCCGTCGCCGGGATCGTCCCGGCGGCCTGGATGAACAACGGCCAGGCGTGCGTGGCCCAGACCCGCATCCTCGTGCCGCGCGCCCGCTACGCCGAGTTCGCCGACGCCTTCGCGCAGGCCGCGAGTGCCCTGAAGGTCGGCGACCCGCTGGACCCGGCCACCCAGGTCGGCCCGCTGGTCGCCCGGCGCCAGCAGCAGCGCAGCCTCGACTACATCCGCATCGGCCAGGACGAGGGCGCCAAGGTACTCACCGGCGGCGGACGCCCGGCGGGCCTGGACCGCGGCTGGTACGTCGAACCCACCCTCTTCGGGGAGGTCGACAACTCCATGCGCATCGCCCGCGAGGAGATCTTCGGCCCGGTCATCTGCCTGCTGCCCTACGGCGACGAGCGGGAGGCCGTGCACATCGCCAACGACTCCGACTACGGCCTGTCCGGCAGCGTGTGGACGGCCGACGTCGAGCGCGGCGTCGAGATCGCCCGCCAGGTCCGCACCGGCACCTACTCCGTCAACACCTTCAGCCTGGACATGCTCGGCCCGTTCGGCGGCTACAAGAACTCCGGGCTGGGGCGGGAGTTCGGCCCGGAGGGCTACGGCGAATACCTCGAGCACAAGATGATCCACCTCCCGGCGGGGGCCTAGGAGCATGGGCGACCGCTGGCACGTCGAGGTCGACCGGTCGGTCTGCATCGGCTCCGCCCAGTGCCTCCATCACGCCCCGGCCGGCTTCCGCCTCGACTCCGCCCGCCAGTCGCACCCGGTCGGACCGGACGCGGACGCGAGCGAACACGTCCTGGCGGCGGCCGAGAACTGCCCGGTTGAGGCGATCGTGATCACGATGCTGGGCAGCGGTGAACCGGTGTTCCCGCCGGAGGACTAGGGCGGTCGGAGCGGCCTGGCGCCGGCCGGCCGGGGCCATGGCATCCCGGAGTGGGGAATTGGTGGCAAATGGCGGGTTCTGATAGGGGGTGCCCGGTATATGCTGGTATCAGCCTACGAGGCGAGTGAGGGAGTCCGACCGGAGTAGCCGACTCAGGCGGGATGCGAAGGCATCCGCCCGGGCCGACAGCGACGGTAGGGCTGAGAGGTCGAAAGGCAGCAGTCAGGCCGGACGACGACCCCCATTACCTGATCCGGACCATACCGGCGAAGGGAACCCGTCTCGTAGGTTTTCCATGTGCGCATCCGCGGGGGCCTTCTTCGGTGCCGTTTCGGCGGGGTTCTCCGAAGCGCACGGGCCGACCTGCCCCGTCCGGGATGCGGTGCCCGCCCGGCGCGGCGCGGGACGTGCTCGGGCAGCTGCTCGGGGTGCTGCGGGGCCGGAGGCGGCGGTGATCAGGGGTGGGCGGCCGGTTCCGTCAGGTCGATCAGGCGGCACACCGTCTCGATGTCTATCTTCACCTGGGCGATGGAGGCGCGGCCCGAGAGCCAGGTGATGAGGGCCGAGTGCCAGGTGTGCTCGATGACCCGGACCGCGGACAGCTGCTCGGGGGTGGGGTGCTCCAGGCCCATCGCGTCCAGGATGATCATCGTCGTCTGGCGGGACACCTGGTCGACCTCGGGCGAGACGCTGCGGTCGGCGAAGGTGAGGGCGCGGACCATCGCGTCGGCCAGATGCGGCTCGCGCTGAAGGGCCCGGAAGGCGCGCATCAGGGTGTCCGCGACCCGCTGGGCCGCCGTGTCGCCCGCCGGGGGCTTCTTGCGCAGGGTGCCGTGCATGTGCTCCAGCTGGTCCTGCATGGTGGCGACCAGCAGGTGCACCTTGGACGGGAAGTAGCGGTACAGCGTGCCGAGGGCGACCTGGGAGGACTCGGCGACCTCCCGCATCTGCACGGCGTCGAAACCGCCCCGGCTGGCCAGCTGTGCGCTCGCGTGCAGGATCCGGCGGCGGCGGGCCTCCTGCCGTTCGGTGAGGGGCGGCGCCGGGGGTCCCCCCGCGCGAGCGGAGCCGAGAGCGGGGGAAGGACGCGAACTGGCTTCCGCAGGCATGGGTCCCGTTCCGTGACAGTCGGTGAGAGCGTTTGCAGGGCTCGTGATCACACAGCATGGCAGGGCCGCGCGCCGTGGCGTGAATCACCTGATCCACTGCTCACAGCGCCCTTACCTGCCGGTAGATTCGGAGCCTCTTGGACGATCAAGTCTGAAACTTGTTCTAGATTAGCGTCCCGTCGTAGTCTCGCGGGACAGTGCTGGCAGAAGGGGGCACGGAGTGACCGCTGAGGCCCGGGAGGCGGGCGCCCAGGAGGACCCCGCATCCGACGGCGAGCGACCGCTCGACATCGCGCTCCTCACCTATAAGGGCAACCCGTTCTGCGGGGGCCAGGGTGTCTACGTACGGCACCTCTCCCGCGAGCTGGCCCGCCTCGGCCACCGGGTCGAGGTCATCGGTTCCCAGCCGTATCCGGTGCTCGACGAGGGCTACCCCCGGCTCACCCTCACCGAGCTTCCCAGCCTGGACCTCTACCGCCAGCCCGACCCCTTCCGCACCCCGAAGCGGGACGAGTACCGGGACTGGATCGACGCCCTCGAGGTGGCGACCATGTGGACCGGCGGCTTCCCCGAGCCGCTGACCTTCTCGCTCCGCGCCCGCCGCCATCTGCTGGCCCGCCGCGGCGAGTTCGACGTCGTCCACGACAACCAGACCCTGGGCTACGGGCTCCTGGGAGACATCGGCGCCCCCCTGGTCACCACCATCCACCACCCCATCACCGTCGACCGGCAACTGGAGCTGGACGCGGCCGGGAGCTGGCAGCGCCGCTACTCGGTGCGCCGCTGGTACGCCTTCACCCGCATGCAGAAGCGCGTCGCCCGCCGCCTGCCCTCGGTCCTCACCGTCTCCGGCACCTCCCGCCAGGAGATCGTGGACCACCTCGGCGTCCGCGACGACCGTATCCACGTCGTCCACATCGGCGCCGACACCGACCTGTTCGCGCCGAATCCGGCCGTCCCCGAGGTGCCGGGCCGGATCGTCACCACCTCCAGCGCCGACGTGCCGCTGAAGGGCCTGGTGTACCTCGTGGAGGCGCTCGCCAAGGTGCGCACCGAGCACCCGGCCGCCCACCTGGTCGTCGTCGGCAAGCGCCCGCAGGAGGGCCCGGTCGCGCAGGCGATCGAGCGGTACGGCCTGCACGGCGCCGTCGACTTCGTCAAGGGCATCTCCGACGCCGAACTGGTCGACCTGATCCGCTCCGCCCAGGTGGCCTGTGTGCCCTCCCTGTACGAGGGCTTCTCCCTGCCCGCCGCCGAGGCCATGGCCACCGGCACCCCGCTGCTCGCCACCACCGGCGGCGCGATCCCCGAGGTCGCCGGCCGCGACGGCGAGACCTGCCTGGCCGTACCGCCCGGTGACGCGGGGGCGCTGGCCGCCGGGCTCGGCCGGCTCCTCGGCGACCCGGAGCTCAGGGCGCGGCTCGGTCGCGCCGGCCGCGAGCGGGTGCTCCGGCACTTCACGTGGGCGCGGGCCGCCGAGGGCACGGTGGCCCGGTACCGCGAGGCCATCGCCCGCTCCACGGGCTCCCGCCGCTCCGCGGCAGGCGACAGCCCCGTCGCGCCCATGAGTCCCGGCCGCTCCGCGGCCCCGGCAAGTGTTGCAGGCGTCTCTTCCGAAAGCAGGGCCACGTGCTGACCGTCGACTTCTCCCGGTTCCCGCTCGCCCCGGGCGACCGTGTCCTGGACCTCGGCTGCGGGGCCGGCCGGCACGCCTTCGAGTGCTACCGGCGCGGTGCCCAGGTCGTGGCTCTGGACCAGAACGCCGAGGAAATCCGCGAGGTCGCCAAGTGGTTCGCGGCGATGAAGGAGGCCGGGGAGGCCCCCGAGGGCGCCACGGCCACCGCGATGGAGGGCGACGCGCTCGCGCTGCCGTTCCCGGACGAGTCCTTCGACGTCGTCATCATCTCCGAGGTGATGGAGCACATCCCCGACGACAAGGGCGTCCTCGCCGAGATGGTGCGCGTGCTCAGGCCGGGCGGGCGCATCGCCGTCACCGTGCCGCGCTACGGCCCGGAGAAGGTCTGCTGGGCGCTGTCCGACGCCTACCACGAGGTCGAGGGCGGCCACATCCGCATCTACAAGGCCGACGAGCTGATCGCGAAGATCCGTGAGGCGGGCCTGCGGCCGTACGGCACCCACCACGCGCACGCCCTGCACTCGCCGTACTGGTGGCTGAAGTGCGCGTTCGGCGTCGACAACGACAAGGCGCTGCCGGTGCGGGCCTATCACAAGCTGCTGGTCTGGGACATCATGAAGAAGCCGCTCGCCACCCGGGTCGCCGAGCAGGCGCTCAACCCGCTGATCGGCAAGAGCTTCGTGGTCTACGCGACCAAGCCGCACCTGCCCCGGCTCGCCGAGACCGACGAGGTGGCCGCCCAGTGACCACCCCCCGGACAGAGCACCTCGTCCTGCCCGGGGTCCTCACCGCCGAGCAGGCTGCCGCGACCGTCGCCGGCATCCTCGCCGTGCAGCGGGAGGACGGCGCGATCCCGTGGTTCCGAGGACACCACCTGGACCCCTGGGACCACACCGAGGCCGCCATGGCCCTGGACGCGGCCGGTGAGCACGAGGCCGCCGAGCGGGCGTACACCTGGCTCGCCCGGCACCAGAACGAGGACGGCTCCTGGTACGCCGCCTACGCCGACGGTGCCCACGACGACGTCACCGACCGCGCCCGCGAGTCGAACTTCGTCGCCTACATAGCCGTCGGCGTCTGGCACCACTACCTGTCCACGGGCGACGACACGTTCCTGGACCACATGTGGCCGACCGTCTACGCGGCCATGGAGTGGGTGCTGCGGCTTCAGCAGTCCGGCGGACAGATCGGCTGGCGGCGCGACGACGACGGTACGCCGACGGCGGACGCCCTGCTCACCGGCAGCTCCTCCATCCACCACGCCCTGCGCTGCGCCCTCGCCATCGCCGAGCAGCGCGAAGAGCCGCAGCCCGACTGGGAGTTGGCGGCCGGAGCGCTGCGCCATGCGATCCGCCGGCACCCCGAGCGCTTCCTGGACAAGGACCGCTACTCGATGGACTGGTACTACCCCGTCCTCGGCGGCGCCCTCACCGGAGCGGAGGCCAAGGCCCGCATCGAGGAGTCCTGGGACCGCTTCGTCGTCCCCGGCCTCGGCGTGCGTTGCGTGGTCCCCAACTCCTGGGTGACCGGCGGCGAGTCCAGCGAACTCGCCCTGGCCCTGTGGGCGGTGGGCGAGTCCGACCGGGCCCTGGAGATCCTCCAGTCCATCCAGCATCTGCGGGACCCGGCAAGCGGCCTGTACTGGACGGGCTACGTCTTCGACGACGACGCGATCTGGCCCCGTCAGCTGACCACCTGGACGGCCGGCTCGCTGCTGCTGGCCGTGGCCGCACTCGGCGGCCACGACGCCACCTGCGCGGTGTTCGGCGGCGAACACCTCCCGGCCGGCCTCGACCCGGACTGCTGCCGCTGAGAACTCAGTGCCGGTGCATCCGGTTGGCGATGGCGTGGCCCACGAACAGGTAGACCACGGCGGCGAGGCCGTATCCGGCGACCACACGGGCCCACGCCGCGTCGAAGGTGAACAGGTCGTGGGACCAGCCGGCCAGCCAGGCGGCCGCGTCGTGGACGAACTGCACCAGGCTGTTGGCCCGGTTCGCGTCCAGCAGGTACATCAGGATCCACAGGCCGAGGATGAAGGCCATGATGTCGGCGACGACCGCGATGACCGTGCCGGCCTGATTCGCGCCGTTGCGATATCGAGGAGACATACCTTCCGGATTGCCGGACGCCGGACCGTGAAACCCGAACGGCGTTTCCCGGGTGGCGCACGGCACCGCGCCGGGTGAGCCTGCCGGAGGAAACCGACCGCTCGGGGAGACACATCCGGAGGACCCCGTGCCCGTACCGATGCGGCGCCTCTTCGTGGTGCTCACCCTGTGCTGCGCCCTGTTGGCCGGTGCCACCGCCTGCGGGAGCGGTGCGAAGAGCAGCAGGAACGACACCGCGGCGGCCCAGGCCGTGCCGGCCGCCGACAGCCCCACCCCGACCACGTCCGCGGAGCGGCGCAAGTTCGCCAAGACGCGGTTCGTGGTGGACGCGGGCCTCGCCGCCGGTGCCGTCTACCAGTGGATCGTGAAGCCCTGGAAGGCCGGCAAGTTCAAGAAGGGCGCCAAGGGCCGCAGGCTGGCGCTGGTCAAGGCCGCGGTCGCCGGCGCCTTCGCCTACAACCGGCTCAAGGCGGCCCAGAAGAACGCCCAGGCCGATCCCACCCTCGCCAAGGCCCTCGCACCCCTCACCGGGGGCATCGAGGCCCTCAAGAACCTGCCGTCCAAGCTCCGCAAGGGCGACGAGAACGCGGCCGGCCCCTTCGACGACATCATCAACCAGGTCAAGGGGGCGGGCGAGAGCGCCGGCGCCCCCATCAAGGACCAGGTCCCCTCCGCCTCCCAGCTGGCCAAGGGTTAGGTCCTGTCGTCGCACTCCCGCCTGCCCCGCGACGCCGTGCACGCCCTCTCGCCTAGCCGTTCAGCTCCGCCAGCACCCGGAGCGTGTGCGGGTCCGGGGCCACGGCCAGCAGGTCCGTCACCGGGCCCGCGCGCCACGACTCCAGTCGCTCGGCGATGCGTTCGCGGGGCCCCACGAGCGAGATCTCGTCGGCGAAGGCGTCCGGCACGGCCAGGACGGCCTCCTCCCGGCGCCCGGCCAGGAACAGCTCCTGGATCCGCCGCGCCTCCTCCTCGTAGCCCATGCGGGCCATCAGCTCGGCGTGGAAGTTGCGGGCCACGTGCCCCATCCCGCCGATGTAGAAGCCGAGCATGGCCTTCACGGGCAGCAGCCCCTCGGCCACGTCGTCGCACACCTTCACCCGGGCCATCGGAGCGACCAGGAACCCCTCCGGCAACTTCCGCACCACGTCCCCGTACACCTCGGGCCGGCTGGGCGCCCAGTACAGCGGCAGCCAGCCGTCGGCGATCCGGGCCGTCTGGGCGACGTTCCGCGGCCCCTCGGCGCCGAGCAGTACGGGCAGGCCGGGACGCAGCGGATGGGTGATGGACTTCAGCGGCTTCCCCAGCCCCGTGCCGTCCGGCCCCCGGTACGGCAGCGGATGGAACCGCCCGTCCACCGCCACCGGCGCCTGGCGGCGCAGCACCTGCCGTACGACGTCCACGTACTCCCGGGTCGCGGTCAGCGGCGACGCCGGGAACGGGCGGCCGTACCAACCCTCCACCACCTGCGGTCCGGAGAGCCCGAGGCCGAGCAGTACGCGGCCGCCGGAGAGGTGGTCCAGGGTGAGCGCGTGCATCGCGGTGGTGGCCGGCGAACGGGCGGCCATCTGGGCAACCGCCGTACCCAGCTTGATCGTCGACGTCTGCGCGGCGATCCAGGTCAGCGTGGTGAAGGCGTCCGAGCCCCAGGACTCCGCCGTCCACACGGAGTCGTAACCGAGCCGTTCCGCCTCCCGGGCGAGCGGCACATGACCGGCGTCCGGGCCGCGTCCCCAGTAGCCGAGTGCGAGACCGAGCCGCATGCGCCTGCCTCCTGACGGTTCGTCAGATCCCAGCCGGGAGGCGACTGTACGACAACGGCCCCCCGCCCGGAAGGGGCGGGGGGCCGTTGCGGTACGGGTGTACGGCTCAGCCGCGCTGGATGCCGGACGTGTCCTGGAGCACGCCCCGGCGGCCGTCCTGGGTCTGCGCCACGAGCGTGGCACCGCGCTGCTCGACGGCCAGGTACCAGGTGCCCGGCGCCAGTTCGGCGATCGGGTTCGGCGAGCCGTCCTCCGAGAACAGCGGACGGGTCACCGGCACGGCGAACCAGAACGGGGAGAAGTCCCCGGCCGGAGGCTGAGCCCCCGGGGCGCCCGGCGCCGCCGGAGCGGGCTGGGCGGCCGGCGGCTGCTGGGCGAACGGCTGGCCCGGCTGCGGCTGGGCACCGTACGGCTGCTGCGGCTGGGCGCCCGGGTAGCCGTAACCACCGGGCGGCTGGGCGCCGTAGGGCTGCGGGGCGACCGGCTTGGGCGCCGGGACCAGGGCGGCCTGGAGGGCCGGGACCAAGGGGGTCGCGATGGCGGCCGCGGCCAGCAGCAGAGCGGCGATGAGGCCGAGGATCAGGCCGGCGCCGGCGTCGACGTTGAACCTTTCGTAGACGTTGAACCTTTCGTAGGCGTCTTCGAAGGCGCCCAGCGGGTCGATGATCGACCAGAAGGAGGTCCACGCGGCGAAGAGCGTGAAGGCGACGCCCACTTGGCCGAGGTCGAGGCCCGCGACCTTGCGCGGCTGCGGCAGGGTGCGAGCGACGACGATCAGGACCGCGCCGAGGATGCCGCCGACGTACATGCTCATCGCCAGGCCCAGGTTCTCCCAGGCGTTGGGGATGCCACTGCCGTCGGTGTCGAACGTGTCGAGGAACGACGCGATGAACAGCACCACCGCTGCTCCGATCACCACGCCGTCGCCTCTAGTGAGGGAGCGGATATTCACTTCAGGTCCTTCGTAGGTCGTCTCGTCGTCGGTAGACACTATCGTCCGCAAGATCCGGCTGTCCGGCCGGTTCCGCCCGACGGTCACGACTCGCGCAGGAAACTCACGATTCCCTCAGAGATCCCTTGCGCTGCCCGCTGCCGCCAGGCGCCGCTGGTCAGCAGTGCCGCGTCCTTGGTATCGCGCATGTTGCCGCACTCGATGAACACCTTGGGAACCGTTGACAGATTGAGACCGCCCAGGTCCGTGCGCGTGACGAGACCGGTACCTTCGCCGAGGTAGTTGGAGGGCGGCTCGCCGGTCTCGCGGAGGAAGTTGCCCGCGATCCGCACCCCGAGGTCGTGGGAGGGCCCGACGATGGCACGGGTGTCGGCGGCACCGGCGTGCACCGGTCCCGGCAGGATGACGTGGAAGCCGCGGTTGCCGGGGGCGGAGCCGTCGGCGTGCAGCGAGATGGCCGCGTCCGCGTGCGCGGTGTTCCCGATCCGGGCCCGCTCGTCCACACACGGTCCCCAGGCCGGGCTGTCGCCGTCATGGGTCAGCTTCACCGTGGCGCCCTGCTGCTCCAGGAGCGTCCGCAGCCGGTGCGCGAGGTCGAGGCTGAACCGCGCCTCGGTGTAACCGTCGTTGGTGGACGTCCCGGTGGTGTCGCACTCCTTGCGGTTCGTTCCGATGTCCACTTGGCGGTTGATCTCGGCCGTGTGCCGGAAGTTGCCCGGATTGTGCCCCGGGTCGATGACGACGACCTTCCCCTTGAGCGGGCCGGAGGCGTTCGGCCGGACGGAGGGCGAGACGGACGCCTTGTCGTCGCCCGGGGAGCCCTCCGGGGAGCCGGTGGGGTCCGCCGGCGCGGAGGACGGCGCGGAGCCGCGCGGGGTCGGCGCGCTGGGGGCCGTACGGTCCTCGCCGCCCGGCCCGCCGCCGCCCACCGTCTGGTACACCACCCACCCGAGCAGCGCACCGGGCACCAGCGCGGCGAGCGTCACGGTCAGCGGCCCCCGGCGGGGCCGTCGGGGCTGCGGGGGATCGAAGTCCGGGCCTGTGTACGACACGTCTGCGACTCTAACCGGGGGCTCAGATCCCCGCTCCCGTTCGCCGCAGCACGCGCAGCGAGCCGGTCACCGAGACCTCTGTGAACGCCCCGGACTCCAGCGCCCGCAGGTACACCCGGTACGGCGCCTGGCCGGTGAACTCGTCCTCCGGGTGCGGGAAGACGTCGTGGACGACCAGCAGGCCGCCCTCGGCCACATGGGGGGCCCAGCCCTCGTAGTCGGCGGTCGCGTGCTCGTCGGTGTGACCGCCGTCGACGAACACGAACCCGAGCGGGGAGTTCCAGATCTTCGCGATCTGCGGGGAGCGGCCGACGAGGGCGACCACATGCTCCTCCAGGCCCGCCCTGAACAGCGTGCGGCGGAAGGCGGGCAGCGTGTCCATCAGGCCGATCTCGGGGTCGACCGTCTCCGGGTCGTGGTAGTCCCAGCCGGGCTGCTGCTCCTCGCTGCCCCGGTGGTGGTCGACGGTCAGTGCCGTGACCCCGGCCGCGCGGGCCGCGTCGGCGAGCAGCACGGTGGACCGGCCGCAGTACGTGCCGACCTCCAGCAGCGGCAGCCCGAGCCGGCCCGCCTCCACCGCCGCCCCGTACAGGGCCAGACCCTCGTCCAGGGGCATGAACCCCTTGGCCGCCTCGAACGCGGCCAGAATCTCGGGCTTGGGGGCGGGGGCGGGCATGGGGGTGCCTTTCGGTCGTGCGACTGTCCGACCGCCCATGCTGCCGCACCCCCGGCCACGGAGGTGACAGGGGGTGCGGGAAAAAGGGGCGCGGGGAACTGCGCGATCGACCACGATGGCGCCGCAGCCCCCGGACGGCACGCCGCGGCACTCCGCTAGACGTCCACCGTCTCCCCCGGTAGTGAAAGATCCAGATCGACAGCCCGCTCCTCACCGGGATGCGTCGCCGAAGAAGCCAGCGGCCCATGGCCGGCGGCCGTCGCGGCCAGCACGTACGCCCCCTCGCCCGGCACCGCGAGGACATAGCTGCCGTCCGCCCCGGAGAGCGTCGCGCCCGCCTGCCGCCCCCGCCGGTCGATCAACGTGACCTTGGCCCGGGCCACCGGAGCGCCGTCGGCGCCCAGCACCCGCCCCCGGAAGCCGCGCAGGACCTCCTCGGCCCGCTCCAGCGAGGCGTCCTCCTCGCTGGAGGCCCGCAGCTGCGTGTGCTGCCGGGCCGGACGGGGAGCCTTGGGCAGGAAGATCGCCAGCAGCAGGCCCACCGCCACCGCGGCGGTCGCGATCAGGAACGAGACCCGGAAGCCGTGCATGGTCGGGATCTCGACGCCGCCCACGTTGTTCGCGGTGTTGGCCAGCACCATGCCGATGACGGCGCTGGAGACGGACGTACCGATGGAGCGCATCAGGGTGTTCAGGCCGTTGGCCGCGCCCGTCTCCGAGGCCGGGACCGCGCCGACGATCAGCGCGGGCAGCGAGGAGTAGGCGAGGCCGATGCCGGCGCCGAGGACCACGGAGGTGACGATCGTCTGCCAGGCCGCGTCCATCAGGCCGAGGCCGCCGCCGTAGCCGAGCGCGATGATGAGCATGCCGATGATCAGGGTGGTCTTGGGGCCGTAGCGCGCGGACAGGCGGGCGTAGACCGGCGCGGTGAACATCATCGTCAGGCCGAGGGGGGCCACGCACAGGCCCGCGACGACCATGGACTGGCCGAGGCCGTAGCCGGTGGCCTTCGGCAGCTGGAGCAGCTGCGGCAGGACCAGCGAGACGACGTAGAAGCTGACGCCGACCATGATCGAGGCGAGGTTGGTGAGCAGCACCTCGCGGCGGGCGGTGGTGCGCAGATCGACCAGCGGTGCCTGGATGCGCAGCTCGTACAGGCCCCACAGGGCGAGCACGACCACGGACGCGGCGAACAGGCCGAGGGTGGTGCCGGAGGACCAGCCCCAGTCGCTGCCCTTGGTGATGGGCAGCAGGAGGAGGACCAGGCCGGTGGAGAGGCCGAGCGCGCCGAGCACGTCGAAGGAGCCCTCGGCGCGCATCGGGGACTCGGGCACGACGAGGAGGGTGAGGACGATGGCGAGCACGCCGAGGCCGGCGGCGCCGTAGAACAGGGCGTGCCAGTCCATGTGCTGCGCGACCAGGGCCGCGGCGGGCAGCGCGAGGCCGCCGCCGACGCCGATCGAGGAGCTCATCAGGGCCATGGCCGAGCCGAGCTTCTCGCGCGGCAGCATGTCCCGCATCAGGCCGATGCCGAGCGGGATGGCGCCCATGGCGAAGCCCTGGAGGGTACGGCCCACGATCATGGTGAGCAGCTCGCTGGTGAGCGCGCTGACCAGGGCGCCGACCACCATCACGGCGAGGCTCAGGACGAGCATGCGGCGCTTGCCGTAGAGGTCGCCGAGCCGGCCCATGATCGGGGTGGCGACGGCGCCGGACAGCAGGGTCGAGGTGAGCACCCAGGTGGCGTCGGTCGGGGCGGTGTCCAGCAGCTGCGGCAGGTCCTTGATGACCGGCACGAGCAGGGTCTGCATCACCGCGACGACGATGCCCGCGAAGGCGAGCACCGGGACCACGGCTCCGCCCGCTCTCCGGGTGGGCTGGTCGGTCGTCGTGTCTGTCATGGGGTGAGGCCTTCCGCGTGTCATAAGTGCGGGGTAAACCTCGTATGCACAGGCAACTATTCCGTTGCTTCGGGCCTCTAATGAATTCTTGACCCTTCCATGGGTTTCTGAGGGGCCGTCAGGATCGGTCTGTTTGTGGAACGTGTTCTAGTCTGCGCACGATGAAGGCGTATGTCGTCGGTTTCGGGATGGCCGGGTTCTGGAAGCCCGAGGCCCGTGAATGGCGGCACCGGGACATGATGCGGGAGGCGGGCGGTGCGGCACTCACGGACGCCGGGGTCGCCTACGACGGTATGGAACAGGTTCTCACCGGCTACTGTTTCCAGCCCGCGAGGCGGGCGGCCGGCAGGGGCCGGGGGCGCGGGTCGGGCTCGCGCACGACATCGGGCTGGGCGGCGCGGCGGTGGGGACGGTGCTGCGGGCGGTGCAGAAGAGTCCGGCCGGAGAAAAAATCTCCGAGTTCTGCTGATCGAGGCAACGGTCCGGGCGGCCCAGGGACTCCTTTTGACATCTAGGAGGTGCCCATGGGGGACGGGAAGCAGACTCGGAACGAGGAGTTCCAGAGTTTCGTGGTCGGCCGCTGGCCGCGGTTGATGCGTACGGCATTTCTCCTCACGGGGGAGCAGCACGCCGCCGAGGACCTGGTCCAGTCGACGCTCGAACAGGTCTATGCGGCCTGGCGCCGGGTCGGCGCCGCCGACGACCCGGAGGCGTACGTACGGCGCGTGATGATCAACGCGCACGCGCGCAAACACCGCAGAAAACTGCGGGAGTTCCTCGCGCCGAAGGACGACTCCGGCCTGGTGCGCGAGGTGGCCGACACGGGGGACCGGATCGCCCAGGCCGACGACCGCAGCGCCCTGCTCAAGGCGCTCGCCCAGCTGCCTGTGCGGCAGCGGGAGGCGGTCGTGCTGCGCTACTGGGAGGACCTGACGGAGACGCAGACGGCGGAGGCGATGGGCTGCTCGGTCGGCGCGGTGAAGAGCAACGCGGCCAAGGGGATCGCGAAACTCCGTGCCATACCGGGACTGGCCGAGACGGTGACGTACGGAGGGCGGAAGTGATGAGCGCGGACCGGGAGAAGCACGACATGACGCAGACGGACATCGCCCTCCTGCTCGCGGACGCGGCGGACGAGGTGGAGATCGGTATAGCCCCGGTCCAGGCGGTCATCCGCGGCGGCCGGCGCCGCAAGGCGCGGCGCTGGGCGGTGGCCACGGCCACGGCCCTGGTGCTGGCGGGCTCGACGGGGGCGACCCTGGCCTTCGCCGGGCTGCCCGGGGGGCACACGGACCGGGGAGTGCCGATGGCGCCGCCCCGGCCGGCGTCTCCCGAGCAGCGGCACGTGTACGCGCCGCAGACGACGGAACTGGCCCGCGGGATGTACCGGGGCAAGGAGTGGCGGGTGCGCCTCCAGGTGTGGGGTGCGCCCACGGACAAGGCGGAGGCCGGCCGGCAGTACGAGGCGATGGCCGGACTGGGCATCGAACCGGCGGTCGACAAGCCGGCCGGCCTGATCGGCAAGGCCTCCTTCTTCACCACCCGCGCCTGGGGCGACCACCGGCCGCAGCAGGTCATGTTCAACACGATGAAGGAGTGGGACCGCATGGCGGGCACGGACCTGGAAGCCGCCGCCACCCGGCTGGGATGGACCGCCGAGAGCTCGGACCGGCTGGTGATCGGGAAGGTCGCCAAGACCGCGACCCAGGTCAAGTGCACCTGGAACGACGGCGACACCATCGCGGACGTGACCCGTGGGGTCGCCGGGACCCCGTGGAACTGGTTCGTCTGCGTGGCGCCGGAGGGGAAGCGCTACAAGAACGCGGAGGTGATCCAGTAGCCGGGGGCGGCCGGACGCCCGCTCACAGCCACCCCTGCTGCCGGGCCTCCCGCACCGCCTCGGTCCGGTTCCGGGTGCCGGTCTTGCCGATCGCGGAGGAGAGGTAGTTGCGGACGGTGGACTCGGACAGCCGCAGCCTCGCGGCGATGTCGGCGACGGTCGCCCCGTCCACGGACGCCTTCAGCGCGTCGCACTCACGCGCCGTCAGCGGATTCGGCCCGGCGCTGAGCGCGGCGGCGGCCAGCGCCGGATCGACCACGGTCTCGCCGGTGAGCACGCGCCGGATCGCCGCGGCCAGCTCCTCCACCGGCCCGTCCTTGACGAGGAAGCCGGCGGCACCGGCCTCCATGGCCCGGCGCAGATAGCCGGGCCGGCCGAAGGTGGTGAGGATCAGCACTCGGCAGTCGGGCGCCCGGTCCCGCAGCTCGGCCGCCGCGTCCAGCCCGCTCATGCCCGGCAGTTCGATGTCCAGCAGGGCCACGTCCGGCCGCTGAGCGAGCACGGCGTCCACAATGCCGTCCCCCGACCCCAGCTGCGCCACGACCTCGATGTCCGCCTCCATGCCGAGCAACAGAGCCAGAGCGCCACGCATCATGCCCTGATCCTCGGCGAGCAACACCCGGATGCACGCGACGGGCCGGCTGTCCCGGGGCATCTCGTTCATGGGGTCAGGGTACGGCGGGGGAGCGGGGGCGGTGCGGCCTATCAAAGACTCGGCATGGTCCGCTGCGGCGGGGGTTGACGGCTTCCGGTGGTGCCCAAACAATCGCCTCTGCGTTTCCCGCGATCCCCGGTAATTCCACAGGGGGAATGGGTTCGGTATGTCGATCGAACGTCGTTCGGCATATCGGACGTACGTGACCCCACCCGCACCGCCCTACGACGAAGCCGAGGTGCACCGTGCTCCTGAGATCCCCCCACGTCCGGTCCCGGCGGCCGAGAGACGTCCTGCTCTCCGTCCTCGCCGTCTGCGCCACGATCGCCGCGCTCCTGCTCGGCAGCGCCGCCCCGCAGGCCGCCGCCGCCGGTTCGCTGCCCTGTGACCTCTACGGCGCCGCCGGCACCCCCTGCGTCGCCGCGCACAGCCTGGTCCGGGCGCTGTACTCCTCGTACAACGGCCCGCTGTACCAGGTGCAGCGGGCCTCGGACGGGGCGACGGCGAACATCGGTCTGCTGTCCGCCGGCGGGTACGCCGACGCCGCCGCCCAGGACTCCTTCTGTTCCGGCACGACCTGCCTCATCACCGAGATCTACGACCAGTCCCCGCGCCACAACGACCTCACGATCGAGGGCGCGGGAGGCGCCGGGGCGGCCGACGTGGGTGCGCCCGCGGACGCGCTGCCGGTGACCGCCGGCGGCCACCAGGTCTACGGCCTGGAGATCTCCGCCGGCATGGGCTACCGGGACAACTCCACCTCGGGCGTGGCCGTGAACGGTCAGGCCGAGGGGATGTACATGGTGACCTCGGGCACGCACGTCAACAACCGCTGCTGCTTCGACTACGGCAACGCCGAGACCAACAACATGGACACCGGCAACGGCCACATGGACGCCATCAACTTCGGCACCGAGTGCTGGTTCGCGCCCTGCTACGGACAGGGCCCCTGGGTCCAGGCCGACCTGGAGAACGGGCTGTTCCAGTCCGACGCCGGCGGGAGCAAGAACACCTCCGACACCGGCACCGGACCGATGCCGTTCGTGACCGCGCTGCTGAAGAACAACGGCCGGAACCATTTCGCGCTGAAATACGGAAACGCCCGATCGGGCGGGCTGACGACCACCTATTCCGGAGGCGAGCCGACCGCCGGCGGCTACTCGCCGATGCACCAGGAGGGCGCGATCGTCCTCGGCACCGGCGGCGACAACAGCAACGGCTCGATCGGATCCTTCTTCGAGGGCGTGATGACCTCCGGCATCCCGACCGACGCCGCCGACGCCGCCGTCCAGGCCGACATCGTCTCCGTCGGCTACGGCGGCCCGACCGGCAGCACCGGCACGCTGAGCCCCGGCTCGGAGATCTCGCTGCGCGCCACGACCTCCTGCTGCACCGCCGACTACGTCCGCCACCGGAACGACGCGGGCGTCATCTCCACGGTGACCTCCAGCAGTTCGTCCCTCGACAAGAACGACGCCACCTGGATCGTCCGCCGCGGCCTCGCGAGCGGCTCCTGCGTCTCCTTCGAGTCGCGGAACTATCCCGGCGACTTCCTGCGCCACTCCGACTACCGGCTCTACCGGCAGCCCATGGACGGCAGCGCCCGGTTCCGGGCCGACGCCACCTTCTGCCCGCAGACCGGCAAGAGCGGCACCGGCACCTCGTTCGCCTCGTACAACTACCCGACGCGATACCTGCGCCACTACAGCCACAACCTGTACATAGCGAGCAACGGCGGATCCAACGACTTCGACAGCGCCACCTCCTGGGCCGCCGACGTCAGCTGGGCAGTCGGCTCGCCCTGGGCGCCGTAGCCGCCGTATCCGCCGGTTCGTCACCGCCGGCCGGGAGGTCGGCGGTGACCGTGAAGCCGCCGCGCGGCGCCGGGCCGGCCGTGAGGGAGCCGCCCGCCGCCGCGAGGCGCTCGGCCAGCCCCTTCAGCCCCGTGCCGCCGGTGCCCCCGCCCGGCCGGCCGACGGACGCGCCCGTCCCGTCGTCCGCGACCGTCAGCCGGACCCGCTCGGCGGCCCCCTCCACGGTGATCTCGCAGCGGCTCGCGCCGCTGTGCCGGACGACGTTGGTGACCGCCTCGCGCACCACCCAGCCGAGCAGCGCCTCGGTCTGCGGGGCGAGCGGCGTCCCGGACTGACGGACCAGCGGCTGCACGCTCGCCGCGGACAGCGCCGAGCGGGCCCGGGTCAGCTCGGTGGCCAGGCTGCCCTCGCGGTAGCCGGTCACCGCCTCACGGATCTCGGTGAGCGCCTGCCGGCCCACCGACTCGATGTCCGAGATCTGTGCCAGCGCCGCGTCCATGTCGCGCGGGGCCAGCCGGCGGGCCGCCTCCGACTTCACCACGACCACCGACAGGGTGTGCCCGAGCAGATCGTGCAGATCGCGGGAGAAGCGCAGCCGCTCCTTCTCCACCGCGCGCCGGGCCAGCTCCTCACGGGCGGCCCGCAGCTCCCGTACGGCCTCGGACAGGCTGAGGATCGCGGCGGTCACCATGCTGGACAGGAAGGTGGCGTAGGCGATGTTCGTCGCCTCGTCCCAGCCGGACCGGAACCAGGAGACGGCCCCCGCGTACGCCGTGAGCAGCAGGCCGACGCGGCCCAGCCACGGTCCGCGCACGACGGCTCCGGTGGCGAGGCCCAGCAGCGGGAAGAACATCAGCCAGTTGCCGCCGTAGCCCAGGGCGAGCCCCGTCGTCACCAGGCCGAGCAGGCCCAGCGCCACCCGGGTGGACACCGACTCGCGCCGGGCCCGGTCGAAGCAGCGGAAGGTGACGTGGACGTAGAGGGAGTTGAAGGCCAGCAGGCCAAGGCCACCGATCCACGGATTCGGGGTCTCGCCCTGGAGCAGGTTGGAGAAGGCGCCCATGCCCAGCAGCAGCCAGGGCAGCAGGGTGAAGCCGGTGGGCGGCGGGCCCGGGTGTTCGACGGCGGAGTCGCTGCCGTTCTTCCGGGCCGCCCGCCGCGTGGCGTTGAACCGCTCGAACTCCGCCCGCCACGCCGGCCGTTCCTCATGCCAGGCCGCCCATGGGTACTGCAGTCTCCGCCACCACGTCATCTCGGATGTCCCCCGTTTCGAACGCCTCGCGCCGGTCGTGCGCGAGGCAGCACAGCGTACGAATCGAACGGTACGAAACCGGACCCGCCCCCGGCAGACACGGATGTACGGATTCCGGCAGGACGAATGTCACGGCCCACATCGGCTGACACGGCGTCAGGAGCCTTCACAACTGCGGGGGGCTGGGTTATACAGGGGGCGCCGGACTGGAACGCGTTCTAGATCGGCCCGCAGCGACCCCGGTGCGGCCGACGGTGCGGACGTCCGCGCCGGGGTCTTTCGCCGTCACTGTCCCAGGAGCCTCATGCCCATCGACGCAGCGAAGGCCCTCGCGGCCGAACCCCGGACCGGCGAGATCAGCTGGGACCACAAGGACGTACAGCTCTACCACCTCGGCATCGGGGCCGGCCTGCCCGCCACCGATCCCGACGAGCTGCGCTACACCCTGGAGTCCCGGCTGCACGTACTGCCGAGCTTCGCCACCGTCGCGGGCAACGGCTCCCCCGGAGTGATCAGCGGGCTGTCCATGCCGGGGATCGACGTCGACCTGGCGCGCGTCCTGCACGGCGGGCAGACCCTCGTGATCCACCGCCCGATCCCGGTGCGGGGCACCGCCACCGCCACCGGCCGGATCGCCGCCGTGTACGACAAGGGCAAGGCGGCCGTCCTGGTCATGCGCACCGAGGTCGCCGACGCCGACGGCCCGCTGTGGACCAGCGACGCCCAGATCTTCGTACGCGGCGAGGGCGGCTGGGGCGGCGACCGCGGTCCCTCGACCCCCACCGGCCCGCCCGCCGGCGACCCCGACCGGACCGTCGAGCGCCCGGTCCGCGAGGACCAGGCCCTGCTCTACCGCCTCTCCGGCGACTGGAACCCGCTCCACGCCGACCCCGACTTCGCCAAGCGCGCCGGCTTCGACCGGCCCATCCTGCACGGCCTGTGCACCTACGGCATGACGCTCAAGACGGTCGTGGACACCCTGCTCGGCGGCGACGTGACCCGGGTGCGCGGCTACCGCGCCCGGTTCGCCGGGGTCGTGTTCCCGGGGGAGACCCTGCGCGTGTCCATGTGGCGCGAGGAAGGGCGGGTGCGGGTCACGGTGGGTGCGGTGGAGCGGGGGGACGCGCCGGTTCTCGTGGACACCGTCGTAGAGCACTCCTGAAACCAGCATCCGAGGGGAGCCGCACCATGCGCGCAGCCGTACTGCACGAGATCGGCCAGGAAAAGCTGGAGGTCCTCGACGACGTCGAGGCGGTGGGCTTCGGCCCCGGCAAGGTCAGGGTCCGGGTGCGCGCCACCGGGCTGTGCCACTCGGACCTGTCCGCGATGAACGGGGTGCTGCCCCAGCCGGCCCCCTTCGTCCCCGGGCACGAGGGCGCCGGCGAGATACTCGACGTCGGGGACGGTGTACGGCACCTGAAGCCGGGCGACCGGGTCGTCCTGTGCTGGCTGCCCGCCTGCGGGACCTGCCCGGCGTGCAGACGCGGCCAGACGCAGCTGTGCCTGGCCGGGTTCATGAACGCGGGCACTCCCAACTTCCGGCGCTCCGGCGGCGACCTCTTCGGCTTCGCCGGCACCGGCACCTTCGCCGAGGAGGTCGTGGTCGACGCCGGCTGCGCCGTCCCTCTCCCGGACGACGTGCCCTTCGACATCGCCGCGCTCATCGGCTGCGGAGTCACCACCGGACTGGGCGCCGCCCTCAACACCGCCGATGTGACGGCCGGTTCGTCGGTCGCCGTCATCGGGTGCGGGGGCGTCGGCATCTCGGCGGTGCAGGGGGCGCGGCTGAAGGGCGCCGCCGAGATCGTCGCCGTCGACCCGGTCGCCTCCCGCCGCGAGTCCGCCCTGAAGTTCGGGGCCACCCGGGCCGTATCGCCCGAGGAACTGGCCGACGCCAAGCAGCAGGTCACCGGCGGCGAGGGCTTCGACTACGTCTTCGAGGTCGTCGGCAGGTCCGCCACCGCCCGCACCGCCTACGAGAACACCCGGCGCGGCGGCACCCTCGTCGTGGTCGGCGCCGGCGCCATGGACGACGTCCTCCGGCTCACCATGTTCGAGCTGTTCTTCGACGAGAAGCGCATCCTGCCGTCCCTGTACGGCGGCGGCGACGTGCTGCGCTCCTACGAGCGCACGATCGCCCTGTGGCGGGCCGGCCGCGTCGACCTCGCGGGCCTGATCACCCACCGGGTCCCGCTCGCGGAGATCAACGAGGCGCTGGACCAGATGCGCACGGGGACCGCCCTGCGCACCTGCATCGAGATCTGAGGACGGGGAGCGAGATGGCACTGCCACTGGAGGGGCTGTCCGCCGTCGTCACCGGCGCCGGACGCGGCCTCGGCCGGGCCGAGGCCCTGGAACTCGCCCGGCTCGGCGCGGCCGTCGTCGTCAACGACTACGGGCAGCCCGGCCGGGACGGAACCGGCGCGGCCTGCGCGGGGCCCGCCGAACAGGTCGCCGAGGAGATCCGCGCGGCCGGCGGCACGGCCGTACCGCACACCGGAGACATCGCCGACTTCCACCACGCAGGCCGACTCGTCCGGTTGGCGATCGCCGAGTTCGGGAAGCTGGACATCCTCGTCAACAACGCCGGCATCCTGCGCGACCGCATGGTCTTCTCCATGACCGAGGACGAGTGGGACTCGGTGATCCGCGTCCACCTCAAGGGACACTTCAACACCACCCACTTCGCCGCCGCGCACTGGCGGGAGCGGTCCAAGGCGGCCGGGTCGGCGGTGTACGGGCGGATCGTGAACACCTCCTCGGAGGCGTTCCTGGCCGGATCCGCCGGCCAGCCCAACTACGCGGCGGCGAAAGGCGGAATCGTCGGGCTGACCACCTCCACCGCCCTCGCCCTCGGCAAGTACGGCGTCACGGCCAACGCCATCTGCCCGCGCGCCCGGACCCGGATGACCGAGGACGTCTTCGCCGGCCTGCGGAAACCGGACGAGGGCCTGGACCCGCTCGCTCCCGAGCATGTCGCCCCGCTCGTCGGCTATCTGGCCTCGCCCGCCGCCGCCAAGGTCAACGGCCAGCTGCTCGTCGTACACGGCGGCATGGTGGCCGTCGTCGAACGGCCGCGTGTGCAGGCGAAGTTCGACAGCAGGCAGGAGACCTTCACCTACGACGAACTCGACGCGCTGCTCACCCCGCACTACGCCGGCCGGCCGGCGGAGGAGACGTTCGCCGCGGCGGAGGTGCTGGGGCTCCGGCGCGGGTGAGGTCCGGGTACGGAAAAGGGGCGCTCGCCCAGCGAGCGCCCCCCTTTCTTCCTTACCGCCAGGCAGCTGCCTCGGCCGGCTCCTGGGCCGGCTTGCGGTGCCGGCCGTGCGGAGTCGTCTCGCTCTCCTGGACCGCGACCGGGCCCCGGTGTCGGCCGTGGCCGGCGGTCTCGGAAGAGCCGGCAGACAGCTGCTGCATCGTGCTGGTGTCGCTCATCGGACGTATTCACCCCGTCAACATGATCTTTCGTACAGCCGAGCGAGTCTAACCGGTGCGCCACGGGCCGAATCCAGGCGCACACGCCGACCGGCACTACTTCGTTACAAGACGTCCCAGAGGCGCCTGCTGCAGCGGCACGGGACGCGCCACCGATCGTGCGGGAGGGGCCAGTTCGGCCGTCGGCCGGTGTGCTTCGGGCGCGCCGCGGGGTGGAGCGTCCGGGCCCACCGCCGACTGGAGTGCTTCGGGTGACGGTGCGTCCGGCTGCGCCGCCGGCCGGTGCGCTTGGGGTGACGGTGCGTCCGGTCGCGCTGTGGGCCGGAGTGCTTCGGGTGGCGGAGCGTCCGATTCCGCCGCGGACTGGAGCGCTTCGGGTGGCGGAGCGTCCGATTCCGCCGCCGGTGCAGTCGGTGACCCGTCCCCCGCCGGACCCGCGGTGCCGCTCGCGGCCCCCCGCGGCGCAGGCACCTCCGCCACGCCGCACGGAGTCGTATCGGTGGCGTACGGCAGGCGCAGGACGCCGTCCCGCGTCCACAGCCCGGCGCCCGCCAGCCAGCCCTCGGGCGCCGGAAGATGCCGCAGCTGCCGCTCGGCCGGCCGCCAGGTGCCCACCCAGGTGCCGAACGCCCCGTCGACGCGCAGCGCCACCGCGCAGTTCTCCGGCATCAGCACCTGCCCCGGCTGGATCGCGAACGGAGTCACCGTGCACTCGGGCACCCGCACGCACTCCGGGAACCGCACCGGCAGGGTGCTGCCGAGCACGCCCCAGCCCAATCGTTCCTGCCCGGGCGACGGCGCGTCGGAGGAGATCAGCAGCAGTCCGCTGTCGGGGTCGGCGAGCAGCAACCGGTCGTCGCTGCCGTCCGCGATCTGGAGCAGCGGCGAGACCTCCCCGGCCCGCCCCAGATCCACCACGACCGTCTTGGTGCGCCCGCCCAGCTCCCGGTCGAGCGCCAGCAGCCGCCCGTCCCGGTCCAGCCAGACCCCGCCCGAGCAGCGCCCCGGCACCTCCGCGAGCCGCTCCGGGCCGAACACCCCGCCCGCCACCAGCCACACCACGCTGGAACGCGGCCCCACGGCGAGGGCGTACGCCCTCGCGCCCCCCGGTGCCGGCGGCAGCAGCCCGAGCCGGGTGCCGGGCTCCGGGCACTCCACCGCGCCCAGCGGCAGCTCGCCGGTGCCGGGCCCGGTCGGGTACAGCAGCGAGAAGGCGTGCCGCCCGTCCACCAGGCGGTGGATCAGCACCCGCCCGTCGCCCATCGGCTGCACCCCGGTGCCGGGCTCCTCCGGCTGGTTGCCGGGCAGCGGCACCGCGTAGGGCTCCGGGCCGTCCAGGGTCCAGCGCTCCGGGAACCAGGACTCACCGTCCCGCGCGAGCCGGGCCGCGTACGCGCCGTCCGCCGTGATCACACACCCCGCCCCCGGCGCACTGTCGGCCCCGTCCGTGGAGGGGGGTTCGATCGCACAGACCGTCATCGTTCGGTCACCTCCGGCGACGAAGCTAGTTTTCGCACGCACAGGCGGGGGAGCGGCCGTCCGCCGCTTCACACATACGGGTGGCGCAGAAGCGATTCACCTGAGGAAATCAGTGCTTGTGTGCTGAGCGGGGCCAGACCGGGCCGATGCGGTACAGCCCCGCCGAACAGCCAGGTAGCCTTGGGCCGTGCCCCGTCTGTCTGAAGTCATCGCCGCGCTGGAAAGCCTGTGGCCCGCCGAGCGGGCCGAGTCCTGGGACGCGGTCGGCACGGTCGTGGGCGACCCCGACCAGGAGGTCACCCGGGTCCTGTTCGCCGTCGACCCCGTGCAGGAGATCGTCGACGAGGCGGTGAAGCTCGGCGCCGACCTGCTCGTCACCCACCATCCGCTCTATTTGCGCGGTACGACGACGGTCGCGGCCACGCACTTCAAGGGCCGGGTCGTGCACACGCTGATCAAGAACGACATCGCGCTGCACGTCGCCCACACCAACGCCGACACCGCCGACCCGGGTGTCTCCGACGCCCTCGCCGGCGCCCTCGACCTCCGGGTCGTCCGACCCCTCGTACCGGACCCCACCGACCCGCACGGATGCCGGGGCCTCGGTCGCGTCTGCGAACTCGACCACCCCCTCACCGTCCGCGAACTGGCCGCCCGCGCCGCCGAGCGGCTGCCCGCCACCGCGCAGGGCATCCGGGTGGCCGGCGACCCCGAGGCCGTCGTCCGCACGGTCGCCGTCAGCGGCGGCTCCGGCGACAGCCTCTTCGACCAGGTCCGCGCGGCCGGCGTCGACGCCTTTCTCACCGCCGACCTGCGCCACCACCCGGCGTCCGAGGCGGTCGCCCAGAGTCCGCTCGCGCTGCTCGACGCGGCGCACTGGGCCACCGAGTGGCCCTGGTGCGAGCTGGCCGCGAGCCAGCTGGACGAGATCTCCGACCGCCACGGCTGGGACCTGCGCGTCCACGTCTCCAAGACGGTCACCGACCCCTGGACCGCCCACGCCGCGTCCACCGCCCACCCGTCGCCCACCACCACCCTTCCAACGAGCGCTTCGCGCGCCCCTTCCGATACCACGGGAGCCCCCAACTGAACGCCGCGCCCGCCGACCAGATCCGACTCCTCGACGTCCAGGCCCTCGACGTCCGCCTCCAGCAGCTCGCGCACAAGCGCAGGTCGCTCCCCGAGCACGCCGAGATCGAGTCGCTGACGAAGGACCTCACGCAGCTGCGCGACCTCCTCGTCGCCGCGCAGACCGAGGAGAGCGACTGCGCCCGCGAGCAGACCAAGGCCGAGCAGGACGTGGACCAGGTGCGCCAGCGCGCCGCCCGCGACCAGCAGCGCCTGGACTCCGGGGCGGTCGCCTCGCCGAAGGACCTGTCCAACCTCCAGCACGAGATCGCCTCCCTCGCCAAGCGGCAGGGCGATCTGGAGGACGTGGTCCTGGAGGTCATGGAGCGCCGCGAGGCCGCGCAGGAGCGGGTGAACGAGCTGACCGAGCGGGTCGCCTCGGTGCAGTCGAAGATCGACGACGCCACCGGCCGCCGGGACGCGGCCGTCGAGGAGATCGACACCGAGGCCGCTTCGGTCACGAAGGAGCGCGAGGTCGTCGCCGCCTCCGTCCCCGCCGATCTCCTCAAGCTCTACGACAAGCTGCGCCAGCAGCAGGGCGGCATCGGCGCGGCCAAGCTGTACGCCCGCACCTGCCAGGGCTGCCGGCAGGAGCTGGCCATCACCGAGCTGAACGAGATGCGCGCGGCCGCGCCGGACACCGTGACGCGCTGCGAGAACTGCCGCCGGATCCTGGTGCGCACGGCCGAGTCGGGTCTGTAAGGGGCTTCAGGGGTGAGGGAGTTCATCGTCGAGGCCGACGGCGGGTCACGGGGCAACCCGGGGCCCGCGGGCTACGGCAGCGTGGTCCTCGACGCGGCGACGGGCGAGCCCCTGGCCGAGGTGGCGGAGTACATCGGCGTCGCCACGAACAACGTCGCCGAGTACCGCGGCCTCCTGGCCGGCCTCCGCGCCGCCCACGCCCTCGACCCCTCCGCGGCGGTCCACGTCCGCATGGACTCCAAGCTCGTCATCGAGCAGATGTCGGGCCGCTGGAAGATCAAGCACCCCGCCATGAAACCGCTGGCGACCGAGGCCCGCTCCGTCTTCCCGCCGGACCAGGTCACCTACGAGTGGATCCCCCGCGACCAGAACAAACACGCGGACCGCTTGGCCAACGAGGCGATGGACGCCGGCGCCCGGGGCGAACAGTGGTCCGCGTCGACGTCACGGGCGGCCCTGGACACGCCGGTCGCCGTCCCGGAGCGGCCGGGCCCGCCCGGAGACGCGACGGCAGGCGCGGCCAAGGCGCGGGCGGCCCTGGCGGAAGGCCGGTCAGCCGCTTCGAGACGTCCGGTGGCCGCTCCGGCCGAGGACGACATCGAGGCGGAAGCGGCCCGCGATGCCGCGGCAACGCGTGCCGCCGCCACCGCTGCGGACGCCGACACCGCGACAGCTGTGGGCACTGATGCCGCCGTGACTGAGGGCACTGATGCCGTCGCCGCAGCCGCGGACATCGATGCAGCCGCACCCGCAGCCGCATCTGCATCCGCGGGCGTCGATTCCGCCGTAGCCGCGGGCAGCCGTGCCGCCGGGGTGGCGCCCGTCCCGCAGAAGGCGGCACCGCCCAGCGAGCGGCGTCCGACCACCCCCGGCCACGAGCACGGCACCACGCCGGGCTGGAGCGCCGCCCCCGACCTCGGCGCCCCCGCCACCCTCGTCCTCCTCCGCCACGGCGAAACCCCGCTGACCCCCCAGAAGCGCTTCTCCGGCAGCGGCGGCACCGACCCCTCCCTCTCCGCGGCCGGCCGAGAGCAGGCGCAGCGCGTCGCCGCGGCCCTGGCCCGGCGTGGCACCATCCAGGCCGTCATCGCCTCCCCCCTCACCCGCACCCGCGAAACCGCCGCCATCGTCGCCGGCCGCCTCGGCCTGGACGTCACGATCGAGGACGGCCTGCGCGAGACGGACTTCGGCGCCTGGGAGGGCCTGACCTTCGGCGAGGTGCGCGAGCGCTACCCGGACGACCTCAACGCCTGGCTCGCCGACCCGGAGGCCCACCCCACCGGCGGCGGCGAGAGCTTCGCCGAGACGGCCACCCGGATCGCCGCCACCCGGGACAAGCTGGTCGCGGCCCACGCCGGCCGCACGGTCCTGCTGGTCACCCACGTCACCCCGATCAAGACCCTCGTCCGCCTCGCCCTCGGCGCCCCGCCCACGGCGCTGTTCCGGATGGAGCTGTCGGCGGCCTCCCTGTCGGCGGTGGCGTACTACGCCGACGGCAACGCGAGCGTACGGCTGTTCAACGACACGTCCCACCTGCGGAGCTGAGCTCGGCCGCCGCCCGCGCCAGCTCCTCGATCCGACCCCAGTCCCCGGCGGCCACCGCGTCCGCCGGCACCATCCAACTACCGCCCACACAGCCGACGTTGGGCAGGGACAGATACTCCGGCGCGGTCTTGGGGCCGATCCCGCCGGTCGGGCAGAAGCGGGCCTGCGGCAGCGGACCGGCGAGCGACTTCAGATAGGCCGTACCGCCCGCCGCCTGCGCCGGGAAGAACTTCATCTCCCGCACCCCGCGCTCCAGCAGCGCGACCACCTCCGAGGTGGTCGACACACCCGGCAGGAACGGCACCCCGGCCCCGCGCATCGCCATCAGCAGCGCCTCCGTCCACCCGGGACCGACCAGGAACCGCGCCCCGGCCGCCACGCACGCGCCCACCTGCTCCGGCCTGATCACCGTGCCCGCCCCGACCACGGCCCGGGGGGCCTCGGCGGCGATCGCCCGGATCGCGTCCAGCGCGGCCGGGGTCCGCAGGGTCACCTCGATCGCCGGCAGCCCGCCCGCCACCAGCGCCCGCGCCAGCGGAACGGCGTCGGCGGCGTCGGCGAGCACCACCACGGGCACGACGGGTGCGAGGTCCAGCACGGAGGCGGCCGGGGACGAGGGCGGCGGCGAGGTCATGGCCTCATCGTGCCGAGGAACTGCATCACTCGCAATGAGCGTTGCGCATGTTGCAATGGCTTACGGGGCCCGGTGCTCAGTGGATCTCCTCCACCAGCACGTCCAGTGCCCACGCCTTGCCCGCCTTCCCCGGCGCCTCCGCCTCCACGACGTACCCCAGCTCCCGCAGCACCTCCACCAGCTCGGCGGGATCCTGCGGCGCGGTCCCGGACGTCAGCAGGCTGCGGACGATCCGGCCCTTGGTCGCCTTGTTGAAGTGGCTCACGACCTTCCGCGTCGGCGCGTGCAGCACCCGTACGGTCGCCGTCCGCCCCGCCACCTCGCCCTTCGGCCGCCAGGCCGCCGCGTAGGCGGAGGACCGCAGGTCCAGGACCAGGCCGTCCCCGGCCACCTCGGGCAGCACCTCGGCCATCGGCGCCCGCCAGTGCCCGGCCAGCGCGCCGAGCCCCGGCAGCTTCACCCCCATCGAGCAGCGGTAGGAGGGGATCCGGTCCGCGACCCGCACGGCGCCCCACAGCCCCGAGAAGACCAGTAGCGACTCCGTCGCGCGCCGCCGGGCCGCGGCGTCCAGCGTGGCCAGACCGAGGGCGTCGTACAGGACGCCGGTGTAGATCTCCCCGGCGGGGCGGGCGCCGGCCGTGCGCAATCCGGCGTTCTTCGCCACCTCGCCGCGCAGCCCCTCGCTCAGCCCGAGCACCTCGCGGGCCTTCTCCTCGTCGCCGGAGCACAGCTCGACCAGCTCCCCGAGCACGGCCTCCCGCGCGGCGGTCAGCCCCGGCAGGGACAGCGACCGGAGCTCCAGCGGGGCACCCTCGCCCGAGTTCGCCTTGCCTTCGGAGGGCGGCAGCAGGACCAGCAACACGTACTCCTTACGTAGACCTCCGCGCCAGGGTACGGCGTGCCGCCCGCCCGCCCCACGGCGCGCGTCGTCACGCCGACGGCGGCCGCGCGTCCTCCGATCCGCGAGGGGTCGGTGCAGAAGTCGACGTCGCGGCACGGTCAAGCGGCGGCCTGCGGCGTGCCGAGCCAGGTGAACCGGTCGCCGTGATCACCTTGCCGACGCCGGCCTAGGGGACGCCCGACAACCGGCGGTCCTGGCGACGGCCGGCGGTCCACGGGGCCGCGGTCGCCCGGTAGCATGGTCCTCACGGCAGACGAGCCGGGCGGACGGCCGCGTGGAGCCCCCTGGGGGCTTCCCGAGGAACGTCCGGGCTCCACAGGGCAGGGTGGTGGCTAACGGCCACCCGGGGTGACCCGCGGGACAGTGCCACAGAAAGCAAACCGCCGAGAGCTCCGGCCCTCGGTAAGGGTGAAACGGTGGTGTAAGAGACCACCAGTGCCCAGGGTGACCTGGGCAGCTAGGTAAACCCCACCCGGAGCAAGGTCAAGAGGGGCGCCGTGAAAAGCGCCCTGCGCGGACGTTCGAGGGCTGCCCGCCCGAGTCCGCGGGTAGACCGCACGAGGCCGGCGGCAACGTCGGCCCTAGATGGATGGCCGTCACCCCGGCGTCCGCGAGGACACCGGGGGACAGAACCCGGCGTACAGCCCGACTCGTCTGCCGCCCAGGGCTTCCGGCCAGCGAAATCGCAGGTCGGAAACGGCTACGTACGCAGCCTTGAAAGCAGCCGCACAGCGGCCGTCCCGCGTGCAGAGCCTTCAGAGTGTGCTCGAACCGGCGCCGGATACGGCGCCGGATACGGCCCCGAAGGCGACCGGCGGCTTCGGCGGCCGTGACGAAGGCGGCTTCGGACAGCTCGTCGTTTCGTGGCCGTAGCCGGTCGGCCTGGTTGCCGGCTGTCAGCTGATTCGGGGCGCCTCGGGGAGCGGCCCGGTCGCCCGTCACCGACCTGACAACCTCCCGTCCGTCTCGTCCGGCCGGTCAGGAGGGCGCGCCGGCCAGGACTTCCACCTTGCCGGTGTCGAGCGAGTAGAAGGCGCCGACCACGGCAAGGGCGCCCTTTCCCACAAGTGGGGCCAGGTCCCGGTTGGAGCGCAGATCGGCCGCGGTCAACTCGACCTGGGCGCGGGCCATGGTCTCGACCGGGTCGGCGCCACCCTCCCGGACTGCCTGCTCGTACGCCGGCTGCAGAGCTTTGACGATCGCCTGCAGGTTGCCGGACAGCGGTACGCCGTCACGAAGGGAGCGGTACGCCGCTTTGACGGCGCCGCAGCGCTGATGCCCGAGGACCACGATGAGGGGGGTGTCACTCGTCATAGGCCCGTACTCGACAGAACCAGTGACCACCGGGCCGACCGCCTCACCGCCCGTGCGCATCACGTAGAGGTCACCCAGGCCGGTATCGAAGAGGAGTTCAGGCGGCACTCTGGAGTCGATACACGAGAGGATCGCCCCGAACGGCTCCTGCTCCTGGGACGTGAGCTGACGCCGGTTCGGATCCCGGTCGGGGTGTTGGAGGTTTCCGCTCACCCAGCGCTCGTTGCCTTCCATCAGCCTCGCGAATGCCGTAGCGGGCGTGGTGGGCCGCGCTTCCGGCGAAGCGCTGGTCGCCGACGAGGCGGCCCTCGTCGATGAGCACCCCGAAAGCGCGACCGTGGCGCCCATGAGTCCGCCGGCAAGCAGTGCTCTACGATCCGGACGTCCGGCTCTGTCCATCGGTCGTTCCCCTCGGTGCCGGATACATTCCTGCGGTTGACCAGGCCAATTGTTCAGCGTGGTGTGGGTGCGCCGGCAGCAGGCGCAAGCGGGCGCGGGCTACATTGCACGCAGACAGCCCACAGAACCGGCTCGGGCGGTGGCGTGGACCCTGATGCCGAGACCGGCCCTGCCCGACTGGAGCACCGACGGCCGGGTGCCGTCCGTTCTCGTGCCCACCGGCCTCGGCCCGATCCGCGCGCCGCCGTCCTGACCGACCTTGCCGTCCTCGGGGTGCACCGGCGACTCGTGCGTGCAGCGCGGATACCGCCGATGTCACTGGCGGTCGACCCCGTTGTCAGTCCCCCCTGCCATCATCTCGCCATGCTGTACGACGCCTTGGTGGCCGAATCCCGCAGGCACGACTCGCTCGATGACGTGAGGTCGGCCGCGGTCGACCGCGTGCGGTGGCTCGTCGATCTCCTGGAGCGCCAGCGGAGCGAGTTCCGGCGCTCCATGGGGCATGAGCACCGGCGGTCCCGGGGAGCGGAGGGCGGGGCGGTCCAGGACGAGATCGACCGGCGGCTCGCGGCCTGTGACGACGAGGAGGGCCGGGCCGCCGTCCTCTGCCTGATGCTGGCCGCCCGCTTCGACGCCATCAGCTCCTGGCAGTACGACGCCGAGACCCGGGCGCTGATCGCGCGGGTGCGCGGCTGGACGCCCGCCGAGGTCGCGGTGATGCTGCTCCGCGTCACCGAGTGCACCAGGGGCTACTGGTTCGCCGGTGCGCTGGGGACGGTGCTGGATGTCGTCGACCGGCTCGACGCCGACGACTGCCGCGCGCTGCTGCCCTGGCTGCGGCACGCCCACGCGGCGCTGAGGAACGCGACGATCGAGGCCCGGCAGCGCGCGTCGCTCGCCCAGCGCCTGCGCGCGCTGCTCGCGAGCGCGGACGAGGCGCACATTCCCGAGGGACTGATCCCGGCCCACGCCCCGTGGGCCGCCCCGCTGAGCGCCCGTGCGGAAGACTCGCCGACACCGGAACTGGCGGTCCTCGTACGGCACTTGGCGAGCCCCTCGGGCCCGCGTCCCACACAGCGGTGGCGGCGCACGTGCCTCGAACTCGTGGACGCGGCCGCGGCGCGCGACCTCATGGCCGACGTCCTGCGGGCACTGGCCGAGGACGATCCCCTGTGCAGCGCGGGAAGCGGGGCGCACACCGGCTGGATCGGCGACAGCTACCACTACCACTACGTCGTCCACCAGAACGACGGGGACCTGGCACGCGGCGTCGTCTGGGCGGCCGCGCTGACCGGTGGCCCGGGCACGGTGCGGCACCTCAGCGCGCTCGCCCTGCGCAGCGGCGCCCCCGGCAGCGACGTGATCGAGGACCTCAAGCTCGCGGGCGCGGCGATCAACGCGCTGGCCGAGACCGGCGATCCGGCCTCGCTGGAGGCCCTGTGGCAGCTCCGGGCCCGGATCAGGCACCGGGCGCTGCGCAAGCAACTCGACACCGCGCTGACGACGGCGGCCGGGAAGCAGGGGATCACGGCGGAGCAGCTCATCGAGCGCAGCGTGCCGGACCACGGGCTGGCCCCGGACGGTTCGCTGGAACGGGAGATCGGCGGACACCGGGTACGGGTGGCGATCGAGGACGCGGCGACCGTGCGGCTCACCTTCACCCGCCCCGACGGGAAGACGTCCCGTACGGCTCCCGCCGCGGTGAAGGACGGCTTCCCGGACGAGCTCCGGCAGGTGAAGGCCCTGGCCAAGGAGGTGCGGGCGACCCTGTCGGGCGAGCGGGCCCGCGTCGAGGCGCTGATGTCGGCCGGGCGCGAGTGGCCGTACGACGAGTGGTGCCGCCACTACCGCGACCACCCGGTCACCGGGACTCTCGCCCGCGGTCTGATCTGGGAGTTCCTGGGCGCGGACGGCGAGTGGCGGGCGGTGGCACCGGCGGCCGGGCCGGCCGGCCGGCCCGAGCGGGTCCGGCTGTGGCATCCGATCCGGGCGTCGGCGGGCGAGATCAGGGAGTGGCGGGAGCGGCTCGTCGCCGAGCGGCTGCGGCAGCCGTTCAAACAGGCGTTCCGCGAGATCTATCTGCTCACCCCGGCCGAGGAGGAGACCGGCGTCTACTCCAACCGGTTCGCCGCCCACATCGTCCACTACCCGCAGCTCTACGCACTGTTCAAGGGACGCGGCTGGCAGGCCAACTTCCTCGGCCGGTACGACGGTGGCTACGACGGGCAGGCGCGGGCCGAGTTCGGCGACGGCGCGTGGCGGGCCTGCTTCCACCACGAGCCCGCCGCGGACGACGGCGGCGGTTACGCGCCCGAGTACGCGGCGACCGACCAGGTCCGCTTCGAGCGGCGGGACGGCCGGCGCTGGCGGCAGGTTCCCCTCGCGGAGGTGCCCCCGCTGGTGTTCAGCGAGGCGATGCGGGACGTCGACCTGTTCGTCGGCGTGACCTCGATCGCCGCCGATCCCGACTGGACCGACCGGGGCGAGGACCGCTACGCCGGGTACTGGCGGACGGCCTCCTTCGGTGCACTGACGGCGAGCGCCGAGGTCCGCCGCGCGGTGCTGGAGCGGATCCTGCCGCGCCTGAAGATCGCCGGCCGGTGCTCGCTCGACGGCCGCTTCCTGGTGGTCCGTGGGGACCTGCGCACCTACAGGATCCATCTGGGCTCGGCCAACATCCTCATGGAACCGGACGACGCCTACCTGTGCATCGTCCCGTCACGCGGGAGGAGCGAGGGCAAGGTCTTCCTGCCCTTCGAGGACGAGCGGCTCTCCCTGATCCTCAGCAAGGCGTTCCTGCTCGCCGCCGACACCCGGATCACCGACGAGTCCATCCTCATGCAGATCAAGCGAGGTGCCTGATGGCGACCGTGACGTTCCGGGACGAGACCGCGACAGGCAGGCCGGTCGGCGAGTGGGAGGTCGCCGGGCTGCCGGAACGGATGACCGTACGGGAGCTGATCAGGCTCCGGGTCCGCGAGGAGGTCGCCCGGCACAACGCCCACCCGGGCGACCGCTTCAACGGCCTCGTCCGCCCCGACGACGCGGAGACGGAGCTGAACGGCTACCGGCTCCGCGGGCCCCGCCGCATCGACTGGGAGCGCCAGGCCGAGATCGCCGAGCGCGCCTTCCTGGCCAACGGGTTCTTCGTGCTGGCCGGCGATCGCCAGGTCGAGGAGCTGGACGACGTCGTGGACCTCACCGTCGATCCCGACCTGGTCTTCATCAAGCTCGTCGCCCTGGTCGGCGGCTGAGAGAGCGGGACCGCCCGCCCCGTCGGAACGTAGGCTGGGCGCCGTGAAGGTCCTCGGTCTGTGCGGAAGTCTGCGATCCGGGTCGCTCAACGCGGCCGTGCTGCGTTCGGCGGCGGACCTGACCCTGCCCCCGCGACAACTCGTCATCGACCAGGGCCTGGACCGCCTGCCCTTCTTCGACGCCGACATCGAAACCACCGCTCTGCCCCGGGTCGTGGCGGACTTGCGGGCCGCGGTCGGCGCGGCGGACGGGCTGCTGGTCGTGACCCCGGAGTACGCCCACGGCACCTCGGGCGTGCTGAAGAACGCCCTCGAGTGGCTGGTCGGCGGCGGTGAGGCCGCCGGCAAGCCGGTGGCCCTGGCGAGCGCGTCCCCCGCGCTGTCCGGCGGCGACCGGGCCCGGGCCTGGCTGGCCGAGACGCTCACCGTGATGGGCGCCCGGGTGCTCACCCCTCAACTGGGCATCCCCCAGGCCACCTTGAAGGTCGCCGACGGCCGGGTCACGGACGAGACGACCCTGGCCGCCCTGGGTGACCTGCTCGACACCCTCGCCACCGCCGCGGTCCCGACCCCGGCGCCAGAGCCCTCCTCGGACGCCACCGCGCCTTCCACGGCGACCTGACCGGCCGAGGGGCGGTGCTCGAAGAGGTGCGGCGAAGACGGCGCTGCTCCTCCCTGCGCGAGGCCCTGTGCGCTGCTCCTCCCTGCGGCAAGCCCCTGCGCGTCACTCCTCGAACAGCACCTCCTGTTCGCCCTCCTTGCCGGCCCGGACCCGCTGGTTCCGGGCGCCGATGACCACGGCCGTCGCCGCCGCCGTCACGCCGAGGGCGACCGGGACCATCCAGCCGCGGTCGAGGACATGCCCGAGGGCGTGGTCGAGGGAGAGCCGGCCCGGGCCCGCGACGGCGAGGCCGGCCGCGGCCAGCCCCAGGCTCGCCGCGTGCTCGTAGCCGCCCTCCTGGGCGAAGAAGCCGTTGGGCAGGTGGACCGTCGCCGCCCCCGCCATCGCACCGGCCGCCGCCGCGCCCGCCGCCGGGGTCGCGAGGCCCAGCGCCAGCAGCGTGCCGCCGCCCGCCTCGGCCAGCCCCGCCGCCGTCGCGCTCGCCTTGCCGGGCGCGTAGCCGACGGACTCCATGAACTGGCCGGTGCCCGTGAGGCCGTGCCCGCCGAACCAGCCGAACAGCTTCTGCGCGCCATGAGCCGCCAGCACCCCGCCGGTGCCCAGCCGGAGCAGCAGCAGGCCCAGATCACGTCGGTCGTAACAGCTCACGGTGACTCCCATGCAGACAGGCGGCCAGGTCCCTCCCGTGTTCCCTCCCGTGTCCCCACCCTGGCACCCGTGACCCCGCCCGGCCCCTCCTGGCTGCCGTTCGGGTGGCGGGCGCGCAGGAGCGGTGTGAGCCTGGCGCCATGACGATTCAGCCAGCCAAGCTCAGCAATCCGGCCGTCCGGGCCTTCGTCCACGCCGTCAACTCGCACGACCGCGAGGGCTTCATGGCCCTGCTCGCGCCCGGCGCCACCATGTCCGACGACGGCTCCGACCGTGACCTCGCCGACTGGATCGACCGCGAGATCTTCTCGTCCCACGGTCACATGGAGGTCGACAACGAGTCCGACGGCGGCCGGACCCTCCTCGCCCGCTACTCCAACGACACCTGGGGCGAGATGCGCACCAAGTGGAGCTTCACCGTCGACGACGACGGCCGGATCTCACGGTTCGAGACCGGGCAGGCGTAACCGCGGTTCCGCCCGCGGCCCTTGTGTCCGCGTGCGCTCCGACTTCTGGCCTCCGCGGGCATGGAGACCACCAGGACATGGGGACGCAGCGGTATCGGCGTGAGCGCCCTCGGCCGGCTGCGGGCCCGCAGCCCGCGCACCGTGCCGATCCCCGGTTTCCGGACCGTCGCCCAGGCCGAGCAGAACGCGGGTGCGCTCGCGCAAGGGCCGCTCGACACCGGACAGCCGGCCGAGATCGACCACTGCTCCGGCGCTGAGCGGCCCCGACGGGGCGTACGACCAGGTCAGCGGCGGTAACCGCCGTACTGCTCCTGCGCGTACCGCTTCTGAGAGTGCCGGCCGGACCCCTGGGACGCGCCCTGTTCGGTCAGGGTGAGCTGTCCGGCTCCGATGGTGGCCAGGCGTGGGGCGCGGCGGGCGATGGAGGATTGAGGAGCCCTGGGGAAACGGTGTGCAAGGACTGAGAAACCGGGGTAACTCATCGGATTCTCATAACGCGGCAAATTCCGCGCCGTACGGGCCCGCGGAGCGGGAAACCGCTGTTCGACGCGGTGTACGGTCCCCGGGTGCGTGAATGTTCCCGGCTCAGCCGGCGTGCCGTCCTCGGGCTGACGGCCGCCGCCCTGCCCCTGTCCACGGCCACCGAGGCCGCCGCCACGTCCCCGGAGCTGTCTGCTTCGCTCAAGCGGGGAGGGACCCACATCGGCGGCGAGCGCCTGGCCCGCACCGGCGTCCAGGTGCGCGGCGCCACCGGACTGCCCAAGAAGCTCACCGCCCGCGCCTGGCTGGTCGCGGACTGCACGAGCGGCGAGGTGCTCGCCTCCTTCGACGCGCATCGGCGCCTCGCGCCCGCGTCCACACTGAAGATGCTGTTCGCGGACACCCTGCTGCGGAAGTTCGACCGTACCCAGCGCTACCGGATCACCGACGCCGACCTCGCCGACGTCCCGGCCGGCTCCAGCCTCGTCGGCATCAAGCCCGGCATCACCTACACCGTCGAGCAGTTGTGGCAGGGCGTGTTCCTGCGCTCCGGCAACGACGCCGTGCACGTGCTGTCCCGCATGAACGGCGGCATCGCCAGGACGGTCGCCGAGATGCAGGCCAGGGCGGCGGACCTCCAGGCCCTGGACACCCATGTGGTCAGCCCCGACGGCTTCGACCACAAGGGGCAGCTCTCCTCGGCGTACGACCTCACGCTCTTCGCCCGGCACGGCCTGAAGGACGCCGATTTCCGCGGCTACTGCGGCACGAGAACCGCCGACTTCCCGGCGGGCGGCGAGAAGACCTTCCAGATCCAGAACACCGACCGCCTGCTGACCGGGGCGTGGGGCCTGAAGCCGTACGACGGCCTCATCGGCGTCAAGAACGGCTACACCAGCCATGCCGGCAACACCTTCACCGGTGCCGCCACCCGGGACGGGCGCACCCTGCTGGTCACCGTGATGCATCCCGACTCCGGCGGCAACGCCGTCTACGAGGAGACCGCCGCGCTGTTCGACTGGGGCTTCGGGCACGGGCGTGCGGCGCAGGCGGTGGGCACCCTGGTCGAGCCGCTCAGCGAGGGCGGGGCGAGCGGGAGTTCGGCGCCCGCGCGGAAGACCGTGCAGGCCGCGGCCGGCCCGCCCGGCTCGGCGTCCGGCAGCGGCTCGGGGTGGCATGCGGTCGAGGGCGCCGCCGGTGCGCTGGCGCTGCTGGGCGCGGGTGCCTGGGCCCTGCGCCGCCGGGCGCGGCCGGCGGCTGCGCACGAGGGGGAGGAGCGGGCCGCCGGGGGCCGGCGCCGACGCTGAGCGGGCCGCGTCACGGGCCTCGGCCTGGGCGGGCGGTACCGCGGGCGGCGGTGCTGAACGGCCGAACCACGGACGTCGACACGTGGGCGCACCGCGGACAGCCGGCGCCGAGCGCGCCGCACGAGGTCATGCGGCGGCCGTTCCACCGGCCGGCGTGCACCCCGCGGTCCGCCGCGAGGTCCACCCCCAACTCCGGCCCGGTGGAACGGCCGCCGTCCCCCCTCGGAATGGTCGCGGAACCTATGTGCTCCAACTGTGAAGCTCTGGTGGAGGAAAGTTGAGCACACGTCCGTGACGGGCCGCAATAGCACGGATGTTCAAGTTCCGCTTGCGCGGGCCGGGAGGTGCGGCTCAGCCCCGCCCGATGTACGGCATCGTCGTCGCCAGCACCGTCGCGAACTGCACGTTCGCCTCCAGCGGCAGCTCGGCCATGTGCCGTACGGTGCGCGCCACGTCGGCCACGTCCATCACCGGTTCCGGGGCTACTTCCCCGTTTGCCTGGAGGGCGCCGGTCTGCATCCGGACCGTCATGTCGGTCGCCGCGTTGCCGATGTCGATCTGCCCGACCGCGATGCGGTACGGCCGCCCGTCCAGGGACAGCGACTTGGTCAGCCCGGTCAGTGCGTGCTTGGTCGCGGTGTAGGCGACCGAGTGCGGGCGGGGCGTGTGGGCCGAGATGGATCCGTTGTTGATGATCCGGCCGCCCTGCGGGTCCTGCTCCTTCATCCGCCGGTAGGCCGCCTGCGCACACAGGAACGCCCCGTTGAGGTTGGTGTCCACCACGTGCCGCCAGGCGTCGTAGGGCAGCTCCTCGACCGGCACCCCGCCGGGCCCGAAGGTGCCCGCGTTGTTGAACAGCAGATCCACCCGGCCGAACCGCTCCACGGTCGCCGCGAACAGGGCGTCCACCTCGTCGGGCACGGACACGTCGGTGCGCACGCCGAGCGCGGCGCCCTTCGGTGCCAGGGCCGCCGTCTCCTCCAGCGTCTCGGCGCGCCGGCCGGCCAGCGCCACCGACCAGCCGTGGAGCAGCAGCTCCACGGCGACGGCCCGCCCGATGCCGGAACCGGCTCCGGTCACCACCGCGATCTTCGATTGCCTCTCAGTCATGGCTCCGCAGCCTAGGCGCGGGGTCCGTCATGCGGAATCGGATGTCCGCCATACGGTTACCTGGCGAGGGCGACCGCGTCCTCCCCCGGATACCGCACCCCGATCCGCTCGCGCACCGCGTCCAGCGTGCGCATCACCGCGAGCGTGCCCTCCAGCGGCACCAGCGGCGACTCCTTCTCGCCCGCCCGCAGCGCCCGCATGACCTCCCGCGCCTCGTGCCGCAGGCTGGTGCGCGGCCCGTCGGCCGGATCAGCGGTGAACTCCTCGGGATCGCGTCCGTCCCGGTGCAGCACGAACCGGTCCGGGTGGAAGAATCCGGCCGGGATGTCGATCCGGCCCCGCGAACCGGTGACCGAGGCGGTGACCGCCGTACCGCCGACGATCGAGCAGTGCACCGAGGCCAGCGCGCCGCTCTCCCACGACAGCACGGCACCGGTCTGGAGGTCGACGCCCTCCGGCGACAGCACCGCGCTCGCCGCGACCCCGTCCGGCTCGCCCAGCAGCAACTGCGCGAACGACACCGGATACACCCCCAGATCCAGCAGCGCCCCGCCGCCCAGCCCCGGGTCCCGCAGCCGGTGCGCCGCCGGGAAGGGGCCCGCCAGCCCGAAGTCCGCGTCCACGGTCCGCACCTCGCCGATCGCCCCGTCCGCCACGAGCGCCTTCAGCCGCCGGACCAGCGGATTGCAGTACATCCACATCGCTTCCATCAGGAAGCGGCCGTGCTCCCGGGCCAGCGCGACGAGGTCCTCCGCCTCCCGCAGGTTCAGCGTGAACGGCTTCTCGCACAGCACGTTCCGCCCCGCCGTCAGACACAGCCCGGCCGCCGCCCGGTGCGCCACGTGCGGAGTGGCCACGTAGACGACGTCGACGTCCTCGTCCGCCGCCAGCGACTCCCAGTCACCGTACGCCCGCCGTACCCCGAACCGCTCCGCGAACGCCTCCGCCGGCTCCCGGCTGCGCGAGGCCACCGCCACGATCTCCGCGTCCGGCAGATCGACCAGATCCGCCGCGAACGCCGCCGCGATCCCGCCCGTGGCCAGGATCCCCCACCGCACGCTCCGCTCCGCCATCCCGCCCCGCCATCGCTCGTGTGTGCCTCGGCAGTGTGTACGAGCTGAGAGCATAGGGGCCGGTCACGTACGAGAGGGAGGGACGACATATGCCCGAGCACCGGGCGGCATCGACACCGGAGACGGAGCGGGAGTCCGGCACCGCGCGGCCCTCGGCCGCCACCCGCCGTACCGGCCTGCTCGTCACCCTCGTCCTCGGCGGCCTCACCGCCACACCGCCGCTCGCGATGGACATGTACCTCCCGTCCCTGCCGGAGGTCACCCGCTCGCTGCACGCGCCCGCCGCCACCGTCCAGCTCACCCTCACCGCGTGCCTGCTGGGCATGGCCCTGGGGCAGTTGGTGGTCGGCCCGATGAGCGACCGCTGGGGCCGCCGCCGGCCGCTGCTGACCGGCCTCGCCGTCTACCTCCTCGCCACCGCCCTGTGCGCGGTGGCGCCGAACGTCGAGACCCTGGTCGCCTTCCGCCTGGCCCAGGGCCTCGCCGGCGCGGCCGGCATCGTCATCGCGCGGGCCGTCGTACGCGACCTCTACGACGGCGTGGCCATGGCCCGCTTCTTCTCCACCCTGATGCTCGTCTCCGGGGTCGCCCCGATCGTGGCGCCGCTGATCGGCGGACAGATCCTCCGGGTGACCGACTGGCGGGGCGTGTTCGTCGTCCTCACGGCCGTCGGAGTCCTGCTCGGCGCCCTCGTCTGGCTGCGGCTGCCCGAGACGCTGCCGCCCGGCGACCGGCACGGCGGGGGAGTGGGGGCGGCCCTGCGGTCGATGCGCGCCCTCCTCGCCGACCTGCCGTTCACCGGCTACATGCTCGCCGGCGGCTTCGCCTTCGCCGCGCTGTTCGCCTACATATCCGCCTCCCCCTTCGTCATCCAGGAGATCTACGGCGCCTCCCCGCAGACCTTCAGCCTGCTGTTCGGGCTCAACTCCGTCGGCCTGGTGATCGCCGGGCAGGTCAACGGCAAGCTGCTGGTCGGCCGGGTCAGCCTGGACAAGGTGCTCGCCACCGGCCTGACCGTGATCGTGCTCGCCGCGACCGCCCTGCTGCTGATGGCCTCCGGCGTCCTCGGCGAGCCCGGGCTCGCCCCCATCGCCGCGGCCCTGTTCGTCCTGATGTCCGCCATGGGCATCACGCTGCCCAACGCCCAGTCCCTCGCCCTGCTGCGCACCCGGCACGCCGCCGGCTCCGCCTCCGCGCTGCTCGGCACCTCCTCCTTCCTCGTCGGCGCGGTGGCCTCCCCGCTCGTCGGCGTCGCCGGGGAGCACACCGCCGTACCCATGGCCCTTGTCCAGCTGCTGGGAGCACTGGTCGCGGCGGTCTGCTTCGTGGGAATGTGCCGTCCCTGGACAGCACGGGGGACCGCCCCCGCCGGGTCGGAGGGAGACGAGAGCTGAGCGCATCGCGACTGCGCGCCGGCACACCGGAACGGGCCGGGCTCGACCCCGGCGAACTCGGGCACCTGGTCGGCGAGGTGCACGCCCTGACCGCCGGCGAGCGCCCCTGGGCGGCCGGCGCCGTCGTGCTGGCCGGGCGCGGCCCCGTGATCGCCGTGGCCGAGGCCGCGGGCTGGGCCGTGCGCTACGCCTCCTACGACCCGGAGACCGACAACGGTGTCGAACTCCCGCCCGCCGCCCGCGTCCCGGCCACCCTCGACACCCCCTTCGACCTGGCCTCGCTCACCAAGCTGTTCACCTCCGTCGCCGCCGTGCAGCAGATCGAGCGCGGCACCCTCGGCATGGACGCCCGGGTCGGCTACTACCTGCCCGAGTTCGTCGGCGCCGCCGCCTACGGCGTCACCGTGCGGCAACTGCTCACGCACACCTCCGGCCTGCGCCCCGAACTCCCGCTGTACGGCTGCCCGGACGACAGGGCCCGGCTCGCCCTGCTGCGGGCCGAGGCACCGACGGCGGAGCCGGGCACCTACCGGTACTCCGACCTGAACATGCTGCTGCTCCAGTTCATCCTGGAACGCATCACCGGCCGCACCCTCGACGTCCTCGTCCGGGACGGCATCACCCGGCCGCTCGGCATGACCGCCACCGGGTTCGGGCCCTGCTCCGGCGCCGCGGCCACCGAGGACCAGCGGCGGCCGTGGGCCAAGGCCGACCGGGGCATGCTGCGAGGCGTGGTCCACGACGAGAACGCCTGGGCGCTCGGCGGGGTCGCGGGGCACGCGGGCCTCTTCTCCACCGCGCCCGACCTGGCCGTCTTCTGCCGCGCCCTGCTCGCGGGCGGCTCCTACGGCCCCGCGCGCATCCTCGGCCCCGACTTCGTGGAACTGCTCTTCACCCCGCCCGGGCTGGGCTTCGTCCTGGACCAGCCGTGGTTCATGGGCGAGCTGGCGGGCCGCGGCGCGGCCGGCCACACGGGCTTCACCGGCACCTCCCTGGTGCTGGACCCGGCCACGGACACCTTCCTGATCCTGCTGGCCAACACGGTCCACCCGCGCCGACGCCCGGCGGACAGCCGACCGCGGGCGGCGCTGGCGACGAGGCTCGCGCGGGCGGTGATCTGAGCATGGCCTCGTACAATCGGCAGGTGAACCACCCCGCACCCCCGGCCGAAACCCTGCGCGCCGCCCTCGCCGACCTTCTCGCCGGGCTGCCGCCCACGCAGGTCGCAGGAGCCGTGGACCGGCTGATCGCCACCTATCGGGGCGACACCCCCACCCACGCGCCGATCCTGCGCGACCGCGCCGACGTCGCCGCCTACGCCGCCTACCGGATGCCCGCCACCTTCGAGGCGGTCCGCTCGGCGCTGGCCGCCTTCGCCGACGCCGTGCCCGGCTGGACGCCGGGCAGCCATGTCGACGTCGGCGGCGGAACCGGCGCCGCCACCTGGGCCGTCACGGCGACCTGGCCCGGCGCGCGCGGTGTCACCGTGCTGGACTGGGCCGAGCCCGCCCTCGCCCTGGGCCGGGAGATAGCCGCCGCCAACCCGGCTCTCCAGGACGCCCGCTGGCAGCGCGCCCGGATCGGGGCGGACCTCACCCTGGACGCCACGGACCTCGTCACGGTGTCGTACGTCCTCAACGAGCTGGCCGAGGCCGACCGGGCCGCCCTGGTCGACGCCGCCGCCGGCGCCGCGCGGGCCGTCGTCATCGTCGAGGCCGGTACCCCGGCCGGCTACGACCGGGTGATCGAGGCCCGCGACCGGCTGATCCGGGCCGGCTTCCGGATCGCCGCGCCCTGCCCGCACAGCGCCGCCTGCCCCATCGCGCCCGGCGAGGACTGGTGCCACTTCTCCGCCCGGGTCGGCCGCTCCTCCCTGCACCGCCAGGTCAAGGGCGGCTCGCTGGCGTACGAGGACGAGAAGTTCGCCTACGTCGCCGCCACCCGGCTGCCCGCCGAACCGGCCCCCGCCCGGGTGGTCCGGCGCCCGCAGATCCGCAAGGGGCAGGTGCTGCTCGATCTGTGCGAGGCCGAGGAGCAGCTGCGCCGCACGACGGTCACCAAGCGCCACGGCGACCTGTACAAGGCGGCCCGGGACGCCGACTGGGGCGACGCCTGGCCGCCGTACGACTCCGTGTCGTAGCCCGCCGTCGCCGCTTGTTACTTTCGACCCCATGGTCAACAAGCCCGCCCCCGACGCCACCCGCCGCAGCGAGAAGTCCCGCCGGGCGATCTACGCCGCCGCCCTCGCCCTGGTCGGGGAGGTCGGCTACCCGAAGACCACCGTCGAGGCCATCGCCGCCCGCGCCGGGGTCGGCAAGCAGACCATCTACCGGTGGTGGTCGTCCAAGGCGGACGTCCTGCTGGAGGCGTTCCTGGACCTCGCCGGGCAGGCGGCCCAGGCGGCAGGGCACGAGCCGGACGCCATCCCGGACACCGGCGACCTGGCCGCCGACCTCAGGGCGGTGCTGCGGGCCACGGTGGACGAGCTGCTCGACCCGCGCTTCGAGGTGCCGTCGCGGGCGCTGGCCGCGGAGGGACTGGTCAACGAGCAGCTCGGCCGCGAGTTCGTCACCAAGCTCCTCGAACCACAGCTGCAGCTGTACGTGGCCCGCTTGCGCTCGGCACAGGCCGCGGGGGCGGTACGCGCCGACGTCGACCCCCGGATCGCCCTGGAGCTGTTCGTCTCGCCGCTCGCGCAACGCTGGCTCCAGCGGACCGGGCCGATCTCGTACGACTACACGGACACCCTCGTCGAGTACGCCCTGCACGGAATCGCACCCCGTTGATCTCCCCACCGCCCCACCCGTGACCGTCGGCCTCCCGCCTTCGGCGACCCCCCCGAAGCACACGAAGCCGGGACGATGAGGCATGCTGTCCGCACAGCAGCGAGGCGACCACCAGACCGAGGGGATAGATGAGCGCGACGTTCGGCGGCCGGTCCGGCCGGCAGGGCAAACTCTCCCAGTGGCTGCTCGGACGCCGCCCGAAGGAGTCCGCCGCCGCCGACGACGGCCGTGAGGGCCTGCTGCTCGCCGCCGCCGGCGCGGGCCTGCCGCTCGCCCCCGCCGCGCACCCCGCCCCCGACTACCGCTGCTCCTGCGACCGCGTCGGCTGTCCCACCCCGGCCAGGCACCCGGTCTCGTTCGCCTGGCAGACGCAGTCCACCACCGACCGCGCCCAGATCGAGCGGTGGGCCCGGCATCAGCCGCGGGCCAACTTCATCACCGCCACCGGCATGGTGCACGACGTCCTGGACGTGCCCCTGGCGGCCGGCCGCGAGGCCCTGGAGCGGCTGCTCGGCTCCGGCGTCGAGATCGGTCCGGTCGCCGAGAGCGACGACGGCCGCATGCTGTTCTTCACCCTCACCCGCGGCACCCCCGAGGACGAGGACGAGTGGTGGCCCTGCGAGCTGGACTGCCACCCCGAGACCATGGACGAGCACCCCGGCCTGCGCTGGCACTGCCGGGGCTCCTACGTCCTCGTACCGCCCGCCCGGCTGCCCGGCGACGACCAGGCGGTGCGCTGGGTGCGCGGCCCGGAGCACCCGCTCCCGGACCCGCTGAACCTGCTGGAGGCGCTCACCGACGCCTGCGCCCGGCACGCGGGCACCGAGGGCGCGACCTGGCCTCTGCGGCACTGAGACCGGCGTTCACTCGCCCTGCGCGGACGTCAGCCCCTGGACCCGCCCCAGCATCCGCACCGGCCCGCTGCCGGCCGGGTCCAGCACGGCCTGGTTGGCGATCGACTCCAGCGTCAGGGACTGCTTCACCTCGCCCTTGACGAGCGCCTGCACGTCCTTCCCGGGGGGCGGCACGGTGGCGCCCGTATAGGCGGTCCGCTTCTCGAAGTGGTGCGTGGTGAAGAAGACCAGGGCCCCGCCGTCCGCCGTGCGCAGCGCGAGCGGCGCGTAGTCGCCGTGGTTGAGCGGCTCGTCGATGAACTGCCGGACCAGGCCGGGCTTCTTGGCCGCCTTCTTGCGGTCCGCGCGCAGCCCGCTGGTGTCGCGGCCGTCCGCGAACGCCGTCCCACCGCTCTTCAGGTAGGCGGCGTACCTCTTGCTCAAGTCGTCCGGCCGCACGGCCAGCTGCGTGGTGTCGGCCGGGACGGCCTCGGCCCAGCCGTCCTCGTCCGTCGTGAACTCCGGTACGGTGCCGGGCCTCATGAGGGTCAGATACGTCACCTGCCACCGCTCGCCGACGCCGTTGCGGGCGAAGACCAGCACCCAGCGGAAGTCGCCGCCCTTGTTGCCCTTGGCGTCGGCGACGAACCAGCGCGGCCAGCCGGCCTTCTCGGGGATCGTGTACTTCACGTCCGTCAGCGTCAGCGGGGTGTGGCCCGCGTTCCCGGACGGGTTGTTGACGTGCCCCGCCTTCAGCCGGGCGGCGTCGATGTCGGCGACGGCGCCGGTGACATAGGGCGCGTCCAGGGAGCTGTCGTAGGCCTTGTCGGCCTTGTTGTACGCGTCCGTGAACGCGGTCAGTGCTTTGGCGGCCTCGGCGCGGGTGGCGGCGGGGAGCACCACACGCTCCCCGTGCACCACCACGCATCCGCCGGCGGTGAGCGACAAAGCGGTCAGCGAGGCCGCTATGAGTGCGTTCCGGTCACGCCTGCGAAGCCGTCGACGGCTGCGTTCCCTGGTCATCGGGCTCCTTCACCTTCCCCTTTCCGGAGGCGAACCCTACCGGGGAGAGGAACAGCGCGAGCACCGGGACCAGGTACAGCGCCCACACCGTGATCTGAACGACCGTCGGATCCGGCTGGAAGTTGAACACGCCCTTCAGCAGCGTGCCGTACCAGCTGTCCGGCGGAATGGTGTCGCTGATGTCGAAGGCCAGCTCGTTGATGCCCGGCACCCAGTCGGCCTCCTGGAGGTCGTGGAAGCCGTACGCCAGCACGCCCGCCGCGACCACGACCAGCATCCCGCCGGTCCAGGTGAAGAACTTGGCCAGGTTGATCTTCAGGGCGCCCCGGTAGAACAGCCAGCCCAGCAGGACCGCCGTGGCCAGGCCCAGGGCGACGCCGACCAGCGGGCGCGGGGTGCCGTCGGAGGCCGCGTGCACCGACGCCCACACGAACAGCGCGGTCTCCAGGCCCTCCCGGCCGACCGCCAGGAACGCGGTGGCGACCAGCGCGCCCGTGCCCAGCGCGAGGGCCGCGTCCAGCTTGCCGTGCAGCTCCGACTTCAGGTGCCGGGCGGTGCGCCGCATCCAGAACACCATCCAGGTCACCAGGCTCACGGCGACGATCGACAGGGAGCCGCCGAGGGCTTCCTGCGCCTGGAAGGTCAGCTCCTGCGAGCCGAACTCCAGCGCGCAGCCGAAGCCCATGGCGATGGCGATCGCGATGCCGATGCCCATCCAGATCGGCTTCAGGGCGTCCCTGCGGCCGGTCTTGACGAGGTAGGCGATCAGGATGCAGACGACGAGCGACGCCTCCAGCCCCTCGCGCAGGCCGATCAGGTAGTTGGAGAACACGGGCTATGCCTCCTTCGAGAACAGCGTGCGGCCCCACCAGTCGTTCGCGTCCCGGACACCCGGGGGCACCGCGAAGACCGCGGAACCCACGTGCTGGATGTACTCGTTGAGCGCGTCGTGTGCGGCGAGGTTGCGCTGGAGCGGGATGAAGCCCTTGCGCACGTCCCGCTGGTAGGCGAGGAAGAACAGGCCCGCCTCCAGGCGGCCCATGCCGTCGGTGCCGTCGGTGAAGGAGTAACCGCGGCGCAGGATGGTGATGCCGTTGTTGGAGTCGGGGTGCGCGAGGCGTACGTGCGCGTCCGGCTTCATCGCCTTCAGGAACGGCGCGTCGTGCTCCTTGGCCTTGCCGACCGGCGCGCCCTCGCCCTTGTCCCGGCCGAAGATGTCCTCCTGCTCCTGGAGCGGGGTCCGGTCCCAGGTCTCGATGTGCATGCGGATGCGCCGGGCGACCAGGTACGACCCGCCGGTCATCCAGTCCGGCCCGTCGCTGTCGCCGACCCACACGAACTTCTTCAGCCGGTCGGTCTCGGTGCCCGCGATGTTGCGGGTGCCGTCCTTGAAGCCCATGAGGTTGCGCGGGGTCTGCGCGTCCGGGGTGGTCGAGGAGGTCTTGCCGAAGCCCAGCTGCGACCAGCGGATGGCGACCTTGCCGAAGCCGATCCGGGCCAGGTTGCGGATCGCGTGCACCGCGACCTGCGGATCGTCGGCGCAGGCCTGGACGCACAGGTCGCCGCCGGTGCGGGCGCCGTCCAGGTTGTCGCCGGGGAACTTGGGCAGGTCGACCAGTGCCTCGGGCCGCTTGTCCTTGAGTCCGAACCTGTCGAAGAGCGACGGCCCGAAACCGATCGTCAGCGTCAGCCGCGACGGCTTGAGCCCGAGCGCCTCACCGGTGTCGTCCGGCGGGGCCTCGGCGAGACCGCCGTACGCGCCCTCGCCGACCGCCTTCCCGGCGGCCATCCGGCGGGCCGCCGCCGTCCAGTCCTTCAGCATCTGGACGAACTCTTCGCGGTCCTCGGTCTTCACGTCGAACGCGGCGAAGTGCAGCCTGTCCTGCACCGGGGTGGCGATGCCGGCCTGGTGGGCGCCGTGGAACTCCACCGCGCCGCCCGTCTCGGCGGCCACCGGGTCCACGTCGTTGCCCACCCTGGTCATCGCCACCGCGCCGCCGGCCGCCACGGCACCGAGCGCGAGCCCGGCACCGCCCCAGCCGATCAGCGACCGACGCGACGGGTTGCTCTCCTGGGCACTGCTGGTCTGCGTCTCGGTCATCGCTTCGCCCCCCTGCTTACTTCACGACCGCGGCGGCGAGCTTGGACAGCGGCTCGGCGAGCGCGTTCACCGCGTCCGACAGCTCCTTGCGCTGGTCCTTGGTGACCTTGTCGTAGGAGACGAACGCGTACGACGTCTTGTCCGACCGGTACGTGTCCAGCAGCCCGTTCAGCGCCGCGAACTGCTTGTCCAGCTCCTTGGTCAGTGCCGGGTCGTTCTTCGCGGCGACCGGCTTCAGCAGCTCGTACGCCTTCTGTGCGCCCTCGACGTTGCCCTTGAAGTCGACCAGGTCGGTGTGCGCGTAGCGGTCCTCCTCGCCGGTGACCTTGCCGGTGGCGACCTCGTCCAGCAGCTCCTTGGCGCCGTTGGCCATGGAGGTCGGGGTGATCTCGGCCTTGCCGACCCGGTTCTGCCAGTCCTTGAGGTCCTTCACCAGCTGGTCGGCGAGGGACTTCTCCTCGGCGCCGATCTTCTTGTCCTGCCAGAGGGCCTTCTCCAGCCGGTGCCAGCCGGTCCACTTCTGGCCGTCCTCCAGGCCGTCCTCGCGGAAGTCGACCTTCGGGTCGATGTCACCGAAGGACTCGGCGACCGGCTCGGTGCGCTCCCAGCCGAGGCGGGATATGCCGTACGCCTTCTTCGCGGCGTCCAGGTCGCCGTCCTTGATCGCCTTCGCGAAGGTCTCGACCCGCGGCAGCGTCTCGTCGGCCTGGTCCTGCGCGTACGTGCGGTACTGGGCGACGGCCGTGTCCAGCTTGGGGTCCCGCTTGGCGGTCGTGCCGCCGCCGGTGACGGTCAGCTTCTGCCGGACGCCGTGGCCCTTCATGCCGGGCCGGCAGGCGATCTCGTACGAGCCGGCCTTCACCTCGGCGGTGAGCGTGTACTTGGTGCCCGGTCCGATGTTCTCCTTCTCGGAGACGATCCGGTCGTCCGGGAACAGGATCTCGACCTCGGTCGCCTTCGACCCCTTGTTCTCGATCTTCAGCGTGACCTGACCGGCCGGGACGGACTTGGTGGAGGTGTTGCACGTGGAGTCGGCCGCGGTGACCTTGATGGCGTCACCGTCCTTGGCGTCGCTCTTCGAGGTGCAGGCCGAGAGGGCGGTCAGAGCCGCCACGGTCGCGGCGGCGGTGACGGTCAGTCGGGCGGCTCGCATGCATGCTCCAAGCGATCTGGTCTGGTGAGGCTGCCCTAACTTACATGAGCCTTACCTCACCCATACCCCTGCGGGTCGTGATTCAGCTCTCACGGCCCGGCCACAGGAACGGCTTGATCTCGACGGCTTAAATGTGACTCCAAGGGGTGGTCAAGAAACGGTCAACGAATGTCCGGGGCCGCTGTGCGGGGCTGCGCCGCGTCCGACTCGGGTCACGGTGTTTCAATTCCGGAGTGACTGATTACGACGTACTCCGCGTCTTCTGCGGGCCGAGTGGCGGCTACGGCAATGAGCTGGGGGTCGTCCGAGACGGCTCGCGGATCCCGGAGCGGGCCGAGCGGCAGGAGCTCGCCGGCAAACTCGGCTTCAGCGAGACCGTGTTCGTGGACGATCCCGAGCGCGGAGTGATCGACATCTATACGCCCACCCTGCGGCTGCCCTTCGCCGGCCACCCCTGCGTGGGCACGGCCTGGCTGCTCGACGTGCCCGAGCTGGTCACGCCGGCCGGGGTCGTCGGGGCCCGGCAGGACGGCGAGTTCAGCTGGATCGAGGCCCGCGCGGAGTGGGCGCCCCCGCGCACCCTGCGCCGGTACGCCACGGCCGCCGAAGTGGACGCCCTCGACGTGCCGCCGCCTGGGGAGTGGATTTACGCCTGGGCCTGGGAGGACGAGGCGGCCGGGCGGATCCGGGCCCGCGCCTTCCCCGGCCGCGGCGACGGAATCGAGGAGGACGAGGCGACGGGCGCGGCGGCGCTGCTCCTCACCGACCGGCTGGGCCGCGCCCTCAACATCACCCAGGGCCGGGGCTCGCAGATCCTCACCGCGCCGCAGCCGCACGGGTGGGTGGAGATCGGTGGGCGGGTCTTTCTGGAGCGCTGACGCGTCCGGGTGAGGGCCCGCGCCTCCGGTCGGGTGGATTCGCGTGTGCCGCGCGAAGGCGAACGGGGACCACCGGCCGGCGCCCACTGCAAGGACTACCTGCACTGATGCGACCCGGGCCCCCCGCCGCACGCGGCACGGGGGCCCGGTCGTCCAGGGCTCACGCGCTCAGCGGGAACTCCTCGGCCAACGCCCGCAAGACCGCGGTGTTCAGTGCGAACGCCCGCCGGCACTCCGCCACGACCCGCTGCTTCTCGAGGTCGCCCACCGCTATGCCGTCCAGCAGCTCCCGGTAACCCCGCTTGAACGCCGCCGGGTTGGGGATGCCCCCGAAGACGTAGAAGCGGACCCCGTCCCCCTTCCTGGCGAAGCCCCAGGTCCGCTCCGCCCGGTCCCGGACGATCTGGCCGCCGGAGAGGTCGCCGAGATACCGGGTGTAGTGGTGGGCGACATAACCGCCGGGCCAGCGTTCGGCGCACTCCCGCACCCGGTCCGCGTACGCCCGGGTCGCCGGCAGCGCGCGCAGGCCCGCCCGCCATCCGGGGCCGCGCAGATGCGCCAGATCCCGCTCCAGCGCGGCCAGCCGGAACAGTTCGGGGCGGATGAACGGACCCGCCACCGGATCCGCTGCCAGCCTCCCGGCCCCGCTCTCCAGGGCCTCGTACACGAACCACAGCTGCTCGGTGTAGCGCGTGTACGCGGCCACCCCGAGCCGGCCGGCGAGCAGGTCGCTCATGAACGGTGACGTGTTCGCCGCCGTGTGCTGCTCGTGCGACGCCGTGCGGATGAGGGTCGAGAACGGCTCCATGGACACTCCCCGGTATGCCGACCTGTTGTCGGTAAGTTTACCGACAGGGTGTCGGAAAAACATCAGGAGCGGGGCGGGCAGCGAAAAAGCCCGCCCCGGGATGCCGGGACGGGCCTGTGGGCGGACGGGTCACGGCAGGGTCAGGATCTCCGCGCCGGTCTCCGTCACCACCAGCGTGTGCTCGAACTGGGCGGTCCGCTTGCGGTCCTTGGTGACGACAGTCCAGCCGTCGTCCCACATCTCGTACTCGTGGGTGCCCAGCGTCAGCATCGGCTCGATCGTGAAGGTCATGCCCGGCTGCATGACCGTCGTCGCGTGCGGGCTGTCGTAGTGCGGGATGATCAGCCCGGAGTGGAAGGACGAGTTGATGCCGTGGCCGGTGAAGTCACGGACGACGCCGTAGCCGAAGCGCTTGGCGTACGACTCGATGACCCGGCCGATGACATTGATCTGCCGGCCCGGCCTGACCGCCTTGATCGCCCGGTTCAGCGCCTCGCGGGTGCGCTCCACCAGCAGCCGCGACTCCTCGTCGACGTCACCGACCAGGTAGGTGGCGTTGTTGTCGCCGTGCACCCCGCCGATGTACGCCGTCACGTCCAGATTGACGATGTCGCCGTCCTTGAGGACCGTCGAGTCCGGGATGCCGTGGCAGATGACCTCGTTGACCGACGTGCACAGCGACTTCGGGAAGCCGCGGTAGCCGAGCGTGGACGGGTAGGCCCCGTGGTCGCACATGTACTCATGCGCGACCTTGTCGAGCCGGTCCGTGGTGACCCCGGGCGCGATGATCTTCGCGGCCTCCGCCATCGCCTGCGCGGCGATACGGCCGGCGATCCGCATCGCCTCGATGGTCTCCGGGTTCTGCACCTCCGGCCCGGTGTACGGCGCCGGCGCGGGCTTGCCGACGTACTCGGGGCGGCGGATGTTTCCGGGAACCGAACGGGTGGGAGACAGCTCCCCTGGTACGAGCAGCGACTGGCCATACATGCCAGCGAGTCTATCCAGCGGACATGGGGGAACATGTCGGTGGCGAGAGGAGCAGCCCATGGCCCTGTTCAAGAAGCGCACCGCCGGCAAGCCGGGCGAGTGGTACTACTGCCTGGAGCACAAGAAGGTCGAGGAGGGCCCGGACTGCCCGGGCAAGGACCGCTTCGGGCCGTACGCCTCCCGGCAGGAGGCCCAGCGCGCCATGGAGACCGCCGCCGAACGCAACCTCCAATGGGAGAACGACCCGCGCTGGCACGACGCGCCGGCGGGCGGCAACACCGACGAGGACTGATCACGCCGGTACGGCGACTCCGCCGACGGTCCGGCGCAGCGGGTTCAGCGAGGCCGCGCCGGTCGGTGAGACCGGCAGCGGCGCCGCGGCCGGCCGCTCGGTGCGGTGGCCGGACACCCTCGATGGGGTGCTCCCGCGTGTGCGGTGTGCGGTTCACCTGTCAGCCGAGCGAGTCGGGTGGGTGGGCCGGTCACCAAGGGGCCGGGGGCGGTGCTGTCAGGGCTTCTGTCAGTCTCGACAGGCGGTCGCGGAGCGTTCGTCGGCCCCGCGGAGAGGCGCCCGCGTTTTCTCCGGCCGCCGCGCTGACCAGGTGCTGCACGGTGTCCAGGTCCAGCTCCGCCCCCTCCGGCACGGCCAGCGTCTCATGGGCCATCGCGGCCAGCTCGCCCCCGCCCGCGCCCAGCGCCAGCACCGTCACCCCGGCCCGCCGGGCGTCGTGCACCCGCTCCAGCAGCGGTGCCGGCTCCTCCGGTGCCACCACCAGCAGGGTCTCCCCGCGCCGCGCCGCCGCGAGCCGGCCCGGCCCGACCGCCAGGTGCGCGGGGTCGGTGGGGCGCGCGTGATGCCGTACCAGCGTCGGTGCCAGTTCGGGCGTGCCCGACCAGGCCGCCTCGTCCACCAGGTGCGCGGCCAGGTGCCAGGGCTCGTACTCCGGCGTGCCCACCAGCAGCAGCCCGCCCCCGTGCGCCACCACCGACCCCCGCAGCAGCCCTGCGAACCGCCGGGTGGCCCCCAGCCACTCGGTCCCGGTGAGCACTTCCCGCAGCAACGCGACCCGTACGGCGTCCATACGACCGCATCCTGCCGCAATCGGGCACTCGTGACCCGGAGTTCACCCCGAATTCGCCCGACCTGGGGAGGGGCACGGACCACCCCCGTCCGAGGAGCCGCCCGATGACCGACAAGACCGTCCCCTTCCGCGCGGGCCACGAGGGATATGCCAGTTTCCGCATACCCGCGGTCGTGGCGAGCCGGTCCGGCACACTGCTCGCCTTCTGCGAGGGCCGGGTCGCCTCCGCCGCCGACCACGGGCACATCGACATCGTGCTGAAGCGGTCCACGGACGGCGGCCGCAGCTGGGGGCCGCTCCAGGTCGCCGCGAGCAACGGCACGGACCTCGCCGGCAACCCCGCCCCCGTCGTCCTCGACACCGGCCGGATCCTGCTCGTGCACGTCCGCGCCGCCGCCTCCGCCACCGAGGCCGCCATACTCCGCGGCCAGGTCCGGGACGCCGACGGGCGGCGGGTGTGGGTGCAGCACAGCGACGACGACGGACTGACGTGGTCCGCGCCCAGGGAGATCACCGCGCAGGTGAAGAAGCCCGGCTGGCGCTGGTACGCCACCACCCCCGGCCACGCCCTCCAGCTGACCTCCGGCCGCGTCCTCGTCCCGGCCAACCACACCCTGCCGCCCACCGGCACCGACACCGGCGCCGAGGCCAGGTACAACAGCGGACACTGCCTGCTCAGCGACGACCGCGGCGCGACCTGGTACCTCGGCTACCTGGACGAGAACACCGACGGCTACGTCAACGTCAACGAGACCACCGCCGCCGAACTCCCCGACGGCCGCGTCTACCTCAACACCCGCAACGACTCCCCCTCGCCCGGCAACCGCGCCGACGCCCACTCCAAGGACGGCGGAAAGACGCTCGTCAAACCCTTCCGGCCGCAGGCCGGGCTGACCGCGCCCGTCTGCGAGGCCTGCGTCCTCCAGCTCCGCGACCCCGACCTGCTCCTCTTCTCCGGCCCGGCCGACCCCGGCGGCGCCCGCGCCCTGATGACGATCCGCGCCTCCCGCGACGGCGGCACCACCTGGCGAACGGCGTTCACCGTCGACGGGCTGCCCGCCGCCTACTCCGACCTGGTCCGCGTCGACGCGCACACGGTCGGGCTGCTGTACGAGACGGGCGACTTCGGCGCCTACGAGACGATCACCTTCCGCCGGGTGCCGGTGCACCGGCTGACCTGAGCCGCTGCCGGCCCGCGGGCGGACGTAGAGTCGGGCCATGACCTCTACCGACAGCGCACAGAAGGCCCCCGCCAAGGACCCCTGGGACCTGCCCGACGTCTCCGGATACGTCGTCGGCGTGCTCGGCGGCACCGGCCCGCAGGGCAAGGGCCTCGCCTACCGGCTCGCCCGGGCCGGCCAGAAGGTGATCATCGGCTCCCGTGCCGCCGAGCGCGCCCGGGCCGCCGCCGACGAACTCGGCCACGGCATCGAGGGCGCCGACAACGCCGAGGCCGCGCGCCGCAGCGACATCGTGATCGTGGCCGTACCGTGGGACGGCCACGGCGACACGCTGAAGTCGCTGCGCGAGGAACTGGCCGGAAAGCTCGTCGTGGACTGCGTCAACCCGCTCGGCTTCGACAAGAAGGGCGCCTACGCCCTCAAGCCGGAGGAGGGCAGCGCCGCCGAGCAGGCCGCCGCCCTGCTGCCGGACTCCCGGGTCACCGCCGCCTTCCACCACCTGTCGGCCGTCCTGCTGCAGGACCCGGAGATCGAGCGGATCGACACCGATGTGATGGTGCTGGGCGAGGTGCGGGCCGACGTGGAGATCGTGCAGGCGCTGGCCGGGCGCATCCCCGGCATGCGCGGTGTCTTCGCGGGCCGGCTGCGCAACGCCCACCAGGTGGAGTCGCTGGTCGCGAATCTGATCTCCGTCAACCGCCGGTACAAGGCACACGCCGGGCTGCGCGTCACCGACGTGTGAGCCGCGAGGGGCGATGGGGGACACTGGTCGGCGTAGCAGTGTCCCCCGACAGGAGCCCAGCCTCATGCCCCGCATCGCCCTCTACCCGCTCGTCGTCTGCGTCCTCGCCGTGGCCGCGGCGGTCGTCTCCTTCGCACGCGGCAGCTGGCTGGGGATCGTCTGGGTGCTGCTGGCGGGCCTGACCTCCAACATGACCTGGTACTACGTGAAGCGTGGCCGGGCCGCCGGGCAGGGCGGGTCCGTCACGAGCTGAGCGAGCAGATCTCCGGGGTGTCCTGCCAGAAGCGGTAGTCCGCCTCGCCGCAGTACCGGGAGAAGTCGTCGACGTTCAGCGCACGCATGACCGCGTCGATCACGTCGAAGAACGCGTCGTTGACCGACGGCACCCACAGCAGCGCGAACACGAACAGCAGCCCGAACGGCGCGTACGGCTCCACCTGCCGCTTCACCTTGTACGACAGCCACGGCTCCAGCACGCCGTAGCCGTCCAGGCCCGGCACCGGCAGGAAGTTCAGGATCGCCGCCGTCACCTGGAGCAGCGCCAGGAACGCCAGCGCGTACCGGAAGTCCGCGGGCACGCCGTCCAGGGCGTCCAGCCAGAAGGGTGCCGTGCACACCGCGGCGAACAGCACGTTCGTCAGCGGGCCCGCCGCCGAGATCAGGCTGTGCCGCCAGCGGCCCCGGATGCGGCCGCGCTCGATGAACACCGCGCCGCCGGGCAGACCGATCCCGCCCATGATCACGAACAGCACCGGGAGCACGATGCTCAGCAGCGCGTGCGTGTACTTCAGCGGGTTCAGCGTGAGATAGCCCTTCGCGCCGACCGAGATGTCCCCGCTGTGCAGGGCGGTGCGCGCGTGCGCGTACTCGTGCAGGCACAGGGAGACGATCCAGGCCGCGGTCACGAACAGGAACACCGCGATGCCCGGCTGCGCGGCGAAGCCGGTCCAGGTGGCCCAGCCGGTCACCGCCGTCACGGCGAGGATCCCGACGAACACGGGACTGACCTGTCGGTCGCCGTGGCGGGTGGTGGCGGTCGTCATGGGCGAACTCCTGTGCGGCCGGAAGTGATCGGGGACTGCGACCGTACCGGCCGCCGACGCGTGGGGAAAACGTCTCGCGACGGCCGTCCGGTTCCTGGAAGGTGAGGGAATGGCTCGGATGAGGGTGTTCTACGAGAACTGGCAGCTCCAGTGCTGCGGCACGCCGTTCGCCGTCGGGGACGAGGTCGGCTGGCGGCTCGTCGCCGTCGACGGGCGGGACCCGCGGGGCGCGTATCACGGCGCCACGGCGTGGGTGGAGAACCACGGCGGCCCCGACCGGGCGACCACCGGCCGGGTCCGCGCCATCGAGCTGGTGCACCAGGAGCACACCGTCCATCCGAGACCCGTCCCGCCCGTCCCCGACGACGTGCCGCCCGGCACGGTGGTCTTCCGCAAGCCGCCGTACAGCCTCGAAGCCGTGCCCGGCACGGTCACGCTGGAGCCCGTCGACCGCTGCCCGAGGTGGTTCGAGGAGGAGGAGCCGGACCTCCAGGCCGGCCCCGGCCGGGTGCGCCGGACCCACGGCGCCCTCGTCACCCTGGACATTGCGGATGTTCCGGACGCTTCGCCGGCCGGGGCCGGTGACCGGCCCTGACGGCGGCTGAACCGCCGGCGACAGCGGAGACAATGGACCCCGTGCGCTATCGGCTGCTCGGCACCACCCAGGCGATCCGCCCCGACGGCACGGCCGTCCCGGTCGGCGGGACACGGCTGCGTGCCCTGCTCAGCGTGCTCGCGCTCAGGGCGGGCCGGACCGTGCCGACCGGCGTGCTCGTGGACGAGGTGTGGGGCGCCGACCCGCCCGCCGACGCCGCCGGAGCCCTCCAGGCGCTCGTCGGCCGGCTCCGCCGCACCCTCGGGGCCGGCGCCGTCGCCTCCGCCGACGGCGGCTACCGGCTCACCGCCGCGCCCGACGACGTCGACCTCACCCGCTTCGACCGGCTGACCGGCGACGGCCTCGCCGCCCTCGCCGACGGCGACCCGGCCAAGGCCGCCGCCGTCCTCGACGACGCCCTCGCCCTGTGGCGCGGGGCCGCCCTCGCCGACCTGCCCGGCCACACCGCCGAGGCGGCCCGCTGGGAGAGCCGCCGCCTGGACGCCCTGCGCGCCCGGCACACCGCCGCCCTCGCCCTCGGCCAGGCCGAGCAGGCACTGCCCGAACTGACCGCCCTGTGCGACGGCCACCCGCTGGACGAGCCGCTCCAGGCACTGCGGCTGCGCGCCCTGCGCGACGCCGGCCGCCCGGCCCAGGCGCTCGCCGCCTACGAGGACGTACGACGGCTGCTCGCGGACCGGCTCGGCTCCGACCCCGGCCCCGAACTGCGCGCCCTGCACACCGAGCTGCTGCGCGAGGACCCCGCGGACGCGCATCCCCCGGCCCTCCCGGGCAACCTGCCCGCCCGGCTCACCTCCTTCGTCGGCCGGGAAGCCGACATCCGGGCCATCGGCGCCGACCTCGCGGCGGCCCGCCTGGTCACCCTGCTCGGGCCCGGCGGCGCCGGCAAGACCCGGCTGTCGCAGGAGGCCGCCGAGGCGGTACGGCACACCGTCCGGGACGGCGTGTGGCTCGCCGAACTGGCCCCGGTGGACGACCCGGAAGCCGTACCGCAGGCCGTGCTCACCGCCATCGGCGCCCGCGAGACCGTGCTGCACGGCGCCGGCGTGGAGAGCATGCGTGCGGTCACCGACCGGCACGGCGACCCTGCCGAACGGCTCGTGGAGCACTGCGCCCGGCGCCGGATGCTGATCATCCTGGACAACTGCGAACACGTCGTGGACGCCGCCGCCCGGCTCACCGAGCGGCTGCTGGCCCGCTGCCCCGAGCTGACCGTCCTCGCCACCAGCCGGGAGCCCCTCGGTGTGCCGGGGGAGCGGGTGCGGCCCGTGGAGCCGCTGCCCGAGCCGGTCGCGCTGCGGCTGTTCGCCGACCGGGGCGCGGCGGCCCGACCCGGTTTCCGGGTGGACGACGACCGGGAGGCGTGCGCCGAGATCTGCCGCCGCCTGGACGGACTGCCCCTCGCCATCGAGCTGGCGGCGGCCCGGCTGCGCATGCTGACACCCCGCCAGATAGCGGACCGGCTGGACGACCGCTTCCGGCTGCTCACCTCCGGCAGCCGCACGGTGCTGCCCCGCCAGCAGACCCTCCGAGCCGTCGTGGACTGGTCCTGGGACCTGCTGGAGGCCGGCGAGCGGGACGTCCTCGCCCGGCTGTCGGTCTTCGCCGGCGGCTGCGACCTGGCCGCCGCCGAGGCCGTGTGCGGTCCGGCCGCCCTGGACGTACTCGGCTCCCTGGTCGACAAGTCCCTGGTGGTGGCCGCCCCCGCGGCCGACGGCGGCATGCGCTACCGGCTGCTGGAGACCGTCGCAGAGTACGCCGCCGAGCGGCTCGCCGAGACCGGCCGCCGCAGCGAGGCCGAACGCGCCCACCTGACCTACTACCGCGAACTCGCCCGCACCACCGACCCGCTGCTGCGCGGCCCCGACCAGCGCGCCGCCATCGACCGGTTCCAGCTGGAGTACGAGAACCTGCGCACCGCGCTGCGGCACGCCATCGCCCTGCGCGACGAGCAGGAGGCGCTGTGTCTGGTGCTGTCCCTGCACTGGTTCTGGCAGATGCGCAACCAGGAGACCGAGATCCGCACCTGGTGCCAGGAGGTGATGGCGCTCGGCCCCGACCCGTTCGCCGAGCCGGTCCGCCGGGCCCGCCCGGTGTGGCAGCGCCCGAACGCCGCCCCGCCGCCGTACGAGGACGAGGTGCTGCTGGAGGCGCGGCGCGGGGTCCATCTCAGCCATCTCGCGGTCATGGACACCGACCTGGAGGCCTGGCAGACCCCGGAGGCCAAGGCGAAGCTGCGCGCCGTGACGCAGGTCTACGAGCCCGGCCTGCCCCAGGTCTGCCGCGCCCCCGGCATGATGTGGTTCTTCGCCGAGATGCTGACCGGCGGTGCCGACCGGCTGCTGCCCATCATCGAGGCCGCCGTGCAGACCTGCCGGGACACCCCCGGCTACGAGTGGGAGCTGGCCGGCGCCCTCCAGATGCGCGCCAACCTGCTGGCCAACCGCGCCGCATGGGCCGGCGACGCCGCCCGTGACGCCGACGAGGCGCTGGAGATCTTCCGCCGGATCGGCGACGCCTGGGGGACCGCCGAGGCGCTGTCGGCGCGCGGCGAGGCCCGCGAACGCAAGGGTGCCTACCGGGAGGCCGCCGCCGACTACCGGGCAGCCATCGAGCACGCCGAACGCCTCGGTGCCCGCGCCCAGGTGGCCGTCCTGCGCGCCCGCCTCGGCAGCGTGCTGATGGAGGCGGGCGACAGCGAGCGCGGCGAACGGATGCTGCGCGAGGTCATCGCCGACCAGCAGGGCACGCACAGCGAGGCGATGCCCGCCGCCCGGCTCTTTCTGTCCTCCTGGCTCGGGCTGACCGGCCGTACCGCCGAGGCCCGCGAGCAACTCAGGCTGCTGCGCGAGGAGTTCACGATCGCGCACTTCGTCGTCTTCGACGCCCTGCTCGTCTGCCAGGAGGCATTCCTCGACGCGCTGGACGAGCGGGGCGAGGAGGCGCTGACCCGGACGCGCCGGGCACTGGAGCTGGCCACCGATCCGCTGGCCCGGGCGATCATCCCGCACCTGGACTCCATCTGCCTCACCGTGGCCGCGATGGCCCTCGCCCGCATCGACGGCGGGTGCCGCGCCGCCGACGCCGCCCGCTGCCTGGCCGCCGGCGAGGCCATGCTGCCGCCCGGGCACGTGTCCTCGGGTGTGGAGCGCCGGATGCTCGACCTGACCGAGGCCCGGATCCGCGAGTACCTCGACGGCCCGGCCTACGAGACCGCGTACGCCGAGGGCGGTGGCCTCTCCCTCGCGGAGGCCACCGCCCTGGTCTGACCGTCCGGGAACGTCAGCTCTTGGTGCGGAACTTGTGGATCGCGACCGGCGCCATGAGCGCGGTGAGCCCCACCGACCAGATGAGCGTCACCCACAGGTCGTGCGCGACCGGGCCGCCCTCCATCAGGCCGCGCGCGGTGTCGGCCAGCGTGGACAGCGGGTTGTAGTCGGTGAAGGCCTGCAGCCAGCCCGGCATGGAGGCGGGCGGCGCGAAGATCGACGAGCCGAACTGCAGCGGCATCAGCACCAGGAAGCCCATGGCCTGCACGGACTGCGCGCTCTTCATCGTCACGCCGAGCGTGAGGAACACCCACATCAGCGACGATCCGAACACCGCGGACAGGCCCACGGAGGCCAGCAGACCGGCCCAGTGCTTGATGTCGTAACCCACGAGGACGGCGACCACCATCAGCACCGCGGTCGCGAACAGCATCCGCATCAGCTCCACCGCGATCTTCGCGAAGAGGACGGAGCCGCGGCCGATGGGCAGAGACCGGAAGCGGTCCATCACACCGGAGTTGAAGTCCTGGTTGAAGCCGGTGCCCACGCCCTGGGCCATGTTCATGCCCATCATGGCCATCAGGCCGGGAACGATGTACTGGACGTACTGGTCCTGGCCCCCGCCCATGGCCTTGCCGATCGATCCGCCGAAGACGTACACGAACAACAGCGTGAAGATGACCGGGAACAGGATGGCGTCGAACATCGACTCCGGGTCCTGCCGGATCCACAGGAGGTTGCGCCGGATCAGCGCGCCGGTGTGCCGCAGATGGGACCGCAGCGAGATCGGCGTGTCCGCCTTCGCGGCGGCAGGAGACAGGGTGGCGGAACTCATACGGCGACCTCCTGGCGGTCGTCGGCGGGCACGGTGTCCTGCGGGGCACTGGCACGGTGGCCGGTGAGGGACAGGAACACCTCGTCCAGGCTGGGCAGTTCGGTGGTGATGGAGGAGAGCGTGATGCCGCGCGCGGTGACCGCCCCGACCACCGCGGTCAGCTGCTCGTCACTGAGGATCGGCACCAGCAGGGTGCCGGACTCGGTGTCCACGGTGGTGGCCGCGAGGCCGGTGATGCCCAGCTCGTCCAGCATGCCGGCGAGCGGGTGCAGCTCCAGCGGGTCGACCGGCCGCACCCGCAGGGTGCGCCCGCCGACGCGGGCCTTCAGCTCCTCGATGCCACCGGTGGCGATGACCTTGCCGCGGTCCACGACGGTCAGCTCGGAGGCGAGCTGTTCGGCCTCCTCCATGTACTGGGTGGTGAGCAGCACGGTGACGCCGTCGCCGACCATCGCCTTCACCTCGTCCCACACCTCGTTGCGGGTGCGCGGGTCGAGTCCGGTGGTCGGTTCGTCCAGGTACAGCACGGCCGGCCGGCCGATCATCGAGGCGGCGAGGTCGAGCCGGCGCCGCATACCGCCGGAGTACGTGCTCGCCGGGCGCCGGGCGGCCTCCGTCAGCGAGAACCGTTCCAGCAGCTCGTCGGCGCGGGCCCGGGCGTCCTTGCGGGACAGGTCCAGCAGCCGGCCGATCAGGTACAGGTTCTCCCAGCCCGGGAGCTTCTCGTCCACGGAGGCGTACTGCCCGGTCAGCCCTATCACGCGGCGCAGCTGCCGCGGCTGCCGGACCACGTCGTAGCCGGCCACGGTGGCCTGCCCGGAGTCCGGGGTGATCAGGGTGGACAGGATGCGCACGAGGGTGGTCTTGCCGGCGCCGTTCGGTCCGAGCACACCCATCACGGTGCCCTCGCGCACGTCCAGATCGACACCGTCCAGCGCCTTGGTCTCGCCGTAGTGCTTGACCAGTCCCCGTACCGTCACTGCGTGGCTTGCGCCGACGGGGGTGTCATCGATTCGCTTCATGACAGAGACAGTGTCAGCCCCCACCGACAAACCACCGACAGAGCACCGACAGCCCACCGACTCCCCGCTCGCCCCCGACTCCCTGCTCGCCCACCCCGCCGCCCGACTCCCTGCTCGCCCACCCGCCCACCCGACTCGCTCGGCCGAGAAGGCACCCGCCCACCCGACTCGCTCGGCCGAGAAGGCACCCACCCGGCGCGAAACGACCGGCCGAGAGAAGACCCCACCCAGCGCCGCCCGAGCCGAACGCGGTGACGGCGCCTTCCCGGCCGTCCGAGGCGAACGCGGTGACGGCGGTCTCTCGGCCGTCCGAGGCGAACGCGGTGACGGCGGCCTCTCGACCGGCCGAGACGAACGCCCTGACGGCGCCCTCTCGGCCGACCGAGACGGGTGGTGGGTGGGCACAGGTCGGGGGGTCTGGGGGCGGAGCCCCCAGGGGCGTGTGCCCCCACAAAGCGGCAGCCCCGCTGACGGGGGAAGATCAACGGGGCTGCCGGGGTGTTGCCGCAATGGCTCAGTGGACGGAGTGCTCCTCCAGCGGGAAGCCCCCGCCGACGACGTCCTCCGCGAACTCCTTCACCGCGTTGCCCATGACCTCACGCAGGTCGGCGTACTTCTTGACGAACTTCGGCACCCGGCCCGAGGTCAGCCCGAGCATGTCGGTCCAGACGAGGACCTGCGCGTCCGTCTCCGGCCCCGCGCCGATGCCGACCGTCGGAATGTGCAGCACCCGCGTCACCTCGGCCGCCAGCTCCGCCGGCACCAGTTCGAGGACGACCGCGAACGCGCCCGCGTCCTGCACGGCCTTCGCGTCCCGCAGCAGCTGCTGTGCCGCCTCCTCGCCGCGCCCCTGCACGCGGTAGCCCATCGCGTTGACGGACTGCGGGGTCAGGCCGATGTGGGCCATGACCGGGATGCCGGACTCCACCAGCAGCCGGATCTGTTCGTGCGAGCGCTCGCCGCCCTCCAGCTTGACCGCGCCGACCCCGGCGTCCTTCACCAGCCGGGTCGCCGAGCGCAGCGCCTGCACCGGGCCCTCCTGGTAGGAGCCGAAGGGGAGGTCGCCGACGATCAGGGCGCGCTGCGTGCCGCGTACGACGGCGGCCGACAGCATGGTCATCTCGTCGAGGGTGACGGGCACGGTGGTCTCGTAGCCGAGGTGACAGTTGCCCGCCGAGTCGCCGACGAGGATCACCGGGATCCCGGCCTCGTCGAAGACGGACGCGGTCATCGCGTCGTAGGCGGTGAGCATGGGCCACTTCTCGCCCCGCTCCTTGGCGAGGGCGATGTCGCGGACGGTGATGCGGCGGGTGCCCTTCCCCCCGTACAGCGCCTTGCTGCCGTCGGAAGGCTTGTTCTGGGCAGCCGAAAGCTGCGTCATGGCAACGGCTCCTTCAGTCATCTCGAGGCGCCCTGACGGCGTCCCCGGATCGTCTCCATGGTGGCACCTCGTGCCAGTCAGGACCAGGGGGAGGTCCTGTGATCCAGGCCGTCCCCGCGAGACCAGAGCCCTGCACGTAATGGCTCGGTAAAGAAAATAAGATACGAGACCGTTCCGTATCGAAATGATCGTAGGCTCGGAGACATGACAAGTCCTGTCCCTGCCTCCCGCATACCGGAAGCGGTTCACCGGCGCCGTTGGGCGATCCTCGGCGTGTTGATGCTGAGCCTGCTCATCGTGGTGCTCGACAACTCGATTCTTAACGTCGCCATCAAGACCATCGCGACCCCGGCGCCGACCGGCCTCGGCGCCACCCAGAGCGAGATCGAGTGGGCGATCAACGCCTACACCCTCGTCTTCGCCGGGCTGCTGTTCACCGCCGGCCTCATCGGCGACCGGCTCGGCCGCAAGAAGGTGCTGCTCGGCGGCATCGCCGTGTTCGGTATCGGCTCCGCGCTCGCCGCCGAGTCCGGCTCGCCGAACCAGCTGATCGCCTACCGCGCGCTGATGGCCGTCGGTGCCGCCTTCGTCATGCCCGCCACCCTCGCCGTTCTCATGAACGTCTTCGAGCGCGAGGAGCAGCCCAAGGCCATCGGCATCTGGGCCGGCGGCGTCGGCCTCGCCATCGCCATCGGCCCGATCACCGGCGGCGCGCTCCTCGACCACTTCTGGTGGGGCTCGGTCTTCTTCGTCAACGTGCCCATCGTGATCATCGCGCTGGCCCTGATGGCCTGGCTGGTGCCCGACTCGCGCGACCCGAAGCCCGGCCGCCTCGACCCGATCGGCGTGGTCCTGTCCGTCGTCGGCCTGATCCTGCTCGTCTACGGCATCATCAAGGGCGGCGAGCTGGCCGACTTCACCGACCCCCAGGTACTGGCGACCATCGTCGCCGGACTCGTCGTCCTGACCGCCTTCGTCGTCTTCGAGAAGCGCAGCGACCACCCGTCGCTGGACGTCACCTACTTCAAGAACAAGGTCTTCTCGGCCGCCATGAGCGCCATCGCGCTGGTCTTCTTCGCGCTGATGGGCGTCACGTTCTTCGGCATCTTCTACACCCAGAGCGTGCGCGGCTACTCGCCGCTGGAGTCCGGCGTGCTGATGCTGCCGCTCGCCGTCGCCCAGCTGATCTTCGCGCCGCGCGCCCGGCTGCTGGTCGACCGGTTCGGCAACAGGGCCACCACCACCGCCGGTCTCGTGGTGATCGCGGCCACGCTGGCCGCGTTCGCCGGCTTCGAGGCCGACACGCCCATCTGGCTGCTGGAGGTCGTCTTCTTCTTCATGGGCACCGGCATGGCGCACATCATGACGCCGACCTCGGTCGTCATCATGCAGGCCCTGCCGCGTGAGAAGGCCGGTTCCGCCTCCGCGCTCAGCAACACCTTCCGCCAGGTCGGCGGCGCCCTCGGCATCGCCGTCCTCGGTTCGGTGCTCGCCACCTCGTACCGCAACGGCATCGAGGACAAGCTCGGCCTGCTGCCGCCCGGCCTGCGCGACACGGCGGGCGAGTCCATCGCGGCCACGCTCGGCGTCGCCGAGAAGCTCGGCCCGCAGGGCAAGGCCCTGGTCACACCCGCCAACGACGCGTTCCTGCACGCCATGCACATCACCGCCCTGTGCGGCACGGGCGTCGCGCTGATCGGCGCGGTGGTGACCGCCCTGTTCCTGCCGGGCAAGCCGCCGGCCGATCCACAGGAGAAGAAGGAACCGGAACTGGTCGCCGCGGCGGACTGACGCCGGCGAGCGGTTCCACGGGGGAAGGAGGCGGCTGCGGGACAATTCCCGCAGCACAGTGAGAGGACGGATCGACGTGAGCCTTGCCGACAGGCCGCCGCGCCCGGACAGCCCGGTGCGGGGTCGCCCGCGCAGCGAAGCCGTGGAACGCGCCATCATCGAGGGCGTGATGAAGCTCCTGGAGGAGGGCGTCCCCCTCGCCGAGCTCTCCATCGAGCGGGTCGCGCGCACGGCCGGAGTCGGCAAGGCCACCATCTACCGCCGCTGGAGCGGCAAGGAGGAACTCTTCGTCGACGTCGTGCGCGCCGCCGAACCCCCCGACCCGGAACTCCCCGGCACCTCCCTGCGCGACGACCTCGTCGTGCTGCTGGAGTCCCTGCGCCAGCGCGGTCTGGCCACCCGCTCGTCGGTGATCCTGCACAACGTGTACGCGCAGATGAAGAGCAGCCCGCGGATCTGGTCGGCGTACCACACCTGCGTGATAGGGCCCCGCCGCGAGCTGGTCCTGGACGTGCTGCGCCGCGGACGCGAGAACGGCGAACTCCGGGCGGACGTCGACCTGGAGCTGGCCAACGACATGTTCGTCGGCCCGATGCTCGTCCGCGCCGTCATGCGCCCGGACGCGGACCTGCCCGAGGGCCTGGCGGTGCAGATCGTCGACACGGTTCTCGAAGGCCTACGACCCGTCAGCTCGACAGCCTCGTAGCACCTATGTGCGCGTTTCGTCACAGACCACACCGGTCCCGGGGATAACCGGAACTCCCGCCCCCGGCCTGCTCGTCCTCGTCTTCCGTACGACCGTCACAGGACGGCGGGAACGGAGCCGATCATCCCCTAGGGTCGGATGAGTACGGGGGGACGAACGGTGTGCACGGCAGGCAGTGAGGCAGACGGTATGGCGCAGCAGGCGTACATGACGGAGACGGCGGGCGGCGGCTCGGAGCCCGAGCGACCGGGATCCCGGCTTCGACGTCTCGCGCACCGCCTGTTCGCCGGCTGGCGGAACGATCCGCGCATCTGGCGCCGCGGCATCGTACTGGCCGTGCTCGCGCTGCTGCTCGCCCTGGTGATGCTGGTGCACTCCCACATCCCGAACCGGGTGGGCAACCTCGGCAGTCTCACCGAGACCTTCCTGCCCTGGCTGGGCCTGGCCATCCCGGTCCTGCTGGTACTCGGTGCGGTCCGCAGGTCGGCGACCGCGCTCATCGCCGTACTGCTGCCGGCGATCGTGTGGCTCAACCTCTTCGGCGGGCTGCTCACCGACAAGTCGGGCAGCGGCGGCGACCTCATGGTGGCCACCCACAACGTCAACGCCGACAACCCCGACCCGGCCGCCACCGCCCAGGACGTGGCCGCCTCGGGCGCCGACGTGCTGGCCCTGGAGGAGCTGCCGGCCTCCGCCGTCCCCGTCTACGAGAAGGCGCTCGCGCCGACGTACGGCCACCACGCGGTGGTCGGCACGGTCGGCCTGTGGAGCAAGTACCCGATGACCGGCGTCGAGGCCGTCGACATCAAGCTCGGCTGGAAGCGGGCGATGCGCGCCACGGTCGCCACGCCCGAGGGCCCGGTCGCGGTCTACGTCGCCCATCTGCCCTCGGTGCGGGTGAAGATGGAGGCCGGGTTCACCGCCCGGCAGCGGGACAAGAGCGCCGACGCGCTCGGCGAGGCCATCGCCCACGAGCCCCTGAAGCGGGTCGTCCTGCTCGGCGACCTCAACGGCACGATGAACGACCGCTCGCTCAACGCCGTCACCTCGCAGCTGCGCTCCACCCAGGGCGCGGCCGGCAGCGGCTTCGGGTTCAGCTGGCCGGCGAGGTTCCCGATGGCGCGGATCGACCAGATCATGGTCAAGGGCGTCGAGCCGGAGAGCTCCTGGACGCTGCCGCGCACCAACAGCGACCATCTGCCGGTGGCGGCTCGTGTGAAGCTCGACACGTCGTCGTAACCCGCTGGAATACGGGGCCTGGGAGCCTTTGTTCCGTAGCTGAACTTATTATGTACGGACCTCCGCTCTCCCTGAAAGGCACAGGCCCTTCATGCCCCTGGCCCTGCTCGCACTGGCCGTCGGCGCTTTCGGTATCGGTACGACCGAGTTCGTGATGATGGGCCTGCTGCCCGACGTCGCGGACGACCTGGACATCTCCCTCCCCGCCGCCGGCCACCTGGTCTCGGCGTACGCACTGGGCGTGGTCATAGGCGCCCCCCTGCTGGCCGCACTGACCGCCCGCATGTCCCGCCGTACGGTCCTCATCGCGCTGATGGCCCTGTTCGTCGTCGGCAACGCGCTCTCCGCGTTCGCCCCCGGCAACGGCTCCCTGCTGGCCGCCCGCTTCCTCAGCGGCCTGCCGCACGGTGCCTTCTTCGGCGTCGGCGCGGTCGTCGCCACGGCGATGGTCCCGCCGGAGCGCAAGGCCCGCTCGGTGTCCCTGATGTTCCTCGGCCTGACCGTCGCCAACATCGCCGGCGTCCCCGCCGCCACCCTCATGGGCCAGCACCTCGGCTGGCGTGCGACCTTCCTGGCTGTGAGCGTGATCGGCCTGGCGGCCATCGCCTCGCTCGCCCTCCTGATCCCCCACGACCGAAAGCACTCGGCGACGTCGACGGGCCTGCGCGGCGAACTGGCGGCCCTGAGGTCCGTCCCGGTCTGGCTGGCCCTCGGTACGACGGTGGCGGGCTTCGGCGCACTGTTCGCGGCCTACAGCTACGTCACCCCGATGCTCACGGACACGGCGGGCTATGCGGAGACGAACGTGACCCTGCTCCTGGCCCTCTTCGGCGTAGGCGCCACGGCCGGCAACCTGCTGGGCGGCCGCCTGGCGGACCACTCACTGCGCGGCACCCTCTTCGGCGGCCTGGTGGCCCTGGCCGTGGTCCTGGTGCTGTTCCCGGTGCTGATGCGCGCGGAGTGGAGCGCGGCCCTCGCGGTGACCCTGCTCGGCATGGCGGCGTTCGTCACCGGCTCCCCGCTCCAGCTGATGGTGATGGAGAAGGCCGCGGCGGCCCCCTCCCTCGCCTCCTCGGCCAACCAGGCGGCCTTCAACCTGGCCAACGCCGGCGGCGCCTGGATCGGCGGCCTCGCCCTCGCGGCGGGCTTCGGCACGACCTCCCCGGCCCTCGCCGGCGCGGCCCTGGCGGTCCTGGGCCTGGGTGTGGCGAGCCTGGCGTACGCGGTGGACCGCCGCCGGGAGACTCCGTCGGCGGGCCGGGTGATCACGTCCCACGTGCCGGAGGAGTCGGGGGCGCTGCACCACTGACGCCGGGGGCCGGCAGAGAGAGCTAGGGTCTGTTGCGAAAGTGCTGGCCACAGCCGCTCGTTGAGGACTGCGACCAGCATAGTTGCCACTTGACGCACGGCAAGTTCCTCGCATCTCATGGCGGCAGCGCCACCGCGCAGGAGCTTCTGACACCCACTGGCGCTGCACCGTCGCAGCCATGATGATCTGAACCAGCCTTGACCTCAACCACACTTGAGGTTCTAGCTTAGCGATCACGACGACCGTAAGCACCCCGCAGCACAGCACCACCACGCTCGGCCAGCGGCCCATCGCCCTGGTCGCCTGGGGCGCCACCGAGGCGATCCTGCGGCACTCGCAGGCCGCCCTGGCACGCATCGACATGACCCAGC